>CAIVDC010000017.1 GCA_903904605.1 uncultured Sterolibacterium sp.
CGAGCGGCGCGGACACCGAACGACTGACGAACAGATAGACGAAGCCGACGACCAGGACGAGCATCGCCAGGGCGGCCGTCACGACCTTCAGGGTGGCTTCCCTGACGGCGCCATTGATGTTCTTTAGCGAGATATCCATGCTGACGACGCCCATCACCGTGCCTTCGGCTACGTCGTGGCAGCTCAGGCAATTCTTGCCGAGGTATTCCTTGCGCGCCTTGGTCGGGATGACCGCGCGCAGGATCTCCCCCTGGGCGCCCGGCAGCACGGCGAAATAAGGCTGGCCGCTGGCCAGCACCTGCTGCTCGAGCGGGTCGGCCTTTCTGTCGTCGGCCTTGCCCGGTCCAAACTGCTTGTTGACCGCTTCGCCGCGGATCAGGTGTAACGCTCTGACATTTTCGGTTGTTTGAATCTGATCGAGATAGACCGCACGATCGGCGATATTGCCGCTGATCATCATGCCGGTCATCGCCGCCATGGTCATCTGGTTGACGCTCTCCGAGAAGTCGCGCGCCTGCTTGATGCCCATCTCCTGCTGCTGCACCGTCACCCACCAGATGATCCCGGCGAAGGCGATCACCAGCATCACCGCGATGCCGATCACCAGGCGCAGCCATATTTTAAGGTTGTTGAAAATCTTCATGATTGCCAAATCCGTTTGGTTGAACGATCGTGGCGTGATCACTGCCTGGTCCGGCCGCGCCGGGCATGGCGCTCAAGGATACGCCCCCGCCGGGAGATAGTCTCAAATCGGCCAGCTCTTGTTAATCCGTGATTCCCGCAGGGAATTGCGGTAACTACGTAGTCTCGCATCATCGGGGTCTCCGACGGACCGCTCGATGCGGCAGGCATCCATTTGAGCGACAGCGCACAGACCCGACGGGCAATCGGGCTTATATTCACGCAATGATTGCCTGGACCTTGGCAATGAAACGCCGGCGAAGCCGGTTAACTGGAAGCAGCCCATGCCACGTCTAAAATTCTCCATCGAACTCAACTATGATATCGACGCACCTGGCTGCGATTTCATATTCAGCATCCATGCAGCGCAAACCCTGCATCAGACCGTCGTAAACGAGTTGCTGGAAATCAGCCAGAACCTGTCGTTCAATCTGTACACCGATCCCGTGACGCACACCCGATTCCTGCGCCTCAAGGCGCTTCCCGGCCCGCTGTTGGTGCGTTACGGGGCAACGGTGGACATCGATCACTATTGCGCAGCTCCGGAGCAACTCAACGAGGTGCCGGTGGCCAACCTGCCGGGCGCTGTATTGCCCTACGTCTACCCCAGTCGCTATTGCCAGTCCGACCGGCTGCATCGGCTGGCGGTCAAGGAGTTCGGCCATTTGTGGCACGGTTACGGCCGCGTCCAGGCCATTCGCGACTGGGTGACGAACCGCGTCACCTTCCTCTCCAATTCCTCCACCGGCACCACGACCGCGGTCGACACCCTGGTCGAAGAGGTCGGCGTGTGCCGTGACTTTGCCCACTTGATGATCGCCCTTTGCCGTGCGGTCAACATTCCGGCCCGCTTTGCCACCGGCATCGACTACGGCGCTGATCCGGCCCTCGGACCGACCGATTTTCATGCTTATGTTGAGGTATATCTGGGCGACCGCTGGTATATCTTCGACCCCTCGGGCGTTGCCATTCCGATGGGCTTCGTGCGCTTTGGCACCGGCCGCGACGCGGCCGACGCGGCCTTTGCCACCATCTTCGGCGGGGTGCGCGGGGCCGCCCCGGTCATGCACATCGAGGCCGTCCCGGATGCGCTGGGGGTGCTGGTCGTGCCGCAACATGTCCCCTACGCCCTGTCTACCGACGGCCAGTTCGAGCCGGCTTGAACTCGGTACCGTTGCCTGCCCGCGGGTGTCATGGCGCCGGGATTGCGAAACACGGCAGAGCCGGACATTCGCGCAATGATGCAATCCAGACAAGTCGGACCTGCCTCGTCTGCTTTGCGACATCCGGGCAGACACCCCCTTCAGCCTGCAGGCCCGGCTTCCCTTCGATGCTACATGGCATGGCTATTGCTGCATCGATGTTGTCAAGCAGCCGAGGAGTGAGTTCCGACTGAAGTGCAAGGAGACGGCGATGGCAGAAAACTGCGGACAGTATTCGATTACCGATTCGCGAGTTGCTGGCAGAAGACTGCGCAACGACAGGATGGGGCTTTCGAATAATAATGAAGGCCAGCCCGGCACGTCCTGTGTCGTCTGGTCAGATCGCCTTGAAACGGGACTGCCCCTGATCGATGCGCAACACAAGAGCTTCTTTGAACTGGCCGCCAGCTTCAATGGCAATGACGACCAGGTCCGCGTGATGAAGTCGTTGGCCATCCTCACCGACTACATCCGCACCCATTTTCGAGCCGAGGAAATATTGATGGCGGCGGCGAACTATCCGGGCCTGGAAGCGCATTGCCTCCTGCACGCTCAATTCCGCTACATGCTCAGCGATCTGCTCGGCCGCGCAAGAAAGATGTCGATGGACGAAATCGCGGCGGAGGTCAGATATTTGATCAACGGATGGTTTTATAACCATATCGTCACCGTGGACTTCGAGTATGTCCCTTTTCTGGTGCCTGTCCAGGCCGCTTGACGAGCGCCTCTGGAATCTTGCAGCGCTGATCAATGAACCTCAACCTGGAAAATTACGCCTCGGGCAGCGCCTTCGACGAGTTGATCGACTGCTGCGGCCGGCCCAGGCCTGCCGCCAAAGCGATACTCGACTACCTCGGGACGCTCGACATCGCACAGATTCACACACGGCGTACCGCCGTCGAGGCCGCGATCCTGACCATGGGCATCACGTTCACCATCTATGACGATGGCGGGAACATTGATCGGGCATGGCCTTTTGATATCGTTCCGCGGGTCATGGAGTTCGGCGAATGGCGTCGCATCGAACGCGGGCTCAAGCAGCGTCTGACTGCACTGAATCTGTTTATCGACGACATCTACAACAAGCAGTCGGTAACCAAGGACGGGATTTTCCCGGCCGAGGTGCTGGCGGGATCGAAGAACTTCCGACCGCAGTGCTCGGGCATCAAGCCCCCGTTTGGTGTCTGGGCCCATGTCTGCGGCACCGATCTGGTGCGTGATACGGATGGAACGGTGTACGCGCTGGAAGACAACCTCAGGCTGCCCTCGGGCGTTGCCTACATGCTCGAGAACAGGATGCTGATGAAGCGTCTCTTTCCCGAGATGTTCGAACTCTGCGAAATTCTGCCGGTTGACGACAGCCGGAAAGCGGTTGCCCATCCCGTCGCCGGACTATAGACTGCCAGCCAGCCATCACGCGTTGACCGGCTGCTCCCCTTTCATCGCTGCGCGCCAGCTTGCCGACTACCCACTGCCATGCTCGTTCTGCAAGGTGTCTCCAAGACCTACCCCGGTGCCGCATCGCGGACCGTGCTCGCCGGAATCGATCTGGCGCTGGCCTCGGGGGAGTACGTGGCGATCATGGGCGAATCGGGTGTCGGCAAGTCGACCCTGCTCAACCTGATCGCCGGCCTGGAGCGTCCCGATCGCGGCAGCATCCTCTTCGACGGGCAGGAAATCTCCGCGCTCCCCGATGATGCGGCAACCTTGCTGCGACGGCGGGCGATGGGCTTCGTCTTTCAGGCTTTCCACGTCCTGCCGCACCTGTCCGTCGCCCGGAACGTCGCGCTGCCGCTGTTGCTGAACGGCATCGGCAAGCGCCGGATGCGCGAGCGCGTCGCTGCCGGCCTGGCCGCCGTCGGCCTGGCCGGACGCGGGGAGAGCATGCCGCGGCAGCTTTCCGGAGGTGAGCTGCAGCGGGTGGCGATCGCCAGGGCGATCGTGCACCGGCCGAGCCTGCTGCTGGTCGACGAACCGACGGGAAATCTTGATTCGGACACTGCCGGCAAGATCCTGCGCCTGCTGCGCGATCAGTTGCACGCCAGCGGAGCGGCCGGCATCCTGGTGACCCATTCGCTGGCCGCGGCCAGGACCGCCGAGCGGATTCTCCGGCTTACCCCGACGGGACTGGAACCGCATGCCGATTCCGATCGTGAAGAATAGACGGTGAAGCCGCTGCCAGGCCTACTCGCGACGATGCTGTTCAGCGAACTGCGCACGCATACGGCGCGCAGCGCGATGGCCATCGTCGCCATCGCCATCGGCGTGGCGATGGCTTATGCGGTTCATCTCATCAACGAATCGGCGACCGGCGAGTTTGAGCGAACGGTTCGCTCGTTGATGGGCAATGCCGATCTGGAAATTCGCGGCACGGAAGCGGGCTTCAGCGAGTCCGTCTACCCGCTGGTGGCAAGGCTGGCCGAAGTCGGGACGGCGAGCCCGTCCGTCGCCGTCGAGGCGAGACTATCCGGTCGTGCCGATCCGCTGAAAATCGTCGGCGTCGATGTGTTTCGCGCTGCCGCCGTGCAGCCCGGCTTGATCGGCCGACCGGAAGGGGGCAGGGCGGGCGCCCTGCCGTTGCTCGAAGACGATGCGATCTTCCTTTCGCCGGTAGCGCTCCGCTGGCTCGGCGCCAAACCTGGGGACCCGCTGCATGTTCAGGTCGGGCTGGAAACGCGCACGCTCCGGATCAGGGGCACGCTGGCCGCGACCGGCGAGGGCCTGCGCCTGGGCGTCATGGACATCGGCGCGGCGCAGTCCTGTTTCGAGCGGCTGGGAATGCTCCAGCAGATCGACCTCAGCTTGCGCCCCGGGACCGATGCAGAGGCGTTCCGCGCGCGCTTGTCGCGCCTCCTGCCGGCAGGCGTTTTCGTCAGCACGCCGGCTGAAACAGTGCGGCGCAGTTCCGACCTGTCGCGCGCCTATCGGGTCAATCTGACCGTCCTGGCGCTGGTGGCGCTGTTCACCGGGGCGTTCCTGGTCTTTTCGAGCCAGGCGCTCGCCGTCATGCGGCGGCGCGGCCAGTTCGCCTTGCTTCGCGTACTGGGGCTCAGGCAAGGCGAACTGCTGCGCCTGATTCTGGCCGAAGCCGCGCTGCAGGGGGCGCTCGGTGCCTGCCTGGGACTCGGTCTCGGTTACCTGGTGGCGGGCGCGACCCTGGCCTGGGCAGGCAGCGATCTGGGCGCCGGCTACTTCAAGGGCGTGGCGCCTCAAGTGCATTTCGATGCCGCGGCGGCCCTGCTCTTTGGCCTGCTCGGGCTTGCTTCCGCCGTCCTCGGCAGCGTGGCGCCGGCTGTCGAAGCGGCGCGCGCGTCGCCCGCGCAGGCGCTGAGGGCGGGCGATGAAGCGGCCGCGCCGCGCGGCTTGAGATCGGTCGCACCGGGCATCGTGGCCATCGCAGCCGGCGCCGCGCTCAGTTTCCTGCCGCCGATCGACGACGTGCCCATCGCCGGCTATCTGGCGATCGCCCTGCTGCTGACCGGCGGTATCGCACTTGTGCCGCGCCTGGCCAGGGTCTTGTTCGCCCGCCTGCCCGACAGCCGCCACGTTCCGCTGCATCTGGCATCGACCCAGTTAAGCGGCTCGCCCGGCCGCGCCGCCATCGGCCTTGCCGGGATTCTGGCGAGCTTCAGCCTGATGGTGGCGATGGCCATCATGGTGGCCAGCTTTCGCACCTCCTTCGATCAGTGGCTGACCGTGGCGCTGCCGGCCGATCTCTATCTGCGCGCCGGCAGTGCCGGCGACACCGCCTATTTTTCCCCGGCCGACCAGCGCAACATCGCGGCGACGCCGGGTTTGCAGCGGGTCGAATTCCAGCGCTCCCTGCCCGTCTCGCTCGATCCTGAGCGACCGCCCGTGATGCTGATCGGACGCAGCATCGATGCCGCCGATCCGGCATCCCGCCTTGCCCTGGTCGGTACGCCGCGGCACCCCCGTTCGGGCGAACCGCCGCCGGTGTGGGTCAGCGAGGCCATGGTGGATCTATACGGGTATGCGCTCGGGCAGCAGGTGTTCCTGCCGCTCGGGGGGCGCCGGGTTGCCGTGACCGTAGCCGGCGTCTGGCGCGACTATGCGCGCCAGCAGGGCGCGGTCGTCATCGAGCGGCAGGACCTCGCCCGCTTCACCGGCGACGAGACCGCCAACGATGCGGCGCTATGGCTGCTGCCCGGCAGCGGTCTGGCCGCCACGGAACAGTGGTTGCGGCAGCGTCTGGCCAATGGCGATCGCGTCGTTTATTCCAGCCCGGGAGAGATCCGTGCGCGCAGCCTGAAGATCTTCGATCGCAGCTTTGCCGTCACCTATCTGCTCGAAGCCGTGGCCATCGTCATCGGTCTGGCCGGCATCGCGGTCAGCTTCGGCGGGCAGGCGCTCGCGCGCACTCGCGAGTTCGGCATGCTGCGACACATCGGCGTCAGCCGCGCTCAGATCGGCGCCATGCTGGCGCTGGAAGGCGCGCTGCTGGCAATGCTCGGCGTCGCCGCCGGCCTGATTCTCGGCGGAGCGGTGGCGCTGATCCTGGTGCGCGTCGTAAACCCCCAGTCCTTTCACTGGACGATGAACATGAGTCTGCCCTGGCAGCTGATTTCCACGGTGGCCATCGTCCTGGTCGCTGCGTCGGCGGCCACCGCGACCTGGGCCGGGCGGCGCGCCATGGCAACGGGTGCGGTGAGAGCCGTACGGGAGGACTGGTGAACAAGCGGGGATGGCTGGCGCTGCTGGCATTGGCTGGTCTGACGGCGTTCGCCGCGGCGCCCGATTATCCCCCGGTGTTGCCCGGCCGGCCCCTGAGCTTTCCGCGCGATCACGGCGCCCATCCGGAATACCGGATCGAGTGGTGGTACGTCACCGGCTGGCTGGATACGGGCAGCGGCGAGCCGCTCGGTTTCCAGGTGACCTTCTTCCGTTCCAGGCCTAACCTTGCCCAGGGTCAGCCGAGCCGCTTTGCCCCGAATCAGTTGCTCTTCGCCCATGCCGCGCTGAGCGATCCCACGCTGGGTCATCTCCTCCACGAGCAGCGTTCCGCGCGCGCCGGCTTCGGCCTGGCCGAGGCGGAAACAGGCGATACCGATGTCCATATCGACGACTGGTCGCTGCGGCGCGGAGCCGACGGTCCTTACCGCATCCGCATCGGCGGACGGGAAATGCAGATCGATCTGAGCCTGAAGCCGACCCAGCCGGTCTTGCCGCAGGGTGACGGCGGGTACAGCCGCAAGGGGCCGCAAGCCGGCGAGGCCAGCTACTACTACAGCCAGCCCCATCTCGAGGTGAGCGGCACGGTCGCTCGCGACGGCAGAAAGCAGGGCGTAAGGGGAACGGCATGGCTCGATCACGAATGGTCCACGGCGATGCTGCCGAAGAACGCCGTCGGCTGGGACTGGATCGGCATCAATCTCGACGACGGCGGAGCGCTGATGGCTTTCCGCATTCGCGATGGCGACGGCCGTTCCTTGTGGACTCATGCCAGCCATCGGCGCGCAGACGGCGGCCAGGCGGCCATCGCCGGCAAGCCCGTGACTCTCGCGCCGATCCGTTTCTGGCGTTCTCCGCGGACAGGGGCCCGGTATCCGGTGGCGATGCATTTTGCCGCCGGCGGCCTGGCGTTCGATCTCGTCCCGCTGCAGGACGACCAGGAACTCGATGCCCGATCGAGCACCGGCAACGTTTACTGGGAGGGCGCCGTGACGGCGCTGAGCGGCGGCCAGCCCCTGGGCAGGGGATACATGGAACTCACCGGATATTATCTGCCGCTCGGACTGTAGCGCGCCTTCGACGCCGGCTGCACGGAGTCGAGCCGGAGCGGGTTTGCGAGAGTAGAATTGCCAAATGCATAAATGGCTGCCGGCCTTGCCGGCCAGAGTCTTGGATCGCGTAATCCATGGACACTATTGATCGCTGCAGGTATTCAGAACTCGTCGATATGCCGAAGCTGCAGGCGCTCATGGAGAGCTTCAGCCAGGCGATCGGCGTCGCCAATGCGGTCATCGATGTCCACGGAACCGTCATTGCCCATGCCGGCCGGCAGGACGCTTTTATCGACTTCCATCGCGTCAACGCGGAAACCCGCCGCCACTGCCTCAAGAGCGATCGCTGGCTGGCCGACAGCATGACCCGAGGCCTGCCGTTTGCGATTTCCCTGTGCCGCAACGGGCTGGCCGATTCGGCCGCGCCGATCATCGTGGACGGTCAGCACGTCGCCAATGTCTTTGCCGGCCATTTCCTGACTTCGCCGCCTGCGCCGGACTTCTTTCGCAGGCAAGCCCGGCGGTTCGGCTTCGACGAAGCAAGCTACCTTGAAGCCATCTCCCAGGTCCCCGTCGTGCCGCCGGAGCGCGTTGAATCGGTAACGCGGCTCTATGCAAATTTGGCGGGCATGCTGGCCGGCAAAGGCCTTCACCGCCCCAAGGCGACGGCGGCCGCCGAATGCAGGGAAGAGCAGGCCGCGACACTGGAGGAAAGGCTGGCGGCGCTGGCCCGGGAGAATGCCGAACTGACGGGACGGGAAGCCTTGCTCAGGCAGATCCTCGATACGTCCAGCGGGGCAATCTTTCTGGCCGATGAGGCGGGGCGCATCACGCAAGCCAACCAGCGCATGGCCGGGATGTTCGGCTGGCCTCTCGAGACGCTGCTGGGAAAGGAATACCTAGCGCTTGTGCCCCCGGCGGAAAACGACAGCGGGAGAAGGCAGATGCTCGACTTGCTGGCCGGAAAGGTCGCCGCCGTGGATCTGGAGCGGCTTTATCGGCGCGCCGACCAAAGCGAGTTCTGGGGGCACTTGACGGCCAGGCGTTTCCACGACGCCAGCGGCAAGGCGAGCGGCTTCGTCGGCGTGATCGCCGATATCACGGCGCGCAAGGCCGCGGAAGACGAGATCAGGAATCTGGCCTTCTTCGACCCGCTGACCCGCTTGCCCAACCGCCGGCTGCTGCTCGACCGGCTGCACAAGGCCCAGGCGTCCAGCACCCGCAGCGGAAAATACGGCGCGCTGCTGTTCATCGATCTGGACCGATTTAAACATCTCAACGACACGCTCGGCCACGACTTCGGCGACCAGCTGCTGCAACAGGTCGCCAAGCGCCTTTCAGGCTGCGTGCGCGAAGGCGACACCGCAGCCCGTCTGGGCGGCGACGAATTCGTGGTGATGCTGGAGGATCTGAGCGCGAATTTGCAGGAAGCCGCGACACAGGCCGAAACCGCCGGCGAAAATATCATTGTCGCGCTCAACCAGACCTACCAGCTCGGCAATTACGAACATCACAGCACGGCCAGCATCGGCGTCAACCTGTTCGTCGATCACCATCCCTCCAGTTCCGAACTGCTGAAGCGGGCCGATCTCGCGATGTACCGGGCCAAATCCGCGGGCGGCAATACCCTGCGCTTCTTCGACCCGGAGATGCAGGCCGTGGTGACCACTCGCGCGACACTCGAAGCCGGGTTGCGCGAGGCGCTGCTGAAGGATCAATTCCTGCTGCATTACCAGGCGCAGGTTGACAACTCGAAGCGCGTGACGGGGGCGGAGGCTTTGCTGCGCTGGCAGCATCCGCAGCGCGGCCTGGTGTCTCCGCTCGAATTCATTGCCCTGGCCGAGGATACCGGCCTGATCCTGCCTCTGGGCCACTGGGTGTTGGAGATCGCCTGCGCCCAGTTGGCGGCCTGGGCTGCCCGGCCTGCGATGGCCCATCTCACGGTCGCCGTGAACGTCAGCGCGCGCCAGTTCCACCACAAGGATTTCCTGGCCCAGATGCTGGCAGTGCTCGCCCGTTCCGGCGCCGACCCGCAACGACTCAAGCTGGAGGTCAAGGAGAATCTGCTGTTGACCGACGTGGAGGAGAGCATCGGCAAGATGGCGGCCCTGAGCGCCGAAGGGGTCCGCTTCTCGCTGGACGACTTCGGCACCGGCTATTCCTCGCTGTCCTACCTGCAGCGGCTGCCCCTGGACCAGCTGAAGATCGATCAGTCCTTCGTTCGGGATGTCCTCACCGATCCCGATGATGGTGCAATCGCTCGCACTATCATTTCGCTGGGGAAAAGCCTCGGTCTGTCGGTCATCGCCGAAGGCGTTGAAACCGAAGCGCAGCGCGATTTTCTCGCCGACAGCGGTTGCCATGCCTATCAGGGGTATCTGTACAGCCAGCCGCTGAATGCGGAAGAGTTCGACGAGTTTGCGCAGCGGGCTTGACGCCGGTCCGGAGCCGCCGCCTCGCCCGCAGCGGTCACGGACCGGGGCCAGCCAGTGCGCCCTCGAAACGACTCCGCAAGGCCTGCTTCAATCGGCCGCCGCCCGCTGCCGATTGCCCGGCGCCAGTTCCTGCAACTGTTCCAGCAAGGCATCCCGCAGGCCACGGAGTTCGTGCAGCCTCAGCCTCGCTGCCGGGGTCCAGCCGCGGTCCTGCAATTGATGCAGATCCGCCGTCAGGGCATGTGCCTGCCGGTGCAGCAGTTCGATGGACTGGAAGGCCGGTTGCGCACCGTAGCGGTTCAGGCCCTCGACCCCCAGCCAGGTGCCGAACCGGCACTGGTGGTGGGCCAGGGGACGCGGCGCGTCATGCTCGCCCCTGATGAACTCCTCGATCGCCACGATCCAGGCGCGGAGTTCGACGCCGGCAAAAAGCAGGGGCAAATCGTCACGGCTCAACAAAAGCTGATCTTGCCAGGCCGGATCGGGGCGCCAGGCGGCCGCCCAGCCCGGCAACTCGCCTCCCGGCATGGGCCGCGCGATGCCGTAGCCCTGGGCCAGTTCGCAGCCGAGTTGGAGCAGCATCGCACCGTGTTCGGCGGTTTCCATCCCTTCGGCGATGACCTGGCGGCGGAAGGCGGTGGCCATGCCGATCACCCCTTCCAGTATGGCCAGGTCGTCCGGATCGTCGAGCATGTCGCGCACGAAGCTCTGGTCGATCTTGAGCAGTTCGACCTGCAGACGTTTCAGGTAGGTCAGCGAGGAATAGCCCGTGCCGAAATCGTCAAGGGCGAAGCTCACCCCGATCTCCCGGCACGCCTCGATGGCCAGGGAGACCCGGACCAGATCCTCCAGGGCGCTGGTCTCGAGCACTTCCAGTTCGAGGTCTCCCGGCCGCAGGCCGGGATGCGCCGCGAGCATCCAGCGCAGTCGCTCGACGAAGTCCGCCTGCTGCAATTGCCGGGCGCCGACGTTGACGCTCACCGGGATATCCAGTCCGGCGGCGCGCCAGAGCGCCATCTGGGTCAGCGCGGTGGCGATTACCCATTCGCCGAGTTCGACGGCCAGTGGATGGTCCTCGATCACCGGCAGAAACAGCGCCGGCGCCAGGAGGCCTCGTTCGGGATGTTGCCAGCGGATCAGCGCCTCCGCGCCGACGACGGTCCCGCTGCGCATGTTCACCTTGGGCTGGTAGTGCAGCACGAATTCGCCTTCGTCGAGGGCGCGGCGGATGTGCTCCAGGCTGTCGTGAAGGCCGCGGACGCTGCGGTCATGCTCGGCGTCGAAGATGTGATAGCGGTTCTTCCCCGCGAGCTTGGCCTGATACATGGCCTGGTCGGCCTGACGCAACAGTTGATCCGCATCGACTTCTTCGTCCTGAGGGTACATGGCGATGCCGAGGCTGGCCGAAACCTGGAGGGTGCGATCGCCGACCTGAACCGGCAGGGCGGCGGCGGCCAGCAGCCGGCCGAGCATGGGCTCGCAGCCCGCGACATCCGCCAGATCGAGAATCAGGGCGATGAACTCGTCGCCGCTCGGACGGGCGAGCGTGTCGCCTTCGCGCAGGGTCTGTTTCATCCGCGTGGACAGGTCGATCAGCAACTGGTCGCCGACCTCACGCCCGTGGCGGTCGTTGATGACCTTGAACCCGTCCAGGTCGAGACAGACCACGGCCAGCCTTTGCCCGTGCCGCTGCGCCTCAACCATGCCCTGATGCAGCCGGTCGGCGTGGAGGACGCGGTTGGGCAGGCCGGTCAGTGCGTCGTAGTGGGCGATGTGCTCAAGCTGGCTTTGATGCTCCTTGAACGCCGTGATGTCGGAAAACAGGGCCACGTACTGCCGGGCGTCGCCCCGGGCGTCGCGCACCGCACTGACCGTCTGCATCATGGCGTACAACTCGCCGTTCTTGCGGCGGTTCCAGATTTCGCCGGACCAGTAGCCGTTGCCGATCAGTTCGCGCCACATCGCGGCGTAGAGTTCCTTGTCGTGGCGGCCGGAGGACAGCATGCGCGGATTCCGGCCCAGGGCTTCGTCGCGGCTATAGCCGGTGATGTCGCTGAAAGTGGCATTGACATCGACGATGGTGCCGTCGGTGTCGGTGATCATGATGCCTTCGCGGGCATGGGTGAATACGCTGGCCGCGAGGTGGAGTCTTTCTTCGGCGCGCTTGCGCTCGCTGACGTCCCTGGTGATGCCGTGATACCCGATAATCGAACCGTCTGCGGCGCGCTCGGGCGTGGACAGGATCTCCGTCCATACCCGACTGCCGTCCTTGCAGCGCAGTTCCACTTCGTAGCTCATGGTGCCGGTCCGCGTGCCACTCTGCTCCAGCGCCTGCATTTCCTGGATCTTGTCGGTGACGGTTGCGACATGCTCCTCGACCATCTGTTCGAACGCGTAGTGGCCCAGCACTTCTTCCGCCTTATAGCCGCGCAGCCGTTCGTCCGCCGGACTGACGTAGGTGAAGCGGTAGTCCCGGTCGAGTTTCCAGACGACGTCGGAAACTTCCTCTGCCAGCAAACGGTAGTGGGCCTCGCTGCGACTCAGCTTTTCTTCGGCAAGACTCCTCTCCATGGCGATGCGGGCCAGATGGGCCAGATGTTCGATGACGGCAAGGTCATGTTCATCGGGGGCCTGAGCCTCACGGTGATGGACGTCGAAGCTTGCCAGCGCCTGACCGGACGGGGAGCGGATCAGTCTCGACCAGCAGGCGGCAGTTCCGGGAGCGCCGGCGTCGGTATCGCCTCCGTCGCCCGGCATGTCGTCGGATCGATGCTGCCCGACTTCGCCGTCCGCCAGGCGGATGCGGCAAAGCAGGGCGGGATTCAACTGCCCGACGCCTCGCGCGATGGCTTCGAGTATGCCCGAGAGCGGCTCGCCCCCGACCAGCAGTTCCAGCATGCTGGCGCGCAATTGCTGGTATTTTTCGTCCCGCTTGCGCCCGGTGATGTCGGCGATCACCGCGACGATGCCGCGATCCTTGCCATTGGCGTCGTGGAAACGCTTGCCCGTCAGGTGGCCCCAGAACTCGGTCTGGTCGGCGCGCAGATATAGCCGGTCCACATCTACCGAGGCGATTTCGTTGGCCAGCAAGCTGAGCATTTTCTGGCGGCCGCTTTCGCGTTCCTCCGGGTGTATCAGGGAGACGTATTCCGCTCCCTCCAGCGCCTCGAGAGCGCAGCCGAACATCCTGGCCATGCGCTGGTTGGCTTGCCTGATGCGCCCCTCGTGATCGACCAGAAAAATCGCGACGCTGGTCAGATCGATGATCTGCCTGTGAAAGCTATCCCGTCCCGCCAGCTCGCCGGCCGCTTCCGACAGCGCCTCGGTCACGGCTTGCTCAATCGGCATGGCGGGCGGACGGCATCCGAAGGCTTCCTGTCCCGCCGAACGAATTCCTCGAAATTGTCGACGGGCAGCGGTCGGCTGAAGAAATAGCCCTGGTAGGCATGGCAGCCCGAGACGGCCAGGAAATCCCTTTGCGCTTCCGTTTCGACGCCCTCGGCGATGACCGCCAGACCGAGGTTCCGGGCCAAGGCAATGATGGTCCGGGCGATGGAGGCATCGTTGGCGTCGTTGAGCACATCGCGGACAAAGGACTGATCGATCTTCAACTGGTCCAGGGGCAGCCGCTTCAGGTAGGACAGCGAGGAATAGCCGGTGCCGAAGTCGTCCAGCGAGAAGCCCACGCCCTGCGCTTTCAGGGCGATCATCCTGGCGATGGTTTGTTCGACATTGGACACCAGCACGCTTTCGGTCAGCTCCAGCTTCAGCCGCCGGGGATTTGCGCCGCTCAGGTCGAGCGCCGCCTGCACCTGGGCGACGAACTCCTTGTCGTGGAACTGACGGGCGCTGACATTCACCGAGACCGTGAGCTGACTCATCTCCGGCCGGGCTGCCCAGCTCGCCAGTTGGGCGCAGGCGGTTTTCAGCACCCAGTGGCCCAAAGGCAGAATCAGCCCGCTTTCTTCGGCCAGGGGAATGAATTCGGCCGGCACGACCAGGCCGCGCTGCGGATGTTGCCAGCGCACCAGCGCCTCGGCACCCGTCACCCGGCCGTCACCGGCCACCTGCGGCTGGTAGTGCAGAACGAACTGGCGCTGCGCCAGGGCCTCCCGAAGTTCGATCTCCAGGGCGGCGTGGCTGTCCACCAGGGTCTGCATCTCCGGATCGAAGAAGCGCAGCGTGTTGCGGCCGGCCGCCTTGGCCTGGTACATGGCCAGATCGGCCTGTTTCAGCAGTTCCTCGACGGAGCTCCGGTGGCCGCTGAACAGGGTCGCGCCGATGCTCGGGGTGCTGCGGTGCTTGTGGCCGGCGAGCAGGCAGGGCTGGTTGATCGTGGCGAGGATCTTCTCGCCCACCGTTTCGGTCTGGGTGGCGGCTTCCTCGGGATTTCCGCTCAAGTCTTCCAGCATCACCACGAACTCGTCGCCGCCCAGGCGCGCCACCGTATCGCCTTCGCGAATGCAGGTGGCAAGCCGCTGCGCGACCAGTTGCAGGAGCAGGTCGCCCTTGTCGTGGCCGAGGGTGTCGTTCAGCGTCTTGAAATTGTCCAGGTCGATGAACAGCAGCGCCCCGTTGCGCCCGTTTCGGGCGCTCGCGGCCAGCGCCTGCCCCAGCCGGTCGAGCAGCAGCCGCCGGTTGGGCAGCTGGGTCAGCGGGTCGTAGAAGGCCAGATTGCGGATCTCGTCTTCCGCCGCCTTGCGCAAGGTGATGTCGGTGAAGGTGCCGACGTAGTGGCTCGCCCGCCCTGCTTCATCCTTCACCGCGGTGATCATCAGCCATTCGGGATAGGCTTCGCCGCTCTTGCGCCGGTTCCAGATTTCGCCCTGCCATGCGCCGTTTTGCTCCAGGCTTTCGACGATTCCCGCATAGAAGGCGGCATCATGGCGGCCCGAGCTGAGCAGGCACGGCGTCTGGCCGACGGCTTCCTCCTGCAGGTAGCCGGTGATCTCGGTGAAGGCCCGGTTGACGCGCAGGATCACATGATCGGTGTCGGTGACCATCATGCCTTCCTGCGACTCGAAGGCGGCGGCCGCGATGCGCATCTGTTCCTCGCTCCGCTTGCGCTCGGTGATGTCGAAGGCGATGCCCAGAAAGCCGACAATCTGTCCGTTCGCGTCGATTCTGGCGGTCACCGAAAGGAGCACCGGGATTCGCGATCCGTCCTTGCGGATATAGGTCCATTCGTTCTCGTCGGGCGCACCGGAGGCGAGTGTCTTGGCGACGAAGACTTCGAAACCCGGCGCGACCGGCGCGCCCAACTCCCGGGACAGGACTGTCGCACGGCTGCGGACCTCCTCGGGATCATGGAAGCGGGCGGGCGTTTCCTTGCCGATCAGTTCGTCGCATTGATAACCGAGCAGGGTCTCCGCACCCGGATTGAATACCGTGATGATGCCCCGCAGATCGGTGGCGATGATGGCATAGGCGGCGTGCTCGAGCACCGAAGTCTTGAGCTCGTCGCTTTCGAGCAAGGCCAGTTCCACTGTCTTGCGCGCCGAGATGTCGGTCTGGGTCCCGACCGCCCGCGTCGGCTTCCCGTCCTGCCGCGCCATGACCCGGCCCTGCCAGCGCAGCCAGCGCCAGCGGTCGGCGCCGTCGCGGAAACGGAACTCGTAGGTGCGCGTCTCGTCGCTGGCGAACAGCTCTTCGACGATGGCCCGGGCCACCTCCCGGTCTTCGGGATGCACCCGCGACCGCCATGCCGCGACGGACATCGGGAAGGCCTCGGCTTCGAAGCCGAGCATCTCGTACCAGCGCTCGTCGCAGACGGCCTTGCCGCTGGGCAGGTCGATATCCCACATGCCGACGCTGCTCGCTTCCAGGGTCAGCCGGTAGCGGGCCTCGCTCTCGGTGAGCTTGTCGCGGGACGACTGCAGCTGGTCGGTCATCGCGTCGAAAGCTCGCGCCAGGCTGCCGATCTCGTCCTTGCCGGGCAGGCCGAGCCGGTGGTCCAGTTTTCCCGCCGTGACCCGTGCCGTCCCTTCCATGAGCGCGGCGATCGGCGACAACACCCGCCTGCGCATCAGCCACCAGACCCAGAGCATGGTCGCGCCAACCAGCAGGACGGTCACCAGGATCAGCGCTTGGCCGGTATCTTCGGCGACGACGATGGCCGCCTGATTGACCCGGGAAAGTTCGTTGGCATCGTCGAGCATTTCCTGCGTCACCAGCAACAGCGAGCTGACGGTTCTCGCCCGGACTTCCCCGGCGTCGGCGACTTCCGCTGCGCGATCGCCCGTCGCTTCGGCGGACGTCAGCCTCAGGTAAAGCGTATCGGAGGTCGTTCGGTTGGCGCGCATCCTGTTCAGCAATAGCCGTTCGCGCGGGGTGTCGGAGGATTTCTCTGAGAGGCTTGCAGCCATGTTCGTCTGACTGCGGTCCCACTGCTGCCGGGAACGGGGTCCGCCGTAGAGTATGGTTTCGACCATGACGAAGCGCAGGTCGTTGATGCCGGTCTGCAGGCGGTCGATGACCAGGCCATCGGCTACCGCCCGGCGTGAATCCTGAAAGTTGATGGCCAGCCCGGCGAGCAGGATCAGCAGCAGCAGCGAACAGGTTGCGGCCATGGCATTGGTCAGGGTGTTGAGTTTCATCCCGTGCTTGGCTCAGCGGATGATCCTGACCAATTCCGGGCTGACCGCGCGAAGCCCGTCAGCCTGAATGTAATCGAGGTAGTTGGGCAACTTCCCGGCCTTGACCAGGCCATGTTGAATCGCCCACCGGGTCTGGTCATCGAGGGTCAGCAGGAGCCCCTGGTCGAGGCCGAGTTCATACTCGGCCGGATTGAAGAACCGCTTGAAGGTGGTTTCTGCGATACCGCTGGATCTGCTCATGATCTCGAGTGCGGCGGCCGGATTCGCGGTGATGTAGCTTTGCGCCCGGCGCAGCGCGGCAAGCAGCTTGCGGGTCCGGTCCGGATGCGCGGCGGCATAGCCGTGCCGCGCCACCACGCTGAGGCGGAAAGTATAGAGCGCCGCATTGGGAAAAGTGAAGCCCAGATCGCCGAGTCTTGCCTGGGTATCGGCCAGATGCGGCTGCCACATGCAGGCTGCGTCGATATGGCCGGCGAGCAGCGCTTCGGCCATCGCTTCCTGCTTCATGTCGAGCAAGCTCACTTCGGATGGCGCTATCCCATGGATCAGCAGAAAGCTGTCCGCGACGAATTGGCCGCTGGAGCCGAAAGTCACGCCGAGTCGCTTGCCCTTCAGATCGCCGGGAGTCGTCGCCCGGTCGCGCCGGGCAATGATCGCGATCCCCCCGTCCGGGCGGTAGACGGTCGACAGCAGGTCGAGCTTGCGGTCGGACAGGATGGAGAACACGATCGGCGTATCGGCGGCAACGGCAAAGTCGGCAGCGCCGCCGAACAGCGAGTCGAGGGCGGATCTTCCCGTGGTGTGCAGTTGCAGGTCGGCATCCAGTCCTTGATCGCGGAAGAAACCCTGCGCTTGCGCCACGAAGAACAAGCCCGCGCCGGGCAGGGAAAGGCCGGCGATGACGATCTTCTCGGGGGGGGCCGCCGGGCGGCGGATGCCTCGTCGCCAGCCCCGCCGTGATGGCGATCCCGCATGCGACGGCAAGAGCGAGGAGCCACAAGCGGCGTTTTAGGGACGGCACCTTCTATCCTTCAATGTCATGACGCGGTCGTCTGCCGCGACGCTCTCGTCAGGGCAGGGAAGCTGCGGCGCAAGGTTCACTCCGGGGCATTGCCAGTGATATTTCCTTCGACATACCCCGCGCCGCCCCGCAGGCTACGCAAAATGCCGGATTCCGTCAATGACGGGAATCAAACCGGGTGCGATGGCCTTGGCCCATGCCCGGCATTGCCCCGTTCGGGGTAATCCGGTATCGTCGTTGGACCATGCCAGAATCAGGCGCCGCCGGAGACGGCGGGATCGCTTGGGCATGGCCGACGCGAGAGCTTGGAAAGCGAACAACAGTAGAAAGGTTAAGGTCTGCATGCTGAAAAAAATTGCCGTCGAACAACTGACCCTGGGCATGCATATCCACGAATTGTGCGGCTCGTGGATCGAGCATCCGTTCTGGCGCAGCAAGTTCGTCGTCACCGATCCGGCAGACCTTCGTCGCGTTCGCGAGAGCGGCGTCAGGGAACTTTGGATCGACGATGCCAAGGGCCTCGACGTCGCCGTGGCCGCCGCCGAAGCCCCGGAACCGGCCAGGGCCGAGCCGCTGCCGACGGAGCCCGTCCGGCGCGAAGAGCCTCCGAAGCGGGTGTCCATGGCCGACGAACTGGATCGTGCGGCGAAGCTCTGCGCCAGGGCCAAGGAGGCGGTGGCCCTGATGTTCCGGGAAGTGCGCATGGGCAATGCCATCAATTCGCCGGCTGCGGGCGAGCTGGTAACTGAAATCACCGCCTCGGTGATGCGCAATCCCGGCGCTCTGGTCAGCCTCGCCCGTCTCAAGAACGCCGACGACTATACCTACATGCACTCGGTGGCCATGTGTGCGCTCATGGTGGCGCTGGCGAAACAGTTGAGCCTGGATGAGTTATCGACGCGGGAAGCGGGCCTGGCCGGTCTGCTCCACGACATGGGCAAGGCGCTCACGCCCGAGGCGATTCTCAACAAGCCGGGCAAGCTCACGGAAGAGGAGTTCGCCGTGATCAGGCGGCACCCGGCGGAAGGTCACAAGATGCTGACGGAAGGCCGCGGGGTGGGCGAAATCCCGCTCGACGTCTGTCTCCATCACCACGAAAAGATGGACGGCAGCGGCTATCCGGAGCGCCTCTCCGGGGACGCGATCAGCGTCTACGCCAAGATGGCTGCGGTGTGCGACGTCTACGATGCCGTCACTTCCAATCGCCCCTACAACACCGGCTGGAACCCGGCCGAGGCGATCGCCAGGATGACCGAATGGTGCGGGGGCCATTTCGACCAGAAGATCTTCCAGGCCTTCGTGAAATGCGTCGGCATCTACCCGGTCGGCACTCTGGTGCTGATGAAATCGGGACGTCTAGCGGTGGTCGTGGAGCAGTCGGAGAACTCGCTGCTGACCCCGACCGTCAGGGTGTTCTTTTCCACCCGGTCCCGCAGCTATGTCACGCCCGAGCTTCACGTGCTGTCGCGACCCGGCAGCACGGAAAAGATCGCCGGGCGCGAGGAACCCGGCAAATGGGGGATCGTCGACCTTGAGCGGTTCTGGGCGCGCTAGGCGGTCCGACCCGGGTCACCGCAGCGGCCGAAGCGGCGCGAGGGCGACTGCGTAGGCGCAGTGCAATGCCGGCGCAAGGGCCCGGCCTCGATTCGCCGGCAGACGCTTTAGCTGCCATTTACAATTACTGCCCAGGCAGTATAATTGGCCGCCATGACGAAACAAGCCGCAGCGCAGGGGACGATAGGTTCCGTTGCCCACCTGATTGCCCAGATCCGGCAGAAACTGGTCGAGTCGGTCGAAACAGGACTGGCGCCGCTGGGCCTGACCCACGCTCAGTTCGTGGTCGTGGTCCAGCTGGCCAATGGCATGGCCGGGACGCCTGCGGAGTTTTGCCGCCTGCTCAGCTACGATTCGGGTGCGATGACCCGGCTCCTCGACAGGATAGAAGAGAAAGGCATCATCAGACGAGTACGCAGCAGCAAGGACAGGCGTTCGGTGGGGCTGGAGCTGACCGACAAGGGCCTCGAACTCTACCCCAGCATCGTGCCCGTCATCCAGGGCGTCAATAAGCGGCTGTTGCGGGGCTTCTCGAAGGCCGAGGCGCGGACGCTCGAGCAGTTCCTGCAACGAATGCTGGCCAACGAGGCATAGATGAAGATGCCGGGCAGACGGCTCTAGAGAACCGATATGAATATTCGACGGCAAGCCATCCTGGGTGTACTTGTCTTCGCCACTGCCGCGTGCGCGGACATGAGGGGGCTTGCGCCCCATGCCGTTCCGGGTGACGCCGGCAATCTCGCCGCTTCCCGGAGCGTTCGGGACGTCCCTGCTGCCGACTGGCCGGGCAAGGACTGGTGGCGGCGTTTCAACGATCCGCAGCTGGATGCGCTCATCGATGAGGCGATCGCCGCCAATCCCAGCCTCAAGATCGCGGAAGCGCGATTGCGCAAGGCCCGGGCGCAGGTCGAGGGAACCCGGTCCGCGCTGCAGCCGAAAGTCGATGGCAGCCTGACCATGATGCAGGAGAGATACAGCGAGAACTTCATCTATCCGCCGCCATTTGCCGGAACCTGGAATGTCCAGAACCAGGCGACGCTCGATTTCAGCTATGAACTCGATTTCTGGGGCAAGAACCGCTCGGCCCTGGAGGCTGCCCTGGGCACGGCCAAGGCCGCCGAGGCGGACGCTTTTGCCGCGCGACTCATGGTCTCGGTGGCGATCGCGCACAGCTATGTCGGACTGCAGCGCGCGTTTGCCCGGCGAGATATTGCCGAGGCCTTGCAGCGGCAGCGTGAACGCATTCACCAACTCACCACCCGGCGCTTCGCCGCGGGACTGGACTCCAGGGTCGAACTCAAGCAAGCCGAAACCGCCATTCCCGCGATCCGCGAACAGATCTCGGCCATCAATGAAGCCATCGACCTCGGCCGCAACCAGATTGCCGCTCTCCTGGGCCAGGGTCCGGACCGCGGACTGGCCATTGCCCGGCCCCGGATCAGTCCAGGGCAAGCGCTGACACTGCCGTCCCGTCTTCCGGCCGAACTGGTCGGCCGGCGCCCCGATGTCGTCGCCCAGCGCTGGCGCGTCGAGGCTGCGGCGAAGGATATCGATGTCGCCAAGGCACAGTTCTATCCCGACATAAACCTCACGGCTTTCCTCGGCCTGCAGAGCATCGGCCTGTCCGAGTTCATGAAGACGACCAGCGCCATAGCCGGCGTCGGTCCGGCCTTGAGTCTGCCGGTTTTCGACGGCGGCCGGCGCCGCGGCAATCTGGCCGGCAAGGATGCCGACTACGATATTGCCGTCGAACAATACAACGGCACGCTGGTCGATGCGCTGCGCGAGGTGGTCGATCAACTCTCCTCGTTCCGTGCCGTGTCGGAACAGTCCGGGCAACAGCGACGGGTGCTCGAACGCACCCGGGAGTCGCTCGATCTCTCCCGCCTGCGTTACCGCGAAGGCTTGATCAACTACCTGCAGGTCCTGGCCGCCGAGGCGCAGCTCCTCGACCAGCAAAGCAGGGCCGCGGACCTCGATGCCCGCGAACTCGATTTGTCGATCAGCCTGATCCGCGCCTTGGGCGGCGGCTATGACGGCGAATTCAAGTCCACCTCGATTCACCCTTAAGCCCACATTTCTAGAAGAAGCAGATCATGGACAACGACAACACAGCCGCTGCGGCGCCTGCGGCAGCGGACGGCAGCAAAGGCGGCAACGGCAAGCGCGGCAGGATGCTGACTGTCGTCCTCGGCTTTTTCGTGCTCTGCGGCATCGCTTACGGCATATACTGGGTGCTGGTCTCGCGTTACCAGGAGTCCACCGACGATGCCTATGTCAACGGCAATGTCGTGCAGATCACGCCGCAGCAGGGCGGCACCGTGGTGGCGATCGCCGCCGACAACACCGACCTGGTGAAGGCCGGCCAGATCCTGGTGCAACTCGACCCTTCCGATGCCAGCGTCGCCCTGGCGGCAGCCGATGCGCAACTGGCCAAGACGGTCAGGCAGGTGCGCAATCTGTTTGCCACCACCGACCAGGTTCAGGCCAACGTCAGAATGCGCGAAGCGGACTTCGCCAAGGCCCAGGAGGATCTCGCGCGGCGCGAGCGGCTGGCCGATTCGGGGGCGGTCGCCGGGGAAGATCTCCAGCATGCCCGCGACCTGCAGAAGATCGCACAGGCCGCGCTAGCCGCCGCCCGGGATCAGGCCGCGGCCAACCGGGCCCTGGTCGATCAGACCACGCTCGAGAACCACCCGGAGGTGCGCTATGCCGCCGGCAAAGTGCGGGAAGCTTACCTGGCCCTGGCCCGGACCAAAATTCCCGCTCCGGTATCGGGCCAGGTGACCAAGCGCAGCGTGCAACTCGGGCAGCGTGTCGGCCCGGGCATGCCGCTGATGGCGCTGGTTCCGCTGGATCAGCTCTGGGTCGATGCGAACTTCAAGGAAGCCCAGCTCCAGCATGTCCATATCGGACAGAAGGCGAAACTCAGCGCGGACCTGTACGGCAGCCAGGTCGAATACGACGGCAAGGTGGTGGGGCTGGACGCCGGCACCGGCAGCGCCTTCTCCCTGCTGCCGGCGCAGAATGCCTCGGGCAACTGGATCAAGGTGGTGCAGCGGGTGCCGGTACGCATCGCGCTCGATCCGGCGCAATTGGCCCGGCATCCGCTGCGTATCGGCCTGTCGATGGCGGTGACCGTGACTGTCGACCTGGGCGAGGGACCGGCCGTTGCCGAAGCGCCGCGTGCCGCTCCCGCCTATGTCACGTCGGTGTTCGACGAGAATCGCGGCAAGGACGAGGCGGCCGTCGCCCGGATCATCCGGGCCAATGCCGGCGGTTTCCCGAAGCACAGCGCTGCGCATCCCTAGCGCAGTTTCGGAGGCCGGGTGATGGATGCAAAGCCGATGATGGGGGGGGAGCGGGCGCTGGTGACGTTCGCACTCGCGCTGGGCACCTTCATGCAGGTTCTCGACAGCTCCATCGCCAACGTGGCGATTCCCGCCCTGTCGGGCGATCTGGGCGTCTCGCCGACCCAGGGTACCTGGGTCATCACTTCGTTCGTGGTCAGCAACGCCATCACCATTCCGCTGACCGGGTGGATGGCGAGGCGCTTCGGCGAAGTGCGCCTGTTCACCTTTGCCATCCTGCTCTTCAGCCTCGCTTCCTGGGGCTGCGGCCTGTCCAACAGCATGGGCATGCTGATCGTTTTCCGCGTGATCCAGGGCGCCGTGGCCGGTCCGATGATTCCGCTCTCGCAGAGCCTGATGCTGAGCATCTACCCGCCGGAGAAGAAGAACACCGCGCTCGCGCTGTGGTCGGTGACGGTCCTGATTGCGCCGATCTGCGGACCGATACTCGGCGGCTGGATCACCGATAACATCAGCTGGCCATGGATCTTCTACATCAACGTGCCGGTGGGGCTGCTGTGCACCTACGTCACCTGGGAACGCATGCGGCTGCGCGAGACGAAGATCTTCAAGCTGCCCATCGACGCCGTCGGCCTGGCCCTGCTGGCCATCGGCATCGGCAGCCTGCAGATTCTGCTCGACAAGGGCAAGGAACTGGACTGGTTCAATTCCTCCTTCATCGTGATCCTGGCCATCGTCGCCGCCATCACCCTGTCGGTGCTGGTGGTCTGGGAACTCACCGCGGAACATCCGATCATCGACCTTCACCTTTTCGCCAGCCGCAACTTCATGGCCGGAGCCCTGGCCACCAGCGCCGGCTATATGGTGTTTTTCGGCAGCGTGGTGATCCTTCCCCTATGGCTGCAGACGCAACTCGGCTACACGCCCACCTGGGCAGGGCTGGCGACGGCGCCCTCGGGCGTGCTCGCCATCGCCCTGACGCCCTATCTGGGACGCAATATGCATCGCTTCGATCCCCGCCGGCTCGCGAGCATCAGCTTCGTCGTGTTCGCCTTCTGCTGTTTTTGGCGGACATACTTCAACACCGACGCCGACTACGCCACCATCGCCATGCCGCAGTTTATCCAGGGCATCGCCGTCGCATGTTTCTTCCTGCCCCTGTTCGGCATTACCATCGCAGGCCTGCCGCCCGACCGGATCGCCAGCGCCGCCGGTCTTTCCAATGCGCTGCGCGTGATGGCCGGCGGTTTCGGCACATCGCTCAGCACCACCCTTTGGGAGCGGCGCGAGTCGGTGCATCATGCCCAACTGGCCGAAAACATCAGCGCCTTCAGCCCGGTGCTGCGTCAGGGCATGGATCAGATGCAAAGCCTGGGTTTCGGGGCGGCGCAAAGCTACAGCTACATCGAAAGGGCCATCACCGTCCAGGCCTATATGCTGTCCACCATCGACGTGTTCTGGCTCTCCGGCTGGATCTTTCTGGTCCTGATCCCGCTGGTATGGCTCGCCAAGCCACCGTTCACGCATGGCAGCATCGCGGCGGCCGAGTGAGCGCGGCAATGGTTCGGCCAACCGGGTCTGCCGCTAGCTGCCTCGACCCACCATCCAGACCATGGGCGTTGCGCCCAGGTACTTGCGCAAGGCGTGCGTGACTTGCTGCGGCGTGACCCGGGCAATCTCTTCGTCGTAGTGCGCCAGCCAGGCATAGTCCCGGCCGCTGTAAAGTCCCTGCGCCAGAGCGTCGGCAAAGGACTTCTCCGAGCGCAGGGAAGTCTTCCTTTCCTCCAGCCAGGCACGCTTGGCGCGCGCCACTTCCTGCGCCGAGAAGCCGTCCTTGAGTGCCCGGGCAAGTTCTGCCTTCAGGCTGTCGAGCGCCGCATCGGCTTTGTCGCTGGCGGCGCTGGCCTGGATCGACAGTCTGCTGCGCGGCTCGAAAGAGTCCCCGGACAGACTCGCGCCGGCGCTGTAAGCGAGTCCTTCGCGCTCGCGCAACCGGGCCCAGATCCTGCTGTCGGCATCACCGCCCAGGACCTTGACGGCGATCCGCAAGGCGGGAAAATCCGGTGCATCGTCGGTAATGCGCAGCAGGGCCGAGCCGGAGATCAGCGCATTGGGTTTCTCCGGCATGGACACTTCGATGGGCGAGGTATCGACCTGGAGCGGCGCTGCAATATCCTTCACCCGCGCATAGGGGATCCTGGCCGTCGGCAGCTTGCCGACCCGGGACCAGACCGCGCGCACATCCGCGACTGAAAATGCGCCGACCATCGCCAGTCGAACCTGGGCCAGTCCGGAAAAGTCCGCGACGCAGGCTTTCGCGTCAGCGTAGCTCACTGCGCGGCTCTCGGCCAGTTGCTGCTCCAGGGAGCGGGGCTGGAACGGATGCCGGGCCGGATAGTTGTCGAAGCGCAGATTGGCTTTGTTGGCGGCGACCTGCCCCGGATCCTTCAGTCCGGCTTCGAGTCTTGCGATCGTCGCGGCCTTGATCTGCTCGAACTCCGCGGCCGGCAGGGCGGGAGAAGTCCAGGCCGAGAGCAGGATGTCCAGGGCTGCATCGATATTCCGTCGGGGTGCTTCGATGGCGATGCCGTCCAGGCTCAGCGACCATTGCGCCTGCAGCGCCTCCAGCCTGGCGCTCAGTTGTTCGCGGCTGAGACCTGCGCCGCCGTAGGCCATGAGGTTGTCGGCCATGGCGCAGGCGGTCAGTCGCCCGCTCAGGGCCGACTCGTTGCCGTAGTCGTTGGCCAGGACCAGCCAGGCCAGATCGCCCTGGGTCCGGCGCGATATCAGCGCCGCCCGCGCCCGCGATCCGTCCAGCGAAATATGGACGGTGGCCTTGGCCAGTTCGCTGGCCGAGGTCGGAACGGGATCGGCCAGTTTCGATATGGCCGGCCAGTCCTGGCCCGCCACCAGGGATCCGGCATCGGCGAACTTCGGCAGTTCCGGCGCCGCGATGTTGTTGGCATTGTGCAGCAGGACGTCGCTGCGATTGACCGCGACGGCCCACTTCTTCAGCGCCGCGTCGGCTTCCGCCAGCGTGACCGACTTGACCATGTCGCGTTGCCAGAAGAACAGGCGCCAGTCGCCGGCAACCTCGGCTTCGGAAAGCAGGGGGGCGAGTGTTTCGTGCGAGTTCTCCTGCCGTTCGAAAGCATTCAGTTCGGTCAGGCGGGCGCGATCCAGCTGTTCCTGGCTGATGCCTTTGGCCGCGGCGGCTTCGATATGTCCGGAGAGCGCGCGCGACAAGACCTCCGCATCGGCGTCCTTGCCTGCCGTCGCGATGGCGACCAACAGGCTGTAGTCAGCCTGGACTTGCGTGCCACAGCTTGCCGAAACCGCGATCTTGCGCGCCAACACCAGATCCTTGCGCAAGCTGCCCCAGTCATCGTCGCAAACGGCGCTGATGGCCAGATCGAAGGCGTAGCCTTGCCGCTCGCGCATGCCGGGCAGTTTCCAGGCGCTGGCCGCCATGGTCTTGCCGGCAGGTAGAAACAGTTCGCTGCGATTGGTCGCGGCCCGCGGCTCTTCCCGGGTCCAGTTGCCGGGCTTGGCTGTCGCCGGATTGCGCGCAACGGCGAATAAGCGGCTGGCCAGTGCCAATACATGCTGCGGATCGAAATTTCCGGAGACGATCAGCGCGGCATTGTCGGGGCGGTAGTGCTTCTCGTGGAAGGCCTGCAAGGCGCTGAAGGGCGCGTCCTCGATGTCGCTCTTCGCCCCGATGGTCGGCCGCGAATAGCCGTGCCAGAAAAAGGCCTCGCGCTGCAAGGCGCGCATCAGCAGACTGCCGGGGTCGCTATCGCTTCTTTCCAGTTCGTTCCTGACGACGCTCATCTCGCTGGCCAGATGTTCCCTGGTGAAGCTGGCCCGGATGAAACGATCCGCCTCGATGCGTATCGCCTCGTCTATCTTCTCCGGTTCGGGCGCGACGGTCTCGAAGAAATTGGTGCGGTCGGCGTTGGTCGTGCCGTTCCAGTGGGCGCCCAGGGCGGTGAGATCGCTCTTCAGGTCAGAACGTTTGCCGGCGCTCTTGAACAGCATGTGCTCGAGCAAATGCGCCATGCCGGTCTCGCCGTAACCTTCGAGCTTGCTGCCGGTCTTGACCAGCAATTCGATGCGGGTGCTGGCGGCGGACGGAAACGGCACGAGAATGATCTTGAAGCCGTTGGCCAGCCGATAGGATGAAAAGCCCGCTGCCTGCGCGTCCGGGCGGGCGAGGTTGGCGTTTCCGGTTTCGGGGCTCGCTGCAGCGGTAAATGCCAGCAAGACTGCGCATAGGGCCGCGAAGCGATGCAGGGGAGTCACGGACAAGGACGTGCCGGGCCGCAGCTTTTCGCGCCCGGCGATTCCGGCACAGGCAGCGCGACCGAGTTGGCCATCAACGGAGAAGCCGGCTTGGCACGGGCCGAGATCCTCGCCGCGGGCGCCAGCGCCACCTCGTCGCTGAGGATATGGACGGCTTCGTCGAGCAGCACGTCCTTGGCATTCTTGCGCACTTTTTCGGCCGCCAGTTCCTTGCTGAGATTGCGCTCGTCCGCCTGCAGGCCGTCATCCCGGAGCGCCAAGCTATTCTGCGGCGCGGCGTGCCCGCCAAGGGCATCCTTGCCGCCGGTCTTGCCGGCATTCTGCAGCAGTTCCCGGGCCTTCAGCTTGGCCTCCTGGGCGTCGCGCTCCTGGCGTCGTTGGGCTTCGTTCAGCGAAACCAGGTTCTTCTTGCGCTGCTGCTTGAATTCGCTGATGTCTTCCTGCAGGGACAGGTAGTCCCTGTCCTTGTTCACGCGGGCGAGGTGGCGCGTCTCGAGTCCGGGCAGCAACAGTTTCAAGTCGCCGAGCGGCGCATACTTCGCGGGTTTGACCTGGCTCCAGGGCAGTGCGTTGTCGAAGCTCGATTCGCCGAAACTGTCCTGATCGGACACCTCGGGCAGGACGATGTCCGGCTTCACCCCGGCGAGCTGCGTAGTGCCGCCGTTGATGCGGAAGAACTGGGCGATGGTGAATTTCAGTTCGCCAAATCCCGGCTTGCCGGCCTTGGCGACCTGATCGAGATCGACCATGGTCTGTACCGTGCCTTTGCCAAAGCTCGTTTCGCCGATCAGCAGCCCTCGCCCGTAGTCCTGAATCGCCGCGGCAAATATCTCCGACGCGGAAGCGGAATTGCGGTTGATCAGGACGCCCAGAGGCCCGTCCCAGGCGATGCCCGGCTTGGTCTCGCTCTCCACGGTGAGCGCGCCTTTGGCGTCGCGTTGTTGCACCACGGGTCCCTTGCCGACGAACAAGCCGGTCAGATCGACGGCTTCGGCCAATGAACCGCCGCCGTTATCGCGCAAGTCGATGAGCACGGCGTCGACCTTTTCCTTTTTCAATTCTTTCAACAGGCGGGCGACATCGCGGCTCGCGCTCTTGAAATTCGGGTCGCCTTTCTGTCGGGCGTCGAAATCCTGATAGAAGGTGGGCAGCGAGATCACGCCGATGTGGCGAACGGTATTGCCTTCCTTCACCGCGAGGACGGACTTCTTGGCCGCCTGCTCCTCCAGCGAGATCTTCTTCCGGGTGAGTGAAATCAGTCGGTGTTTGCCGTCCGGGCCGGCGCCCGCGGGGAGTATGTCGAGCAGGACGTTCGAGTCGGCTGCGCCGCGAATCAGGGCGACGGTATCGTCGAGGCGCCAGCCCATGATGTCCGCCATGACGCCGTCCGTTCCCTGGGCCACGCCGAGGATGCGGTCGCCGACCTTGAGTTGCCCGGAGAGGGCGGCGGGACCGCCCGGCACCAGTTCGCGAATCGTGGTGTAGTCGTCCTTCTCTTCCAGCACCGCGCCGATCCCGACCAGCGAGAGCCGCATCGATATGTCGAAATCCTCGGCGGCCCGCGGCCCCATGTAGTTGGTATGGGGATCGATGGCCATCGTGTAGGCGTTCATGAAGATCTGAAAGGCGTCCGCGCTCTTTATCCGGGCGATGCGTTTCAGGGAATGGTCGTAGCGCTTGTCCAGGGTCTCGACGATGCTCTTGTCGTCTTTCCCGGCCAGCTTGAGTCGCAACCAGTCGTTCTTGACCCGCTTGCGCCACAGTTCGTGCATCTCGGCTTCGGATTTCGGCCAGGCGGCCTTTTCCCGTTCGTATTGATAGCTCTCCTCCTTCCGGAAATCGAAGCCTTTCCTGAGCAGCTTGCGGGCATCGGCCAAGCGCTCCGACACACGCTCGGCATAGAGGTTGAAAATGGCGAAGGGAGCGGTGAGGTTCTCCTCCATGATGGCGGCCCCCAGCTTGGTGCGAAAGGCGGACAGCTGGTCAATGTCGGCTTGAACGAAAAAAAGCTTCTCGGGATCGAGCGACTTCAGGTAATGGTCGAATATCTTCCCCGACATGGCCTCATCGAGGGGCAGCGCTTTGTAGTGATAGCGGGACAGCAGCAGAGCGGCCAGATGTGCCGCCTGCGACTGTTGCTGCAGCGGCTTCAAGTCGACGGTCGGCGTCGATGCCGGGTCCGGCGACGCGGCCTGCGCCGCCATGGCCAACACGAGCAACAGCCAAAGCAGACTTCTTCTCATTCGAGCTCCATCACAAGGCGCTGAAATGCTCCGCCGAAGGTGCGGGATTCAACGCTAGCATGGTAGCCGGTTCTGCGCTGGCAATAGCGATCGGACTGTAACTCTCTGTAAATCTTTTTGCCTCGCGGCGCGGTTCGGCCGGCACCGGCAGCGAGCGCCTGCAACAGCCGGGCAAGACAGACCCTCCGTCGCAGGCCGGCGGGAGGCCTTACGGTTTCTGCGCGGCGATGAAGTCGGCGAGTTCCTTGTCGAAGCTCGGGATATGCCGGGTCCACCAGTCCTCGAGGAAATGCAGCAGCGAGACCGACATCACCGACTCGGCGGGGGCCGCGTCGAACCAGATTTTCAGATCGAGCGATTGACCGATCAGCCGGGCGTGTTCGGCCTGGTGCTGGTCGGCCTTGGGGTAATGATGCTCGGCCATCAGGCGGTTTTCCCTGGCGAAGTGCGCTTTCGTGTCGTGGATGATCTGGTCGAGCAGCTTGCCGCAGACGTCCTTGCTCTTATGTTGGGTAATGGCCGAGGCCAATTGATTGATGATCTCGACAATGCCTGCGTGGTCGCCGTCGATCATGGCGTGTCCCGTTTCCTGCCTTTCTTCCAGCGCGATCCAGACCATGGGGTCTTGTCCTCCTGATTGATGAGCCGAACGCGTATTGTACTGAGCGAGTCGCAGAACAACCAAATCGTTCGCTTTCAAGCCTCGGCCGAGTGCATGGTGCGGTAAATGTCGGCGTAGTCGGCCGCGGCCTTGTCCCAGGAAAAATCCGCCGCCATGCCGTTCTTCTGCAGCCGGCGCCAGAGCTTGCTCCGGTGCCAGGCGTCGCCGGCGCGGCGCACCGCGGCCAGCAGGGATGCGGCATCGGCCGGCCCGAAAGCGAAACCGTTCGCCGAACCGGCGGCCAGCGTCTGCGCCGTGCAGTCCACCACGGTGTCCGCCAGCCCGCCGGTGGCGCGGACCACAGGCGGCGTGCCGTAGCGCAGGCTGTACATCTGGTTGAGGCCGCAGGGCTCGAAGCGGGAAGGCATGAGAAAAATGTCGGCCCCTGCCTCGAAGCGGTGTGCGAGGCGCTCGTCGAACCCGATCACGGCCGCGACCTTGCCCGGGTGGCGCGCGGCCAGCATCCGGAAGCCGGCCTCGAATTCCCGCTCCCCGGTGCCGAGCACGGCCAGTTGCGCCCCCGGCGGTCCGGCAAGAAGCTCTTCGGCGACGGCGAGCACCAGATCGACGCCCTTCTGATGAGTCAGGCGGCTGACGATGGCCATGAGCGGCCAGGCCGCCGTTTCTTCAAGTCCCAGTTCGCGACGCAAGGCCTGCCGGTTCGCCGCCTTGTCCGCCAGATGACGCGCGTCGTAGCGTTGCGCCAGGAGCGGGTCGGTGGCCGGATTCCAGCTTGCCTCGACGCCGTTCAGGATGCCGGTGAGATCGGCACTGCGATGGCGCAGCAGGCCGTCGAGGCCGAAGCCCAGTTCGGCCTGCTGGATCTCTTGCGCGTAAGTGCGGCTGACGGTGGTGATCCGGTCGGCGAATTGCAGCCCCGCCTTGAGGAAGGAAAGTTGTCCGTGGAACTCGACGCCGTCGAAGACGAAAGCTTCCTCGGGCAGGCCCAGATCGGCGAGTCTTTGTGCCGGAAACAGGCCCTGGAAGGCGAGGTTGTGGATGGTCATCACGGTCGCCGCGGCGGCGCCTGGGTGAAGGTAGTGGAGGTAGGCGGGCGCCAGGCCGCTTTGCCAGTCGTTGCAGTGGAGTATGTCGGGACGCCAGGAAAGCGGGCTGGCGTCCGATGCGAGCAGCGCGGCGACGCGGGAGAGCAGACCGAAACGCAGGGCATTGTCCGGCCAGTCGCGTCGGTGCGGCGACTGATAAGGGCCGCCGGGACGAGCAAAATACTCCGGACAATCTAGGAGCAGGAGCGGCACTTCCGCGTCTGTCGACGCTGCCAGCAAGCGGCCAGCGGGGAATCTGCCGCCGGGCGGCGGAATCGCCGCGATCACGCCCGCCTCGGGAAAGGCCGAGGTCAGCGCCGGGTAGGCGGGAACCAGGATGCGCACATCGACGCCGGCTTGGGCGAGCGCTCCGGGCAGGGCCGCCGAGATGTCGCCCAGGCCGCCGGTTTTTTGCCACGGGGCAATTTCCGACGTGACGAAGAGAACGCGCGGCGGAGAACTCATCGGCGTTTCATGCCAAGTCAGAGCCAAAGCATCATGCCCATCTCGAAAGGATGCGTCAGCAGTTCGTGCTTGGGATAGATCCGGAAGCGGTATTCGATCCGGCCGCACAGTTCGGGGGTCAGATCCAGCGTATAGAGACACTCGCCGCCGTCGCTGCGGCCCTGGCAGATCAGCGGTCTTTGCACCGGTGCGGTCGCCGAATCGGGCAGGTTGGGGCGCCCCAGCAGCAGTTCGACGACCACGTCGCCGGGGTCCAGTCCGTTGAGGTTGACCGCCAGTTCGAAGTGCAGGCTGTCGCCGTAGGCGATGCGGCCCCGGCTGTTGTCCAGCCGGCGCATGGCGACGCCGTGCCAGCCCGCGCGGACGCGCGCCTTCCACGAGGACAGTCTGCGGGCACCGTCGAAGTCGCTGCCGGAGAGGCGCTGCCACTGGCGGCTGGCGGGGACGTAGAATTTCTCGACGTAGTCCGTGATCATGCGTTCGGTGTTGAAGCGCGGCATGATGCTGGCCATGGACCGCTTGGACATGGCCAGCCAGGCGGGTGAGAAACCCATCGGCCCGGCTTCGTAATAGAGGGGAATGACCTTGTCCTGAAGGATTTCGAGCAGGGTGCGCGCTTCGTCGCGGTTGCGCTCGCCTCCGTTCTCCACGTCAGAGGCGGGTTTGATGGCCCAGCCGTTGTCGCCGTCGTAGCCTTCTTCCCACCATCCGTCGAGGACCGAGAGATTGATGACGCCGTTGATCGCCGCCTTCATGCCCGAAGTGCCGGAAGCCTCGAGCGGGTAGACCGGGTTGTTGAGCCAGACATCCACCCCGCACACGAGCCGCCGGGCCAGATGCAGGTCGTACCCCTCGACCACGAGGATGCGGCCCTCGAACTCGGGCATGCGGGCCACCTGGCAGACGCGATGGATGATCTCCTGCCCGGGCAGATCGGCCGGGTGGGCCTTGCCGGCGAAGATGAAGAGCACCGGGCGCTTGGGGTCCGAGACGATCTCGCGCAGCCAGTCGAGGTCCTCGAACAACAGGGCAGCCCGTTTGTAGGTCGCGAAGCGGCGGGCAAAGCCGATGGTCAGCACATTCGGGTTGTTGGGGTCGGCCAGCTTCAGCAGGCGGTCCAGGTGGGCCTGCGAGCCCTGGTTGCGGGCATATTGCGTCGAGATCCGGTTCCTGACCAGATGCAGCATCTGCGACTTGAGCGACTGGCGCACGCTCCAGTACAGCAGGTCCGGTATCCGCTGGACACGGCGCCAGCAGTCCGGGTCGGTCAGGCGCTGGGTCCATTCTTCGCCGAGGTGACGCTCGAACAGTTCGTTCCAGTCCATCGACAGGAAGGTCGGCACATGGACGGCGTTGGTGATGAAGCTCATCGGATTGTCGTGGGGCTCGATCTGCGGCCAGAGCGCGGACAGCATCGAGGACGAGACGCCGCCGTGGATGCGCGAGACGCCGTTGTGGAAGCGCGACCCGCGCACCGCCAGGGAGGTCATGTTGAATTCGTGCCCGCCGGGCAGGTGGCCCATGGCCAGCATTTCGCCCATGCATTCCTCGAGTATCGGGAAACAGTGGAGGAAATAGCGCCTGACCATTTCCCCGTCGAACTGATCGTGCCCGGCGGGGACCGCCGTGTGGGTGGTAAAGACCGTGCTGGCGGCCACGGCCTCGAGTGCGCTGGCGAAGTCCACGCCTTCGGCGACGAGGGCGCTGATGCGCTCCAGGATCATGAAGGCGGCGTGGCCTTCGTTGATGTGGCAGACCGTCGGCTCGAGCCCCAGTTCGCGCAGGGCCAGAATTCCGCCGACGCCGAGCACGATCTCCTGCTCGATGCGCGTGGTGCGATCGCCGCCGTAGAGGCGGTGTGTGATGTTGCGGTCATGCGGGCTGTTGGCCGCGAGATCGGTGTCGAGCAGATACAGCATCACATGGCCGATACGCACCCGCCAGACCTTGACCACGACGCGCCGTTCGAGCAGATTGAGTTCGACCGTCAGTTCTGCGCCGTCGGCCCGAAGGACGGGCGTGATCGGCAGGTCGTCGAAGTCGGCATCGACATTGACGGCTTGCTGGCGGCCGTCGCGGTCGATGGTTTGCAGGAAAAAGCCCTGGCGGAACAGCAGGCCTACGCCGACAAAAGGCAGGCGCAGGTCCGACGCGGCCTTGCAGTGGTCGCCGGCGAGTATCCCGAGACCGCCCGAATAGATCGGCAGGCTCTCGTGGAAGCCGAACTCGAAGCAGAAATAGGCGACCAGGGCGTCGTGCGTGTGATCGGCCTTTCTCGGCGCATGGCCCAGTTCCGCAAGATAGGTATCGAACTCGGAGAGCACGCGGTTGTAGGCGCCGAGGAAAACCGGGTCCTCCGCTGCGGCGTTCAGGCGCTTCTGATCGACGCGTTTCAGGAAAGCCTTGGGGCTGTGGCCGACCGCCCGCCAAAGCGCCGGGTGCAGGCGCGAGAACAGGCCGCGGGTGGGCCGGTCCCAGCTGTACCAGAGGTTGCTGGCGAGCTCCGCGAGACGCTCCAGGCGGGCCGGTATCTGGGGCGTTACCTCGAGGGGGAATGGCGTGCCGGGCATGACGGTTTTCCTAGGCGATGGTGACGGTGGGCGAAAGATAGACGTCCTGGATCGCGTTGAGCAGGGTGACGCCTTCCGCCATTGGCTTCTGGAAGGCCTTGCGGCCGGAAATCAGACCCATGCCCCCGGCGCGCTTGTTGATGACGGCGGTGCGCACGGCCTGATGCAGGTCGTCCTTGCCCGATTCGCCGCCGGAGTTGATCATGCCGGCGCGCCCCATGTAGCAGTTGGCCACCTGATAGCGGACGAGGTCGATGGGGTGATCGGTGGTGAGTTCCGAATAGACCTTGGGGCTGGTCTTGCCGAATTTCAGCGCGTTGTAGCCGCCGTTGTTCTCGGCCATTTTCTGCTTGACGATGTCGGCGTTGATGGTGACCGCCAGATGGTTGGCCTGCCCGGTGAGGTCTGCCGAGACGTGGTAGTCCACGCCTTCATGCTTGAATGCGGCGTTCCTCGTGTAGGCCCAGAGGATGCAGGCCATGCCAAGCTCGTGGGCGCGGGCGAAGGCCTGGGAGACTTCCCAGATTTGCCGCCGCGACTCCGCCGAGCCGAAGAACACCGTCGCGCCCACGGCTGCGGCGCCGAGGTCGAAGGCCTGCTCGACGCTGGCGAACAGAGTCTGGTCGTAGATGTTCGGGTAGCTCAGCAATTCGTTGTGGTTGATCTTGACCACGAAGGGGATCCGGTGGGCGTATTTTCGCGCCACCGCGGAGAGCACGCCGAGCGTCGAGGCCACGCCGTTGCAGCCGCCTTCGATGGCCAGGCGAACGATGTTCTCCGGGTCGAAATACAGCGGGTTCGGCGCGAACGAGGCGCCGGCCGAATGCTCGACGCCCTGATCGACCGGCAGCAGGGACAGGTAGCCCGTTCCGGCCAGCCGGCCGTGGTTGAACAGCGCCGCCAGGTTGCGCAACACGCCGGGCTTTCGCTCCGAGTCCTGATGGACCCGGGCGATGAAGTCGGGGCCCGGCAGATGCAGCAGGTCCTTCGGGATGCCGCGGCAGGCGTGGTCCAGCAGGGAGCCGGCCTCGTCGCCGAGCAGGGATGCGATATCGCTCATGACAGCCTCCAAAAAATATGCGCAGGCGCGCAGAAACAATCGGTCCTGACCTGCTCGTTCGGTCCCGCATTATGCTTCATCGGAACCGGCTCAACTCGAGCGGCGCATGGTGCCGCCAACCTCGGGCGCACCGCCGCCGTGGGACAGGGGCGTTTCCAGGACGTCGGGCGGCGTCAGCTGGATCAGCTGATAGAGATGGCGCAGATTGCGCCGGAACAGTTCGTCGAACTGGCTCACCGCCTCGGGCGGATTGTAGTCGCCGAACCACCAGAACCAGTCCGAACTCTCGCAGACGGCGAGGCAGGCTTCGGCGGCTGCCTTGCCGGCCGGGTCGAGCCGTCCGCTGCCCATGACCAGATCGTAGCCCTGCTTGGCGGCGCACAAGAGTTCCCAGGCGTGGTTCTTGTCGGCGGCGCCGATCCAGGTCGTCAGCGTGCCATAGACCCAGCTGCCGGCGACCAAATCGGGCAGTTCGGCCACTCGGGTCATCTGGCCGCTATCCGAAAGGCAAGCGGAGAACGTCGTGGTGTGGATCCGCGGATGCTCGTCGAGGCTGCGATAAAGACCCTCGAAGAAATAGAAGCCGTTGTAGGGATAGAACTCCCAGGCATTCTCTCCGTCGAGGATGACGCAGACCAGCAAGCGTTCTCCCGCCGGCGCCGCCCGGCGAATGGCGTCGAGTTCGCCGGTGAAGTGTTGAACCGCGTCCTTGCCGTGCCATTTGGCATACTCGAAGCCGATCAGGTCCGAGAGCCGGTCGTCGCGGAAGAACAGCAGCGGTTCGGCCGCGGCGGCGAGGCGGTAGGGCCGGTAGAGATCGCGCGTTCTGTCGTAGGCCTTTCCGGCCTTGGCCAGGCTGTGGCCGAGCACGGCCTCGCCGCTGCCCGTCCAGCGGCAGCCGTGGGCTGCGAGCCGGGAGAGCAGCGCGTTGGAGACGGCGCCTTCGGCCGGCCAGATGCCGCCGGGCGGCGCACCGAAGCGGCGCTGGTGGGAGGACAGGGCGGCGCCGAGATGGGCGTCCACCCGGTCGCGGCCGCCCGGATAGCAGGGTGCCTGCGGCAGCGGCAGGTCGGGCACGGCTTCGCGCGCGCTGTGAAAATCGAGCAGCAGCGGCGCCAGGGGGTGGGCGTAGGGCGTCGAGGAGAGTTCGATCTGGCCGCGCTCGGCCAGGGCGCGATAGCGCGGGATCAGTTCCGTGATCGTGGCGCGGATCAGCGCCAGCAGGGCCTGGCGGTCCGCGCGCGTGTAGGCCGCGCCGCGGCTCATCAGGTCGGCCAGCAGCGAGTGCTGGCGGCGCATGGCTTCGCCGGTCCAGACCAGGTGATACCAGGTGATGAGATCGGCGAAATAGCTGCCCGACAGGTAGTGCACGGCGCAATCGTCCTGGCCTTCGAGGATGAGGAACAGGTCGTGCAGCCGCTTGTAGGCGGGAAAGGGCTTGATCATCAGGAGATCGTTGCTGCGGAAGCAATACGAGAGCGCCAGCCGCCGCTCGGCCGCCGTCAGTTCGTCCGGGTTCGGGTGGTCGAGCAGCCGCAGCAGCGGGTCGCGCAGTTCGCCCGAGGACAGCTGCCGGACATAATCCTCGATCTGCTCCAGCAGCACCGGCACGAAGTTCACCACGGCGCGGATGTTCGGGTGGCGCTCGAGATGGGCCGCCATGTCCGAGTAGTCCTTCAGGGCGTGCAGATAGACCCAGGGTTGCGCGTAGTCGCCGCTCTCCGGCGAGCGGTAGTCGGGCTGGTGCATGTGCCAGAGGAAGACCAGATCGAGTTCGGCTTCGGGTCGCATGGGGCTGTGCCTTGGGTCCGCGCCTAGCGCAGCTGGTGTATCCTCTGGCCGAGCATTTCCGGGGTGACCAGGGTGATGCCTTTCCGCGTCACGCGGAAGCGGCGGCGGTCCTCGTCGGCATTGAGGCCGATGGCGAGTCCTTCCGGGATCCGGCAGGCCCTGTCGATGATCGCGCGCCGGATGATCGCGCCGCGGCCGATTTCGACGCTCGGCAGAATCACCGAGTCTTCCACGTTGGCCTGCGCTTCGATCCGGACGTTGGAGAAGAGCAGGGAGCGCCGCACGGTGGCGCCGCTGATGATGCAGCCGCCGGAGACCAGGGAGTCGACGGCGATGCCGCGGCGATCGTCCTCGTCGAAGACGAATTTCGCCGGAGGCAGCTGTTCCTGGTAGGTCCAGATCGGCCATTCCTGGTCGTAAAGATCCAGGTGCGGCACGACATTTGTAAGGTCGATGTTCGCTTCCCAGTAGGCGTCGATGGTGCCGACGTCGCGCCAGTATGCGGCCTCCTTTCTCCCCACCCAGCTGTCGGCGAAGCGATGGGCGGAAAGCCGGTAGCGGCCGATCAGGCTGGGAATAATGTCATGGCCGAAGTCATGGCTCGAACTGGCGGTATCGGCATCCTTGATCAGCTGCTCGAAGAGGAATTTTGCATTGAAGACGTAGATGCCCATGCTCGCAAGCGCCTGATCCGGGCGGTCCGGCATCGGCGTCGGGTTGGCCGGTTTTTCCTGGAAGCTGGTGATCCGCCCGTCGGCATCGGTGCCCATGATGCCGAACGAGCCGGCCTCCCCGATCGGCACCTCGTGGCAGGCGACGGTCATGTCGGCGCCGGACTGGACATGGTGGGCGAGCATCTTGCCGTAGTCCATCTTGTAGACGTGGTCGCCGGAGAGAATCAGCACGTACTCTGAACGGTAGCGCCGGAGCAGGTCGAGGTTCTGGAACACGGCGTCCGCGGTGCCTCTGTACCAGGACTCGTGTACCTGCTGCTGGGCCGGCAGGAGATCGATGAACTCCTGCAGGCGGCCGTCGAGGAAACTCCAGCCGCTCTGGATATGCCGGATCAGGCTCTGGGACTTGTACTGCGTGGCGACGCCGATGCGCCGGATGCCGGAGTTCACGCAGTTGGAAAGGGTGAAATCGATGATGCGGAATTTTCCGGCGAAAGGAACGGCCGGCTTGGCGCGCCAGTCGGTCAGGTTTTCCAGGCGGGTGCCGCGGCCGCCGGCGAGGATGATGGCATAAGTGCTCTTGGTCAACTGGGTGACGAAGCGCAGATCAATCTGGCTCTGCAGCGCGCCATTGGGCACAAGCGGGCCGGAGGCGGGGTTCTCCATGACTTCGTTCCTTGCCGGGATAGGATGATTTCATGACCATGTTACGCTTCAATGAGCGCCATGGGCATCGTTCCGGCAGGGCCCTAGGTCTTCAGGCAGGCCGTCGCGAGTGCGCCGCGCAGCGCCAAGTCTTCCGATAGAACTGCGACTATGGGCATGGCGGCAGCGAGTTCAACGTGCTCGGCCTTGTCGTTGAAAGCGGCCAGAAAGGGACCGGTAATCAGGCGCGGCAGGATCTTCGGCACGATGCCGCCGACCAGGAAGACTCCGCCGCGGGAAAGAAAGCACAGGGCCATGTCGCCGGCGAAGGCGCCAAAGACGGCGAGGAAGAGATCGAGCGCGCGGGCGCAGACCGGGTCGCCCCCGGCCAGCGCCCCGCCGGTGATCTCGGCCGGGGCGATGGGCAGCATGGCGCGGCCGGCTTCCCTGCTGCAGAACTGGTGGCATTCGACGAGGCCGGCTCCGGACACGATGCGCTCGACGCTGACCCGGGCGTGGCGGTGCGCGAGAAAGTCGAGGAAAGCGCGCTGCTTCGCGTCCGTCGGGGCGTACCCGACATGGCCGCCCTCGCTGGCCATGACCTGGCCCGCACCCGCCGCGCCGGGCAGCCGTGCCGCCACGCCGAGCCCGGTGCCGGGGCCGATGGCCAGTTGCGGCGCCGCCAGGTCCGCCTTGCCCTGCTGCAGCGTCAGGCACTCGCCGGCGCCGAGCGTCGCGATGCCGGCGGCGCTGGCGACAAAGTCGTTGATCAATCGCACCGGTCCCAGGGGCAGCGTCCGGCTCAATTCCTGCGCATTGATTTGCCAGGCCCGGTTGGTCAGGCGGGCGCTGCCGCCGCCGGGGGGCACCGGCCCGGCCAGCGCCAGGCAGCTCTGCTCGGCCCGCGCCGGCCAGCCGGCTTCCCTGGCATTCCGGAGAAAGATCTCGATCAATGCCGCAGGCCCGGCGTAATCATCGTTCAGGAAACGAGTTTGATAGCGTATCCCGGCCTGGTCGCCCAGGGCGACCAGGGTCTTGGTGCCGCCGATGTCCGCAGCGAGAAACATGGCTTTCCTCCGTCCTGCGCCCGGCTTCAGGTTCCCCAGGCGGCGCAAACTGAATATAATGCGAATCGCGGTATTTTGCGCCTGTTGCCGGCATGCTTGTTCTTTCCTGCCGCGAAAGCGCGCTGGGAGTGGTAGTTCAGTTGGTTAGAATACCGGCCTGTCACGCCGGGGGTCGCGGGTTCGAGTCCCGTCCACTCCGCCAATAATTCAAACGCTTGTGGCGATGCTTTTATTGAAAGCGAATTCCCCAAGGTGAAATGGCCATTTCCTGAAATGAAAGTCATGGATTGGCGTCTCTTGCGTCTCCTTGTCATGACGCCGCCGAACTGCGAGCGCGATCCGGTAATTTGTTCCGAGGCCGGATCAACTGCTGGGATGAAAGCGACGAAGCGGTTGACGCTCTCGACAGGTGAATTTGACCGGTTCGGCAAGATGGCGCGACGAGCGGCATTTCTGGCCGGGATGGATCGGGTGATGCCGTGGTCGGCCCGGTGTGCCCTGATCGAACCGGTCTATACAATAGCCGGCCACGGCCGGCACCGCCGGTTCCCCAATGCTGAGATTTTCGCCCACCCACGCTCGTGATGAAGGATCTCTATGGACGCCACTGGCAGCAATCTTTCCTATCTCGATCCGGCACGGCGTGAACCCTGGGCGAGTTTCATCGAACAGATAGACCGCGTAGCGCCACATCTCGGTCAGTTGTCGCGTTGGATAGAAACGCTCAAGCATCCCAAGCGTGTCCTCATAGTCGATGTTCCTATCGTTCGCGACGACGGCACGATCGCGCATTACGAAGGCTATCGCGTTCAGCACAACCTGTCGCGCGGTCCCGGCAAGGGCGGTGTGCGCTTTCACCCCGCCGTCACCCTGAACGAAGTGATGGCGCTATCTGGCTGGATGACCATTAAAAATGCCGCCCTTGGCTTGCCGTTCGGCGGTGCCAAAGGAGGGATACGGTTCGATCCGCGCTCGGTATCGCGCCCGGAGCTAGAACGGATTACCCGGCGCTATACCTCGGAAATCGGCATTGTCATCGGACCCGACAAGGATATTCCTGCGCCCGATGTCGGAACCAACGAGCAGACCATGGCCTGGATGATGGACACATACTCGATGAATGTCGGAGGTACCGCTAGTGGCGTCGTCACTGGCAAGCCGATTTCCCTGGGAGGATCACTGGGCCGCCGTGAGGCTACCGGGCGCGGCGTGTACTTCGCCGCTCGCGAAGCGGGGCTACGCATTGGTACGCCAGTCTTGGGTGCACGCGTGGTTGTTCAGGGCTTTGGCAATGTCGGCGGAATTGCGGCGCGTATTTTCAGCGAGAATGGCGCGAAGGTCATCGCCCTGCAGGATGCGGAAACCACGATCGCCAACGAGGCGGGTATCGACATTCCGGCCGCGCTGGCCCACGTGGCGGAGAACGGCAGCCTGCTCGGCTTCGCCGGAGCAAAGCGGCTGAGCGAGGACGACTTCTGGCAACTGGACTGCGCCTTCTTTGTGCCCGCCGCACTGGAGGGCCAGGTGACGCCGGCAAGGGCGCGCGCGATGCGCGCCAAGATCGTTGTCGAGGGTGCCAACGGCCCGACCACGCCGGCTGCCGACGATATCCTGAACGAACGGAACATTTTGGTCATTCCCGACGTTTTGGCCAACGCCGGTGGTGTGACTGTGTCGTATTTCGAGTGGGTGCAGGACTTTTCCAGCTTCTTCTGGAGTGAAGACGAAATCAACGAGCGCCTCGAGCGCATCATGACGAATGCCTTTGAGGCCACATGGCAACTGGCGCAGGAACGCAAGGTGACGATACGGACTGCGGCCTTTATCGTCGCATGTCAGCGCGTCCTCGCCTCGCGGGAACAGCGCGGGCTCTATCCGTAGCTCGTCCGGCATGGGACGGTCTAGTCCCTGCATCGCATGGCTGAGCGCAGGACAACCTCGCATCCGGTGTGCCGGAATCCTTCCGTAATGAGAAGACCGACCAGGCCCGAGGGCAACCTGACGACTAGTTCATATTCATCACCGCCGCGACTTCCTCCTTCAGATCCAGGTATTCAACCTCGACCAGCCCCAGATGTTTCAGCACCCGGGCGCCCATCTGTTCCCACTGGAGGTTCTTGCGCATGCGCGTGACCGCGTCGTTCAGGCTCGCGGCGAGGCAGGTGACGGCGATGAGGGTCCTGGCCTCGGGCGAAATGCTGTCGCGGTCGTCGAAAGCCGTTGCGTCGTGGTGACGCAGGATGCCTTCGCAAATGGTCGCCGGCAGGAACCAGCTCTTGGCCAAGAGGTAACCCAGCGTCGCGTGATTGGTGGCATGGAGTTCGTCCTCCATTTCGGTCACTGGCCTATCGGGGGCATGGGCCGCCAGTTCCAAGGTCTTCCGGTAGTCGGGAAATTTCTGCATCAGGATGGGAATCCCGACATCGTGGAACAGCGCGAAACTGTAAGCGTCATCCTTGGCTATCCGGGGCAGGACGGAAGCGAGATAGGTCGATATGTTGGCGGTTTTCTCGGCATTGTCCCAGAACGGCTCGAGCGATTGCTTTTCGCCGGGGATGGCGTTCATCAGCATGAGGCCGGTGGCGATCTGGTTGGCGGTCTTCATGCCCATGAGGCTCACCGCCTGGGCGACCGAACTGATCTTGCTGCGCAGCCCGAAGAAAGGCGAGTTCACGGTCTTCAATACCGCCGCCGTCAGGCCGACGTCACCGCCGATCAGGCGGGAAATCTGCAGCAGATCCGGGTCGTCCTTGGCCATCTCCTTGCCCAGACTGACCAGCACTTGGGGGCGCGGCGGAATCGTGATGCCTTTCAGGGCCTTGTCTATTTCCTCTTGCAGGAGTTGTTCTGCCATGTGAGCTTTTCCGCTTGCGGGATGAAGAAGTGATCAATTATGCCCCAACCAGGGCCAGCCCATGAACGTGATTTCGTACAATTCGGCTGATGCTGCAACGCCGTGCCCTTCCCGACTGGCACCCTGCCGGCGTCTTCCGCCAAGGTCCGCGACACAGCCGACCGCGGACGAGGGTCGCAAATCCCCGCATCGACGGCTGCAGCTCACGACCGCTGAAGCGGGCCGTCAAGGCTTGCGGGAATCAGGGGAACCTCCTGCCGCGATGCCGGGCAGTGCCGGAATCGGCCAGTCGATTAGGCGGTAGAATCCAACAGGGATGTTCCTAACATGCCGTTGTCGAAAGGGCCGATCAACATGGACCACGAAGTCGTCGACGCGCTCATCTCTCCCGATGGGCGTCTCGATATCCTGTCGCGGATTGAGGTCGGCAAACTGCTCGATACCAGTCACGGCGGCCTTTACCATACCTTGCGCAATTGTGCGCTGGCGGTGCTCAACTGCGGCAACGAGCCGGTCGATGGCAAGGAATTGCTGGAGCGCAACAAGGCCTTCGAGATCACCCTGATTCAACGCGAACGCGGCATCAAGCTGGATCTGAAGGCGGCACCTGCGAGCGCCTTCGTCGATGGGCGGATGATCAAGGGCATTCACGAGCATCTGTTTGCCGTGCTGCGCGACATACTTTACGTCGGCGACACAATTATCGGCAATCCGCAGTTCGATCTGGGCAGTTCGAAGGGCGTGACCAATGCCGTGTTTCATATCCTTCGCAACGCCGGCGTGGTGCATTCGATGACCGCGCCCAATCTGGTCGTATGCTGGGGCGGGCATTCCATTTCGCATGATGAATACGAATACACGACAGCCGTTGGCTACCAACTGGGTTTGCGCGGGCTGGATATTTGCACCGGCTGCGGTCCGGGAGCGATGAAGGGACCGATGCGCGGAGCGGCCATCGCCCACGCCATGCAGCGCATCGGCAACGGCCGTTATCTCGGGTTCACCGAACCCGGCGTGATTGCGGTCGAGTCGCCCAATCCGATCGTAAACGATCTGGTGATCTTCCCGGATATCGAAAAGCGTCTCGAAGCGTTCGTCCGCTCCGGACATGGAATCGTCATCTTTCCCGGTGGCGCCGGAACCGCAGAGGAAGTTCTCTATATTCTCGGCATCCTGCTCCATCCGGCGAATGCCGCGATGCCCTTCCCACTGATACTGAGCGGCCCCAGGAGCGCCTCGGACTACCTTGAACAGATCGATCAATTCATCAGTGGAACGCTTGGCGAGAGGGCACGATGTCTCTACCGGATCATCGTTGCCGATCCGCCGCGTGTCGCGCAGGAAATCGAAGCGGGCATCAAGAAAGTGCGCGCCTTCCGCAAGGAGAATGGAGACGCCTATTACTTCAACTGGCTCCTGGAAATCGACCACGAGTTCCAGCGTCCTTTCCATCCGACGCATGAAAGCATGCGCTGGATAGCGCTTGGCCGCGACCAGCCGGACCACAAATTGGCGGCCAATTTGCGTCGCGCGTTTTCCGGCGTCGTCTCGGGCAATGTCAAAGACCATGGCATCCGGAAGGTGGAGCAGGACGGGCCGTTCGAGATCCACGGCGACCCGGAGCTGATGGCGTCGATGGATGCGCTCCTGACGTCATTCGTCAAGCAGCAGCGGATGAAGCTGCGCGGCAGCGACTACCGCCCCTGTTACCGTATCATCAAGTGACCAGGCCGGATTCGCCCGTTGCGGAACGACTCGGCATTCCAGGCAAATGCGCTCGCACCGCTGGCAATGCGCGCCTGCGGCGGCGCCAGGGTCAGCGAGTCAGCCAGGAGCGTGCTCGCAGCGTCAATATTGCGTAGGGGAAGATCCAGAACAAAGTAAAGAAGGAAAAGTATGCGTAGAGGATGCCATACAGGCAATCCAGGGATTTTTCGCTGCGCAGGTAATAGAGCATGTAAAACGCGGCCATCAGGCCGATGGCGACCATCATCCGAAAAATGGTCAGCGGATCGCTCATCGCCAGCGTGACGAGCAGTCCGAGGCTGACGTAGATCATTGGAAAGCGCATATTCGTAAAGAAGGAATCGATAATGGATATCCAGCGTGTACGCCATGGCCGCTGCCATAACACCTGGGTCAAGAACCGCCATTCCTCCCTCACGTAGCTGCGCTCCCAGCGCAGGAACATCTTGACCAGCTTGAGATAGGTATCGGGCACGACGGTGTGTACCACGGCCTTGCGTTGATAGAGGGTGCTCAGGCCTTGCTCGAGCACCAGGTTGGTGAGCGCGCGGTCTTCGCCGATGGTACAGGCCGAACCCAGGAATGTCTGGTGACGCCAGCGCTGCAGAACTTTGCGTACGACCGAGAGACGATAGGCCGAAAGCGCCCCTGGGCAGCAATACACGGTGCCATAAGTGGACTGTATGGCGCGCAGCATGTCGAAGGAGAGAATGAAGCGCACATGCAACATGCGCGGAATGATGCCGCTGTAGCGATTGAAGGCGACCACCTTGCCCGCCACCGCGCCGATCGTCGGGTCACGGAACGGACCTGCCAGTTCCAGCAATGTCTGCGGCTCGATCACGCTGTCCGAATCGATGGTGACCGCGATTTCGCCTCGAGCGCGGAGAAAGCCGGCCTCCAGGGCGGCGCGCTTGCCGCAGTTCCGGGGAAATCTTATCGGCGTCACGAGATCAGGGTGGCGCCTCGCCGCGGCGGAGATGTGTTCCCATGTGTCGTCGCGGCTGCCATCGTCGATGGCAAATATTTCCAGACGTTCGTGAGGATAATTCGCCTCGACGATCGAATCGATCGCCTGCCCGACCATCGGCCCTTCGTTGTAGGCGGGAATGATGACCGTCAGCACGGGGGCGTTGTGGAAGTCTGCAGGCGCCAACTCCCGGTAACTGAACAGCAGCGCGGTGCGGAATACCAGCATCAGGGTGCCCATCAGAATCCAGATGACGCTGGGGCGCATGAGGGCGTGAGACCACTTGTTGGCAAATGCGGCGTCCACCAAGGGCTGGAAGATTCGCCCGTATATCAGTACATAGATCAGCACGCCCAAGCCGAGCACAATGGCAACGGTGAGCAGCTTGTCTGCATTTGCGGGTGCTTCTTTGGTCGGCAGTGAAGTCACTCTGGCCTGTCCTCGACATTCAATCGGTTCGTTTCGCCAGCAGCAGCAACCGGGAACGGCTTTCAAAACCGCCTCCCGCGACCTGGAAACGTACGTTCAGAGCGGCAAGTTGGCGCGGCGTGCGCCTAGAGAGGCGCATTCTACTTCAGGCCGAACGGGATCTCGGCGAAGTTTTTCCGTCGGCGGGCATGATCGCGTATCCGTCCCGCTTGTGGCTCCGTCGTGCGGCGGCCTTGGCGCATGCGCGCCGCGTTCCGGGCGTGGCCGGGCGGCTGCTGCGCGGCCTCACCTATCGCGTTGCCGCTCCGGCCGCATGGGGAAGCCGCGAGCGAGGGGGTGTCTGTGGCGCGACGTGCGCCTGGATACCGATCTGTGGTTCATCTACCGCGTCGCGCGCGAGGGCGATCCGGTGATCCGCGCCATGCTCGAGGTGCTGGCCGGAACCTGGAAGCTCGCGGGAGATCCGCGCGCGCGGGCGACCTCCTAGTTCGGCGTGCTCACTGACGCGGTGAGAGTTCTCCGCTCACCGCCGGACCTGGCGGCAGGCTTCGTCTATCAGCTGTCGGGCAATGCTGACCCGACCCGGCAGTTGGGGCAGGGCAGCAAGGGTGAACCAGTCCGCCGCCTCGATCTCTGCAGGGTCAGGACGCAGGATCCCGCCAGCGTAATCGGCAAAGAAGGCCACCATGAACGAGTTCGGAAAAGGCCAGGACTGGCTGTGGAAATACCGCAGGTTGGCGATGTCTATGCCTACTTCTTCCCGCACCTCACGGGCCGCGCATTGCTCCAGCGTTTCGCCGGCTTCGACAAAGCCGGCCAGCGCACTGAACATCCCGGGCGGAAAGTGCGGGCTGCGCGCCAGCAGGAGTTGATCGTTGCGCATGACCAGCACCATGACCGCCGGCGCCATTCTGGGGTAGGCAAGGAGGCCGCAGGCGGCGCAGGCCATGGCGAACTCCCCCGGCCTGCGCATGGTGGGCGCGCCGCAACGGCCGCAATAACGGTGGTCGCGCTGCCAGTCGAGAAGCTGTGTTGCCCGGCCGGCGAGGGCAAATGCCTCGGCGCCGGCCAAGCCGAAGATGCGACGCAAAGAAGTCAGCGCGCCCGGGACGGTTTCGGAAAGGCTGTCCAGTTCCGCCGCGTAGCAGGGCACTCCTTTCCACCGGCCGATCAGCAAGGCGTTCTTGGGGTTGCCGAAATTCGCAGCCAGGCCAAGCGGAAAATCTTCAACGCCTGCCGAATCGGTGAGGGTGAGCAGTGAGTTTTCACATCGAAGCAGCCAGTAGCACAATTCATCCATTGGTCGATCACATGAGTGGCCTCAATTGGGGCGCCAGTCTACCTTGTAAGGGCCACGCCCGACCGGCAAGCGACGCTCGGGTGCTTTCGGTGCCGCTCTTCGGGCGCGGTTCGGGCGGTGTTGATGTGCGCCTTCGGACGTGCGCCTTCGGCCGGCCAAGCCGCACGCGACTGTTCCGGACAGCGTCGCCATTCGGGCGAGCGGCGGCGACGCCCGGTCGGGCAACTGCTATAGTGAAATGGGTCGGAGAGCGGTTCCGATCGGCCAGCTATCGGAGAAATCACATGAAAGACGTTTCGACTAATGTCCTGGGCGGGATATTGCAGTCCTGCAGCACGGACCCGCTGACCGGGTTCTTGCGCACAGGTTATTGCCAGGTAACGGATGAAGACCTGGGTAACCATGGCGTTTGCATCATCGCAAGCGCCGAGTTCCTGGCTTTTTCGCGCGCCAGGGGCAACGATCTATCCACGCCGCATCCCGAGATTGAATTTCCCGGATTGAAACCGGGGGATCGCTGGTGCCTGTGTTCCTCACGTTGGCAGGAAGCGCTGGAGGCGGGCATGGCGCCCCGGGTAGTGCTTGAGGCCACCTCGGTGGCCGCGCTCGAGGTGGTTCGCCTGGAAGATCTCCGGCGCCATGGGGCGGTTTTGAAAGAGGACAAGCCATGAGCACGGTTTACCAATCGTCGGTGAAGTCTCTTGATGGCAGCGAACAGTCGATGGGAGTATTCAGGGGAAAGGTCCTGCTGATCGTCAATGTGGCAAGCCGCTGCGGCTTCACTCCCCAGTATGCGGGACTCGAAGCTTTGTGGCGCCAATACCGGGACCGTGGCCTCGTCGTGCTTGGCTTTCCCTGCAACCAGTTCGGTGCACAGGAACCCGGTGATGAAGCTGCGATCGGCCAGTTCTGCCGCACCGCCTACGATGTGACGTTTCCCCTTTTTGCCAAGATCGACGTGAATGGCGACGACGCGCATCCTCTTTATCGCCACCTCAAGAACGCGGCGCCCGGCGTGCTCGGCACGGAGAGCATCAAGTGGAATTTCACCAAGTTTCTGGTCGACCGAAACGGTGAAGTCATCGCCCGCTTTGCCTCGGCGACCAAGCCGGAAGAACTTGTCAAGGACATCGAGCGGCTTCTCTAGAACCAATCCGTGCGCGGCGATCCATCAGCGCAACTTGAATGAAACGCCGGTAGCCGTCAAGACGAACAACCGCCTCATCGGTGCAGCCGGCCAAGTGATCGAAAACGGCGCTGACGGCCAAGGCGAAGGACAGTTTAGCCCGGCGACCCGGCCAGCCGTCCTTGCCCCATCCGAAAGTGCGGTCGGCAGGCAAGACCGCATCGCGATGCCGCGCCCTGAGTTCCTTGTGTCATCAGGAAGCACCGGAATCCCGCGCAGCAGGCCCTTCGGGCAGACGCTTCCGGTTTCAGGACGATCGCAACCGCCAACAATTTGAGTTATCGAACCGGCAATCCAAGGGCGATCCATGGGCATATCCGTTTGCCACAATCATTTTGTCACAAATGGTTTGTACGAAATAGATTGAAACAAATGAATATAGTGTGATACAAATACGCTGACTGGCAGGGACATGCGGTGGAGGTCCTGGGTTTGAAACTAATAAAATGGATCAATGTTCCGATATGCGGAACTCTGTCGGGGTGCCTTCGATGAACTGTGCGGACGGCGCGTTCGCCGCAAGGGCTTCTGCCGGGGCTGGTGGTGTTCACATTGACAACAGGAGGAGCGTAAATGTTCGATGACAAGAAGAAGTTGATCGCCCTTGCGGTCGCCGGCGCGTTCGTTCTGCCGGTCGCGGCGCAAGAGAAGTCCGAGGTCGTGATCTACGGCAAGCTGTATCCGGAGTTCACCGTTCTCAGCGGCAGCGGCGCGACACCGGCGGGAACGACCGGCCTCAGTACCTTGGCCAGGACGCCGTCCGGCCTGAACGCCAAGAGCCGCAACTCGGTCGATGCATCCAATTCCCGCCTCGGCTTCCGCGGCAAGGAAGACCTGGGCAATGGACTGAGTGCGATCTGGCAAATCGAGAGCACCGTCCCGATCGATTCGGGCGGCGGGCTGCTCGCGACGCGCGAATCCTTCGTCGGCTTGAAGGGAGGCTTCGGCACCGTCAGGCTGGGATTCATGGACTCGGTATACAAGAAACTGGGCGATCCGCTCAAATTCCTCGGACTCGCCAGCGGCAATCACGTGTCGACCAGCAACATCATCTCCGCCCGCATGCCGTTCGGGACCAGTTCGGCAGGCAGCTTCCACCTGCGCGCGCCGAACGCTCTCTGGTACGAGACGCCCACGATGGGCGGGACCACGCTCTATGCACAGTATTCGCCGAGCAGCCAGGAAAGCGCTGTCCCCAACGCAAGCTCGAAAAAGGAATTCTGGTCGTTGGGAGCCAAGTATCAGGTCGGCCCGCTGTATTTGGCTCTCACGCACGAAATCCACAAGGACTTCTTCGGCGGATCGCTGGGTTCCCCGTCGGCGCTCTCAAATGTCACATCGGCCAATCTTGCGACCGGCCTCATCGGCAATGTGCACTCCGACGATACGTCCACCCGTGCTTCGGTCATGTATAAATGGGGCAAGGCCAAGGTCTCTTTGGACGTCGCCAGCTTCGACTATTCGGAATCGGGTGGCGCTGCGGGCAAGTTCCAGAACTACAAGAACAACCGCTGGGCGTTGGAGTGGGAGCAACTCTGGAACGGTCCGTGGCGCACCGCGGCGGCCTACTCCAGTTCTTCGGCCGGGAGCTGCTCGCTGTTCGGCGGGATCAGCTGCAGCACCAACGGACTGAATGGCAACATGATCTCGCTCGGCGCGGAATATTCACTTTCCAAACGCAGCGCGCTGTTTGCGCTTTATTCGAAGCTCAACAACGGCCAGTCGTCGTCCTTCCGCAACGCGGAGAACGTCAGTCCGTACGAGACGGGCATGGACGTGTCGCAGGTCTCGCTCGGCATTCGCCACAGCTTCTGACGGCGCGCCCTCGCCGCGCGTGATCGGCGAGTTGGGCAGCCCCGGCCGTGCCTCGGCCGGGGCGATGATATCCGCCAGCCCGGTCCGGATGGCGCCGAGCGGCAGCCACCGCTGCTCGTGACGCCGCCGGCTTCAGGCTTCAGGGCTTTTCGCTGTCCAGATGGCTCATCTGCGCGGCATCGTAGCGGCTGCCCGCCACCCGCTCCTGCGGTACGGCAGCTTCAATGCGCGCCAGATCGCCGGTCCCGAGCAGGAGATCCAGAGCCGCCAGGGATTCGGACAATTGCGAACGCGTGCGCGCGCCGACCAGGGGGACTATATCCTTGCCGCGCGAGCAGACCCAGGCAATGGCCAGTTGCGCGGCTGTCGCGCCTTTCTCGGCCGCGAGCTTCTGCAGCGTCGATACGAGCTTGAGGTTGCGCTGAAGGTTCTCGGCCTGGAAGCGCGGCATGCGAACCATGCGGATATCGCCTTCGACACCGGATGCCGGCAGATGTCCGCTCAACAGTCCGCGCGACAGCACTCCGTAGGCGGTCACGGAGATCCCCAGTTCGCGCAGCGTCGGCAGGATAGTCCGCTCGATTCCGCGACTCATGAGCGAATATTCAATCTGCAGATCCGCGATCGGATGCACTTTTTGGGCACGGCGGAGGGTCTCGCCACCCACCTCCGACAGGCCGATGTGACGCACGTAACCTGCCTTCACCATATCCGCGATCGCGCCCACCGTGTCTTCGATGGGGACAGTGGGGTCGAGCCGCGCGGGGCGATACAGGTCGATATAATCGGTAGCAAGACGTTGCAGCGTGTAGGCCAGGAAGTTCTTCACCGCCTGAGGTCTGGAATCCACACCGCTCCAGCTGCCGTCCGGGCCCCGCAGCGCGCCGAACTTCACGGAGATGACCGCCTGCTGGCGTTTGCCGCCCGCGAGCGCCTTGCGGATCAGCAATTCATTGTGCCCCATGCCGTAGAAATCGCCCGTGTCGAGCAGCGTGATTCCTCCTTCCATTGCGGCATGGATCGTGGCAATGCTCTCCAGTTCGTCCGCGGGCCCGTACACCCCGGACATGCCCATGCAGCCGAGACCGAGTGCCGATACGGTCGGACCGCCTTTGCCGAGTCTTGCTGTCTGCACCTGGAACTCCTGGTCACGCTTCGAACCGCGACTGCAGCTTCGGAGGAATGGGCTTCATGTTGCGCCTGAGTATGCGACAGAATAGCATTGTGGCGACAGTCCGGATATTTGGCGGAAACATGGGACGGCGCAACCACTACCACGTCTATGTGATTGAACTGTCGAAAGACGTTCTCCGCGAAGCACGTTTCAACAAGGCCAATCCGGGCTACGCCGGAGGCAAGCCGTGCGTTTACGTCGGCATGACCGGACTGGATCCTGATCTGCGTTTTGACAAGCACAAGGCCGGTATTCAGTCCAATCGATACGCCCGGGAATATGGCCTGCGCTTATTGCCGGATCTCTACGAAGCGTTCAACCCGATGAGCTACGAAGAGGCCCGCGACAAGGAAGTGGCTGTGGCGATCGATCTGCGTGAAGCCGGGTTTGGAGTATGGCAGGCCTGACTTGGCGGCAAGCGCCATCGACCGCGTCGGCCCTGGTCAACGCCGGATCCCGCAGCGAAGCCGGCGGCGAGTTCCGAACCGGGGTTGGGCGAAGTGGCCGGATGACTTCGGCCGAAGATGACTATTTCGTGTATTCTTTTCTTTCGTTCCGTCATCAGCTGCGCCTAAAGATTGGTCAACCATGGGAGCGATCCGAAATGACATTTCGGCGCATGTGCAAGGGTTATGAACTGGGCGTTCAGCAGATTTCAGCGAACTCCTGTAGGCCGTTCGGCGGGGTCGTTGGGTATAACGACGGAGACACGCGAAGCGATGCCCGCACGGCACTTCAACTGGTGCTCAAGCGATTCATAGCCTGCGCTCGCTCAATCAGGCCGGCTAGGCGCTGTTTCCTTGCGGCGGCGACAGAAAGCCTGCCGAAATGAATGAAAGCGCGCTGATCCACGCCCACGCCAAGGAATATGTCATCCGCGAGTCGGCTCTGCTGTCGCTCCTGATGCCGCAGACATCGTGTCTCGGCATCGCAGTCAAGGCGCTGGACGGTCGTTACCAACTGGCCAACATGGTTATGGCAACGCTGCTCGGCAAGGACGCCGAGCATATCACCGGCAAAAGCGATGCCGAACTGCTTCCCGCGGAAGTCGCCGGGCGCCTGGAATGCTCAGACCGCCAGATCGTCGGGGGTGCGGAGTCGGTGTGCGACGAGGTGATCATTTCGATGGACGGCGGGTCGATCCGCTGCCTATGGCTGAAGTTTCCTGTGCTGGACCCCGGCGGCCTGAGCATTTCCATCGGTGCGATCGTGCTCGACATGTCCCGGCAGGACGCCGTCGCGGAAATGAGGCAATCCCTGGAAAGCCTGCGCCTGACCAATCAGGAATTGCAGAAGACCCTGGTCAGCCTGGATCAAATGGCCAGCAGCGATTTGCTGACCGGCGCCTGGAACCGGAGACGGCTCGAAGAAGCCGTGGCCAACGAGATGGATCGCCTGAGGCGTTATGATCACCCGCTGTGTCTGCTGATCATCGATATCGATTTCTTCAAGGGAATTAACGACGATTTCGGTCACGTCGCCGGCGATCAAGTGCTGAAGCAGCTGGCGGCGGTGATTCAATCGACCCTTCGCGCCTCGGACTCCTTGACGCGCTGGGGAGGGGAAGAGTTCGTCGTGCTCTGCCCCAACACCACGCTGTCGACGGTGGCGTTGCTGGCCGAACGGCTGCGCGAGAGGATCGCCAGGGCGGCATATCCTGTGGAAAGAAGTATTACGGCGAGCATCGGCGCCGCCGAATGCCTGGCCGGGGAAAGCTGGGAACAGTGGTTCAAGCGAGCCGACGATGCGCTCTACCAGGCCAAGGCCGGCGGCCGCGACCAGGTCCGGATTGCGCCGGACGCACAGCAGCGACTGAAGGTCGGCGAGAATGTTTCGGCGAATTTCCTGCAGCTCTTTTGGCGCCCTGCCTACGAATGCGGCCATGCCCTGATCGACGATCAGCACCGGCTTCTGTTCGGCGACGCCAACAAGATCCTCGGCGCGATCCTCTCCGCGCGTCCGGCCGACGAGGTCGCGGTGGAGATCGACATTCTGATTCGCGATGTTCTTCAGCACTTCGAGGACGAGGAAGCGATCATCACGGCGGCCGGCTTTCCCGGCTTGGCAGAACACGCCGAGATTCATCGCCGGCTGGTCGAAAAGGCGAGAGCCCTGGTCGGTCATTTTCAAGCCGGGACCTTGGCCATCGGCGAACTATTCCAGTTCCTGGCGCAAGACCTGGTCGCCCGGCACATACTGGGGGCCGATCGGGAGTACTTTCCTCATCTGGATGCCCGGCACTAGCCCCGGCGGAAATTATTTTCCGTCCAGACCTGCAATAGATTGCGATTGGACGTATCCGGCGCTTCCGTCGACAAACCCGGGAATGTCGATCAACGCTGCGGAGGCGCTGGCTTTGTTGCGAGGGATGGGGACGCGAGTTCGGGCGCCTCCGGCCAGGCATGATTGCGCGGCCGCAGGCCATGTTCATCGTCCGGGCTCGGGCGGATCGGAATTGGCCTGGGAACAGGGTCATGTTATTATTCGCAATTAAAGTCAGGGCTGCAAAAGCTCTGCAGGCCCTGGGTAAGAGCACGGCAACACATCGGTTTCTAGGGGCTCTGCGGTGTTCCCGGTGTCCTGGCATGTCGCCGGATCGGAACAATTCAGCCTTCCCCGTTTTGCTCCATTTCTCAATGTCGCCTGGTAGCTTCGCATGTTTGAATACGTCCGCAACAATCAAAAGCTCGTCCAACTTTTCCTCGCCCTGATCACCCTGCCCTTCGCCTTCTGGGGCGTCGAGTCCTACGTCCGCAATGCCGGAGTCGGCGATGACGTCGCCAGCGTCGGCGGCAGCAAGATCTCCCAGCAGGAATTGCAGAACGCCCTGCGCGAGCAGGAGACGCGGATGCGTGCCAGTCTCGGGAGCAACTACAATCCGGCCATGTTCGACAACCCCGAGGTGCGGCGCGCCGTTCTCGAGTCGCTGGTCAACCAGCGCATGCTCGTGCTGCAAGCCAGAAAATCCGGTCTGATGACGAGCGATGCCATGCTCGGGCAGATCATCCAGTCGGTCCCCGCCTTTGCCGAGAACGGCAAGTTTTCGCGGCAACTCTACGACGCCTATGTGGCGTCGCAAGGCCTGAGCCAGCCGGAGTTCGAGGCGCGCCTGCGTCAGGACATCAACCTGCAGCAACTCCTCGGCGCCGTTCGCGACGGCAGCGTTGCGGCCCGCCTGACCGAAGACCGGTGGGTCGCCGCCTTGCAGGAGGAGCGTGAAGTGAGCGAGGCAGCGTATAAGCCCGAGCAGTTCACCGCAGAGGTGAAACTCGGTGCCGATGCCGCCAAGAATTTTTATGACGCCAATCGCAAGGCCTTCGAGACGCCCGCGCGGGTCCGCGCAGAATATCTGGTGCTGAGCCAGGATAACCTGGCGGCGCAGATCACCGTGAGCGAGGATGAGATCAAGAACTGGTACCAGTCTCATGCCGACAGCTACAAGCAGAACGAGGAGCGCAAGGCCAGCCACATTCTGATCAAGGCCGCAAAGGATGCGCCGGCCGCCGAGGTTAAAGCGGCGCAGGCCAAGGCCGAAGGGATCCTGGCACAGTTGAAGAAGAGCCCCGGCGACTTTGCCAAGCTGGCCAGGCAGTATTCGCAGGATCCGGGCTCCGCCGAGAAGGGCGGCGACCTCGGCTGGTTTTCCCACGGCATGATGGTGAAGCCCTTCGAGGATGCGGCCTTCGGCTTGAAAGAGCATGAACTGAGCGGCGTCGTCCGCTCGGATTTCGGTTTCCACATCATCCGGCTGGACGGCATCAGGGCGGAGAAACTGAAGCCGCTCGATGACGTGAGCGCCGACATCAGTGCCGACCTGAAGCGTCAGGCTGCGATGAAGAAATACGCCGAGATGGCCGAAGCGTTCACCAATACCGTGTACGAGCAGGCGGACAGCCTCAAGCCGGCGGCGGACAAGTTCAAGCTGACGATCCAGCAGAGCCCGTGGATCGTCAAGGGCGGGCAGGCCGCTGCTCCGCTCGACAACCCGAAGCTGCTCGCGGCCCTGTTTTCCGATGATGCGGTGAAGAACAAGCGCAACACCGAGGTGGTCGAGGTCGCCCCCAGCACGCTGGTCGGGGCGCATGTCCTGGAGTACAAGCCCTCGGAACTTCAGCCGCTGGAGACCGTGCGCAAAGCGATCGAGGAGCGCCTGACGCGCGAGGCGGCGGCCAAGCTCGCGCGTGCCGCCGGCGAGGCCGCCTTGGCCAAGCTAAGCCACGGCGACAAGGTCGATCTGTCCTGGGGACCGGTGCGGGCCGTTTCGCGCCTGAGCGCCTCCGGTCTCAGCTCCGACGCCTTGCGCGCCGTGTTCCACGCCGATGTCGCCAAGCTGCCGGCCTATGCCGGCGAAGCCGCGCCCGACGGCAGCTATTTCTTCTACCGCATATCCCAGGTGAAGCCTTTCGTCGCCGCCAAGGCACCGGACGATAAGATCAAGATGCTCCGCCAGCAGTACGAGAAAGTCATCAGCGACGAGGAGTTCTCGGCCTGGGTTGCCGCTTTGCGGCTGCGCTACCCGGTGGAGATCTCCAAGGAAGCGCTGGACACCAAGGATCGCTAGCCGGGTGCGTGGGCCAGCGTCGTGGTGTTGAAGCCGGCGTCGACGTACATGATCTCGCCGGTGACGGCGCTGGCAAGGTCGGAGCAGAGGAAGGCGGCGACGTTGCCGACTTCCTCGATGGTGACGTTGCGGCGCAAGGGCGCGTTTTGCGAATTGATGGACAGGAGCTTGCCGAAATTGGCGATGCCGGCGGCCGCCAGGGTCTTGATCGGACCTGCGGAGATGGCATTGACGCGCGTTCCCTCGGGGCCGAGACAGGTGGCCAGATAGCGCACCGAGGATTCCAGACTGGCCTTGGCCAGGCCCATCACGTTGTAATAGGGGACGGTGCGCACCGCGCCCAGGTAGGTCAGCGCCAGTAGCGCTCCGTTACGGCCTTTCATCAGCGGCCGCGCGCCTTTGGCCAGGGCGGGAAAACTGTAGGCGGAAACCTCGTGGGCGATGCGGAAGGACTCGCGCGTAAGCCCGGAGAGGAAATCGCCCTCGAGCGCCTCGTTGGGCGCGTAGGCGATCGAATGCACCAGGCTGTCCAGTCCGCCCCACTGCTTGCCGATGGCGGCGAACAGGGCATCGATCTGGGCATCGTCGGCGACGTCGCAAGCGTAGATCAGTTGGCTGTCGAACTCCGCCGCGAGCTTGGCGACGCGTTCCAGGACACGCTCGTTCTGGTAGGTGAAGGCGAGTTCCGCGCCTTCGCGGTGCATGGCCTTGGCGATGCCATAGGCGATCGAACGGTTGGAAAGCAGGCCCGTGATCAGAATGCGCTTGCCGGTCAAAAAACCCATCGTTCTTCCCTAGGTGAAATTTTCGCGATTATAGCGGATCGTCGCGAGACACGTTGATGCCATGTCCCCGGCCAGGGTAAACGCAAAGCGAGATCGCGTGCGGATTGTTCGACGGAAGCCTTGACGACGACCCATCTCCGGCCATCGCTTGGCGGCCGGGCGTCGTCAATGTCCCGGATCCTGACGGTAAAACAGCCGCAATTGCTCGTATACGTCCGGATACTGATCGTGGAGCAGACTGGGGTTCTCGAAGAAGGCCTCGCTCATGACCGCGAAGAACTCGGCCGGCGATTCCGCGCCATAGGGGTCGAGCACCGTCTCCTCCCGGCTATCGACGCACGCGCGGAAGTCCTCGAAGGCGGCCGCGAAGGCGCCGATCCACAGGCGCCGCGACATGCCCGGATGCAGCGGCGGCAGACCGTCGGCCGGGCCGCTTTTCATGTCGAGCTTGTGGGCGAATTCGTGGATGACGATGTTGATCCCGCCGGCCTCGTCGGCTTCGTCGAACCAGGACAGCAGGACCGGTCCTCCTTCCCAGGCTTCTCCCAGCACCGTGTCGTCGTACTCATGGACGAAGCCGGCGTCGTCCATGACCTGTCGGGGAATCACGAAGTCGCCGGGATAAACGACGATGCCGAGCCAGCCGCGGTACCAGTCGAGACCGAGCTTGAGCACCGGCAGGCAGGCCTGCAGGGCGATGGAAAGCTGGACGGCCTCGGTCAGGACCAGACCCCGGGCGCCATGCCATTCCTTTTCAGCGATCAACTCCAGGGCCAGTTGGCGCAACCGCACCCGCTCCTCCGGAGCAAGATGGCCGAGAAAGGGCAGGCCGGACTCGACCTGCCGCCAGCGCTCCTGTGCAATCCTGACCGCGGGGCCGCGCCAGCGTCTGAACAGGCCGCGGATCATGGCATCCCGGGGTGCCAGCGGCGCGAAGTGGTGAGATAGACGCCCGAGAGTATCAGCAGGATGCCGACCAGATGGTACAGGCCGGGCCTCTCCCCGAGAAACATGATCGACAGCAGGGTGCCGAATGCCGGCATCAGATTCATGAACAGGCCGGCCTTGTTGCTGCCGACCTCCGCGACCGCCCGGTTCCAGAAGATGAAACCCAGCAGCGCCGGGAACAGGCCGGCATAGGCGATGGCCGAGTAGGCGGCCAGGCTCGGTTTGATGGTCTGGCCGCCGGCGATTTCCCACGCGTAAAAGGGCGCCAGACCGAGGATGCCGGCTGCGCAGATGGCGGCGAGAAAGGCCAGCGGGTGCAGCCCTTCGGGCCGCCGGGCGAGCAGCACGGTGTACAGTGCCCAACTGAACATGGCGGCCAGCACCCAGAGATCGCCGGGGTTGGGGCGCAACTCGATGAGCAGCGACGGCTCGCCGTGGGACACGATGGCGAGCACGCCGAAGAGCGAGATCACGACCCCGAGCCACTCGCCGAGACGCAGCCCCTTGCCGAGCAGGGCCCAGGAGAGTGCGATGATCATGATCGGCGTGGCGGAAGCGAGGAGCGCGCCGTTGGTTGCCGTGGTCAGGGACAGGCCGGTGTAGGTGAGGGCATTGTGGCAGGCGCCGCCGCACAAGCCGAGCAGCGTCAGTATCCGCCAATGCCTGGCCAGGTCCCGCCACTGCGAGCGGACATGGGGCCAGGCCCAGGGCAGCAGGCAGATCAAGGCGATCATCCAGCGCCAGAAGCTCAGGGCGATCGGGGGCACCTCGCCGCGGATGCCGCGTCCGACGACCCAGTTGCCAGACCAGAACAGGACTGTGAGCAGGAGAAGGATGTAGGCCAGGGCGTGGCCCTGCAGTTTGGGCGAGTCTTCTTCTTTGCGCATCGCTGACGACCATTTTGTCCGGACACTATGCGATTGCGGGGGAAATGTCCAATGGCCGGACGGTCAGGCCGCGCTCTCCGGCACCACCTCGGGGTAGTAACACATGTGACCCGTCGCGCAATGTTCGGGACTGTTGCGCAGGCCGCGCGCGAATTCCCCGACCGCTGCGCTGTCCTCGCCGGCCAGTGCCCGGTCCAGGGTCTGCCGGACCATGCCCAAGCTGGCCAGCTTGCGCGCAGTGGCGCCTTCGCGGCCGGCGATCTTGATCGCCGCGATGCCCGCGCTTAACAGGGCCGGGATGGCGCACAGCCCGCAAGGCCCCCAGGGCAGTCCCTGGGGCGTCAGCGAGAAGCCGTTGGAGAAGCGGTACCACAGCCATTTCTTGTAGGCCACCTCGTTCTCCTGCAAGCGGCGTTCTTCATCGCCGTTCAAGGCGCGGCCGTCTCGCCGGTAGTAGCGGGTTTCATAATTGTCGAGGCAGATCGGGCCGCCCAGCTTGCCCGGCAGATGGATGGTGTGGCAGACGCCTTCCTCGAAGACGCAGCCGTCGTTCTGCATGAACACCTCGAATTCGATTTCCGGCGTCGCCTTGGCCATGGCCGTCGCTTCGGCAATGCTGACGTCGCGCGGCAGGATGATGCGCCTGACGCCGAGGTCCAGGTAGAAGCGGGCCGCCTCGCTGTTGCGGCAGGATGCGACGGAACTCAGGTGCAGGCGGTAGCCGGGCAGGGCTTCGACCAGGGCCATGATCAGGCCGATGTCGCCGACGATCAGCGCATCGCCGCCGAGGTCGCGGAAACGCCGGGCGATGTCCGCCAGGGCGACGATCTGCTGCGCGGTGTAGTGCTGGGCATTGAGCACCAGCGACATCCTGCCGCCCCCTTCGTGCGCCAGGCGCACTGCGGTGCCCAGGTCCTCGTAGCTTTCCAGGTTGCCGAAGATGCGCCGGTTGGCGTTGGCGGTCTTGAAGTTATCCACCCATAGCCGCGGCAGGATGCCGCAGTAGAACTCGCTGGCGCCTGCGGCGGCGAGCGGCTCGACTTCGGCGACGCGGCTGACCGGCGTGACGATGTTCACGAGCGGCCCCTCATTGACCATTCACCACGATGCGCGTGAGCCAGCCCTGCGCCACCGCTTCCGCGGCAGAGGCCGACATGGCGCGGCTGTGACGGTAGAACAGGGTGTTGCCGCGCTGGCTGGTCGGAAGGTCGGCCGCCTTGCCCGGCCGCTCGATGGTCGCGGCGTAGCTCAGGCATTCGCGCTGGCATTCCCGGCCCGGTGCGTAACGCTGGGTCGGTGCCACGGACAGCGAGCCGATCTTGCACAGCCGGCCCTTGGTGACATAGGCGTAGGGCGCGTGCAAGGCGGCGCTGATGCCGAGGCCGCAGAATACCTGCGGCCGGGCGTAGGGCGGCAGATCGAGTTCGATGCGGGCGATGGCCAGCTTGTCGAGCAGGGCGCGGAAGGAGCGCCCGCCGAGGCCGTGCGGATAGAGATCGGCCCAGACGGCGTTGTCCAGGCGCGGGTCCTTGATCATCTTGCACAGCAGCCGTCCGGCGGCCAGATGCAGATGAGGAAATTCGCGCCGGGCGAAGCTGGCCACACCCCAGTCATTGACGATCAGTTCGGCTCCTTCCGGCAGCAGCGGAAGGATCTCGCGCAGCCGGTCGATGACCCCGTCGCAGGCGATCGGCGTTTGCAGGCTGAGGCGGCAGCCGGCCTCCTCGACCAGACGCAGCGCGCGTTCGAGAACCGTCGCGACGGGCAGCAGGAACTCGCAAAATTCGCTGCCGAAATAATAGTGCTGCGGCGCGATGCCGGCGAGCAGGGCGGCGAGTGGATCGTCCTCGCCGAGCACCTCCTGCCAGGGCGTCGAGCGGCCCGCCGGGGCTTCTACCCAGCGTTTCAGGTCGGCATAGCTGTCCACCGCGACGGCGGCCTCCAATCCGTTCATGCGCGCCGCCGTTCCGGTCCGTGGTAGCGGGCCTCTGCCCTGAGCTTCACCGGCACGGCATTCGCCGCCATACCCTGGCAGAGCAGTCGACTGACCCGCGCGGAGAGGCGTGCCGCCGCGAAGCTTGCGCCGCTGGCGCTCGCATCGCCGGGAACCGCGCAGGGATGGGCGCCGAAATCGGCGTTGGCGCCGCCCAGCCAGGAAATCTCCGTCTCGGCGCAGCGGGCGTCGCCGCTCACCGCAATGCATTGTGGGTAGGCGGCGGGAAACACCGGTGCGCCGCGCGCCGGCGCCGAAGCCACGAGGATGACGCCGGCAGCCGCGGCGCGCTCGCAGGCCAGGCGCAAGCCGGCATCGGCGCGGCGCACGCCGAGGCTGATATTGATCAAGGCGGCGCCGTCATCGACCAGCCAATTGATGGCGGCAGCGACCTGCGCCGGCGAACTGGTCCGCGTTCCGGCAAAGACCTGGGCCGAGAGCAGGCCGATGTCGCCGCCCAGCTCCTTGATCAGGCGGGCGATTTGCGAGCCGTGTCCCAGCCGGTCGTCGCCGCTTTCAGTGCAGCGGATGCCGCCGTCGTCGCCGGCGGCGAAGCTGCGCGCCGCGACGACGCCCGGCAGGCCGAGGGCGCCGCCGCTGTCGACGATGCCGACGAGAAGAGTGCTGCCGACGGCGGCGCCGTTCATTGCGGCCGGATCGACAACCGAGCGTCGGCGAGCGCCACGATCAGGTCGAATTGCGCGGTCGGCAGCGGGCGGTGGCTGACCACGATGCGTGTGCGTTCAGCGAAGTGTTCGTCGATGGCCGCCCGGATATCCGCGTCCATATCGGCGTCCAGGCCCGAGGTGCTCTCGTCGAGGATCAGCACGCGCGGCTGCATGAGCAATGCCCGCGCCAGGGCGATGCGCTGGCGCTGGCCGCCGGACCGCGCCGCGCCGCGCTGGCCGACCTCGGTGTCGAGCCCCTGCGGCAGCTGCGCCGCGAACAGGTCCACGCGCGCCAGCCGCGCAGCCGCCTGCACCTCGTCCAGACTGGCCTGGGGGCGCCCGTAGCGGATATTGTCGACGATGCTGGCGGAGAAGAGGAGCACATCCTGGGCGACAACCACCACGGCGCGGCGCAGTTCGGCGCTGTCGAGCCGGCACAGGTCCACGCCGTCCACCAGGATGCGGCCTTGCTGCGGGTCGTAGTGCCGTTGCAGGAGGTCGGCCAGGGTGCTCTTGCCGGCGCCGGACTCCCCTTGGAGGAGCAGCTTCTTGCCTGCCGGGATGAGCAGGTCGGCGCCGTCGAGCACCATCGTCCCGTCGGGGTAGGCGAAGCTGACGCCGCGCAGTTCGATCCGCCCGCGTCCCTCGGCCGGCAGTGAAAGCGGCTGTGCCGGCGCCGTCACGGCGGTCCGCATCGTCGCCAGTTCGGCGACGCGATCGAGGCTGACGCGGGCGCGCTGCAGGGCGACGTACATGCCAAGCAGCGACTGGATGGTGCCGTTGGCCCGAGTCACGTAGCTGGCGAAGGCGATCAGCCCGCCCAGGGTCAGCGGCGCGTGACCGCGCAGGGATTGCGTGCCGAAGACGAAGATGCCGACGGTGCCCAGGGAAAGCAGAAAGCCGGGCAGTGCCCCGGCGGCGTAGCCGACCAGCTGCAGGCGCAGCGTATCCCGGCGCAGTTCGCGGTGCAGGCCGTTGAGCACCTCGCCTTCGCGCAGCTGGCCATTGTAGGACTGCACGCTCTTGGCCGCCCCCAGCACTTCGACCAGAAAGGCGGCTATGTTGGCGCCTCGTTCGCGCGCGCTGCGGCTGAGACGCTCGATGCGGGGCCGCAGGGTCCTGAGGAAGAAAGCGTTGATGATCAGGAGCAGCAGCATGATGCCGGTGAGCGGTGGGCTGAGCTGGTAGAGGATGAACAGGGAGCCCGCCAGGAGCACGCTGCTGTTGGTTGCCGAGAGCAGGAGGTCGAGGGCGAAGCGCTGTATTTCCGCAATGTCGCTGTCCAGCCTGACCATCAGGTCGCCCTGGCGGGTACGCGCGAAGAACTCCGGCGACAGCGTCAGGAGATGGGCGAACAGCGATTCGCGCAGGCTGTGCAGGATGCGCGCGGAGGTGTCGACATAGAGCAGCCGGGTGGTGGCGCCGAGGAACAGTGCAGCTATCGCCAATGCCACCATGAGGCCGGCCACGCGCAGAATGACCTGATCATTTCCGGCGAGCAGGCCTTCGTCGATCAGCTGCTTGGTCAGGTAGGGCTGGGCCAGACCGGCGCCGACCGCGGCCAGCGACAACGCCATGACCAGAGCCAGCCTGGGCAGGGCGGGGCGCAGGAAACGGGCGAACCAGTGCAAGGTTTCGCGACGTTGCGTGGCGGTGGCGCTGTCGCGGGAAGCCGCCTGCCACGGCGCCACGTAAGACTGCATCCGGCCCTCAGTGGCTGAAGTAGCGCATCGACGCCGTCGCCTGATCGGCGTCGCCGGGCATGCGTATGGTCTGCAATTTTTGCAGCGTCACGGCGTCGTAGAAGGCGACCAGCGGGCCGGCGCCGCCCAGATAGAGTTCCTTGCCGTCGCGCGAGACGTTCACGTTGTAGAAGGTCTGATCGAGGTCGACGCGCTTCAGCAGCTTGCCCTTCCGGGTGTCTATGCGCGAGAGCGTCGCATAGACCGTATAGACCTCGTTGCGGCGCACCGGGTTGACCGTGGAGGAGAACAGCACGACCGAAGTGTTCTCGAATTCCTTGTAGGCGATCTTGTCGGTCGCCAGGTCCAGCGTGTAGATGCCGGACTTCATGGCATCGGGCGCCTCCGGCTTGCGGTCCGTTCGCGCCACCACGTAGGGGAAGGAAAGGACTTTCGAGGCATCCCAGAGCGGCCAGACGGCGAGCGCGTCGGGCTCGCCCAGGTTCTTGCGGTTCCAGTGCCGGATCGGGTGCGTGCCTATGACCTTGCCGGTTTTCGGGTCCATGACCACGACGTCCCAGCTCATGGCGTAGAGCCGGCTGCCGTCGGTCGAGTAGGCGAGCAGCGTGGTCCGGCGCGGTGCCGGGAAGGTGCGCAAGGGCTTGGCGCCGATGCCGGCGGCGGCATCATAGACGGCGATATAGGTGTCCTGCACCTGGTATTCGCCGGCCAGAATCTTGACCGGGTCGATGTAGATGGACAGCTCCTTGCCATCGGGGCTGACGTCGAAGGCGAAGGTGGACTTGCCGCGTATGCCCGGCGAGGACAGTTCCGCGCGGAACACTTCCTTGCCGGTATCGACGTCGATGCCGGAAACGGTCTCCCAGTGGTTGTGCAGGATGTACACCGTCTTGCCGTCGGGCGACACGACCAGCGTGCCCGGCGTGTTGCCGGGGCGCGAGTTGGGCAGGGGATAGACCTTGTCAACCTTGCGCGCGGCAACGTCGATGAAGACCAGCTTGTTGGAGTGCAGGGCGGTAACCAGATAATCCTTGGCGTTGGCGCTGCCTGCCGCCGCGGCGCCGCAGGCGGCCAGAGCGGCGAAGAGGGTCTGCCGCAGGATCTGCCGAAAAAAAGCGGCGCTGAATATTGCTTTCATGATCTTCCTTTCGTCCGTCCCCATCACTTCGGGAACACGGCCTGAAGGGCGCGCCAGTCGCGTGCCGCGCTGTCGTTGCCGACACTCCAGTCGGTATAGGTGTTGAGCGTGTCGGGAACCTGCACCGGCCACCAGCAGGGATCGGCGCAGCCATAGAGGTCTGCCTCCATCGGCTGGCAGAGGCCGGCGACGCCGCCGAAGGCATCGACTTCCCAACCTGGGTCGAAGACCGTCGTGCAGCCGACGGCGGCCGCCATCGTCACGACCTCGTCGCCGGCGCGCGCCGCCGGCGACTGGATCAGCAAAGCGGCCTTCTTGTTCAATGGTTTCATGTGGTTCATTGCGGGCCTCTCCTGGAACCGATGTGTTGCGTGAAAAAGGCGGGGTTCTTGTCCTGCAGTTCGACGTAGCCGGCCAGGCCGAAGTCCAGCCACTCGCGCATCAGTTCGCAGTAGTGGTGGGTGGGCGCCAGCGGGTCGCCGTAGCGCGTGTAGGACTCGTGGTAGCAACCTCCGGCGCAGAGGTTGCGGATGCGGCAACTGCCGCAGCCGGCCGGCAAGTCGGCTGCGGCGGTCAGGAAGTCGTCCAAACGCTCACGGTCGACGCCGTCCGTGACATTGCCGAAGGCGGGCAGGGCGGAACCGGCGAAGCGGTGGCAGAGGTTCAGGCTGCCCTGGTCGTCGAGCGCCAGGAGGCCGACGCCGGCGCCGCAGGGCAGGACTTTCCGGCTGCCGGCATAGAGCTCCGCGAGCATCTGGTGCATGTTGGCGAAGCCGATGTTGTGGCCGGCGACGGCGGCATCGAGGTAGAGCCGCCCCAGCGCCTTGAAGCCTTCGAACACCTCGGCCAGTTCGGCCGGGGAGAGGTTGGCCTGATGGTTCTGGCTGGTGGTCACCGGCGCGAAACCGATTTCGAAGAAGCCCAGTTCGTCTCTCAAGTGGCTGTGGATGGCGAGCACGTCGCTGCCGCCGGCCGAAAGCGTGACGCGCGCGCCCACCGGACGCGAGCGGTAACGCGAGAGCAGGAGCTTCGCTTTGGCCGCCACCAGGTCGTAGCTGCCCCGGCCCCCCCGGGTTTTCCTCCGGCGATCGTGGACCTCCCTGGGACCGTCGATGCTGATCGAGAGGCCGAAGCAATGCTGATCGAGAAAGTCGATGATCTCCTCGTTGAGCAAGGTGGCGTTGGTGGTGAGCGTGAAGTTGGGCCGCTTGCCCGCAGCCGCGCACCGTTCTTCCGCGTAAGCCACGACGCTGCGTATCAGCGGCAGGTTGGTCAGCGGCTCGCCGCCCAGGAATGCCAGGTTGATCCCGGTGCGGGCGGCGCTTTCTGAAATCAGCAGGTCGACGCCGCGGCGGGCGGTGTCGGCATCCATTTTCCGGGCGCGAGCAGGGGCCGTCAGGTCCTCCTTGTAGCAATAGCCGCAAGCCAGATTGCAGCCGCTGCTGACGCTGAGAACCAGGGTGTTGAGGGCATGATCGGCGAATCTGATCGTCGGGGCCGTCGCCGCCCCCGGCAGACTCTCCCTCAGTATGGCCAGGCTGCGCAGGTCGTCCACGGTCTCCGCGACCTGTGCCGGCGACAGACTTCCTTCCGGGCGGGCCGAAATCCACTCGCGCATGTCGGCCGCGGTGATGCAGGGGCGTGTCTTGAGAAAATCCAGCACTTCCTCGCCGACGCTGTCCAGTTCGAACAGGGCGCTGGTCGGCAAATGGAACAGCACCCGACGTCCGCCGAGGCTGACGTCGTGGAAACTGTCGGAATCGAGATAGAGCGCGCCATTGGCCACTGGAGGTTCTCCGTTCAGCGCAGCGGCGGATCGACCCAGCGCTGCACCGTGACGATCAAGGGCGCTGCGGCCTTGATCCGGCGCTTGCCGTCCGCGACTGCCGCCGTCACCGTCAGGTCGCCGGTGTTGTTGGTGCCGAACTTGCGCTTGGGGTTGGGGCCGGCCGCAGCTGGCACGAACAGTCCGGACGGCTCAAGCCTGCCGGCGAAGCTGGCGTCCCGGTAGGTCCTGGCGTTGGCATTGGCGTTGGCAAAACTCCATTGCGCCGGAAACACGCCGATGCGCTGCAAGGTCTTGCCGCCCTTGCCGCCGATATAGCCGACGGCCTCGAACTGCGCCGGTTGCGTCGCCAGCGCGCCGCCGTTGTCGCCGATCCGCGCCAGACCGCGATCCGGTTCCAGGCGAAGGCTGTCGATGCGCCGATACACGGTGAGCAGATCTCCTGCCGCCGTCTCGCCGACCTTCACCGTGCGCTGGCCCACTGCTGCATTGGCGCCGGGCCGCGCTTCGACCACCACGGTTTCGGCAGAGCGGCGAAGTTCGCGCAGCACGCGCACCCCCTGGCCCAGATCGACCGGGCCCGTGAGGCCGGTGCCGTGGATTTCGAGTTGCTGCGCAACGCCGGCCTTGAGGTATTCCGGGTTGACCGCGAGAACGGCCGGCGTGCCTGCCAACCGGGTGGCGGCGAGATCGCCGCCCAAAGTGTCGACATCGCGCAGATACCAGCGCCCCTGCAGGTGGCTGCCATCCTCGGAGAGGGTGAATACCTGGCGCACGTCCTGGTCGCCTTGCCGGAGACTGGCGCGCCATTCATAACCGGTATAGAGGATGGCGCGTCCGGAAGCCTTCTCGCTCCTGCCATCGGCGTAGCGCAGTTCCATCGTCATGGTGTACTCGTCGGCGGCGGTCTCAGTGATCGTCGCCACGCCCTCGTAGTCGCCCCAGCCCGGACGGTGACCGACCACGCGCCAATTGCCGCCGGGTTTGACCCAGGTCTGCGCCTGCCATCTCGCCCAGGCTGGGCTGTCCAGCGGATAGAGCTTGGCGAGGAGGGGCGGCACCTGCCGGGACGCGATTTCCCACCAGTTCCGGTCCCGGCCGTTGCTCTGGATCTCGATGCTCGGGTACTGGCCGACGTGAAAGTTGGACAGGCGCAGCCAGTCTGCCTCGCTCCGCCTCTGCAGGGCGATCCGGGCGTAACTGTGGCAGCGCGCGCAGGTATCGCCGACCAGTTGATTCTCGAAATGCTCGGCGCCGCCGGGTCGGCGTTCCGGCAGGTAGCGCCAGGGCAGGGCCTCCGACGGCGCCAGGCCGTACGCGTCGGAAAGAACCTTGACCAGCGTCCGCCGCGTCCCGTCGTCCAGCTGCACCTTGTGGATCAGGCTCATCCGCCCGACGGTCATTTCCCAGCCTTCGGGGCTGCGCCTGGCTTCGGCGATGCGCTCCAGGCTGCCGTCGGCGCGCGCCTCGTGGCAACCGGCGCATTTGGCCTGCAGCAAGGCTGCTCCGGCAGGGCTGAGTGCGGCCACGGCGGGTGTCGCGGCGAGCGCGCCCAGTGTCATCAGGGCCAACAGCCGCCAGCTTGCGGCAAACGATGCCATGCTCATTTGATCTCCTCTTCCCCGGCCGCCGGCACGCGGTCCTCTCGGATTTCCTACAGCGTAAGCGCATCGGCCCGGCTAGCGTTATCAATTTTTGGCAAAGGAGCGAACGCAAAAATTGCCGGAATTTGATAACGGTTCATGGCCTGGATACTCAAGAATCGGCGACGATGATACCCGGGCCTGGTTCAGGGTTTCTCTGTGCGATACGCGGACAACGCGACGCTTCGACGAAGGTATTTGGGGAATTAGGGGAGAACGGCAATGAAACGATTTGACCACGCGCTGCTGGCGCTCGGCTTGGGCTTGATGGCGGGGGCGGTTTCAGCCGCCGTGACGGAGCAGGAAGCCGCGAAGCTGGGCAAGGAATTGACCCCGATCGGTGCCGAGAGAGCTGGCAACAAGGACGGCAGCATCCCGGAATGGAAAGGCGGCACGCCCAAGGCCAAGCGCAAGCTGAGCGATCCCCGGGTCGATCCCTATGCCGCCGACAAGCCGCTTTATTCCGTCGATGCGTCCAATGTCGATAAGTACAAGGACAAGCTATCGGCGGGACAGATCGAACTGATCAAGACGCGCAAGGGTTATCGGCTCGACGTCTATCCGACCCATCGTTCCTGCGGCTACCCCGAGGTGATCAACGAACGCACCCGGCAGAATGCCACCCTGGCCAAGCTCTCCAGCGATGGCAAGGATAATCTGGCGACGGCTTTGGGCGGCGCCTTTCCCTTTCCCATTCCCAAGAATGGCGCCGAGGCCGTTTGGAACCACCGCCTGCGCTGGCAGGGCCTGGGCCGCATCGAACACTACCAGACCAACTTCATCAACCCTGACGGCAGCTTCTATGGCCTGGCCCAGGACCAGATCACCCTGATGCCTTTCGCTTCGACCAAGGCCAAGTCGCCGGAGGATGTTGGCGGCCTGCAGATGGAAATTCTCAACGTCGCCACTGCACCCGCCTCGCGCGTCGGCGAAGTGATCCTGGCCCACTACTTCCTCGGCAGCAAGTCGATCGACGCCTGGATGTACTTCCCCGGACAGCGCCGGGTGCGCCGCCTGCCGGCGTTCGAGTATGACAATCCGATTCCCGGTTACGAAAACCTGGAGACCGCCGACCAGTACCCGATGTTCGCCGGCTCCCTCGACCGCTACGACTGGAAGCTGGTCGGCAAGCAGGAAATGCTCGTGCCCTACAACAGCTTCAAGCTGGTGGCCAAACGCAAGATGTCCGAGGTCTATCTCGGACCCTATCCCAACCGCGACCTGATGCGCTACGAACTTCACCGCGTCTGGAAAGTCGAGGGGACGGTGAAGAAAGGCATGCGCCACATGTTCGCCAAGCGCACCTTCTACCTCGACGAGGACAGCTGGATGATCATGGAAGCCGACCAGTACGACGCCCAGGGCAAGCTCTGGCGGGTCATGGAGGCTTCCCTCTATCCGGCCGTCGAGCTGGGCGCCTGCGTCAGCCAGGAGTTCGTCTCCTTCGACCTCAACGTCAATCGTTATCTCGCCGAGAATTCGACTCAGGAATCCAAGCCTACCGATTGGCTGGCAGGCGACGAAGGCCGCATCGATCCCAAGCGTTTCGATTCCGATGAACTGCGGCGCGCAGGCGAGCGCTGAGCCGGCGCCGCCTCCTCATTGAGCAAAGGATGAACTCATGAAAACGACTACTCTGCAATTCAAACCGCTCGCCGTGGCCATTGCGGCGCTCGGCCTGGGCCTGGCCAATCCCGCTGCCGCCTTCAAGTTCGAAATGGACAACGGTCTGACCGGCAGCTTCGATTCGACCTTCTCCTTCGGCCTGCAGCAGCGCCTGAAGTCGCCGGACAGTTCGATCATCGGCAACGACTCGGGCGGCCACGTGCCTACCCAGGCCGCCCTGGGCAGCCTGGTCAACGGACCCGGCAATAACGCTACCGCCAATCCGGACTTCAACTACACGAATATCGACGACGGCGACCTCAACTACAAGAAGGGGCAGATCGTCTCCGCCGTGGTCAAAGGTACGCACGAGTTGTTCATCAAGGATCAAGGCAACTGGTCGGCGCTGGGCCGCGTCACCTGGTCTTCCGATTTCGCGGCAGCCAAAACGCAGCGCACGCCGCTGGACGATGAAGCGAAGAAGGCGGTTCAGGAGAATGTCACGCTGCTCGACCTGTGGGTGTCGAAGGAACTGAGCCTGGGCGGCAACACCGCCAAGCTCAAGTTCGGCAACCAGGTGATCAGCTGGGGCGAGGATATCTTCATCATCGGCGGCATCAATTCGATCAACGCGCTCGACCTGCGCAAGATCCACATACCCGGCGTGCAATTGAAGGAGATCTTCGTGCCGGCGCCCATGCTCTCCATCGCCAGCGGCCTGGGCGGCGGCGTCTCGATGGAGGCTTACTACCAGTTCCGCTGGAACAAGTTCATCCTCGATCCGGCAGGCACCTACTGGTCGGCGGCCGACTTCCTCGGCAAGGGCGGTCAGCGCGGCGCGTTCATTCCCAGCAGCTTCGGCGGCATCGGCGACTTCGATCCGACGCGCGGCAGGACCATGGCGGCGGTCACTGCCGCCGGCGGTCTGGTGCCGATAGAGAGCACTTCGCCCAGGAACGGCGGACAGTACGGCTTCAACCTCCGCTTCAAGCCCCAGGAGTCCGAAACCGAATACGCCGCCTACTATATCCGCTACCACGACAAGCTGCCGTTTGTCGGTTTCCGGCAAGACCTGAACGTGGCAGGGGCCGGTCCGGGCATGCTCAACCTCGGCGGGTACACGGCCATCGAGCAGTATGGCGAAGACAAGTCGCTGTTCGGTCTTTCATTGAACACCAAGGTCGGCGACTGGGCGGTGGGCTCGGAGATTTCCTACCGGCCGCGCGACAGCGTGGCGATCGACCCCACGGTCGGCGCTGCGGTCCCCGGCAGCCCGGTCCGGCCGCAGTTCGACCTGCTGGCACTTGCCCTGGCCTCGCCCAACGGCGTGGCGACGGCCAACGGCTACACCAACGAACGGAAATGGCAGGCGCACCTGACCGGCTTCAAACTGCTGCCTCAGGAGATCACGATGCCGCTGGGCGCCGCCGAAGGCTACTTCCTCGGGGAAATGGCGGTGACCCGTTATCCGGGCCTGGCCCTCGATGGCAGCGTGCCCTATCTGCTCAACAACTACACGCTGCCCACCAAGACCTCCTGGGGTTATGTGACCGAGTTCGGGCTGACCTATGCGAACATCTTCAATTCCGGCTGGACCATGAGCCCGGTCCTGGATTTCTACCACGATGTCAAGGGTGTCAGTCCGAATACCATACCCTTTATCGAGGGGCGCAAGGCCCTCTCCCTCGGCCTGAACTTCGACTACCATAATGCGCTGAAGGCCAGCGTCGGCTACTCCAGTTTCTGGGGCGGCGGCGATCTCAACATGATGCGCGACCGGGACGTGCTCAGCGCCTCTGTTTCCTATACCTTCTGACCCCGTGGTCCCCGACGGCTTGCAACTGTTCCCGGCGCAAGCCGTCGGCGTATTCCGGCGTGACCTTGTGGCCGCCGCACTTGACGAGGACTTTTCGTAGATGGCTAGTTTCGCTGGTTTCGTAAAGTCCCTGGAAAATTTCTTCTTCGGCCGGCGCCTTTCGACGCTGGCGGTCCTGCTGCTATTCACCGTCGTCATGGCCTATCTGGCCCTGCAGTTGCGCATGTCGGCGGGCTTCGACAAGCAATTGCCGGTGGGTCACGAGTACACCGACGTCTTTTTCAAGTACCGCAGCCAACTGTTCGGCGCCAACCGCATCATGGTCGTCCTGCGCGCCAAGAAAGGCGATATCTGGAATCAGGCCTCGCTGAAGAAGCTCAACGAGGTCACCGAGGCGGTGCTCTTCCTGCCCGGCATCGACCGCCGTTCGGTGCAGTCGCTGTGGACGCCGAATACCCGCGTCTATGAGCTGACCGAGGACGGGTTTCAGGCCGAAGATGTGATCGGCGGCAACGTCACCGCCGATGCGCTCGACGCCGGGAAGATTGCCACCATCCGCGACCGCGTGGTGCGCGGCGGCTACATGGGCAATCTGGTCGCCAACGACAACAGCGCCGCCATGGTCGTCGCCGACCTGCTCGAGGAGGATTCCACCACTCACCAGAAACTCGACTACCTCGATCTCGCGGCCAAGCTGGAGAAGGACATCCGCGCCAAGTACGAGACGCCCGACCAGGAGATCGAGATCATCGGTTTCGCCAAGCAGATCGGCGACATCGCCGATGGCGCCAAGGGCGTCGTCGAGTTCTTCGCCCTGGCGATGCTGCTGACGGCACTGTCGGTCTATTGGTATTCGCGCTCCCTGCTGCTGACCATTCTGGTCATCGCCTGCTCGATGACCTCGGTGGTCTGGCAATTCGGCACCTTGACCCTGCTTGGCTATGGACTCGATCCCCTGGCCATTCTCGTCCCCTTCCTGGTCTTCGCCATCGGCGTCTCGCACGGCGTGCAGCAGATCAACGCCATCTCCAAAGCCATCGCGGCCGGACAGGATTCCATGGGGGCGGCGCGCGAAAGTTTCTCCAGCCTGTTCATTCCCGGCACCCTGGCCCTGGTGACCGCCTTCGTCGGCTTCATCACCCTGGTGCTGATCCCGATACCGATGATCCGCGAACTGGGCATCACCGCCTCGATAGGCGTCGGCTTCAAGATCGTCACCAACTTGATCATGCTGCCCGTGGTCGCCTCCTTCTTCCGTTTCTCGCGTGCCTATGCGGTGAACCTCGAGGCGGTACAGGCGCGCCGCTCCAGATTGATCGAGCGTCTCAGTTTCATCGCCGACATCCGATACGCGCGCCTGGTGCTGGGGCTTGCGGCGGTGCTGCTGGTCGTCGGCGTCTGGCAGAGCCAGGGCCGCCATATCGGCGCGCTGCAGCCGGGCGCGCCCGAACTGCGCGCCGATTCGCGCTACAACCGGGATGTGCAGAACATCGTCAGCCGCTTCGATCTGGGCATGGACGTTCTAACCGTGGTCTTCGAGACGCCCAACGATTCGTGCAACAACTACGGCATCGTCAACTACATCGACCAGTTCACCCAGCACATGTCGCAGGTCCCCGGTGTCCTCTCGGTGTCCTCGCTGTCCTCCCTGGCCAAGTTCGCCAATGCCGGCCTCAACGAGGGCAACCCGAAGATGACGGCTCTGCCGCGCGACAGCAAGGCGCTGCAGGTGGCCGTCGGCTACCTGCCCGAAGCGGGTGGCCTGTTCAACCGCTCCTGCACCATGATGGCGGCCAATATCTACCTCGCCGATCACAAGGCGACCACCATCCGGCCCGCGATCGCCGCGGTCAAGGCGTTCAGGCGGAATTTCAACCCCGACGTGCTGGGCATGAAGGTATTGCTCGCTTCTGGCAACATCGGCGTCCTGGCGGCGACCAATGAGGAGATCGAGGCGCGCGAACTGCCGATGATGCTCTACGTCTATGCCGCGATCCTGGTCCTGGTGCTGGTCGCCTACCGTGACTGGCGCGCCATGTTCGCCTGTTGCCTGCCGCTGACCTTGGCCACCTTTCTCGGTTACTGGTTCATGAAGGCGCTGGACATCGGTCTCACCGTCGCCACCTTGCCGGTGATGGTGCTGGCCACGGGCATCGGGGTCGACTACGCCTTCTATATCTACAACCGGCTGCTGATCCATCTGTCGCGCCGGGAGCCGATGAAGCAGGCCCTCGAAGGGGCGCTGCGCGAGGTCGGCATCGCCACCGTGTTTACCGCCATCACTCTGTCCGTCGGAGTCGCGACGTGGTCGTTCTCCGACTTGAAATTCCAGGCCGACATGGGCATCCTGCTGACCTTCATGTTCATGATGAACATGCTGATGGCGATCACCGTCCTGCCTGCCTTCGCGGTGACGCTGGACGCCCTGTTCCCGCGCAAGGGACCGGTGCGCGCGCCGGCGATCGGGCACTGAGCCATGCGCAAATCAATTCTCCTGCTGCTCGCGGCATGCCTCTTCTCCGCCGTTACGGCGGCCGCCGACAAGGCAGACAAGCCGCTCTCGATCTGGCGCAACGCACCGCTGATCAACCAGGCCGACAAGGCGCCGATCATCGCCGCCGCCAACGCCGGGCAGCGCATCGTCGCGGTCGGAGACTATGGTATCGTCATCATTTCGGACGACGGCAAGCATTTCCGTCAAGCCAAGAATGTGCCCACGCGCAGCGTCCTCACCAGCGTCTTCTTCATCGACGAAAAGCGCGGCTGGGCGGCGGGCCACGACGGCACGGTGATCACCAGCGACGACGGCGGCGAAAACTGGCAGCTGCTGCGCGAAGAACCGGGCAAGGAGCGGGTGCTGCTCTCGGTCTGGTTCGAGAATGCACAGCGCGGCCTGGCTGTCGGCCAGTTCGGCCTGGCGCTGGAAACCGAGGATGGCGGCAAGACCTGGAACGAGCGCAGGCTGGTCGACGGCGAGGCGCGCGACAAGCATTACATGCAGATCTTCGCCGGCAAGGGCGGTTTGCTCTTGATCGCCGCAGAAGCGGGAACCCTGCTGCGCTCTGAGGACGACGGCCGCAATTGGCAAGTTATCCAGACCGACAACAAGGGCTCCTTCTGGACCGGACTGGTGCTTGCCGACGGCGCCATGCTCGCCGCCGGCATGCGTGGCCATATCTATCGCAGCGCGGACCGCGGCGTCAAATGGCAGGAGATGGCCAGCGGCACCCAGCAATCGATTACTGCGATCGTCCAAAGGCCGGATGGCAGCCTGCGCTTGATCGGCAATGCTGGCACCGACCTCTTCAGCCGGGATGACGGGCGCACCTTCCAGGCGAAGAATCGCGCCGATCGCGCCAATCTGACTGCGCTGGCCACCGGCAGACAGGGCGAAGTGCTGTTCACCCTCTCGGGAGTTGCCCCGGAGGAGAAGTAGATGCGGCGGCCGGCCGCTCGCGCCGCGTTCGGGCGTGTCCCGCCTCGAGAAGACTTACCGCAGGGCTCGCTGCGCTGCGGGATCACCGTCAGGCGGAGGACTTTGACGTGAGGAGAGGGTGAGCGGCACGGGAAACGCCCTAGCCTGGCTTATCCGAAGATATCGCTAATAGCGCGTGGTCAAATTCGTGAGCCATTGCGGCGAATTGTCGACCAGCCATGATTCGATCGGCTTGTCGGCTCCGGACAGGACCAGGACTGCAACGACCAGCAGGGCGAAGCCCAGTCCCGTCTTGCCCGCTTTGCCTGCCTGCAGCAGCTTGCCGCGGGCCTTTGCGATGGCGCTGCGCGAGAGTCGGGCCAGGATGACGATGGGCAGGGCCGCGCCGATTCCGAAGATGCCCATGAGCAGCGCGACTTGCCACAGATGCGCTCCCTGGCCGGCCAGCACGATCGCCGAGCCCAAAGTGGGGCCGACGCACGGGCTCCAGACGATGCCGAGGACCAGGCCGATTGCGAACTGGCCACAGAGGCCGTCGAGCGACATGCGCCTTATCAGTCGATGGCCGGCGTCACCGATTCCGGATCCGGCGGCCGAGGCGAAGCGCTGCTGAAGGCTGCCGGACATCAGGACGACGCCCAGAATGCCGAGGAGGATGGCGCCGATGGTTCGGAATACGGCCGTGTCCAGGCCCAGCGACGAGGCCGCCCATGCCAGGGCGGTGCCGGTTGCCGCGTAGGAGAGCGCGAGTCCTCCTGCCAGGGCCAGCGGCGCGCGCGGCTGGACATTCGCCGCCGAGCCCAGGAGAATCGGGATGATCGGCAGCACGCAGGGGGAGAGCGTGGATAGAAGCCCCGCCAGCAGGCCAAAGCTATAGGAGCCGAGCCCGAACTCCATCAGGGCATCAAATCACGGTCTTCTTGACCAGCCCTTCGATGCCGGCATGGGTCGTGTCGCCGACCGAACGGGCGACTTCCCTGCCGCCCCTGAAGCCGATCAGGGTGCTTTGCATCGGCACCTTGTATTTCTGAACGAGCGGCTTGTCGGTGTCGAAATCAATCATGAGCAGGGTCACGTCCTGGTAGGCGGGCAAGTTCATGAGCGCGGACAGGATCGGCTTCTGAGCCTTGCAGGTAGGGCACCAGGTGGCATGGATGGCCAGCACCACCGGCTTGCGGGCGGCGGACAGCCGGTCGAACTCGGCTTGACTGTAGGGTTTGATCGCGCCGGCGCTCACCACGGAGAAGAACATCGAGAAGATGAGCAGGAGGGCGACTTTGGCGATCTTCATAGTGATATCCTTTTGAAGTTGATTGAGATCCAGTACTCAGAGTCGCCGTGGCGGAAAGGGTTCGCGGCGCCGAAAAATAGTATCTGGCGGTTCCAGGTTCCTTGGGGAGGAGCAAAGCTTGGAGAAAAGATTGTCGTGGCGGATGTTGAGTCTGGTGCTCATCGTTCTCGGTGCTATGGCCTGGCTTTCGGATGCCGTCACGCTCCAAGGGGAGAGCACTGTCTATACCGCCGTATGTCAAGCCGGAAGTTGGCAGGGAGCAAACTGCACGGGAAGGCTCGCCGCCGGACCGGGCTTTCGTTTTCGCGCTCTCAAGGCCCATAGGGAAGTATTGTTCTGGACAGTGGGCTCGACCACGGAGCCATCGGGAAAGTTCAGCGATTGCCTGATTCAGGACGGAAGAAATTGGCGCTGCAAGGAGAATGCCGACCTTTCCAGCACGATCACCCGGGAGATGGTGAGCGGTTGTCCCGTCCGCGATTCGACCGGACTGGCTCTGTCGTTTCGCCAGATACCCAAGTGGCGCTGGCTCCTGATGAGGTTGGGAGTTTCCACCGGGAATACGGTCGCTGACCGAAAAACCTAGCTTGGTTTTCAGATCCCTTGCGGCATCGCCGGGCGCCGGCAGGCGGCGCATCGATTTGCCCAATTCGGCCGCGGCGATAGGGCCGCAGCGCGGCCGAGCTCTGTAACCTAGGTCACAGACCCGACGCCGGCAGGGGAGTCAAATGGCATCCGTCGCGTTGCAAATTACGGAGGCAGATCATGACACTCAATGTCTGCAGCATCGATCGCGTGCTCAGGATCGGCGTAGGTTTCGCCCTGATCGCTTGGGTCATGATGGGCGGCCCGCTCTGGGCCTTGATCGGCATCCTGCCGCTGGTGACCGGACTGCTCGGCTTCTGCCCAGTCTATCCGCTAATCGGTTTCGGGACCTGTTCCGCCAGGAATTGAGTTTGGCAGGCGGGTCGTCCGAAGCGGCCGGTCGATGCTAGAACGCTGGCAACGGCCTGTTCGAACGGGCGGCCGGCGCCGGAATTGAGTCATGCTGCGGAGATTCCGGTTCATTCTCGGCGCCATGTTACTGTGCACGGCACCGACCTTGTGTGGCCAGGAGCGCCGTCGTATGAAAGCCTTTCAGGACTACTACCCGCAGAATCTGTCGCATTGCTACGGCTGTGGGATTCACAACGAATCCGGTCACCGGATCAAGACCTACTGGGAAGGTGAGGAAAGCGTCACGCGTTTTTCGCCAGAGCCTTTTCATACCGCTGTTCCGGGTTTCGTCTACGGCGGCTTGCTGGCCTCGCTGATCGATTGCCACAGCACGGGGACGGCGGCTGCCGCGATGTATCGCGCCGCCGGACGGGCCATGGATACTTCGCCCCCTTTCCGTTTCGTCACCGGATCGCTGCACGTCAGCTACCTCAGGCCGACGCCGCTTGGCCGGGAACTGGAAATTCGCGGACAGGTGAAGGAGATCAAGGGACGAAAGGTGGTCATCGAGTCAACGGTGTTCGTCGACGGCGTAGCGACTGCCCGTGGCGAGGTGGTCGCCGTTCAAATGCCGGAGAATTTCGGCAGCTGAACCGTGACGCCCGTTTCCTAAACGATCCGTCGGGCACAAGACGCCTTAGACCGCTTCCTTGTTCCTCAGAACGTGTTGTGCCAGGTGCTTCAAATCCGGCATGGCTTTCATCAAGACGTAGCCGTAGCCTGCCGACAGGATCCCGGCAATGACGAATCCCGGTTTCACGCTCCCCATTAAGTGGGCAAGGCCGCCGTAGGCGAGGCTGCCCAAAGGCAGCATTCCGATGAAGGACATCGTATAGAGCGCCATCACCCGGCCGCGCAGGTGCTCCGGAACTAGCGACTGCAACAGGATATTGCACGAGGTGACGATCATGATGAAGGCTCCGCCGGAAACGAACAGCAGCGGCAATGCCAAGCTCAGCAGGCGATTGTAGGCAAAAGCGGTCGAGGCGATGCCGGCCACGATGCAGGCCAGTACGATGCTGCTGCCGAGGCCGGCCAGCGATTTCCGGTTGGCCAGATAGAGTGCCGCTGCCAGCGCACCGCCACCCGACGAGCCCATGAGCGTTCCAAGCAGATCAGGTCCGCCCTTGAAGATGTCCTTGGCATAGACCGGCATGAAGGTCATGAACGGCGCGACGCAAATGCTGGTGACCGCGACGGTGGCCACCAGCCAGCGGGCGGGCGGGAAGTGGCGCAGGTATTGCATCGCCTCGATCATCGAACCGGCGGTCCGCTTCCTGCTCAGTTTGTCGCGGTGAATGGTGAGCAGGGTGTATATGGCCGCAACATAGGAAACGGCATTGATGGCGAAGCAAGCCGGTTCGTTGAGAATCGCCAGGGTGAATCCCGCCACGGCCGGCCCAAGCACGCGGGCTCCGTTGAAGGTCAGTGAGTTGAGCGCAATCGCATTGGATAAGAGCTTGCGATCATGAATGATTTCGGTGACGAACGCCTGCCTGGACGGCATCTCGATTGCGCCGGCGAGCCCCAGGACGGCAGACGCCACGATCAGTATCCACGGGCTGAAACTCTGCTGCCAGGCAATGACCGACAGGAAAACGGCCACCGCCATTTCGACGACCTGCATCCAGATCAGCATGTCGCGCTTGCTGAAACGATCGGCCAGAATTCCGCCCAGCGGGGTCGCGACCAGCATGGGGATCTGACCGGAAAATGCGACCAGGCCGAGCATGAATGCGGATCCGGTGACGCGGTATGCGATCCACGACAGCGTCACTTGCTGCACCCATGTGCCGATCAGCGAGATCACCTGACCGAAGAAGTAATAGCGGAAGTCGCGCCCGGAAAGCGCGCGAAAGGTGTTTCTCATAAGGGACTTCCGACAAGCATGGCGAATTATAGGCTGCGTTCGAATGGAGGGAGCGGGCAGGTCAAGAGATCTGCCTGGGCGGGCGTTGCCCGCTCATGGCGGCAGTTGGCCAGCAAAACTTCCGCTTGCGCGCGCCCTGCGCGTTAACGGTCAACGACGGCCGGGTAGCTTATCATGGCGATCTTTCCGGGTCAGATGGGCTTGCCGGGGCGGAGATTGCGGAATCCCGCACTCGTCCAGCCGGGGTCAGCAGGACAAACACATGAATTCCAAACTACGCATCGATTTCCACGTCCATCTGGCCTTATACGCGCACCACAAGCCCTGGGTGACCGAGTGGATAAGAAAGTACTACCCTGACAACTACGAGGAATTCATCAACCGGTACAACGATCCGGGCGCGTTCGAGGAATTGCTCACGGCCGAAGGCGTCGATTACGCGTGCATCCTTGCCGAACAGAGCCCTATCACCACAGGCCTCTGCGGCAATGAGCAAGTGCGGGAATTCTGCGCGGGGAGAAAGCGTCTCATCCCTTTTTGCGACCTCAACCCTTTCCTGTACACGGACCTTGGCGCTGAGCTGCGCAGGAAGGTCGAAGACGAAGGCTTTCGCGGCGTGAAGCTGTATCCTACCTATCAGCATTATTATCTGAACGCGCCGAGAATCTATCCTCTCTACCAGGCCGCCCAGGACCTGGGGATTCCGGTCCTGATCCATACCGGTTCTTCGGTTTTCAAGGGTTCGCGCCTCAAGTACGGCGATCCGCTCCATCTGGACGACGTGGCCGTCGATTTTCCCGCATTGAACCTGGTCATGGCGCATTCGGGACGGGGATTCTGGTATGACCGGGCCTTTTCACTTTCCCGGCTGCACGCCAATGTCTATATGGAAATATCCGGCTTGCCGCCGGCCAAGTTGCTGAGGTATTTTCCCGAGCTGGCGCGCAATGCGGACAAGGTGATTTTTGGCAGTGACTGGCCCGGCTTGCCCTCGATTGCCGGAAATATCGAAGCCATCAGCCATCTGCCGATATCGGGCAAAGGGGCCGAGATGATTCTCGGCGGCAACGCGGCAAGACTGTTGCGCCTTTGAAACGGCGGGGCTCTCAGCTTCGCGCCGAAATGCCCGAAGCTTCGGCGTCTAGACCTTATACTGACGACTGTAGCAACGCCCATTCCACGAACTCGGAGGACTCATGCCTAACTCGATCACCGGTGGTTGCCTGTGCGGAAAGATACGTTACACGGTGAGCCAGCCGCTGCAGAATATCATTGCCTGTCACTGCACCCACTGCCAGAAAGCTTCCGGCGGCGGCGCGAGTCACAACGTGGTGGCGCCAACCGCCGCCGTGACATTCACCGCCGGCCAGCCCAAGCTTTATGCCGATACCGCGCAGAGCGGGAACATCCTGAAACGCTATTTCTGCGCCGACTGCGGCTCGCCGATCTATGCCCAGCGGGAAAAGCTGCCCGAGGTGATGGTGCTCAAGGCCGGCACGCTCGACGACTCGGCGGATATGAAGGTGATCATGAACATCTGGACGAAGAGTGCGCGGCCGTGGATGCACATCGACCCCGCGACGGAATGCCACCCCGAAAACAGACCCGCCAAGAGTTGACGGGATCGCCTTTGGGATGCATCCCTGGATTGCAGTCGATGTATTGAGGCGGCCACCGGGGGGAGATCATTTCCGCGATAGGCAAAGTCAGGATCAAAGTGCCCGCATTCCCGGAGTGCTGGGATAGTTGCGGAAATTGCGCCCAGGGCGACGTGCGTGTCGCGGAGGTGCATGTGGTCGAAGGCCAGACGCTCGACTTCGACGACAAGGTGATCGTTCTCGAGACCGGCAAGGTGGCGCTGGACATCCCGTCGCCGCATCAGGGTATCGTGGTCGAAGTCTTCGTCAGGGTGGGCGACAAACTCGATGCCGGTCAGGTGCTGTGCACCCTGGACCCGGGGTGATCGTCGTCGCCGCAAGGTCGCGGCGAATGTTGCGTGATCGGTTTCTCGAACCGGACAGTCGATCAATTCGTGACTGGCTCGAGCAGAGCCGGGTTGGCTTCGAACAGGCCCTTCTTCATGAAGAATTTCACCCAGACGGCGTCAACCGCCGCCACCAGACCGAGAACCGCGGCCAGGGCCACAAATACCGGCGCTTTCAGTTCCGGCACCGGGGCGCTGTTGGCGACCACATAGCCGAGACCGAATATGGCCAGGAGTTGCGGACCCGGGAACAGGGGCGAGCGAAAGGGCCGCGGTGCGTGCGGCGCGCGCAGGCGCAGGACGATCAGCGCGAGGTGGGCGATCATGTAGGAGATCAACCAGGCGCCGGCCGTGGCGAGGATCAGGGGCAGGATGCGGGTGACCTCGCCGCCTGACCAGACAAGGCCGACCAGGGGCAGGCCGGCGACGAAGAGCAGCGCCACCCAGGGTGTGCCGTGGCGGCGGCTGAGGCGGCGGAAGACCGGGAATACCTGGCCGGAGAGCGCCATGCCGTGCATCAGTTGCGGCACTGCGCCGAGCACGGTGTTCAACAGGCTGGCCGTGGCGGTGACTGCGATGACGCCGAAGACGATGCGGGCGACCGGGCCGAACACCGCCACGGCATAGTCGAGGTGGGGTGTCGCTGCCGAGCCCAGCGACTCGCGCGAGAGGAACATGCTGGCGCCGATGCAGAACACGGCATTGACGGCGGTGACGACGGTGAGGCCGATGAACATCGAGCGCGGAATGCTGCGCGCCGGTCGTTCAGCGACTTCCACCAGGGGGGTCACGAACTCGGTGCCGATCAGCGAGTAGAGGACCAGGGAGACGACGCCGAGCACGGTGACATCCTTGCTCATGTTCGCCAGGCCGGCGCCCGACGCCAGTGGCGGCGGCCCGTTGAGGCCGCCGGAGATTGCGACGGCGCCGGTGATGCCGAGAAACAGCAGCATCATCACCGTCAGCAGCGTTTGCGTGCGCGCGAAGACGTCCGTGCCGAGGTAGTTGAGCAGGACCAGCACGGCGAGCAAGAGTCCCGCCCAGCCGAGCGCCGGCATGACCCCGGGCAAGAGCTGCGTCATCACCGAGTCGACCAGCAGCAGTTCGGCGGCCGGCCCGAACAGCGCGGGCACGATGTAGCCGGCGAACACCGCGAAGATCGCCGGGAAATGGCCGAGCGAGGCCTCGCAGTAGGCGCCGAGGCCGCCGTGGCGCGGCATCATCAGCGCCAGTTCGGCGTAGGTCGCGGAATTGCAGAGCATCAGGACATAGGCGATGGCCATGGCGCCGAGCACGCCCCAGCCGGCGATGCCGGTCGCCTGGAGCAGGGAGACGATGGTGCTCTGGCCGACGATGACGCCGATGGCGATGCAGAAGAGCGAGAAGAAGCCGATGCTGCGGGCGGGTGCCGGCGCCTTGTCCATCTCAGCCGGTCTCGACTTCGGCGAGCGATTCGGCCAGCACGTCGCAGAGAAGGTCTATTTCGGCGCGGGAAATGGTCAGCGCCGGCGACAGGATGATGTTCCCGCCCGAGACCCGCACCATGGCGCCGTGCCGGTAGGCCGCGCGCGCCACCGCCGCCGGTTCCTTGGCCGAGCGGGGAAAGGCCGCCTTGGTGGTCTTGTCGGCGACCAGTTCGAGGCAGGCCATAAGACCGACGCCGCGCACGTCGCCGACCAGGCGCGAGGCGGCGCCGATCGCGCACAGGCGCTGCTGCAAGTGAGCGCCCTGGCGCGCAGCGTTGCCGACCACGTCCTCGCGTTCGAGGATGTCCAGGGTCGCCAGCGCCGCCGCCGCCGCCACCGGGTGGGCACTATAGGTGTAGCCGTGAGTGATCGCGCCCATGCCGGGGTCACCCTGGTCGAAAACCTCGGCCATCTTCGCCGACATCACCGTTGCGCCGAGCGGAACGTAGCCCGATGAGATGCCCTTGGCCAGGCACCACATGTCCGCCTTGACGCCCCACATCCGCGTGCCGAACATGGCGCCGGTGCGCCCGAATCCGGTGACCACCTCGTCGGCGATCAGGAGCACCTCGTACTTGTCGCAGATTTCCCGTACCCGCGGCCAGTAGTTGGCCGGCGGCACGATGACGCCGCCTGCTCCCTGCACCGGTTCGGCGATGAAGGCGGCGACCGTGTCCGGTCCCTGGAAGACGATTTCCCGTTCCAGCTGGCCGGCGCAGATTTCGCCCAGCTCCTCGGGATCGTTGGTGTAGGCGTTGCGGTACAGCCAGGGGCTGTCGATATGAAAGCAGCCGGGCAGGAGCGGCTCGTAGGGGCGGCGGAAATTGGTGTTGCCGTTCACGCTCATGCCGCCGAAGTGTACGCCGTGGTAGCCCTGACGCAGGGAGATGAACTTGAAGCGGTCGCGTTGACCGCGCAGCTTCCAGTATTGGCGCGCCAGCTTGAGGGCGCCTTCGACGGCGTCCGAGCCGCCGTTGCAGAAGAAGCTGGCGGCCACGCCGTCCTCCTTCATGAACTCGGCGATGCGCGAGGACAACTCGATCGCGCGGCTATGGGTGGTGCCGCGGAAGATGTTGTAGAAGGCCAGCTCGTCGAGCTGGGCGACGATGGCGTCGCGGATCTCGCGTCGGCCGAAGCCGAGGTTGACGCTCCACAGGCCGCCGACGCCGTCGATCAGCTTGTGTCCGTCGATGTCCCAGATCCAGCTGCCCTCGCCGCGGGCGATGATGTCCGGCGGGCTATCGCGCATGGCTTTCGGATGGGCCATCGGATGCCACAGGTAGCGGGCGTTGTCGGCTTTCAGTTGTTCCTTGCTGGGATGGGTCATTTGGCAGTTTCCATGGCAATGCGCAGGCGTGCCGCGATGGCGGCGATCGAGCCGGCGGGGTCGCGCAGCTCGAAGAGTTGGGTTTGCAGGCCGGCTTCATGGCCGCCGGCGATGTTGCGGAACTGGTCGTCGACGAAGAGGATCTGCGCGGCCGGCATGTCCATCGCCTTGATGGCCGCGCCATAGGCGGCGCGCTCGGGCTTCAGGATGTGGCTGTGGCTGCCGTCGATGACGACATCGATGTCTTTCATGATCTCCAGCCGGTCGAGGAAGGGCTTGCCGTAGAACAGCTCCATCTCGTTGGAGAGTATGCCGATCCTGGTGCCGCGCTGTCTGGCGCTGGACACCAGGGCACGGACTTCCGCTCGTATCGTCGCTTCGGGCGCCGGGTGACGGACGCGCTGCAACAGGGTCAGCATGTCCCAGCCGTCCTCGCCGCAGGCGCGCCCCAGTTCCCGGCTGCGCTCGGCCCAGTAAGCGCGCTCGCTGATCTCGTCCTGCTGCATGCTGCGCCACAAGGCATCGCTCTCCGGCGCCAGGGGACCCAGCCAGGTGAGGCTGTTCGCAGGCAGGCCGAGGACGCGCTCGGTGGCGCGGTGGGTCTCGAACAGCGAGTAGCTGATGACGCTGCCGAAATCCAGCAGCAGGCCGGTGGGGATTTGCGTCATGCTGGTCTCCGGGCTGCGGCGACGATGCCTTGCGCGACCCAGCCGTCGAAGACTGCCATGACCGTATCGGCGAACGCGTCGTCGTTGATGTGGGCGTCGAGTTCGACGAGTTCCACCGGCGCCGAAAGGCTCCGGCGCAGTTCCTCGACCAGGGCGGCGTGGCCCTCGGCATCGTGCAGCGGCTGGCCTGGCCGGTCCCACTCCTGGATTCCCGAGAGGGGCAGGATGAAGGCCGTCGCTCCCCGCGCCTGCCCCAGCTTTTCGGCGATGTGGATCGCCGTGCGCCGGCGTTCCGCGCAGCTCGCCGTGACCGAGGCGATCAGGCGGTTGTGCGCATGGTAGGGGCGTCCGGCATAGCGTTCGGGCAGGGCCTGCCAGGTGGGCAGATCGATCATGTCCACCGCACCCGGCGCCACGATCTGCGGGATGCCGGCGCGTCCCGCCGCTTCGAGGCGATGGGCGCCGGAATTGACCAGCGAACCATTGACCTGGTTGCTGACCTCCTGCAGGCTCAAGTCGAGCACCGCGGCGAAGCGTCCCTGCTCGGCCAGCGCCTCGAAGGCGCGGCCGCCCATGCCGGTGGTGTGGAACACCGCCACCTCGTAGCCGCGCGCTTCCAGCGCCGGCTTCAGGCGCAGCATATAGCTGAGGCAGCTCTTGCCGAGCGAGGTCATGCCGACCAGCGGTCGCGCGAACACTGGTGCCGCATAGGCGCGACAGGCGCCGAGCACGGCGCCGGCGGCTTGCGCGAGCACGGACCGGCAGACGCTGTTGAGACCGTAGAGGCCGCCGGCCCAGAGGATCATCATCAGGTCCGGCGCGATGCGCTCCGGCGGGACCAGATGCGAGAAGGAGACGGTGGACACGATGAACTTGGGTACGCCGAGCGGCAGCGCGGCGGCGACATCGAGGCCGAGGTCGGTGCCCATGGTCCCGCCGAGCACGACCATTCCGTGGATGCGCTGGCCGTCGAAAAGCCGCCGCGCCAGGAGCGCGGCGCCCTTCGCCATGCGGGTCATCGCCAGGTTTTCGTCGCCCTGCGCGGCCAATTCTTCGAGGCTGGCGCCGGCCGCGCTGGCGACTTCGGCGCTGCCTATCTCGGGCGCGAAGGAGGGCTGGCCGAGGATGCCGACGTCCATCACCAGGACCGCGCCGCCGCCTTCTTCCAGTCGGCTCTTCATGAAGCGCAATTCGTCGGCCTTGGTGTCGCAGGTGCCGATGAGGAGAACGGTGACGGCAGGCTTCATGGCGTTGTCCGGCGCTTCAGGCGGCGATGCTCAGGAACTTGACGTCGGTATAGCCGTGCAGGCCCTCGATGCCGCTTTCCTGGCCGATGCCGCTCTCCTTCCAGCCGCCGAAGGGGGTCTCGGGCTGGGATACGGCAAAATGATTGATGCCGACCATGCCGGCCTCGAGTTCCTCGCCGAGCCGATGGGCGGTGCCCAGATCGCGGGTGAAGGCGTAGGCGCCCAGGCCGAGGGGCAGGGCGTTGGCGCGAACGATGGCCTCGTCGAGGTGCTGGAAGGGTTCCAGCAGGGCGATGGGCCCGAAGGGTTCGATGCGCTGGGCGCGCGCCTCCTGCGGCACTTTCTCGAGCACCGTGGGCGCATAGAAATAGCCCTTGCCGTCGAGGCGCTCGCCGCCGCAGCACAGCCTGCCGCCCTGGATCAGCGCGTCCTCGACGAAGCGCTGCATTTCCTGGACGCGACGCTCGTGGATCAGCGGTCCCATGTTGATGCCCTCGGCGAGGCCGGAGCCGAGCTTCAGCGCCTGGGCCGCGGCGACGAAGCCTTCCCTGAATGCCTCGTAGCGCGATTCATGGATGTAGAAGCGGATCGGCGCCGCGCAGATCTGGCCGGCGTTGCGGAACTTGGCGGCGACGCCCAGCCTGACCGCTTCCTCCAGGCGGGCGTCGGCGCAGACGATCACCGGGGCGTGGCCGCCCAGTTCCGCCGTGAATCGCTTCATGCCGCGCGCCGCCAGTTCGCCCAGGCTCTTGCCGACGCTCACCGAACCGGTGAAGGACAGCTTGCGGATGTGCTCCGAAGCGAGCAGCGTCGAAGAGACTTCCGGCGGCATGCCGCAGACCATGTTGAGCACGCCCGGCGGCAGGCCGGCGTCATGAAAGGCCTCGACCATCAGCATGCAGGTCGCCGGCGTTTCCTCGGCGGGTTTGATGATGACGCTGCAGCCGGCGGCCAGTGCGCCGCCGATCTTGCGCGCCGGCAGGTTGGCGGGAAAGTTCCACGGCGTGAAGGCCGCCACCGGGCCCACCGGCTGGCGCATCACCGTCTGGCTCAGCACGTTGCCCAGGCGCGGCGGCACCGTGCGGCCGTAAAGGCGCTTGCCTTCCTCTGCGAGGAAATCGATGATGTCCGCCGCTAGCATCACCTCGCGCAGCGATTCGGCCAGGGGTTTGCCCTGCTCCAGGGTGAGCACATGGGCGATGCGTCCGGCGCGCTCGCGGAGCAGGCGCGTTGCCGCGGTGATGAGATGAAAGCGTTCCAGCGCCAGCATCTTGCGCCAGCGCCTGAAGCCGGCCGCCGCGGCCTCCAGGGCGCGGTCGAGTTCCGCCGGGCCGGCCAGGGGCAGCTGTCCGAGCACGGCGCCGTCGGCCGGATTGTCGACGGCCAGGCTGCCCGAGCGGGTCTGGGCTATCCAGTGACCATCGATGTAAAGGCGCAGCTGCGGATAGGCCGTCATGCTCGGAGTCTCTTTGCGGAATCCCGGGACTATAAGTTCTGTGCGCCCGTGTCGCTATCAAAATCAGGCAATTCCGCACAGCGCCCTGCAGAGGGCTCTTGACGCCGGGGAGGAAATCGTCAAAGATCCAGCATTACCCCAGTCGGCGCAGACCGGCAGGATAGCGAGGAGGATCCCATGACCGCCGTTGATGCCATGCCGGCGTCCGCCACCTGGCGCGACTCCCGGATGCTCGACCCACAGGAACACGCCTGCCGGCTTTCCGGCTGGGATCAGTACTACGAGCAGATATCGTGCGGCGCCTTTCGCAGCCGTCTGATCGAGATCGAATTCGCCGATATCCACATTTTCGAGGAAACGCTCGAACAAGCGGTGCTCCAGACCGGCTGCTGCCACCAGGACACCGTCGCGCTCGGCGTTTTTTCGAATTTGTCCGGCGATGCGCGCTGGCATGGCCGCAGCGTCGGTGCCGACGACGTGCTCTTTCTCGACGGCGACAGCGAGCTGCTGCTCAGCACGCCGCAAACCAGCACCCTGTTCGCCGTCGGCGTGCCCGTGGCGGCCCTCGAGCCGTGGTGCGAGCATGCGCCCCTGTCGGTTCGCGAAAGCGCCCACCGCCTGGCCGCGACACCGCTGCACGATCGCGCCGCGGCGCAGCGCCTGCGCGAGGGCCTCTCCGCCGTCATCGGCGAACTGTTGCTGCGCCCCGAGGAGGAATTGCCGGGCAGCGTCGTGCGCCGGTTGCGCGACGAACTGGTCATGCTGGTTGCCGACCAGCTTCATGGCAAACCGGATCCGCGCGAAAGGCCGGCGATCAGCAAGGCCAAGGAAGTGGTCAACCGCACCCGTGCCTACGTCCTCAATCGGCGCGACACGCCGCCGACGCTGCTCGAATTGTGCCGTCATACCCACGTCTCGCCGCGCACCCTGCAATACTGTTTCCAGTCGGTTCTCGGCGAGAGCCCGGCGAGCTACATGAAGATGCTGCGTCTGAACGGCGCGCGCCAGGACCTGAAGCATCACGACGGCGCGTGGATCAGCGATATCGCCGCCAACTGGGGATTCTGGCACCTGTCGCAGTTCGCCTCGGACTATCGGCGCATGTTCGGCGAACTGCCCTCGGCGACCCGCGCCGCCCGCTAGCCGGTCAACGGCGACCCGCGCAGCGGGGTCGCGCGCCATGGGCGAGGGGCCGGCGTGGCATAATCTGCCTTCGTCCCTGCCATCGCTACCCGATCACGTGGTCTCAGTCACTCACCCGCCGGACGTCGAGGAAACGGAGCTTCAACTCCTTGGCGCAGGTCTTTCGGCCGAAGCCGGTGCGCCGCTGCAACGAGCGCTCGCGCTGGCCGCATCGCTCTATGGCGAGAGCCGTCTGGGCAGCGGCGAAGCTGCGCTGGCGCATGCGACCGGCATGGCGAGAATCGCCGCGTCGCTCAATCTCGACCTGGAAACGCGGATAGCCGCACTGCTCTTCGCCGCACCCGAGTATCTCGGTGACTCCCGGGAAAAGCTTGCCGGCGAATTCGGCGCGGCGGTGGCGCAACTGGTCGGCGGCCTGACGCGCCTGAACGGCCTGCGCTTGCTCACGCGCCAGCAAAAAGGCGGCGGCGCCGAGGTCAAGGCGCAATCCGAGACGCTGCGCAAGATGCTGCTGGCCATGGTCGAAGACATCCGCGTGGTATTGCTGCGCCTGGCCAGCAGGACTCAGAGCCTGCGCTACTTCACCGACGAATCGACGGCGGGTCCGCGCCGCGAGGAGACCGCCCACGAGAGCCTGGAGATCTATGCGCCGCTCGCCAACCGGCTCGGCGTCTGGCAGCTGAAATGGGAGCTGGAGGATCTGTCCTTCCGCTTCCTGGAGCCGGAAACCTACAAGCAGATCGCCCGGAAGCTCGACGAGAAGCGCGGCCAGCGCGAGCAGTTCATCGCCGCCGCCATCGCGCGGCTCAAGGCCGAGCTGGCGGCGCAAGGCATCGCCGGCGAGGTCTATGGCCGGCCCAAGCATATTTACAGCATCTGGAACAAGATGCGCGGCAAGAACATCGATTTCGCCGAAGTCTATGACGTGCGCGCGCTGCGCGTCCTGGTCGAGGAAGTCAAGGACTGCTACGCGGCGCTCGGCCTGGTCCATCACCTTTGGCAGCCGATCCACGGCGAGTTCGACGACTATATTTCGCATCCCAAGAGCAACGACTACCGTTCGCTGCACACCGCCGTGACCATCGAGGATGGGCGCGCCATGGAGGTGCAGATCCGCACCGCCGAGATGCACCGCCATGCCGAACTGGGCGTGGCCGCGCACTGGCGCTACAAGGAGGCGATCACCCGCAGCGATTCCGCCTACGACGAGAAGATCGCCTGGCTGCGTCAGCTGCTTTCCTGGCGCGACGAGATCACCGACAGCGCGGAATGGGTCGAGCAGTACAAGCGCGCCGCACTGGACGACACGATCTACATCCTGACGCCGCAGGGCCGGGTAATCGACCTGGCGCGCGGCGCCACCCCGGTCGATTTCGCCTACCGCGTCCATACCGACCTCGGCCACCGCTGTCGGGGCGCGCGCGTCGATGGCCACCTGGTGCCGCTCAATACGCCGCTGGCCAACGGTCAGCGGGTCGAGATCATCACCGCCAAGCAGGGCGGACCTTCGCGCGACTGGCTCAACCCGGCGCAGGGCTACCTCGCCACCAGCCGGGCCCGCCAGAAGGTCAAGCAGTGGTTCGTGGCGCAGGAGGCGGAAGAGATTCTGGCCGCCGGCCGGATCTTCGTCGGGCGCGAGTTGCAGCGCGAAGGCCAGACCCAGACCAATATCGAGGATCTGGCGCAGAAGCTCGGCTTCAAGGGCGGCGAGGAACTTTATTTCGCCGCCGGCAGGGGCGAACTGGGACCGCGCCAATTGCAGGTGGCGTTGCGCGGCAGCGCCGAAGTCCTGCCGGCGGAACCCGAGTTCCATACCCGGAGCAGCAAGGCGGGCGGGTCCGGCGGCGGCATACTCGTCGTCGGCGTCGACAAACTGCTCACCAGCCTCGGCAGCTGCTGCAAGCCGGCGCCGCCGGATGCCATCTCAGGCTTCGTGACGCGCGGCAAGGGCGTCTCGATCCATCGCGTCGAATGTCCCAATTACCGCAACATGTCGGCGAAGAATCCGGAGAGAATCATCAGCGCCGAATGGGGTGCGGGCAAGCCCGATGCGCTCTACGCGGTGAATCTCTTCGTCGATGCCAGCGACCGGCAGGGCCTGCTGCGCGACATTTCGGAAGTGCTGTCGCGCGAGAAGATCAACGTCACCGCCGTCAAGACCCAGTCGCGGGCCAACGAGGCGCGCATGTCCTTCACCGTCGAACTGACCGGCGTGCCGCAATTGCAGCGCATACTGACCCTGGTGCGCGAAGTGCCGGGCGTGGCCGCTGCCTGGCGCGGCTGAATTGACTCGGGAGAATGGCATGAACAGGGCGCTGCTGATCATCGATATTCAAAACGATTACTTTCCGGGCGGCGCAATGGCACTGGAAGGCAGCCCGGCGGCGGCGGAGCGGGCCGCGCGGGTGCTTGCGGCGGCGCGCCGGCACGGGCTGCCGGTGCTCCATGTCCAGCATGTCTCGCTGCGCCCCGGCGCGCCGTTCTTCCTGCCGGGCAGCCTCGGCGTCGAGATCCATGCGTCGGTCGCGCCGATAGCCGGTGAGACCGTGATGGTGAAGCACTATCCGAACAGCTTCCGGGACACCGGACTGCAGGAGGCGCTGCGGGCGCTTGGCGTCGGGGAACTGCTGGTCATGGGCATGATGAGCAATATGTGCATCGATGCCACGGTGCGCGCCGCCGCGGATGCGGGTTATGCCGTCCGCCTGGCGCACGACGCCTGCGCTGCGCGGGCGCTGGCGTTCGGCGGCGTCTCGGTGGCGGCGCGCGAGGTCCACGCGGCATTCATGGCGGGCCTGCAGGGGCTCTACGCCATGGTCTGCTCCGCCGAGGAGCTGGTCGAGGAACTGGCCGCCGGGACGGGATCCTGAGCCTTCAGCCGCGGGTCGCCAGTTCGGCCAGAAGCAGTTCCTGCGCGCAGGTGCGGGAGCGGCGCGAGCGGGGGATGGCGAAGGCGCCCTCGCTGTCCATGTTCCAGGCCTGGCTGTTGTCGGCGAGGTAGGGCCGCAGCCCTTCCTGGATGACGCGGCGTTTGAGCTTGGCGTCGAGAATCGGGAAACAGACCTCGATGCGGCGGAAGAAGTTGCGCTCCATCCAGTCGGCGCTCGAGAGATAAAGTTTCTGTTCTCCGTCCGCGTGGAAGTAGAAAATGCGCGAGTGTTCGAGAAAGCGGCCGATCACCGAGCGTACCCGGATGTGCTCCGACAGGCCCGCTACGCCCGGGCGCAGGGCACACACCCCGCGCACCACGAGATCGACCTCGACCCCGGCCTGCGAGGCGTCGTAGAGCGCTTCGATGATTTCCGGTTCGAGCAGGGAATTCATTTTGGCGATGATCTGCGCCCGGCGCCCGGCGCGCGCCGCTTCGGCTTCGCCGCGGATCAGGGCGAGCATCGAGGCATGCAGTGAGAAAGGCGCCTGCAGCAGATGGTTGAGGGGCTTGTGTTTGCCCAGGCCGGTGATCTGCTTGAACACCTCATTGACGTCGTCGGAGATTTCCTCGCGGGCCGTGAGCAGACCGAAGTCGGTATAGAAACGCGTGGTACCCGGATGGTAATTGCCGGTGCCCAGGTGCACATAGCGGCGGTAGCCGCCGTCTTCGCGGCGCAGGACCATCAGCATCTTGGCGTGGGTCTTGTAGCCGAACACGCCATAGACGACATGGGCGCCGACTTCCTCCAGCCGAGCGGCGATGTCGAGGTTGGCCTCCTCGTCGAAGCGCGCCATCAGTTCGACCACCACCGTCACCTCCTTGCCGGAACGCGCTGCGCGCAGCAGGTGTTCCATCAGCACCGAGCCGGTACCGGTGCGGTAGACGGTCATCTTGATCGCCACCACCTGCGGATCGTCGGCCGCCTGCTGGAGGAACTGGATCACCGGGGTGAAGGACTGGAACGGGTGGTGCAGCAGGATGTCGTGCTTGCGGATGTTCGCGAACATGTCGTAGCGCTTAGTCATCACCTTCGGCACGCCTGGATGGAAGGGCGGGTACTTCAAGTCCGGTCGATCGACGCCGTCGGGGACCGAGATCAGCCTGACCAGGTTGACGATGCCCTCGACGCGATAGAGATCCTCGCCCTGGAGGCCGAACTGCTGCAGCAGGAAAGCGGTCATCACCTCGGAACAGTTGTCGGCGACTTCGAGGCGCACGGCGTCGCCGAAATGGCGCTGAGGCAGTTCGCCTTGCAGCGCGGTGCGCAGGTTCTTCACTTCCTCGTCGTCGACGAACAGGTCCGAGTTTCTGGTGACGCGGAACTGGTAGCAGCCCAGCACATTCATGCCGGAGAACAATTCGCCGACATGCTGGTGCAGGATCGAGGAGAGGAAGACGAAACCGTGCTCGACCCCGCTCAGATCCTTCGGCAGGCGGATCACGCGCGGCAGTGCGCGCGGCGCCTGGACGATGGCGGCGCCGGAACTGCGGCCGAAGGCGTCGGTGCCCTCCAGTTCGACGGCGAAATTCAGGCTCTTGTTGAGCACGCGCGGAAAGGGATGGGCCGGGTCGAGTCCGATCGGCGTGAGCAGTGGCATCACCTCGCGGAAGAAGTAGGCGCGGATCCAGGCGCTTTGCGCTTCGTCCCAAAGACTGCGGCGGATGAAGACGATGCCCTCGGTGGCCAGGGCCGGCAGGATGGCCTCGTTGAGCAGCGAGTACTGCTCGGCGATCAGGGCGTGCGCCTCGTGCCCGACGCGACGGAACAATTCCTGCGGCGGCAGGCCGTCGTTGTCGGCGGCGTGGCTGCCGAGCTTGATCTGCTCCTTCAGTCCGGCGACGCGTATCTCGAAGAATTCGTCGAGGTTGGATGAAACGATGCACAGGAAACGCAGCCGTTCCAGCAAGGGTACGCGGGCGTCCGCCGCCTGCGCCAGGACGCGTCGGTTGAAGGCGAGCAGGGACAATTCGCGGTTGATGAAATGCTCAAAGGGATAGCGGCGGGTGACGTGCATGCGGCAGTTTCCTGGAATGGCCTGCCGGCATTATCGGCCAATTCCATTGTATTGACATTTCGGTCTGGGCGGCCGCCCGGTGTAGAATGCCGCAGTGCAAAAAGGAATGGACTTGAGCTACGAACTCGTTGCCGCCGTCGATCTCGGATCGAACAGTTTTCGCCTGCAGGTGGGACGGGTGATCCACAACCAGATTTACCCGCTCGACTCCCTGAAGGAGTCGGTGCGCCTGGCGGCCGGCCTGAACGCCGACCGGGCGCTGGACGGTCCCTCGCAGTTGCGCGCGCTGGAGTCGCTCTCCCGTTTCGGCGAACGCCTGCGCGGCTTTTCCCCGGGCGCGGTGCGCGCGGTGGCGACCAATACCCTGCGGGTGGCCAAGAATGCGCCGCAATTCCTCGCCCAGGCCGAAGCCGCGCTCGGCTTTCCGATCGAGGTCATCAGCGGGCGCGAGGAAGCGCGCCTGATCTATCTCGGCGTCGTCCATACCTTGCCCAACCCTGGAACGCAGCATCTGGTCGTCGACATCGGCGGCGGCTCGACCGAATTCATCATCGGCCGCAATTTCTCCCCGATCGAACTCGAATCGCTGTACATGGGCTGCGTCAGTTACAGCCTGAAGTATTTCCAGCGCGGACGCATCGACAAGCAAGGCATGAAGGAAGCCGAACTGGCCGCGCGAAAGGAGCTGCAGGCCATCGTCTCGGCCTTCCGCGTGGCGGGGTGGGAGGAGGCCGTCGGCTCTTCGGGCACGGCCAAGGCGATCGCCGATCTGTTGGAATTGAACGGCTTGAACCCGGAGGGCGAACTGGGCATCACCCAGGAGGGCCTGGAGCGCCTGAAAAGCGCTGTCCTGCGCGCGGGCGAGGTCGCCGCCCTGGAACTCCATGGCCTGCGCCCCGACCGCTTGCTGGTATTGCCCGGCGGTCTTGCCATCATGTCGGCGGTGTTCAAGGAATTTCGCCTGGAGCGGATGACCTTCTCCGACGGCGCGCTGCGCCTGGGCGTGCTCTACGATCTGCTCGGCCGTCATCATCACGATGATCAGCGCGAGGCCACGGTCGGCCAGTTCATGCGCCGCTACGAGGTGGACCGGCATCAGGCGTCGCGTGTCAGCCAGCGCGCGCTCGACCTGCTGACGCAGGTGCTGCCCGAGGCCGGAGACGATCATCCCGACTTCCAGGTCCTGACCTGGGCGGCCCGCCTGCACGAGATCGGCATTTCGGTCGCGCACTCCAGCTATCACAAGCACAGCGCCTACATTCTCGCCAACGCCGACATGCCGGGCTTTTCCCGGATGGACCAGGAGCGCTTGTCGCGCATCGTGCTCGGTCACCGCGGCAAGCTCGAGCGCGTCCAGGCGATGACGCGCGACCCGCGCGACTGGCTACTGATCTTCTGCCTGCGTCTGGCCGCACTGCTGCATCGCGCCCGCGACGATGCGACCATGCCGCCGCTGCAACTGAGCGTGACCGGACGCGGCTTCCAGCTGACGGCCGAAGGTCTTTGGCTGGCAGCCTCACCGCTCACCGCCGCGGCGCTCGAAGAGGAGTCGCGTCTCTGGTCCAACCTGGGCATGGAACTCACCGTCCGGGCGCGTCGCGACAAGGCTCTGGCGCAAGCCTGATGCCGCCTCAGGGTCGTCGCGGCAGCCTCCGCGCAGCCGCCATGCCGGCACCGCAGCTCCAGGTCAGGACGCTGGCCGACGGCGCAGCCGAACTGACGCTTTCCGGGGAGTGGACGCTTGGCGCGCTGGCGCCGCGCATCGGGACGCTGGTGCGCGCGCTGAATGAGCATCCCAAGCCGGCGTCGTCGATCTGGGACTGCCGGCAGATCGCGACCATCGACAGCACCGGCGCCATGCTGCTGTGGCGCGCCTGGGGGCGGACATTGCCGCCCCTGTTGTCGGCAAGCGCGGAACAGTTGCGGATCTTCGAGCGCATCGCCGCCGCCGATCGCCAAAGAGCGTTCGTGTCGCCGCCATCCTCGCCTTTCGAATGGCTGATGAACATCGGCGATGGCGCGCTGCGCATGATTCGGCAGGTGCTCGACTTCACCGACCTGCTCGGCCGCTTGCTGCTGGACAGCGCTTATCTTTTGCGCCACCCGGGCGAGATTCCGCGGCGCGAGATTTTCGCCAACATCTACAAGAGCGGCGTGCGCGCGATGCCGGTGACCGCGCTGGTCGGCTTCCTCATCGGCATCGTGATGTCATATCTGTCGGCGCGGCAGCTGAGGAATTTCGGCGCCGACGTGTACATCGTCAATATTCTCGGCCTGGGGATCATCCGCGAACTCGGACCGGTCCTGGTGGCGGTGCTGGTGGCCGGGCGCTCCGGATCGGCGATGACCGCCCAGCTCGGCGTGATGCGCGTCACCGAAGAGACCGACGCGCTTGCGGCCATGGGGGTCTCGCGCAGTCTGCGCCTGGTCTTGCCGAAGGTGGTGGCGCTGGCCCTGACCATGCCGCTGCTGGTGTTGTGGACCACCGCCATTGCCCTGGTCGGGGGCATGGTGTCGGCGCAACTGCAGCTCGATATCTCCTATGGGTATTTCTTCGACCTCCTGCCCAAGGTGGTGCCGGTCGCCAACCTCTGGATCGGCCTGGTCAAGGGCTGCGTTTTCGGCATCGTGGTGGCGCTGGTGGCCTGCCATTTCGGTTTGCGGGTGCGACCGAACACAGAGAGCCTGTCGGCCAACACCACCTCGTCGGTGGTGATCGCCATCACTGCGGTGATCCTCGTCGACGCCATCTTTGCCATCGCCACCCGCCAGATCGGCATGCCGTTTTGAAAATCGTCTCGATCCGCGATCTATCCACCCGCCTGGGCGAGGTCCTGGTCCATCGCGGCGTGAATCTCGAACTCGAACGGGGCGATGTCATGGCGCTGGTCGGCGGTTCTGGCAGCGGCAAGACCGCGCTCCTGAACCAGATCGTCGGGCTGCGCGCGCCCGACCAGGGCGAGATCCGCGTCTTCGGCCAGCCGCTCCATGGCGGCGGTCGGGCGCGAGAGGCCGGGTTGCGCCGGCGTTTCGGCGTGCTGTTCCAGCACGGCGCGTTGTTCTCGGCCTTCAACGTCTTCGACAACATCGCCTTTCCCCTGCGCGAGTTGCGCGTCCTGGACGCGGGCCTGGTCCATGATCTGGTGATGCTCAAGCTCGCCATGGTCGAACTGCTGCCGCGCCATGCGCGCCTGATGCCGGCCGAACTGTCAGGCGGCATGGTCAAGCGCGTGGCGCTGGCGCGCGCGCTGGCGCTGGAGCCGGAACTGCTGCTGCTCGACGAGCCGACCGCCGGTCTCGATCCCGACCGCTCCGACAGTTTCGTGCGCTTGATCCGCATGCTCGGCGAGGAACTCGATCTGACCGTACTCTTCGTCAGCCATGATCTGGATACCGTGGCGGCGCTGGCCACGCGCGTTGCCGTGCTGGCGGAACAGCGTATACTCGCGGTCGGCAGCATGGCCGAGGTGACGCAATACGACCACCCCTTCATTCGCAACTTCTTTTTCAGCGAGCGCGGTCGACGCGCCCTACCCACACCGACCTAGCCGATCCGGCCCCCAAGCGTTCATGGAAAACCGCGCCCACGCCCTCATCGCCGGCCTGTTCGTGCTGCTCTTCGGCCTGGCCATCCTGGCGGCGGCCTGGTGGTTCGGCGGCAAGCGCGAGGCGAGCCGCGACATCGTGCTGGTCACCCGGAACAGCGTCACCGGACTCAATCCCCAGGCGCAGGTGCGCTACCGGGGCATCCGCGCCGGCAAGGTGGTTGATATCGGACTCGACCCGCAGGATCCGCGCAGCATCCTGGTCAGGATCAACGTCGCGGCCAGCCTGCCGCTCACCCGGGGCCTCACCGCCCAGTTGAACTACCAGGGCGTTACCGGCCTGGCCTACGTCCAGCTGGGAGACGGCGATGCCAGCAGCGAGCGGCTGCCCGACAGCGAGCCGCCGCCGCGCGTCGAACTCAGGGCTTCGCTGTTCGAGACGCTCGGCGAGCGGGCCAATGTCATCGTCGGGCAGGCGGGCGAAGTCGCCGCGAATCTCAAGCGTTTGACCGACGAGCACGGCCACTTGAACCACGCCCTGGAGAATCTCGCCAGGGCTTCGGACAGCTTCAAGGATCTGCCGCAGGTGATGGCTGGGGTCAGGCAGGCGCTCTCCGCGGAAAACCTGAAGCGCCTCGATTCCATCCTCGTCTCGCTCGATCGCAGCGCGGGGCAAGCGGCGCCGCTGGCGGCGGAGTTGCGCAGCCTGGTGGCGACGCTCACGGCGCTAGGACGGCGCATCGACCAGGTCGTCAATGATGCCGGCGGCGAACTCTCCGGAAACACGCTGCCGCGCGTGAATGCGCTGGTGAGAGAGCTCGACGGCAACTCGCGCCAGCTCACCCGCCTCCTCGACAAGTTCGAGACGTCGCCGCAAGCGCTGCTCTTCGGCACCGGCCCGGTGCGGCCCGGCCCGGGCGAAGCCGGCTTCGTCCCGCCGGGCAACTGAAGCCATGCGCGGCCTTTGCCTGGTTCTGCTCTCGCTCTGCGGCTGTGCCGCCGCCCCGCACCATGAGCCGGCGCGCTACGACATCGCCCTGGCGGTTCCCGCCGCAGCGAAGCTGCCGGGACTGGCGCTGAGCGCGATCGAGGTGCGTGCGCCGACGTGGCTGGCATCTGCGGCGATGCAATACCGGCTCGCCTATGCCCAAGGCGCCCGGCGCGACACCTATGCCGACAGCCGCTGGGTGGCGCCGCCGGCCGAACTGCTGGAACGCGCGCTGACGCGGCGCGTCATGGCCTCTGCCGGACAGGCGCCGGCGGGCGGCTGCCGGCTGGTGCTCGAACTCGACGAATTCCTCCAGGCGTTCGAGTCGCCCGGCGCCAGCCACGCCTTGCTCGAACTGCGCGCCTCCCTGTACGCGCCGCACGGCGCTGCCCTGCTGGCAAGGCGCACCTTCAGTCAAAAGCCGCCTGCGGGCGCGGATGCGAAGACGGGCGTGGCTGCCTTCGGCATCGCCGCAGCGCTGTTGGCCGATGATCTCGGCGCCTGGCTCGATGCCTTGGCATCCGGGCCGCAGGGCTTCGCCCGGCGCTGCCGCGACGGTTGAACCGTGTTTCGATAAGAGGAGAGGTCCAGATGAGTAATCCCTACGCCAGCGGTCTGGCCAAGAATGCCGCGAACTACACACCTTTGACGCCGCTCAGCTTCATCGAGCGCTCGGCTTACGTCTATCCGGAACGCTGCGCGGTGATTCACGGGCGCCGCCGCTATACCTGGAAGGAAAGCTATGCCCGCAGCCGCCGCCTGGCCTCCGCGCTGAAGAGTCGGGGCCTGGGCGAGGGCGACACCGTCGCCGTGATGCTCAACAACACGCCGGAGATGTTCGAATGTCACTTCGGGGTGCCCATGAGTGGCGCCGTCTTGAACACCCTGAATACCCGGCTCGATGCGGAGTCCATCGCATTCATGCTGAATCACGGCGAGGCCAGCGCCTTGATCGTCGATCGCGAATACTCGGCCATGGTGAAGCAGGCCCTGGCCCTGCTGCAGCGCGAGATCCTGGTCATCGGCGTCGACGACCCGGAATATGCGGGGCCGGGGGAACGCCTCGGCAGCATCGAATACGAGGCATTGCTCAGCCTGGGCGATCCGGAATTCGCCTGGCAGAATCCCGACGACGAATGGAACGCCATTTCGCTCAACTATACCTCCGGCACTACCGGCAACCCCAAGGGCGTGGTCTACCATCATCGCGGCGCCTATCTCAATGCCGTGTCCAATATCGTCTCCTGGGGCATGCCGCCCGCCTCCGTGTATCTGTGGACCCTGCCGATGTTCCACTGCAACGGCTGGTGTTTCCCCTGGACCATGGCCGCCAATTCCGGCACCAATGTCTGCCTGCGCCGGATCGAGCCGAAGCTGATTCTCGACGCCATCCGCGAGCACAAGGTGACGCATTACTGCGGCGCCCCGATCGTGCACTCCTTGCTGGTCAATGCGCCGGCCGAATGGCGCGCCGGGATCGAACACAAGGTCTTCGCCCTGGTTGCCGCGGCGCCGCCGCCGGCGTCGGTGATCGAGGGTATGGAAAACATCGGCTTCTCCATCACCCACGTCTATGGCCTGACCGAAACCTACGGCCCGGCGGCGGTCTGCGCCAAACAGGACGAGTGGGATCGATTGCCGATCGAGGCCCGCACCGAACGGAACGGCCGCCAGGGCGTGCGCTACCACATGCAGGAAGGCGTGACGGTGATGGACTCCGAGACCATGACGCCGGTGCCCTGGGATGGCGAGACCATGGGCGAGATCATGTTCCGGGGCAATCTGGTGATGAAGGGCTATCTGAAGAATCCCGATGCCACCGAAGACTCGTTCCGCGGCGGCTGGTACCACACCGGCGATCTTGCGGTGATGCAGCCGGACGGCTATATCAAGATCCGTGACCGATCGAAGGACGTGATCATTTCCGGCGGCGAGAACATCTCCTCGGTCGAGGTCGAGGACACGCTCTACCGTCACCCGGGGGTGATGGCCGCGGCGGTGGTGGCCTCGCCGGACGAGAAGTGGGGCGAAGTGCCCTGCGCCTTCATCGAGTTGAGGGAGGGCAGTCAGGTCACCGCAGACGAGTTGCGCGAGTTCTGCCGCAGCCGCATGGCCCACTTCAAGGTGCCGAAGAAATTCATTTTCGAACCGCTGCCCAAGACCTCGACCGGCAAGATCCAGAAGTTCATACTGCGCGAGCGGGCCCGGTCGGCTGCCGCCATCGAATAGCCTCGGATCTCGCCGGCCCTCCGGACTGCCGCTCGGCGCGTCAGCTTTTCCTGCGCGGAATGCCGAACGCCGCCAGCGGCAGGGGGTGGCTGAACAGGTAGCCCTGATAAGCCTGACAGCCATTTTCAGCGAGAGCGTCGCGCTGCGCCTCGGTCTCGACTCCCTCGGCGATGACGCCCATGCCCATGCTGCGGGCCAGGGCCACGATGGTTCTGGCAATGGCGGCGTCGCTGGGGTCGATCAGGATGTCCCGGACGAAACTCTGGTCGATCTTCAACTGATCCAGGGGCAGGCGTTTCAGGTAGGAGAGCGAGGAGTAGCCGGTGCCGAAGTCGTCCAGCGCGAAGCCCACCCCTTTGCCCTTGAGCGCCGTCATCTTGGCGATGACGTCCTCCACGTCGTCGAGCAGCATGCTCTCCGTCAACTCGAGCTTGAGCTTGCGGGGATCGGCGCCGGTTCGCCGGATGACATCGAGAACTTGCCCGACGAAGTCAGGACGATGAAACTGGCGGGCGCTGACATTGATGGCCAGCGTCAGGTGAGCCGTTTCCGCCTCGGCCGCCCAGGCCACCAGTTGCTTGCAGGCGGCTTCCAGCACCCAGTGGCCCAGCGGCAGGATCAATCCCGTTTCTTCGGCCAGTGGAATGAACTGGGCCGGCAAGACCAGGCCGCGCCGGGGATGCTGCCAGCGCAACAGCGCTTCCGCGCCGGTCGTGCGACCCTGCTGATCCACCTGCGACTGGTAGTAGAGATGGAACTCGCCTTGCTGCAGGCCCTGGCGCAGGTCGAATTCGAGCGTGGCGCGGGCCGTGACGGTCGCCTGCATTTCCGGATCGAAGAAGCTCATGGTGTTGCGTCCCGAAGCCTTGGCCTGGTACATGGCCAGATCCGCCCGCTTCAGCAATTCATCGACGGAATTATGATGGTTGCTGAACAGGGTGGCACCGATACTCGGCGTGCTGTGGTGGGGGTGGCCGGCGAGCAGGTAGGGCTGGTTGCAGGCGGCGAGGATTTTCGCGCCGACGCTCTCGGTCTGGTTGGCCGCCTCCTGGGGGTTCTCGCTCAAGCCCTCGAGGATGATCACGAACTCGTCGCCGCCCAGGCGGGCCACGGTGTCGCCCTCGCGGATGCAGGTGCTGAGCCGCTGGGCCACCTGCTGTAACAGCAGGTCGCCGACGTCGTGGCCGAGCGTGTCGTTGAGCGTCTTGAAGTTGTCCAGATCGATGAACAGCAGCGCTCCTTCGCGCCGGCTGCGGGTGATCGCGGCCAAAGCCTGGCGCAGCCGATCCAGCAGGAGGCGCCTGTTGGGCAGTCGGGTCAGGGGATCGTAGAAGGCCAGGTGATTGATCTCGTCTTCCGCGGCCTTGCGCTCGGTGATGTCGGTCATGATGCCGACGATGCCCGTCGGCATGCCGAGGTTGTCGGTCAAGCGCGCCTTGTGGAAGATGATGCGGCGAACGGTGTGGTCGGCATGGACCACGCTGCTCTCGTAGGTCTGCATGCCAACGGGGTCGTCGAGCAGTTCCAGATCCTTGTCCTGGTAGGTTTTCGCAAAGGCCTGCGGCGCCACCTCGAACACGGTCTTGCCGATAATCTCGCTCCCGGATTTGCCGATGAATCGGGCAAACGCGCTGTTGCATCCGGTATAGCGTCCCGAGGCATCCTTGTGGAAAACCGGCAGGGGCATGGCTTCCGCCAATGATGCGCTGAACGCCACGGCTTTCCTGAGTTCTTCCTCCACCGTCTTGCGTTCCGTGATTTCTCTCGCCAGGAAGATGAAACGCGATTCTTCCCCGGCAAGGCCGGCCTTCCGCGAAACCGACAGTTCAAACCAGAGTTTTCCCTGGGGCAGTTGCAGGTCGTACTGCCTGCCGATCGACTTGCCTGTTTCCTGTGCTTCGCGCAGGGCCGACGCACATACGTCGGCGGCGTCAGGCGGAAGCGTCTGGAAGAAGGTCCTGCCTAGAAAAACCTCCGGAGGCACGGCCAGCAACTCGGTGCGCGGAGAGTGATAGTCAAGAATGCGTCCGTCCGACCCGACCTCGAACAGAAGGTCAGGAATGGCGTCGAGCGTCGCCTGCAGCTTGTTGCCGGCCGAGAGCGCTTCGGCTTCCACCTCCTTGCGCCGGGTGATGTCCTGGGTGACGCCCAAGGCGCGTCGCGCAGTGCCGTCCGCCGCGAACTCGAATTCGGCCTTCTGCCGGACCCAGCGGACCTCCCTGCCGAGCATGACGCGGTGCTCGTGGTCGAAAGCAGCCCCCTTGAGCGCCGCCTGCCAGGCAGCATCCACCGCGTCCCGGTCTTGCGCATGGGTCCGCGCCAGATAGGCTTGACGATTGCCCATCGTGCCTTCCGGCAGCCCGAAGATGCGGCAGGTCTCGGCAGACAGGCGCATCCTGTCCTCGGGGATGTCGTAATTCCAGCTGCCGATTCTGCCCACCGCCTGTGCCCGGTTCAGTTCCGCCTGGCTCGCCTCCAGGATCCTCGAGCGGCGAGCGAGTTCGGTACCGGCGCTGTGCAGTTCCTTGATGCGGAATTGATAGGAGGATACGAATCGGTTTATCAGGACCCATGACAGGAGGGCGAGGGCAATCTGAACCACTCCGTACAGCACCGGCGGAGTCGGCAGGAGAAGCGGCAGCAGCCCCCATGACTCGCCCAGCACGAAGCCGAAGATCGCTGCGACGCTCAGGATGGTCGCGGCCAGCGCCGCGCCCCGGCTGACCAGCCAACCGACCATCAAGATGAGCATCGGGTAGAGCGTCACCACCGGTGCACGCACGCCGCCGGTAAATCCCGCTATTCCGGTCGCGACCGTCCATACTCCGAATGCCAGTACATAGGCGGTCGCCCTAGTGCTGCCGCGCGAGCGGAGAACCGCCGCGGCCAAGGCGACCAGACACATCAGCGCCGCGCCAAGCGCACGCACGCTCTGGTCCGGTGCCAGGATGCGCAGGGCGACGAAAAAGGCGATGGCGCCGCCGAACAGCGTGGCGATGGCATACTTGAGAAAAGCCGAGGTCGGTTCCCAGTAAGCCCGATCATTGCCCTCGTCGCCGGACCGCGGCAGCGGATCGTGGCTTAGGCTCATTTCTGCGCGCCCTTGGCGCCGGTAACCCGATGCGCCAGTTTGAGCATCTGCGAACTCAGCTTGAGCGAGGCGCGTTCGCTTGCCGCGAGATTCACGTCGAACAGGATGCGGTCGTCCAGGGTCAACAGGCCGATCATGCCGCCGTCCTCGACGAAGCCGCCGATATCGCTGATGGTCAGAATCGGCCTGGTCGCCACCGCCCGCATTATGGCCGGCAAGTTGCGCTCTTCGGAGGAGGCAATAAACAGGATCTGACAGCCGGCCAGTTCGTCCAGGGCTAGGCCGGTGTGGCTGCGGAATTCCCGGCTGCCGATCCTGCGCGCTTCGAAGGTTGCCAGCACGGCGCCGCCAAACGGGTCCTTGCCCATGACGCAGAGGTTCAGCGGGGCATCGCGCGATGGCCACGCATGGTTCGGCCACTCGGTAAATTTCGCGAAATTGAAGAGAAATGCCGCCTTCACCTGGTATTCGCCGAGGTCCGCGGCGGAAGCCGCAAGAATGCCGATGACGCTCCAAGCGAGCAGCTTACGCAGCAGGCGTATCACGATCAGAATTTCCACTCCGCCTTGAGGTATAGGCTGCGCATGACTTCCAGTTCCTGCGAAGGCAGGTACTGGTCGATGAATTCGCGGTGCCTGGCCTGGAGAAGGTTCTGACCGACCAGCGACAGTTCCATATTCCTCGCCGGCTTCCAGGCGTAGCGCAGGTCAAGCCGGGTATAGGCGGGAATCGACCCCGGTCGCACCTGCCCCCCCTGCAGTTGGCCGACATACTTGATCGAGGCGTCGAACTGCCGACCTTCCGGCAGATTCATCGAAGAACGCAGGAAGACCTGGTGCGCGGGACTGTCGCCGGCATACGAGGGATCGCCGGTCGCGGAAACGCTCGCATGGAACAGCGACAGTCCCCCCTGCAGGCGCCACCATGCCTGGGGACGCCACTCGGCGCTGGCCTCGAGGCCATGGGTGCTGGCGGTAGCGGAGTTGTCGATGACGATGGAACTCGCCAGATAGGACGGTATGGGAAAGCCGACCGGCACCGTTGCCGCCGGGGGCGGGCCGCCGCGCAGATCGCTATAGCGGTTGGCGAAGACCGTGGCGTCCAGGGAAAGGCTGGCGGCGAACTCCTTGCGGTAGCCGAGTTCGATGGCGTCGAGCACTTCGTTGCCATAGCCGGTCGCGCTTCCCGGTGCGGTCTGGATCGAGATCGGGAAGGGCGACGGATTGGCGGCGGAAAATGGCGGAATCATGGCCAGACGGGCGGTCAAGTCCAGTTCGCCGCGCGAGGGGGTGCGCACCGCACGCGAGACCGAGGCCCACATCGACTGAGTCGGGCTCACGACCCACATCAGGCGCAGGTCGGGCTGCAACTCCGGCTTGCCTGCCGTTCTCTGCTCCAGTCGCGCGCCCAGCGTGGCCTTGAGGGTATCCGGCAGCAGCGTGAAGTCGTCCTGGACGAAGAGGGCGGAGTAGTTCAGCCGGCGGCTGGCCGGCGCAGCCTCCAGCATGAAGCTCGAGCTGAGTTGATCGCTGGTGTAGCGGTAGCTCCAGCCCCACATCAGATCGTGACGCGGCGAGGGATGGAGCCGGTACTGGTAATCGATGTCCAGGGTATTGCGTGCTTCGCCGAAGCCGGCGTCAGCCAGATGGGTGCCTGCAATACTGCCTTGCAGGGACCATTCCGAGCCGTTGTCGAGCATCCGTTCGGTGCGTCCGAGCAGACTGAAGCCGTTGTTTATCTGGGTCACGGCACTGACATCGACAAAGGGTGCCTGCACGGTCGGGATGTTCAAGCGATCGCCGGCATGGCTGTCGTAGGCCTCGGCGATCAGCGAGCTCCTGGCGTTGGCGGCATCCCTGTCGAGGCGGTAGCCGACACGGTCGGCGCGCCAGGGGTCGTGAGCGGCTTGCCCGTCCGCGCCGATCGACGCCTTGCGGTCGAACGCTTTGACATAAGCGCGGTAATGCGTCTCCTCGTCGATTCTGCCGCCATAGCGCAGCGCCGTTCCCGCCCCCTCCTGGTTTCCGGCTGTCGCCGTCAGGAGTCTGCCTTGCGTGTCCCGGGCGTTCTTGGTGATGACGTTGATCACGCCGTTGACCGCGTTGGCGCCCCACATCGCCGCCCCCGGGCCGCGTATCACCTCGATCCGCTCGACGTCCTCGAGCAGCGTGTCTTCGGCCTCCCAGAACAGGCCTGAAAAAAGCGGCGAGTAGACGCTGCGGCCATCGATCAGCACCAGCAGCTTGTTGGCGAAGCGGCTGTTGAAGCCGCGTATCGTCACCGCCCATTTGTTGTCGGCGATATTGGCCACTTCGACCCCCGGTGCCAGACGCAGCGCATCGGGAATGCTGGTGGCACCCGAGCGCCGAATATCCTCGCCGGTGATGACGAATACCGCGGCGGGCACGTCGTCGAGCGATTGCGCCTTGCGCGAGGCGGTGGTGATCTTGATCTTCAAAAGATCCTCCAGGCTCATGTCGGCGATGCTCGGTTCGGCGCCGGCCGCGGCCGGCGCCGTCACGGCCAGCGCCATGAACAGCGAAGAGGCATAGAGCGGCAGGGCCTTGCGATCAGGGGTCATGGTCGTATTCCTCAGTCAAAGGGCTGGGGCCTGCAATGTCCGCTGGTGCGGAGCGTGCGCCTCGAACGGCAGTGGATAATTCCGGCCGGCCGGCGCACTGCCGTCCATGCAGAGCCAGGCCGCCTCGCTGCGCCAGGCGTCGGTCCAGCCGGGAAATTGCGCTGCCGGCATCGGATGGGCGATGCCGTAGCCCTGCGCCAGCCGGCAGCCCAGGCCGACCAGCATGGTGCCGATTGCCAGCGTCTCGACGCCTTCGGCGATGACCGGACGATTGAAGGCGGCTGCCAGCTTTATCACGCTCTCCACGATGCCCAGGTCGTCGGGATTGTCGAGAATGTTGCGCACGAAACTCCGGTCGATCTTCAGGATATCCACCGGCAGGTTGCGGAAATAGGTGAGCGAGGAATAGCCGGTGCCGAAGTCGTCGAGTGCGAAGCGCACGCCAAGGCGTCGGCAACGGGCGAGAACCTGGATCGCCTTTTCCATGTCGGCCAGCGCCGCCGTCTCGAGAATTTCCAGTTCCAGATCCTGCCGAGCCACTTCCGGGTGCCGCTCCAGACTCAGCCGCAGTCGTTCGCTGAAGTCCGCGTGCAGCAGATGCGCGGCGCTGACATTGGCGCTGACGGTGAGGGCCAGGCCGACGGCGTTCCAGGCCTTGATCTGCTTGAGCACCGTATCGATCACCCAGTCGCCGACGGGAATCTCCAGGTCGCTCTCGTACAGATAGTGCAGGAAGTCCTCCGGAGGCAGCAATCCTCGTTCCGGGTGCTGCCAGCGGATCAGGGCCTCGGCGCCGATCACGGCGCCGCTGACCAGATCGACCTTGGGCTGGTAATGCAACACGAACTCGTCGTTCTTCAGCGCCTCGCGCAGGCGGTGCTGGTGGAGGCTGCGCGCCTGCAGTTCGCGGTCAAGTCCTGGATCGAAGAGGTGGTAGCGGTTCTTGCCGGCTTCCTTGGCGCGATACATGGCCTGGTCGGCGTGACGCAGCAGCGTGTCGGCGTCGACATTGTCGGCCGGGAACAGGGTGGCGCCGATGCTGGCGGAAATGCTCACCGGGATGCCGGCGATCGCCACCGGGGCGCTGACCGCCGCGAGCACTCGGCTGAGAATGGCGTGGCATTCTTCAGGCTGCGCCAGTTCCGAGAAGATCATCACGAATTCGTCGCCGCCGAGGCGGGCAAGGGTGTCCTCGGCGCGCAGCACTTCTCCGAGCCGCTCGGCGATCTCGACCAGCAGGATATCGCCGCCGGTATGGCCGTACTGATCATTGACCGGCTTGAATCCGTCGAAATCCAGGTAGCAGACGGTCATCGACTTGCCGCTGCGCCTTGCCCGGGCGATGGCCTGGGCAAGGCGGTCGGCGAGGAGGCGCCGGTTGGGTACCCCGGTCAAAGGGTCGTAATGGGCGATGCGTTCGAGTTCCTCCCTGTGCAGAGCGAGTTGCTCGTCGCGCCGTTCGATCTGGGCCAGCATCTCGTTGACATGGGTCCCGAGCAGCCCGACTTCGTCGCTGCCATGGAATGTCACGCGCAGGGAGTAGTCCTGGTGCTTGGCCACCCTGGCCACCGTCAGCGAGAGTTGCTTCAGCGGTCCGGCAATCAGACGCCGCATGTAGAAGGCGAGCAGCGAGGCAATGCCGAAGGCGGCGACCGCTGCCGTCAGGAGCAAGGCCATCTCGGTCAGCCAGCCGTTCCAGATGCGATGCAGATCGGCGACCAGCATCACGGTTCCGAGCTTCTCCCCGTCCAGCGCGATCGGCCGGGCCAGGTAGGCATGACCCGATATCATGTCGCTGATGCGAATGGCGTCGCCGTCCGCTGCGCCGCCCAGCCTGGCCGGCAACGCCGGATCGCGCGCCGGTGCCGCCAGGGCAGCGAACAGGCGGCCGTCGCGATCGTAGATGGCGGCTGCCGCCACCAGGGAGTTGGCCCGCAGCGTGGCCAGCGTCGCCGCGGCACTCCTGGCGTCGTGGAAGGTCAGGGCCGCCTGGCTGTTCTGCCCGGTGATGTCGGCCAGGGCCGTCAGTTGCTGCTGGATCTGTTGCTTCTGGCGGAACAGACCGGCTGCGGAGACAACCAGCAACATCACCAGGAGCGCGATGCCCGTCGACAACGCCAGCGCCATCAGCAGCTTGCTCCCGACGCTCAGGTCGCGCAGCCGTTTCATGCGCTGCCGCTCCTGTTGTCTTGGCGGGGAGTAATTGCCGAAATCATCATGTCGGGCCGGGTAGCATCGGTTTATCACGCGAAAAGCCATTCTGACTGAAGAGGACCGTTTTGCAGATCCGTGTCTCTCGCAATAAACTGCGGAAACTACGTAGTCTGGCGGCAGCGGCGGAACAGCCCGGGAAACTGCCGCCGGGGCCGTGTCGCACCAGCTGCCCGTTCTATGCAAAAATATCCGCTGCCCGCCTGACCCGGGTGCCGGGGATCGGGTGAAATTTTCCATAGACTGACGCCGCCTCTTCCGGGGCGGCCCATCGGAGGCGACATATGAGTGCTGTCCCAGAATCCGGAAGCGACGCCGTCCTGCTGCGCGACGACGCAGAGCGTGTGGCGACGCTGACCCTGAATCGCCCTGGCCAGTTCAACTCGCTGTCCCAGGCCCTGCTCGGCCGGCTGCAGGACGAACTCGATGCCATCGCCCGGGATTCCTCGATCCGCGCCGTGGTCATCAGCGGCGCGGGGCGTGCCTTCTGCGCCGGCCACGACCTGAAGGAAATGCGCGGCAATCACGGCAAGGAATACATGCAGGCGCTGTTCCGCCAATGCGGCCGGGTGATGACGACGCTGACCGAGATGCCGCAGCCGGTGATCGCCAGGGTTCATGGCATCGCCACCGCGGCCGGCTGCCAGTTGGTGGCCATGTGCGATCTCGCGGTGGCCGCGGCAGAGGCACGCTTCGCCGTCTCGGGCATCAATGTCGGCCTGTTCTGCTCCACGCCGGCCGTGGCGCTGTCGAGAAACATGGGGCGCAAGGCGGCAATGGAAATGCTGCTTACCGGCGACTTCATCGATGCCGGGGAGGCCCTGCGCCGCGGTCTGGTCAACCGGGTGGTGGCGGCGCCGGAACTCGACGCCGAGGTGAAAAGACTGACCGACAGCATTTGCGCCAAGTCCTCGGTCGCCGTGGCCATGGGCAAGCGGATGTTCTACCGGCAGCTCGAAATGGGGCTGGCGGGCGCCTATCAGCTCGCCTCGGAGACCATGGCCTGCAACATGATGGCGGAGGATGCCGGCGAGGGCATCGATGCCTTCATGGCCAAACGCAAGCCGCAATGGAAGGGGTGCTAGGGGCCGTTCAGTTGCTTAAAAGGCCGCTCTGCCCGATAATCTGCCGTTGCAGAGCCACACATGACAACCAGCGGTGACGGTCGCCACGAGACGGGATGAAAGACGGCTATATTCTTGAGACCGACAATCTCGTCAAGGAATTCAAGGGATTTGTTGCGGTCGGCGGCGTCAGCCTGAAAGTCAGGCGCGGCAGCATACATGCGCTGATCGGCCCCAATGGCGCAGGCAAGACCACCTGCTTCAACCTGCTCACCAAGTTCCTCGAGCCGACCGGCGGCAGGATCCGCTATCGGGGCATCGACATCACGCATGAGCAGCCGGCGCAGATAGCGCGCCGCGGCATAGTCCGCTCCTTCCAGATTTCGGCGGTATTTCCGCATTTGACGGTGCTCGAGAACGTGCGCATCGCCTTGCAGCGGAAGCTCGGCAATTCCTTTCATTTCTGGCGCTCCGACCGGACCTTGCAGCGCCTCGACGGGCGGGCCGGCGAGCTTCTCGCCGAGGTCGGACTCGATGCCTATGCGCAGATGGTGGCGGTCGAGCTTCCCTACGGCCGCAAGCGCGCCCTGGAGATCGCCACGACGTTGGCGCTAGAGCCCGAACTGATGCTGCTCGACGAGCCGACCCAGGGCATGGGCCACGAGGACGTGGACCGGGTCATGCAGCTGATCAAGAAAGTCTCTGTCAACCGCACCATCCTGATGGTCGAGCACAACATGAAAGTGGTCTCGGGGATTTCCGACATGATCACCGTCCTGGCCCGCGGCTCGGTGCTGGCCGAGGGTTCCTACGGCGAAATCTCCGCCCACCCCAAGGTGATCGAAGCCTACATGGGCAGTGAACGCGTTGAGCCGGAGGGCGGCTCGTGAGCGCAGCGGAATATCTGCGCATTACCGGCCTGCACGCCTTTTACGGCGAGTCGCACATCCTGCACGGCATGGATCTGGTGGTGAACCGCGGCGAGTGCGTCTCGCTGCTGGGCAGGAACGGTGCCGGACGCACCACGACGCTGCGCGCCATTCTCGGCCTGACCGGCAGCCGCACCGGCTCGATCATGGTCAATGGCCGGGAAACCATCGCCATGGCCACGCATCGCATTGCCCGCCTGGGCGTCGGTTATTGCCCGGAGGAACGCGGCATCTATGCCAGCCTTTCCTGCGAGGAGAACCTGCTGATGCCGCCGCAGCTGGGCAGCGGCGGCATGAGTCTCGAAGAAATCTACGCAATGTTCCCCAACCTCTTCGAGCGCCGCCACAGCCAAGGCACGAGGCTGTCGGGCGGCGAGCAGCAGATGCTGGCGATGGCGCGCATCCTCAGGAGCGGTGCCCGGCTGCTGCTGCTCGACGAGATTTCCGAGGGGCTGGCGCCGGTGATCGTGCAGACACTCGGCGAAATCATCCTCCAGCTCAAGGAGAAGGGTTTCACCATTGTCCTGGTCGAGCAGAATTTCCGTTTTGCCGCGCCGTTGGCCGATCGCATGTACATTGTCGAACACGGTCAGATCGCGCAGGAGATCGCCCAGGGCGAGATCCATGCGAAGAAGGAATTGCTGCAGGAATACCTCGGAGTTTGATCGTTCGTAACGGCGTCTTGCCACATCAATAGGAGACTGGACCATGAAACACAAATTGCTTTGCGTAGCCATCGCCGCGGCGCTCATACCTGCGGCTCCGGCAGTATTGGCGCAGGCCAAGCCGGCAGCCATGAAGCTCTCGGACAACATGGTCAAGATCGGCGTGCTCACCGACATGTCCGGCGTCTATTCAGATCTCGGCGGCCAGGGCGCCGTGACCGCGGTACAGATGGCGATCGACGACTTCAAGGCGCAATACAAGCCGAAGTTCAAGATCGAAATGGTCTATGCCGACCACCAGAACAAGGCCGACGTGGGCTCCAACAAGGCGCGCGAGTGGTACGACACCCAGGGCGTGGACATGGTCACCGACCTGCTCAACTCCGGGGTGGCGCTGGCGGTTGCCAAGGTGACGCAGGAGAAGAAGCGCGTCGTGATGGTCGTCGGCGCCGGCTCGACGCGGCTGACCGACCAGGACTGCACGCCGAACACGGTGCATTACGCCTACGATACCTATTCCCTCGCCAACGTCGCGGGCAAGGCCATCGTCAAGAACGGCGGCGACACCTGGTTCTTCCTCACCGCCGACTACGCTTTCGGCCAGTCGCTGGAGAAGGACACCTCGGACGTGGTCAAGGCCAACGGCGGCAAGGTGCTGGGCTCGGTGCGGCACCCGCTCAATGCCTCGGACTTCTCCTCCTACCTGCTCCAGGCGCAGGCATCGAAGGCCAAGATCATCGGCCTGGCCAACGCCGGCGGCGACACCATCAACGCCATCAAGGCGGCCAGCGAGTTCGGCATCACCAAGACGCAGCACCTCGCCGGCCTGCTGATGTTCATCACCGACATTCATGCCCTCGGCCTGCAGACCACCCAGGGCATGCTGCTGACCTCGGGCTTTTACTGGGACAAGGACGACGCGACGCGCAAGTTCGCCAAGCGCTACTTCGACAAGACCAAGCGCATGCCGACGATGGTCCAGGCCGGTGACTACTCGGCGGTGACGACTTATCTCAAGGCGGTCGTGGCGGCCGGTACCGACGACGCCGCGGCCGTGATGAAGAAGATGAAGGAGACGCCGATCAACGATTTCTTCGCCAAGAACGGCACGATCCGCGTCGATGGCCGGATGATCCACGACATGTACCTGATGCAGGTGAAGAAGCCGTCGGAGTCGAAGTATCCCTGGGACTATTACGACATCAAGTCGGTGGTTCCCGGCAACGAGGCCTACCAGCCGCTGTCGGTATCGCACTGCTCGCTGGTGAAGAAATGATCGAGAGCGGCGGCGCGGAGGTTTTTCGCGCCGCCGTGACGACCAGCCATGACTGAAATTTTCGACATCCCTATCCAGGCGTTGATGGGCCAGCTCATGCTGGGCCTGGTCAACGGTTCGTTCTATGCCGTCCTCAGCCTCGGCCTGGCGGTGATCTTCGGCATGTTGAACATCATCAATTTCGCCCACGGTGCCCTCTACATGATGGGCGCCTTCCTGGCGTGGATGGGCCTCGAATACCTGGGGATCGGCTACTGGCAGGCGCTGGTCCTGGCGCCCCTGACGGTCGGCGTCTTCGGTATCGTCATCGAACGCACCATGCTGCAATGGCTCTACAAGCTCGATCATCTCTACGGACTGCTCCTGACCTTCGGCCTGGCTCTCGTCATCGAGGGCTTGTTCACCAACGGCTACGGCGTCTCCGGCCAGCCCTACTCGATACCGGCCGAACTCTCGGGCGGCTTCAACCTGGGCTTCATGTTCCTGCCCCACTACCGCGGCTGGGTGATTCTCGCCTCCTTGGCCGTCTGCTTCGGCACCTGGTTCGGGATCGAGAAGACGCGCCTGGGCGCCTATCTGCGCGCCGCCACCGAGAACCCCAAGCTGACCCAGGCCTTCGGCATCAATGTGCCGCTGATGGTCATGCTGACCTACGGCTTCGGCGCCGCCCTGGCCGGTTTCGCCGGCGTTCTGGCGGCGCCGGTGATCCAGGTCAGCCCCCTGATGGGTTCGCACCTCATCATCACGGTCTTTGCCGTGGTGGTGATCGGCGGCATGGGCTCGATTCTCGGTTCCATCCTCACCGGTCTCGGCCTGGGCGTGATCGAGGGAATCACCAACCTGCTCTACCCGGCGGCATCCGCCACCGTGGTCTTCGTCATCATGGCCATCGTCCTGCTGGTGCGGCCGGCCGGATTGTTCGGAAAAGAACAATGAGCCGAAAGACGCTTGCCTACCTGTTGCTTCTGGCCGCCGGCCTCGCTGCGCCTTTCTTCGTCTATCCGGTCCTGGTGATGAAGGTGCTGTGCTTCGCCCTGTTCGCCTGCGCCTTCAACCTGCTGCTCGGCTACACGGGACTGCTCTCCTTCGGCCATGCGGCATTCTTCGGCACGGGCGCCTATGTCGCCGGCTACGCCATCAAGGGCTGGGGCCTGCCCACCGAACTGGGTCTCCTCGCCGGTACCGCCGCTGCGGCGATTCTGGGCTGGGCATTCGGCAGTCTGGCGATACGCCGCACCGGCATCTATTTCGCCATGGTCACCCTGGCGTTGGCGCAGATGGTTTATTTCATCTTCCTGCAGGCGCCATTCACCGGCGGCGAGGACGGTCTCCAGGGCGTGCCCCGCGGAACGCTCCTGGGTCTCGTCGATCTTTCCAGGGACATCAATCTCTACTATTTCGTGCTGGCCATTTTTGCCTTCGGCTTCTGGCTGATCTACCGGACCATCCATTCCCCGTTCGGCCAGATCCTGAAGGCGATACGGGAGAACGAGCCGCGTGCGATTTCCCTGGGCTACGACGTGGCGAAGTACAAGCTGCTCGCCTTCGTCATTTCCGCGACCCTGTCGGGGCTGGCCGGCGCCACCAAGATGCTGGTGTTCAAGTTCGCCACCCTCACCGACGCCCACTGGCACAGTTCGGGCGAAGTGGTCCTGATGACCATCCTCGGCGGCATGGGCACGGTGTTCGGCCCGGTCGTCGGGAGCAGCGTGATCATCACCCTGCAGAACGAACTGGCCGACAAGGTCGGCTCCCTGGTGACGGTGATCATGGGCAGCATCTTCGTGATCTGCGTACTCCTCTTTCGACGCGGCATCGTCGGCGAGATTATCGCGCTCTACAGGCGCATGGTCGGGCAAAAAGGCTGATTTTTTATTCGGGAATCTGTTCGGCCCCGGAACGCCGGTATGGGCGAGTCGGCTAACTTCAGGAAGCGCAACGACGTGTCATCCAGTACCCAAGCCGGAAGGGTAGGTGTGGCGGAACTGAGCGCGGGCCAGCTCGGCAGACGCTATGTCCGCGTATTGCTGCTGATCGCCGTCATGGCCGTCGTTTCCCAGGCGGCCATGCAATTCCATATTGCCGACCAGGTCTCCGACTCGCACGTCGTCGATATCGCTAGCAGGCAGAGCTTGCTGAGCCAGGAAATCGCCAAGTTGAGTCTTTACATCGCGGCTGCGCGATCGGCCGATGCCGCATCGCGTTATCGCCGGGAACTCGAAGAAGACCTGCGTCTTTGGCAACGCTGCCATCTCGGTCTGTTGAACGGCGATAGCGGAATGGGCTTGCCGGGGAAGAACAGCAGCGAGGTCGTCGCGCTTTTCGCCAGCATCCGGCCGCATTACGACGCCATCGTTGCCGCTGCCCGGGCGATCTCCTCGGCCTCCGCAGACGCGGCGACGCTCGAGCAGAATGTCGGCGAGATAACGGCGCATGAGTCCGGATTTCTGCAGGGCATGAACGAAATCGTATCCCGCTACGGGCAGGAGGCGAGAGCGAAGATCGAATTCACCAAGTGGCTTGCGCTGGCCTTGCTGGCCATCATGCTGGTGCTGCTGATGATCGAGGATGCTTTCATCTTCGGTCCGGCGACGCGTCGCATCAAGCGGGATGCGCAAGCGCTCGCCGAGCAGGAAGCGCGCTGGCGGGAAACAGTCGATTCGCGGCACGAGGGCATCATCACGATAGACGCGCGGGGCGCCGTGATCGATTTCAATTCCGTGGCAGAAGCGGTGTTCGGCTGGAAGAAGGAAGAAATCCTCGGCCGCCAGATGGCCGACCTGCTGTTTCCCAATCAGCTTAGGCAGGCCCATCGGCTGGGGCTGGCCCACTTCATTCAAGCCCGCCAGTCGAACAGCACGAACCGGCAGATGGAAATCACCGCCTTGCGCCGCGACGGTTCGGCATTTCCGGTCGAACTGACGATCACGACGATCCGACAGAATGATCAGGATCTCTTTACCGCCAGCATCCGAGACATTTCGGAGCGTAAGCGCGCCGAAGCCGATCTGCAGGTCGCCGCAATCGCTTTCGAGTCGCAGGAGGGCATGATCATCACCGATGCGGAGCGGCGTATCCTCCGCGTCAACAAGGCGTTCACGGGACTCACCGGCTACTCTGCGGAAGAAGCGCTGGGCCAGACGCCGCGGCTGCTCAAGTCCCACCTCCATGACGCGGCATTCTATGCCGGGATGAACGAGAAGCTCCAGCGCCGGGGGAGCTGGAAGGGCGAAATCTGGAATCGGCGCAAGAGCGGCGAGGTCTATCCGGGACGGCTCACCATCACCGCGGTCAAGAACGAAGCCGGAACGGTCACGCACTACGTCGGCACGCTGACCGACATCACCGCGCGCAAAGCCTCGGAAGCGAAGATCAACAGTCTCGCTTTCTACGACCCGCTGACCGGGCTGCCGAACCGCAGATTGCTGCTCGACCGGCTGAGCCACGCCATGGCGTTCTGCGCGCGCAGTGCGAAGTACGGCGCCTTGATGCTCATCGACCTGGACAACTTCAAGACCATCAACGACACCAGCGGCCACAATATCGGCGATATGCTGTTGCGCCAGGTTGCTCTGCGCCTGACCACGTGCATCCGCGAAGGCGACACCGTGGCCCGGCTGGGCGGCGACGAATTCGTGGTGATGCTGGAACATCTGAGCGAAGACCCGCATGAGGCCGCCGCGCAAACCGAGAGCGTCGTCGAAAAAATTCTCAGCACGCTCAACGAGTCCTACCAGCTTGAACGTTCCGAGTATCACAGCAGCCCCAGCATCGGCATCATCCTGTTCGCGGGTCATCAATGCACCATCGATGAACTGTTGAAGCGGGCCGATCTCGCCATGTACCAGGCCAAGGCCGCAGGACGCAACACCCAGCGCTTCTTCGATCCGGAAATGCAGGCCGAGGTCACCCGGCGCGCAGCCATGGAGGACGGTTTGCGCGAGGCGCTCCTGAAAGACCAGTTTCTGCTTTTCTATCAGGCTCAGGTGGATGGTCAGCGCGGCCTGACGGGTGTGGAGGTGCTGCTGCGCTGGCAACATCCGAAACGCGGTCTGGTGTCGCCGGCCGAGTTCATTGCGCTGGCGGAGGAAACCGGCGTGATCCTGCCGTTGGGCAAATGGGTCCTGGAAACCGCTTGCCGGCAACTGGCGCTATGGGCGGAAATACCGGAGATGGCCCACCTCACCATCGCGGTGAATGTCAGCGCCCGTCAGCTTCACCATCGCGACTTCGTCGATCAGGTGCTTTCCGCGCTCGACAGCACGGGCGCCAATCCCTTCCGCCTGAAGCTGGAGCTTACCGAGAGCCTGCTGGTGACCGAAGTGGACAAGGTCATCGAAAAAATGACCGTACTGAAGGCCATGGGCGTGGGCTTCGCGCTTGATGACTTCGGCACCGGCTATTCGTCGCTGTTCTACCTCAAGCGTCTGCCCCTGGATCAGTTGAAGATAGACCGGGGATTCATCAGGGACATTCTGACCGATGCCAACGACGCGGCCATCGCGAAAATGGTCGGCGCGCTGGCCGCCAGCCTGGGCCTGACGGTCATCGCGGAGGGAGTGGAAAACGAGGAACAGAGCCTCTTTCTCGCCAGCCAGGGCTGCCATGCCTATCAGGGCTATCTATACGGCCATCCCATGCCGCTGGAGGAGTTTGAGCGGTCCGTGAGGCGGGATGAGCGCTAGGCGGCACCCCCGATCGGGCACCCCGCCGACAGTCCCGGCAGCGCGCCGGCAAACCCAGACCGGGCAAAACGGTGCATAATTTCGCCTTTTCATAAAGGAGCGCAGACTTGAAGATCCTGGTACCCGTCAAGCGCGTGGTCGATTACAACGTCAAGGTGCGCGTCAAGTCCGACGGCTCCGGCGTCGATCTGGCCAACGTCAAGATGTCGATGAATCCGTTCGACGAGATCGCCGTCGAGGAGGCGGTCCGGCTGAAGGAAGCCGGTATCGCCACGGAGGTGATCGCCGTTTCCTGCGGACTTCCCGCCTGCCAGGAAACCCTGCGTACGGCCATGGCCCTGGGCGCCGAC
>CAIVDC010000018.1 GCA_903904605.1 uncultured Sterolibacterium sp.
ATGTAGTCGATCAGGCGCTGGTCGAAGTCCTCGCCGCCCAGGAAGGTGTCGCCATTGGTCGACAATACCTCGAACTGGTGCTCGCCCTCGATCTCGGCGATCTCGATGATGGAGATGTCGAAAGTGCCGCCGCCAAGGTCGTAGACCGCGATCTTCCGGTCGCCTTCCTTCTTGTCGAGGCCGAAGGAGATCGCCGCCGCTGTCGGTTCGTTGATGATGCGCTTGACTTCGAGGCCGGCGATGCGGCCGGCGTCCTTGGTGGCCTGACGCTGGCTGTCGTTGAAGTAGGCGGGCACGGTGATCACCGCCTCGGTGACCTCTTCGCCGAGGTAATCCTCGGCGGTCTTCTTCATTTTGCGTAGAACCTCGGCCGACACCTGGGGCGGCGCCATCTTCTTCCCGCGCACTTCGACCCAGGCATCGGCGTTGTCGGCCTTGACGATCTTGTAGGGCATCAGGTCGATGTCCTTCTGCACTTCCTTTTCCTCGAAGCGGCGGCCGATCAGGCGCTTCACTGCATAAAGGGTGTTCTTGGCGTTGGTGACGGCCTGGCGCTTGGCGGCTGCACCGACGAGAATTTCTCCTTCCTCGGTGTAGGCGACGATGGAGGGTGTGGTGCGCGTGCCCTCGGAATTCTCGATGACCTTGGGCTTGCCGCCTTCCATGATAGAGACGCAGCTATTCGTGGTGCCGAGGTCGATGCCGATGATCTTGCCCATGTGATGTCCTTTTCAATTAACGTGGGGGCCTGGGGTGCCCAGTTGCCGCCGGTTGATATAGTCGCCGGCTCAGTCCTGGATCCGATATGGGGCTGCCTTGCCTTCTTTCAAGACTCTTTGGCCTTGCTGATGACCACCAGCGCCGGACGGATGACCCGCTCGTGCAGGCTGTAGCCCTTCTGCAAGACTGTGATGACCTGATTGGGCTCGGCGTTCGGCGCCTCGACCTGGCTGATCGCCTGATGCTTGTGCGGGTCGAATCGCTCGCCTTGCGGGTTGATTTCGGCGACGTTGGCCTTCTCGAAAACCGTGACCAACTGGCGCAAGGTCAATTCGACGCCCGAACGCAGGCTCTCTGCGCTCTGGTTGTCGTTGGCCAACGCCGCCTCAAGGCTGTCCTTGACCGCAAGGAGTTCGGTCGCAAATTTCTCGCTGGCGAATTTATGCGCCTTGACGACGTCTTCCTGGGCCCGGCGGCGCATGTTCTCGGTCTCCGCCTTGGCGCGCAGCCAGGCATCGTGGTGTTCCGCGGCCTGCAATTCGGCCCTGCGCAGCAACTCCTCTAGGCTGGGCATGGTCTCGGGTGGTTCCGCGTCACCGATGTGGGCCGGTTCGGCGCTCGTGTCCGCCCCGGCGTCCGGAATGGGGTGTTCGTTCTGCATCGAAGGTATCTCCCTGACAAACTCACGTCATGGTTGGGACGAAATAAGTAGTTTCAAGGCCTGAGGGGAAATATTTTATCCAGACATCGTCTCGGCCGATTGATAACACGGCCAGGGGCTTAAGGTAAGATGTGGCCAGCATCGGCAGCCTGCACGGCCATCAACATGAGCGAAACAATAGGCAAATACCGGGTCATCCGCGAAGTCGGCAAAGGCGCGACGGCGACCGTCTATCTGGTCGAGGATCCGGATACCGGAGAACGGCGCGCGATCAAGCGGGTGCGGTTCGGCATCGACGACGAGGGCCATTGGGCCCGGCGCATCCGCAAGCTGTTCCAGACCGAAGGGGTGCTGTCGAAGCGGCTCGCGCATCCGAACATCGTCCGGGTGTTCGAGACGGTGGTCGAGGAAGATCAGGCTTATCTGGTCATGGAATACGTCGAAGGCAAGCCGCTCGACTGTTTCATCACGGTCGATAGGCTCCTGCCCATTCATCGGGTCGTCGGCATCATTTTCAAGTGCTGTCTTGCGCTCGACTATGCCTTTCGCCAGGGGGTGGTGCATCGCGACATCAAGCCGGCCAACATCCTCATCGACGCCGACGACCGGGTCAAGATTGCCGACTTCGGACTTTCCATCGATGTCACGAAGAAGAGCGAAAGCGACTCGACCCTGATCCTGGGGGTCGGCTCGCCGGCCTACATGTCGCCGGAACAGATCAAGGGCTACCCGCTCAACCAGAAGACCGACCTTTATTCGCTCGGCGTGGTTCTCTACCAGATGCTTACCGGCCGTCTGCCCTTTCGCGCCGCCAGCCCGGCGCAACTCATCTACAAGATCATCAATGCCGACGCCCCGCAGGTGTCTTCCCTAAACCCCAACATTCCGGCCGTGATGGACCGAGTCATCAAGAAGGCGTTGGAGAAGGATCTCTATTCGCGCTACCGGAGCGGTGCCGAAATGGCCCAGGATCTCTCCGCGGTTCGCTACCAGATACTGGACGATGACTATGTGCCGGTCGACAGGTCGCGCTTTGAAGTGTTGCGCAAACTGGCCTTTTTCAAGGATTTCGACGACGTCCTGCTTTGGGAGGTGTTGCACATCAGCACCTGGCGCGAAATCGAAGAGAGTGTCGAGCTGATGCGCGCGGGCGACGAGGACAGCAGCTTCGGCGTCATCATCGCCGGTGAAGTCGAGGTTTCGCTCAACGGCGCGCGGCTCGCCGTCCTGGGCGCGGGGCAGGTGGTGGGCGAGATGGCCTACCTCAACGGCTTGAGTCCCAAACGCTCGGCGACGGTGACCACGTTGGCACCGGTTAATTATCTGGAGGTCAGCAACGCCGCGCTGGCACTTTCCTCTGAGGAGTGCCTCGAACACTTCCGCCAGGAACTGGTGTCGGCGGTAGTGAAGCGGCTGTCGCTGGCCAATGAGGCGCTGGCGCTTCACGGGCAGCCGGCAAAGCATGCGGCCCAGAGCGTCAGGCTTGAACTCACGCCGCTGGACGATTAGCGGCCGTAACCGAATCAGCTAAGCGCGCATGTCGATATTCACGCCGGTTTCCCCTGAGGAGGCCTCCGCCTGGCTTGCGCGCTACGACCTCGGCGATCTGCTCGAACTGAAGGGCATCACCGCCGGCGTGGAGAACACCAATTACTTTCTTACTACGACGCGCGGCCGTTTCGTGCTGACGCTGTTCGAGCGTTTGCCGCCGCAAAATGTCGCGATCTATCTGGACCTGATGGCCGGCCTGGCCCAGCGCGGCCTGCCCTGCCCGGCGCCGATGGCCTCGCGTGCGGGATCACTGCTGGGCGAATTGCAGAGGAAGCCGGCGGCCTTGGTCACGCGCCTCCCGGGCCGGCCGGTGGCAACGCCCGCAGCTGCCCATTGCGCCGCGATTGGGAACTTTCTCGGCCGCATGCACCGCGTCGCGGCGGAGATCGACATCCATCCCGTCAATCCGCGCAGCCACGAATGGTATGAGCAGACGGCGCGGGCAGTCGCCGCGCATCTCGACCCCGACGCGCATAGGCTGCTCGCCGAAGCGATGGCGAGGCTGGCGCGCCGCCGCGACCGCCTGCCGCGCGGCGTGACGCATGCCGACCTGTTCCGGGACAACGCACTGTTCGGTGACGATGGCAAGCTGCAAGGCGTCATCGACTTCTATTTCGCCGCCGAAAACAATTTGTTGTTTGATGTCGCGGTGGCGGCCAACGACTGGTGCCTGGCCGCGGACGGCGTCGCTCTCGACGGCCAGCTTACCGCCGCCCTGCTCCACGGCTACGACGCCCAGCGTCCGCTCCTGGCTGCCGAACGCGCTGCCTGGCGCGAAGAACTCTGCGCCGCGGCCCTGCGCTTCTGGCTGTCAAGGCTGTTCGACCATTACCAGCCGCGCGATGGCGCCGTCGTCGGCATCAAGGACCCGGAACCTTTTCGCCGCATCCTCGCGGCGCGCGCCGTGGATCCGCAGCCCTGGTTCCAGCCCGAGCCTCCCCGCCAGCCCGGAACCGCCTCTTCGCCGCACCGCTCGACGAATTCGCCCTGTCGCCCCGACGGAGGGGGGTGAAGCCGAGCGATTACCTGTCTTCGGTGCGTCAAGGGGACGGCGCGGCCCGGCCCGGCGACAGCTAAGCCGGTGCTCCCAGCGCCTTGGCGCGTGCCGCGCTGGCCTCGTCGCCGCTGACCGGCAACGATGGCCAGTGGCCCAGATGCTGACGGACAAGATCGAGCAGGGCGGCGATCCAGTCATCGCGTTCATTGACGCAGGGGATGTAGTGGAACTCGCGGCCCCCTGCCTGGATGAAGGCGGCGCGGCCTTCGATTGCGATCTCTTCGAGGGTTTCCAGGCAGTCGCCGATGAAGCCGGGACAGATCACGTCAACCCGCCCGACGCCGGCCCGGCCGAGCGCTTCCAGCGTCGGCTGGGTGTAGGGCTGGAGCCACTCGGTGCGGCCGAAGCGCGACTGGAAGGTGAGTTGCCACTGGCCTTCAGGGAGCGCCAGCGCCTCCGCCAATAGCCTGGCCGTCTTCTGGCACTCGCAGTGGTAGGGGTCGCCGCGTTCAAGCGTATAGCGCGGCAGGCCGTGGAAACTCATCACCAGCTTCTCCGGCCTGCCGTGCCGGGCCCAGTACTCCTCCACGCTGCCTGCCAGCGCGGCGATGTAGCCGGGGTGGTCATGGAAGTTCCTGACCAGCCGCAGTTCGGGGATGTTGCGGCAGCGCCGCAACCAGCCGGCGACCTCGTCGAAGACGCTGGCGGTGCTGCTGGCGGCGTATTGAGGATAAAGGGGCAGGATCAGGATGTGGCTCACACCGTCGGCTTTCAGCCGGTCTAGCGCGGCTCTGAGCGGCGGTTCGCCATAGCGCATCGCCCAGGCCACGACGATGCCGCCCATTCCCGCTGCACCCAGCGCACCGCGGAGCAGCTTGGCCTGGCGTTCGGTGTGCACTTTCAGCGGCGAGCCTTCCGTAGTCCAGATCTGGGCATATTTCATGGCCGATTGGCGCGGCCTCAGCTTGAGGATGACGCCGTGCAGGATCAGCCACCAGAGAGGCCGCGGAATCTCGACCACGCGCGGATCCCAGAGAAACTCGGCGAGGTAGCGGCGCAGAGCTGCCGCCGTCGGGGCCTCAGGCGTGCCGAGATTGACCAGCAGTACGGCGGTCCTGGCGGCTCCGCCATGCGTGTGGACCGGCTCGGAATGGTAACGTGACATGGCAAGCCTAATGCGCCGAGAGTGCGCTGGAGAGGAGTTTGGCAGTGATATCCACGATCGGGATCATGCGCTCGTAGGCCATCCGCGTCGGTCCTATGACGCCGACCGATCCGACCACCTGGCCGTTAACTTCGTAGGAAGCGGCGATTACGCTGCATTCGTCGAGTTGGGCGATGCCCGATTCGCCGCCGATGAATATCTGCACGCCGTCGGCGCGATTGCCGATATCGAGCAGTTGCACCAGGCTGGTCTTCTGTTCGAACAGGGCGAACAGTTCGCGCAGGCGGTTCATGTTCGATGACAGATCCGCCACTTCGAGCAGGTTGCGTTCGCCAGAAATCACGTACTGCGTCGAGGTCTCGGAGATCGCCTGACCGCTGGCGTCTAGAGCGGCGGACATCAGATCGGACATATTGGTACGCAACTGATGCAGTTCGTCGTGGATTCGGTTTCTGACCTGGGAAAAATCGAGTCCGGCACAGTTCTGGTTGAGATAGTTCGAGGCTTCGGTCAACTCGCTCGGGCTGTAGGCGCGCTGGGTGAACAGGATGCGGTTTTGCACGTCTCCGCTTTCGGTGACGATGATCAGCAGGATGCGCTTTTCGGAAAGGTTCAGGAACTCGATCTGGCGGATGCGCGGCTGCTGGCGGCGCGGCGAGATGACGACGCCGGCGAAATGGGTGAGTTGGGAAATGAGTTGCGAGGCTTGGCTGATCAGCCGCTGCGGCTGATCGGGCTGGATCGCCCCTTCGATCTCGGAAAGATCGGCCTCCGCCAACGGTCGCACCGTGAGCAGGGAGTCGACGAAGAGACGGTAGCCGCGAGGTGTCGGTACGCGCCCGGCGGATGTGTGCGGGCTGGCAATGAAGCCCAGCTCCTCGAGGTCGGACATGACGTTGCGGATCGACGCCGGCGAAAGTTCCAGGCCGGAATGCCGGGACAGCGTGCGCGAACCGACCGGCTGACCTTCCGCGATATAGCGTTCGATCAGAGTCTTGAGCAGGGTCTGGGCGCGTTTGTCCAACATGATATTCATTTTATATCGCTTGGCGGTGAAGGGTGCCGGTGTTTGTGGTTTAATTTGCCGCATGAACAAGGAATTCCGCACCGTGGCGCTGATCGGCAAGTACCAGAGCCCTGAAGTAGCCAACTCTCTGCTCGCCTTGGCCGCTTTCCTGAAGGGGCGCGGTCTGGCGGTGCTGATCGAGGAGGGCACGGCGCACTCGATCGGCGCCAATGGCCATCCCGTGGCGACTTACGCGACTATCGGCGACAAAGCAGACCTGGCGATCGTCCTGGGCGGTGACGGCACCATGTTGAACGCCGCGCGCGGTCTGGCCGAATATCGCGTGCCGCTGGTCGGCGTGAACCAGGGGCGGCTCGGTTTCATGACCGACATCGCCCGCCAGGACATGATCGCAGGCATCACCCTGCTGCTCGATGGCGAATTCTCCAGCGAACAGCGCTTCCTGCTCGACATCGAGATTCTTCGTGGTGGCAGTTGCGTGTTGCATACCTTAGCCTTGAACGACGTGGTTGTAGGCAAGGGCGATATCGGCCGCATGATCGAATTAGAAGTCAAAGTCGATGGCGAGTTCATCTATCTGCTGCGCGCCGACGGTATCATCGTTGCCACGCCGACCGGATCGACCGCCTACGCGCTTTCCGCCAACGGCCCGATCCTGCATCCGGCGGTGCCGGGCATCGCCCTGGTGCCGCTGTGCCCTCATGCGCTCTCCAACCGGCCGATCACCATCAGCGACCGGAGCACGATCGAGGTCAAACTGGTCGCACCGCACGACGGCCGGGTCCATTTCGACGGCCAGTTGCGCTTCGACGCCAAGGCCGGCGACAGCGTGCGCATTGTCCGGTCTCATCACGCCATCACCTTGCTGCATCCGCCCGGCTACAGCTACCTGGCGATGTTGCGCGAGAAGCTGCACTGGAGTTCCAGTCCGCGCCACTGAGCACACAACCGAGCCCGACACCGAGAGTCCAACTGCCCGATGCTGCGTCGCCTGCTGATCCGCGATTTTGTCATTGTCGATCGCCTAGAGATCGAGTTCTCGCCCGGCTTCGGTACACTGACAGGCGAGACCGGTGCCGGCAAGTCGATTCTGATCGATGCGCTGTCACTGGCCCTGGGTGAGCGTGCCGACGCCGGCGTGGTGCGCCCTGGCTGCGAGCGCGCCGAGGTGAGCGCCGAGTTCGCCGTGTCTCCCGGTTCGAAGGTGCTCGAATGGCTTGCCGCCAATGATTTCGAGGGCGATGCCGGGGCGCTCCTGCTGCGACGCATCGTCGACGCCGGCGGGCGGTCGCGCGCCTACGTCAACGGCGCACCTGCGACCCTCGGCCAGTTGCGCGAGGCGGCGGATTTCCTGGCCGATATTCATGGGCAGCACGTCCATCATTCGCTGCTGCGGCCGGAGGCGCAACGAACCCTGCTCGACGCGCATGCCGGTCTTTCGCAGCAGTCGCGCGAAGTGGGGGAAAAATATCGAGCCTGGCAAAAGTTGCGCGAGGCCCGCGTGCGCGCCGAACGCGATGCCGAAGGGTCGGCGCGCGAACGCGAAACCCTGGAGTGGCAGATCAAGGAGCTGCAGTCTCTTGCCATGTCGGCGGACTGGCCGCCCGAATGGCAGGAGATCAACGAGGAGCATCGCAGGCTCTCTCATGCGGCGAGCCTGATCGAAGGCAGCGAAGCGGTGCAGCAGGCGCTCGACGACGGCGAGTCTGGCCTGGTGCCGCAACTCGACGCCCTGTTTTCCCGCTTGCGCTCCCTGGCCGAGATCGATGCCGGACTGAATGAGGCGATCGAGTTGTTCGACAGTGCAGCCATTCAGCTGCAGGAGGCCAGCCACGCGCTGCGTCGCTACCAGGGGAAACTTGATCTCGAACCCCAGCGGCTCGCCGAACTGGAAAGCCGCATCAGTGCGGTCATGGTGCTCTCGCGCAAGCATCGCGTGCCGCCGGAAGCATTGCCGCGGCAGTTGGACGAACTCTCAGCGCGCCTGGAGGAGTTGGGCCTCCTGGCCGATGCGGTTCTCCTGGCAGAGCGCGAAGCCGCTTCGCGCGTGGAATACGAAAGGGCGGCTGGCCAATTGAGCATGGGGCGCGCGAAGACCGCCGCGGCATTGTCAAGCGCTGTCAGCGCGGCGATGCAGCAGCTGGCGATGGCCGGGGGGCGCTTCGAGATTGTCCTGGAAAGGCTTGCCGAGGGCGCCGCCTTCGGCCTGGAGAACGTCGCCTTTCTGGTGTCGGCCAATGCCGGCCAGCCGCTGCGTCCGCTGGCGAAAGTGGCCTCGGGCGGAGAGCTGTCGCGGATCGGCCTGGCTATCCAGGTCATCGCGAGCCAGGCAAGCCAGGTGCCGACCTTGATTTTCGACGAGGTCGATGTCGGCATCGGCGGGCGCGTTGCCGAGATCGTCGGGCGCATGCTGCACGAACTGGGGCAAAGCCGCCAGGTGCTCTGCGTAACCCATCTGCCGCAGGTGGCGGCGCGCGCCAACTGGCAGTGGTCGGTCGCCAAGGAGGAGCGGGACGGCACAACGCATTCCCGAGTAAAGCAACTGTCCCGCGCCGAGCGTATCGACGAACTGGCGCGCATGCTGGGCGGGGTTGAGATCACCGAGACGACCAGAAAACACGCAGCGGAAATGCTCGGCACCTAGAAGCGGGTCGCCGTCACCTCCTGCCCTGGGAAGGAGGCGGGGAGGGCGCGGGTTTCCTGTTCGGACAATCCGGCTTCAGGCAGTCGGCGTAAAGATAGAGCGAGTGCTCGCTGATGGAGAAGCCGCGGCTGCTGGCGACCTCGTTCTGACGCCTCTCGATCTCGGCATCGTAGAATTCTTCTACCCGTCCGCATTGCAGGCAGACCAGGTGGTCGTGGTGTTTGCCCTCATTGAGTTCGAACACTGCCTTGCCGGATTCGAAGAAATGCCGCTGCAGGAGGCCGGCCTGTTCGAACTGAGTCAATACCCGGTAGACGGTCGCCAGGCCGATGTCCATGCCTTCGTTGATCATGTGGCGATAGATGTCCTCCGCCGTCAAGTGTCGGGAAGTGCTCTTCTGGAACAAGTCGAGAATCTTCAGGCGCGGAAAAGTGGCCTTCAGCCCGATGCTTTTCAGGTCTTGCGGATTGCTCATGGAGGTCATACCGGCTGCCAATGTGTACGCTTATGATATAGTTTTCGGCATTCATTTGAAATTCCCGCCACTTGGTAATCCCCATGAAACGCATGATCCTGCTCGTCTTGCCGCTTGCGGCTGCCTGCTCCAGCGTCCCCGGCATCACGGCCTACCTGACGCCATATCGAATTGACGTGCGCCAGGGCAATTTCGTCAGCCAGGAAATGGCCGCCCAACTCAAAGCCGGCCAGACCAAGGATCAGGTGCGATTCATCCTGGGTACCCCGCTCCTGGCCGACATGTTCCACGCCGACCGTTGGGATTATGTCTATCGGTTTCAGCCCGGCCGAGGCGCAGTGCAGCAGCGCCGCATTACCGTATTCTTTGCCGACGGCAAGCTCTCGCGCATTGCCGGCGACGTGGTGGCCAGCGATTCCGGCGATGCCCCGGCGAAGCCCCAGGCAGTCGAGAGCGGCAAGCCCGCCGCGGAACATCAGGCTCAGGACGCCAAGTAGAATCGCCATGGAAAAAATCAGAATTGCCGTTGCCGGCGCCTCGGGCCGGATGGGACGAACGCTGATCGAGACGATCGCCCAGAGTGAAGACATGGTGCTGGCCGCGGCACTCGACCAGCCCGGCAGCGCGTATCTCGGCCGTGATGCCGGAGACCTGCTCGGCGCGTCCTGCGGCGTCAGTATCGGCGAAGATGTCGAAGCCGCCCTGGCCCTTGCCGACTGTTTGATCGATTTCACGCGGCCGGAGGGGACGCTGAATCATCTCGAGCTTTGCCGTCGCAGCGGCGTGCATCTGGTGATCGGCACCACCGGCTTTGCCACCGAGGGCAAGCTCGCCATCCAGGATGCCTCGCGCGAAATCCCGATTGTCTTCGCGCCGAATATGGCGGTCGGGGTCAATCTGGTGTTTCGCCTGATCGACGTCGCCGCGCGCGCGCTCGCCGAAGGCTACGACGTCGAGATCATCGAAGCGCACCACCGCCACAAAGTCGATGCCCCGTCGGGCACTGCCCTGCGCATGGGCGAGGTGGTGGCCGAAGCGCAAGGCCGGGACCTCTCGGAGTGCGCCATCTACGGCAGGCAGGGACACACCGGAGAGCGCAGTCCAAACGCGATCGGTTTCGCCACGGTGCGCGGCGGCGACATCGTTGGCGATCACACCGTTCTCTTTGCCGGTACCGGCGAGCGCATCGAGATCAGCCACAAAGCCGCCAGTCGCACCCCCTACGCGACGGGTGCGCTGCGCGCCGCGCGCTTCATGCGTTCACGAACGCACGGGCTGTTCGACATGCAGGATGTGCTGGGTCTGCGCTGATCGGACAGGGATGCGTTTTTTCGGAGGCGCGAGATTTCCTCGTCTTCTTCAGCCGCCATAGGCTCGGCGCGAGCGGACGACTTTAAGAGTATTCCATGATCGTCGAAAAGTTTCGGGTTCGTGATCTGGTTTTGCTTCTGGTCGTTGCCGGCGTCACGGCGTTCGGCTGCATCTTCTACTGGGTTTCCCTGCTGAGTACCCAGGCGGCGGAATTGGAGACGGCGCGGCATCGATCCGAGCTGCGTGCCCGGCAACTCGATGAAGCCGCCGCGCAGCAGTTGGATGCCACGGTGCGCAGCATCGATACGGCGCTCCGGTATCTGCGTACCGTCTATGTCGAAGACAGCGGGAATTTCGACCACGCGGTCAAGGACGTGCTTTCAGCCTATCCGAAGGGAATGCTGCAATTCATCGTCGTGTTCGGGAGGAATGGCTATCTGGCGTATTCCTCCGAGCCGGCTGCGGAACGGCTTTATTTCGGGGACCGCGAGCACTTTCAGGTGCACGCCGAGGGTGATCAGGACCAGCTGTTTGTCAGCAAGCCGATCATCGGCCGTATTTCGGGAAAGCCGCTGATCCAGTTCACCCGCGCGATCCGGGACGGCGGAAAATTCCTCGGCGTGATCGGCGTTCCGGTCCGGCCGGAGTATCTGTCGGACAACCTCAACGCTCTGCGCGTCGATGCCACTGACCGGCTCGGCATCCTCCGCCCGGACGGCGTCCTCATTGCGCGCAGCCATCATCTTGACGGGGGGCTGAAGACACTAGGATCTCCCGAACGTCCTTTCATCGGCGCGCGATCGGGCCAGCGCGGACTGTTTCGCGGTGTTTCCGCGGTCGACAAGGTTCCGCTTCTATTCTCCTAGCAGCGTCTTTCTGCCTGGCCGCTCATCGCCGTTGCCGCAATCGACGAGGAGAGCGAACTGGGCGCGCTTGGCCGGCGTCATGAGGAACAGAGGCGAAATGCCCTGCTGGCCATGGCGGCAGTGCTGACTTTTGCTTTCGTCATGACGGCGCTCGTCATGGCGACGCGACGGAAGAACGCCGAACTGGGCCAAAGTGTCGCCGAGCGCGTCAAGGCCACGGAGCAGTTGAACGCATCGGAGGAGAGATTCGTCAAGGCCTTTAGTTCAAATCCGATGCTTGTCACCATCAGCACCATCGCAGAAGGCCGCTACGTAGACGTCAACGACAACTTCCTCCGCAAGATTGGTCGTACCCGCGAGGAAGTCGTCGGCCATACGGCTCAGGAAATAGGCCTGTGGAAGAACCCCCGCGATCGTCGGCTGACGATCGAGTCCCTGCGGAAGTATGGGCGCTTCGCGGGTTTCGAAGCAGAGCTGTGCAAGAAATCCGGAGAATCGATGGTATGCGAGATGTGGGGCGAGTCGATCTCGATCGAAGGCGTTCCGTGCGCCATCGGAGTCACGAACGACATCACAGAGCGCAAATTGGTCGAAAACAGCTTGCGCGAGAGCGAGGGACGCAATCGAACCTTTCTGGCGTTTTCGCGCGACGGCATCTGGATCCACAACCGGGGCAGAATCGAATACGTCAACGACGCTCTGGTAAGCATGCTCGGCTACGGCAGTACGCAGGATCTCGTCGGCAGGACGATCTACGAATTCTTCGTCCCGGAGTTTCGCGAGGCACTCCGGGCGCGAGTGGCCGATGTCGTGCTGACGCTCGGTCGCGCGCCGCTTACGGAGACCGCGATGCTGCGTCGCGACGGATCCAGACTCGAAGTCGAAACCACCGCAGCGGCCTTCCTGCAAGGAGATGCGGTCCAGAACGTTTCGATCATCAGGGACATTACCGGGCGCAAGAAGACGGAAGAGAGGATCGAGAAGCTGGCTTTCTTCGACCAACTTACCGGCCTGCCCAACCGGACGCTCCTGCTCGACCGTCTGAAGCAGGCTATGGCCGCCAGTGCGCGCAGCGGCCATCGTGGAGCGCTGCTGTTCATCGATCTGGATAACTTCAAGATGCTCAATGACACCTTGGGCCATGACATGGGCGATGTGCTGCTGCAACAAGTTGCTCGGCGCTTGGCGCTGTGTGTGCGCGAGGGCGACACCGTGTCCCGCGTGGGGGGTGACGAATTCCTGGTGGTACTGACCGGCTTGAGTGCGGGCGCGGAAAGCGCTGCCGCCGATATCGATACGGTCACCGAAAAGATTCTCGCCTCGCTGAACCAGTCGTACCCGCTGGGAAGATTGCCGCACCGAAGCACCGCAAGCATCGGCGTGACCTTGTTCAGTGGCGATGGTACGGCTATTGATGAACTGATGAAACAGGCCGATCTCGCCATGTACAAGGCCAAGGAGGCGGGTCGCAATAATGTCTGCTTCTTCGATCCGACTCTGGAGTCTGCCGTGAAGGAGCGGGCGGCGCTGGAGGATGACCTGCGCCGTGCCTTGCAGGATAAGCAGTTCCTGCTTCACTATCAAGCGCAGGTGGGCGATGGCGGCCGGTGCACGGGTGCGGAGGTCCTGATTCGCTGGCAACATCCCCAACGCGGCATGGTATCGCCAGCCGATTTCATCTTTCTGGCCGAGGCTACCGGCCTGATCATTCCCCTCGGCCACTGGGTGCTGGAGACCGCCTGCGGCCAATTGGCGACCTGGGCTGACGACCCGGAAATGGCCCATTTTTCCATCGCGGTGAATGTCAGCGCCCGTCAGTTCCACGACAGGGATTTCGTCGATCAGGTCCTGGCGGTGCTCGACCAAACAGGCGCCGATCCGAAGAAACTCAAGCTGGAGCTTACCGAGAGTCTGCTGGTTGACGACGTGGCCGGCGTCATCAGAAAGATGAACGCGTTGAAAGAGCAGGGCGTGGGCTTCTCGCTCGACGACTTTGGCACGGGTTATTCTTCGCTCTCTTCCCTGAAGCGCCTGCCCCTGGACCAGCTGAAGATCGACCAGTCCTTCGTCCGCGACATCCTCATCGATCCGAACGACGCCGCGATCGCCAAGATGATAGTTGCCCTGGCCGAGAGCATGGGCCTGGCGGTCATTGCCGAGGGAGTGGAAACCGAGGAGCAGCGTAAGCGCCTGGCCAGCCATGGCTGTCACGCCTATCAGGGGTATCTGTTCAGCCGGCCGCTGCCCCTGGAGGAGTTCGATGCGTTCGTGAAGCGGCTTTGACCCCCAGGCTTGGAACGCTGGACGCTTTCCGCCCTGGCGGGCTCCGGCAATTGCAGAACACAGGTCCATCATCGTCTTGTCCGGTATTCGCCTTGCCTGGTTCAGTGAAGATCGCTATAATCTCCACGTAAGACAAAGCGGGGTGGGCCGGGGCCTGTCCCGCTTTGCACATCTAGAGGAAACGCCTCTCGCCGTCCCAGGAGCCTGATCGTGAAACAGTTCCCGTCCGCCCTTCTTGCACTTGCCGACGGGACGATATTTCGCGGCCAGGGCATAGGGACCGAGGGGGCGAGCGCCGGCGAAGTGGTGTTTAATACGGCGATGTCGGGTTACCAAGAGATTCTCACCGATCCCTCCTACTGTAGCCAGATCGTCACCCTGACCTATCCCCATATCGGCAACACCGGCATCAACCGCGAGGATTGCGAATCCACCCGTATCCATGCCGCCGGCCTGGTGATCCGCGACTTGCCGCTCGCCGCATCCAACTGGCGTTCCGAGCAGACCCTGGATGCCTATCTGAAGACGGAAAACGTGGTCGCCATCGCCGGCATCGACACCCGCAAGCTGACTCGCATCCTGCGCGAACAAGGGGCTCAGGCGGGCTGCCTGGTTTCCGGCGGAAATATCGACGAGGCAGCCGCCGTCGACCAGGCCCGTGCCTTCCCGGGGCTTGCCGGCATGGATCTGGCCAAGGCGGTCAGTGTCCAGAGGGCTTATGACTGGAATGAGGGCGAGTGGGCTTTGGGCAAGGCCTATGCCGCCGTCGAAAACCCGAAATTTCACGTCGTCGCCTACGACTTCGGCGTCAAGCGCAACATCCTGCGCATGCTCGCTTCGCGCGGCTGCCGGCTCACCGTGGTGCCCGCGCAGACGCCCGCCGCCGATGTACTGGCGCTGTCTCCCGACGGGATCTTTCTCTCCAACGGTCCCGGCGATCCCGAGCCTTGCGCCTACGCCATCGCCGCCATCCGCGAGTTTCTCGCGCGCGGCATTCCGACCTTCGGCATCTGCCTGGGCCACCAGCTCCTCGGGCTGGCCTCGGGAGCTGCGACGGTCAAGATGAAGTTCGGTCACCATGGCGCCAACCACCCGGTGAAGGACCTGGACAGCGGACGGGTGGCGATCACCAGCCAGAACCACGGCTTCGCCGTGGATGCGCAGTCGCTGCCGGCGAATCTGCGGATCAGTCATGTCTCGCTCTTCGACGGCAGCCTGCAGGGCCTGGCGCGCACCGACGTGCCGGCCTTCTCTTTCCAGGGCCACCCGGAAGCCAGCCCCGGTCCTCACGATGTCGCCTATCTGTTCGACCGTTTCATCGGATTGATGGCGAAATGATGCTGGGCATCACCGATCTTTGGACCTATGTGCTGGGCACGATATTCATCGTTCTCTTGCCCGGCCCGAACTCCCTCTATGTGCTCTCGGTGGCCGGCAAGCGCGGCGTGAGCCACGGCTACCAGGGCGCCTGCGGCATTTTCCTGGGCGACACCGTCCTGATGCTGCTCTCCGCGACCGGCGCCGCCTCTCTGCTCAGGGCCAACCCGGCGCTGTTCATGATCGCCAAATTTGCCGGCGCCGCCTATCTGGCCTGGTTGGGCGCGGGCCTGTTGCGGAGCGCCTGGGCCGGGTGGTATCACAAGTCCGAGATCGCCCTGCCGGAGAAGGATGCTTCGCGACCTTTCCACACCGCACTCGTGATCAGCCTGGTGAATCCCAAGGCCATCCTGTTCTTCATCTCATTCTTCATCCAGTTCGTCGATCCGGCTTATCCCCATCCGGCCCTGTCTTTTCTCGTCCTCGGCCTGATCTGCCAGATCATCAGCGCGGCCTACCTGTCCCTGCTGATCTTCGGTGGCGCCCGTCTGGCGGAACAGTTCAGGAAACGGCGCAAGACAGCGGCGGCAGCGACCGGCGGGGTCGGCGCGCTGTTCATCGGCTTCGGCGCCAAACTCGCGAGTGCGACTCTGAGCTAGACAGACCCTGACCATGCCCAAACGCAGCGACATCCACAGCATCCTAATCATCGGCGCCGGCCCGATCGTCATCGGCCAGGCCTGCGAGTTCGACTATTCCGGGGCGCAGGCTTGCAAGGCGCTGCGCGAGGAGGGCTACAAGGTCGTCCTGGTCAATTCCAACCCGGCCACCATCATGACCGACCCGGGCACGGCGGACGTCACCTATATCGAACCGATCACCTGGCAGGTGGTCGAGAACATCATCGCCAAGGAGCGACCGGACGCGCTGCTACCGACCATGGGCGGCCAGACCGCCCTGAACTGCGCGCTGGATCTGGCCAAGCACGGCGTCCTGGAGAAGTACGGCGTCGAGATGATTGGCGCCTCGCGCGAGGCCATCGACATGGCCGAAGACCGCGAGAAGTTCAAGCAGGCGATGACCCGGATCGGCCTGGGCTCGGCGCGTTCCAGCATCGCCCACTCGATGGAGGAGGCCTTTCAGGTGCAGGCCGGCATCGGCTTCCCGGCGGTCATTCGGCCTTCGTTCACGCTCGGCGGGGCGGGCGGCGGCATCGCCTACAACCGCGAGGAATTCGTCACCATCTGCGAGCGCGGCCTGGAGGCTTCCCCGACCAAGGAACTGCTGATCGAGGAATCGCTGGTCGGCTGGAAGGAATTCGAGATGGAGGTGGTCAGGGACCGCAAGGACAACTGCATCATCGTCTGCTCCATCGAGAACCTGGACCCCATGGGCGTTCATACCGGCGATTCGATCACGGTCGCACCGGCTCAGACGCTCACCGACAAGGAATACCAGATCCTGCGCAACGCCAGCATCGCCGTGCTGCGCGAAATCGGCGTCGACAC
>CAIVDC010000019.1 GCA_903904605.1 uncultured Sterolibacterium sp.
CCAGCTCTATTTCGCCATCGGCATTTCCGGGGCGATCCAGCATCTGGCGGGCATGAAGGACAGCAAGGTGATCGTCGCCATCAACAAGGATGCCGATGCGCCGATATTCCAGGTCGCCGATTACGGGCTCGTCGCCGATCTCTTCCAGGCCGTGCCCGAACTGGTCGCCGAACTCGGCTCGTAGGTCCGTCTTCAGCCCGACGACATTGGCAATCTGCAGCCGCCAATGTCGGCCTGAAGCCCGGCCTACTTCATCAATGGTCCAGACACGGAGTCAACAATCATGAGCACCTATTCCGCCCCGTTGAAGGACATGCAGTTCGTCCTGCGCGAACTGGCCGGACTGGACCGGGTGGCGGAACTGCCCGGCTTCGGCGACGCCACTGCCGACCTGGTCGAGGCGATTCTCGAAGAGGCGGGGAAGTTCGCCGGGGGCGCGCTGGCACCGCTCAACTTCAGCGGCGATCAGGAGGGTGCTCGGTGGGCCGACCGGACGGTGACCATGCCGGCCGGTTTCAAGGAGGCTTACCGGCAGTTCGGCGAGGCCGGCTGGAATGGACTTTCCTGCGAGACCGAGTTCGGCGGCCAAGGTCTGCCCAAGGTCGTTTCCGCGGCAGTGCAGGAGATGTGGCAGTCGGCGAATATTTCCTTCGCGCTCTGTCCGCTGCTCACCCATGGCGCGATCGAGGCGCTTAGCCTCTGCGGCACGCCCGAACAGAAGCGGATGTACCTGCCCAACATGATCGCCGGCCGCTGGACCGGCACCATGAACCTGACCGAGCCGCAGGCCGGCTCGGATCTTGCCGCCGTGCGCACGCGGGCGGTGCCGCAGCCTGACGGCAGCTACCGGATCTTCGGCCAGAAGATCTTCATCACCTACGGCGAGCACGACATGGCGGAGAACATCATCCATCTGGTGCTGGCAAGGACGCCGGATGCGCCGGAAGGGGTGAAAGGCATCTCGCTGTTCGTGGTGCCGAAGTTCATGGTCGATGACCAGGGCCGGCTCGGGCAGCGCAATGACGCCTACTGCGTCTCGATCGAACACAAGCTCGGCATCCACGCCAGCCCCACCTGCGTGATGGCCTTCGGCGACGAAGGCAACTTGGGCGGCGGGGCCGCGGGCACCCTGGTCGGACGCGAGAACGACGGCCTCAAGTACATGTTCATCATGATGAACGCCGCCCGTTTCGCCGTCGGCCTCGAGGGACTTGCCTTGGGCGAGGCGGCCTACCAGAAGGCGGCGGCCTATGCCCGGGACCGCGTGCAGGGCCGCGACATCAGCGGTTCAAGCGGCAGCGTACCGATCATCAGGCATCCCGATGTGCGTCGCATGTTGATGCTGATGAGATCGCAGAACGAAGCCATGCGCGCCCTGGCTTACACCGTCGCCGCCGCCCATGATGCCGCGATTCGTCACCCCGATCCCGAGTTGCGCCGGCAAAACCAGGCCTTCGTGGACCTGATGATTCCGGTAGTCAAGGGCTGGAGCACCGAGACCGGCAACGAAGTGGCCTCCCTGGGTGTCCAGGTGCATGGCGGCATGGGCTTCATCGAGGAGACCGGCGCAGCCCAGTTCATGCGCGATGCGCGCATCACCACCATCTACGAGGGCACCACCGGCATCCAGGCCAACGACCTGATCGGCCGCAAGCTGGCGCGCGAGGGCGGGGCCACGATCAAGACGGTGATCAGTCTGATGCGGGAGACGGAAGTCCTGCTCGCCGGCCAGGAGAACGCCGATCTGGCCGCCATCAAGGCGGCGCTCGGGCTCGGGATTGCGGCCCTGGCCGATGCGGCGGCGCATATCGCCGGCAACTATGCCAGCGACATCCGTGGCGTATCGGTCGGCGCCGTGCCCTTCCTCAAGCTGATGGGCATCGTCTGCGGCGGCTGGCTGATGGCGCGCGCGGCCGTGGTCAGCCAGGCGAAGATTGCCGGCGGTCAGGGGACCGACCCCTTCTATCCGGCGAAAATCGCCACTGCGCGCTTCTATGCCGACCATGTGCTGTCGGCCGCCGCCGGCCTCTCGCACACCGTGGTCCATGGCGCGACGGGCGCGCTGGCGCTCGCCGAGGACCAGTTCTAGTCTGATCAGTTGCCGCCAGGGCGCCTCAAAACGCCGTGTGGGTGCGCATGCCGATGAAGTTCACCGGGCCGCGATCGGCGTTATAGGCGGGGTTGGCGACATGCTGGTAATCGCCGCTGAGCGACAGCGATTTGGTCAGCCGCCAGCCGTAATAGGCCTCGAAGATGGCTTCGGGCCGGTAACGCAGCGCGCCGTCGCCGATGAAGAAGGAAATGCCGCCGGCTTCGAGATAGCGCCGCCGGTCCCGCGATAGCCGATTGGCGAGCCAGGACAGGCCCAGGCTGTCGCCGCTGCGGCCCCAGGCCTCGCCCTTGACGCTCAGACCGGCGGCGAACGATGCGTCGGCCTCGGTGAACGCGTAGGTTTCGGTCCGCCCGTCGCTAGCCATCGCGCGCAGGAAGATTCCGCTGTCACGGTTTAGCGCCTGTTCGATATTGACGCCTGCGCCGAGTTTGAACTTGTCGCCGTTCCTCACCTTGAGCAGGGTCTGATGATCGGGGTCGTCCGGGTTGGCCAGGAGGTAGCTCGAGGCGTCGGCGAAGCTCGCCAGATTCGCCCGGTCGCGCCAAAAGAGCAACCGCAGCTTGCCCGGAAGGCCCGCGAGTTCGTGGTCATGTTCGATCTCGAACTGCTCGCCGTAATGTTTTCCGATCCGCATGTCCACGGGCAGCATGTTCGGCTGCTTCGGCCCGGTCATGCGCCCGTAGCGCAGCACCCAATCGTCGTGGAACCACTCCAGGGCTGCGCCCCAGCCGAAGCCGCGCGCATCCGCGGCGTAATCGTAAGCGGCGTAGGTCATGTTGCCCCAGTTCATGAACTGGCTGAGCGGATCCTTGGCATAGGCATTGTCGTCGAAGACGTCGAGGGTCGAGAAATTGCCGAGGGTCAGCACCCAGCGGTTCCGGTCCACCGCGCCGGCCAACTGATTCATGTCGGTGTCGATGCCGATCCTGCCGCCGCCCCGGTTCCAGTTCTGGCGCAGGAACAGGCGCTGGCGGTAGAAGCTCGGACGGGTCCCCGAGACCCGGGTCAATTCTCCATTGGTGAAGCCGGCCAGTCCGTCCAGGTTGGAAAAGGCGACCCCCTGCGTCATCTCCGGGTTGAAGTACAGTTCCCCTCCCGCCCAGGGCCTGAAGCCCAGGAAGCCGGTGACGCTGAAGGTATAGCTCTTCTCGCGCTCAGGGATCAGGCTGTTGGGCCCGCTGTAGGCCGCATTGAAGGACGGCTTGGCCTGCCAGATGTAAGTCGACTGGAGCCGGGCGTCGGCCTGCTGCTCGGCCGGCAACTCGTCCGCCGCAAGGGCCTGCAAATTGAAACATGCGGTGACGGCGAAGGCGAGAACGAAGAATGGCTTCATGGCGTGCAGGCGCTTGAAAGGGTGCGAAGTCTAGCACGCTCGGATTGCCGCCCGGTTACGCCTCACATCCCCGGATAGACCGGTCCTTCTCCGCCCTGGGGCACCACCCAGTTGATGTTCTGGGTCGGATCCTTGATGTCGCAGGTCTTGCAGTGGACGCAGTTCTGCGCATTGATCTGCAGGTAGGGATTGTTGCCGGATTCATCGCGCAGGATCTCATAGACCCCGGCCGGGCAGTAACGCTGTTCCGGCGCGTCGTAGAGCGCGAGATTCACCTTGATCGGCACCCCCGGGTCCTTCAGGGTCAGATGGCAGGGTTCGTTTTCCTCGTGGTGGGTATTGGAGAGGAATACCGAAGAGAGGCGGTCGAAGGTGATCACGCCGTCGGGTTTCGGATACTCGATCGGCTGGCATTCGGCGGCCTTCTTCAGCTTGATGTGATCGGCCGACAGGCGCAAGGTCCAGGGTGCCCGCCCGCGAAACAGTTGCTGGTCGATGCCGAACATCAGTGAACCGAAATACAGGCCGCGGCTCATCCAGGGCTTGAAATTGCGCGCCTTGCTGAGTTCCTCGAACAGCCAGCTTTCTCGGAACTTCTGCGGATAGGCGACGAGTTCGTCCGCGCTGCGCCCGGCGGTCAGCGCTTCTGCGATGGCCTCGGCGGCCATCATGCCGCTCTTGATCGCGCCATGACTGCCCTTGATGCGCGAGGCGACCAGGAATCCGGCGTCATCGCCGATCAGTGCGCCGCCCGGGAAGATCAGTTTGGGCAGGGCTTGCAGGCCTCCGGCGGCGAGGGCGCGGGCGCCGTAGCTGATGCGTTTGCCGCCGACCAGCAGCGGACGGATTTTCGGATGGGTCTTGAGCCGCTGGAATTCCTCGAAAGGGGAGAGGTAAGGGTTGCTGTAGGCCAGTCCGATGACATAGCCGATCGCCACCAGCCTGTCGCCGCCTTCGTTGCTGTAGTGGTAGCAGAACGAGCCGCCATAGGTGTCGGAAGCCAGGGGCCAGCCGGCGGTGTGCACCACCAGGCCGGGGACATGTTGCTCCGCCGTCACCTCCCAGAGCTCCTTGATGCCGATGCCATAGACCTGCGGGTCGGCGCCGCTTCTCAGCTTGAATCGGGCTTCGAGCTCCTTGCCCAGGCTGCCCCGGCAGCCCTCGGCGAACAAGGTGTACTTGGCGAGAAGCTCCATGCCGGGCTGGTAGGCGGCGGTCTGCTGGCCCTCGCGGTCGACACCCATGTCGCCGGTGGCGACGCCTCTGACGCCGCCGTTGTCGTCGTAGAGCACCTCTGCGCCGGCGAAGCCCGGATAGATTTCGACGCCGAGCGCTTCCGCCTGGCTGCCCAGCCAGCGGCAGAGGTTGCCCAGGCTGATGATGTAGTTGCCGTGGTTCTGGAAGCAGCCGGGCAGCAGCATGTTGGGCAGTTTCCAGCCGCCCTGCTCGGTGAGGATCATGAAGCGGTCTTCGGCGACCGGCGTGTTGAGCGGCGCGCCGAGCGCCTGCCAGTCGGGAATCAGTTCGTTCAGGGCGATGGGGTCCATGATCGCGCCGGAGAGAATGTGGGCGCCGATTTCCGCGCCTTTGTCGATCAGGCAGACATTGATTTCGCCGTTCAGCTGCTTGAGGCGAATCGCCGCGGCCAGGCCGGCCGGACCGCCGCCGACGATCAGTACATCGAATTCCATTGCTTCGCGTTCCATGCTCTTCCCCTCTTCGTGGCGACGACGGCAGACCCGTGGACTGTTGCGCATTATAATTGCAAACCTTGGACAAACCTTCCGACGCCATGGAACATCCGCGCAAACTGGTGCACACCGCTCACATTCCCATCCGCTGGGGCGACATGGACGCGATGGGGCACGTCAATAACACCGTCTATTTCCGCTACGCGGAACAGGGGCGCATCGAGTGGCTGGCTTCGCACGGTTTGCTCGACCGCAGCAGCGGCGGGTCGCCCGTGGTCGTCAACGCCAGCTGTTCCTTCCTGATCCCGTTCACCTTCCCTGGAACCGTCGAAATGCGCACTTACCTGGCCAACCCGGGGCGCAGCAGCGTGGCCTCCTATTTCGACATGCGCCTGGTCGGGGAGGAGCGGCTCTATGCCGAGGGAGCCGCGAAGATCGTCTGGACGGATAGCGTCACGGGCAAATCGATCCCGCTGCCCGAGGCGATACGCAGGCTGGCGGAATGAGCGCCGGAGAGCCCTCGGCCATGTTGTGGCGGCCTTCCCCGGAGCGCGTCGCAGCATCCGGCCTGGCCGCCTTCATGGCTCAGGCGGAAGCGAAGCGAGGCGACCGCTTCCCGGACTATGCCGCGCTCCACCGCTGGTCGATCGAGTGTCCCGATGAATTCTGGGTCTCGCTCTGGGATTTCGCCGGGGTGATCGGCGAGCGCGGCGCTACCGTGCTTGCCGATGGCGACAGGATGCCCGGTGCCCGGTGGTTCCCCGAAGCGCATCTCAACTTCGCCGAGAATCTCCTGCGCAGCCGCGGGCAGACCGACGCCATCGTCTTTCGTGGCGAGGACAAGGTCGAAAGACGTATCTCCCATGCCGAACTGTACCGCGCCGTTGCGCAGTTCGCCGCGGCGCTCAAAGGCCTCGGCGTCGGCAGAGGCGACCGGGTCGCGGCCTACCTGCCCAATCTGCCCGAGGCCGTGGTCGCCATGCTGGCCAGCGCCAGCATCGGGGCGATCTTCACCTCCGCCTCGCCGGACTTCGGGGTGCAGGGCGTGCACGACCGCTTCGGCCAGGTCGAACCGAGGCTGCTGATCGCCGCCGACGGCTACCATTACAACGGCAAGCGCATCGATTGCCTGGAGAAGATTGCCGCGGTGGCGGCGCTGATTCCCAGCCTGGAACGCGTCGTGATCGTGCCCTATCTGGAGCAGGCACCCGACCTGGCGAAGATCGCCAAGGCGGTGATGCTCGATGATTTCATCGCACCTTATCGCGATGCCGGCGAGATCGAGTTCGCCCGGCTGCCCTTCGGCCACCCGCTCTACATCATGTATTCCTCCGGCACCACCGGCGTGCCCAAGTGCATCGTGCATTGTGCCGGCGGCGTGCTGCTGCAGCACCTGAAGGAACATCGGCTGCACGGCGACGTAAGGCCAGGCGACCGGTTCTTCTATTTCACCACCTGCGGCTGGATGATGTGGAACTGGCAGGTTTCCGCGCTGGCCTCGGGCGCCACCCTGCTGCTCTACGACGGTTCGCCCTTTCTTCGCCGCGCATCGGTCCTGTTCGACTACGCCGATGCCGAAGGCATGACCCACTTCGGCACTTCGGCGAAGTTCATCGACGCCATCGCCAAGATCGATCTTAAGCCGGTCAGGACGCACAGGCTGGCAATGCTGCGCGTCATGTTTTCGACCGGCAGCCCGCTGATGCCGGAGGGTTTCGACTACGTCTATCGCGCCATCAAGGAAGACCTCCAGCTCGCCTCGATCTCCGGGGGCACCGACATCGTCTCCTGCTTCGTGCTGGGCAACCCGATCGCCCCGGTGTGGCGCGGCGAGATACAGTGCGCGGCGCTTGGCATGGCGGTTGCCGTATTCGACGAGGAGGGCCGCCCGGTCGCCGGGGAGAAGGGCGAACTGGTCTGTACCCGTCCCTTCCCGTCGATGCCGATCGCGTTCTGGAACGACCCGGACGGGCATAGATACCGCGCCGCCTATTTCGAACGCTTCGCCAATATCTGGTGCCATGGCGACTTCGCAGAGCTTACCCGGCATCAGGGCTTCATCATCTACGGCCGCTCCGACGCGACGCTCAACCCGGGCGGCGTGCGCATCGGGACGGCGGAGATCTACCGCCAGGTGGAGAAGCTGCCGGAAGTCGTCGAGGCCATCGTCATCGGCCAGAATTGGCCGCCGAACGCCGCCAGTGATGCGCGTGTCGTCCTCTTCGTCAAGTTGCGCGATGGCCTGACCCTAGATGACCAACTGCGTGCCCGCATCAAGCAGGTGATCCGCGACAACACCACGGCGCGCCACGTGCCGGCGAAAATACTTCAGGTCGCCGATATTCCGCGCACCAAGAGCGGCAAGATCGTCGAACTGGCGGTGAGGAACGTGGTGCACGGCGACGCGGTGAAGAACGCCGAGGCCCTGGCCAACCCGGAAGCGCTCGAGTATTTCCGCAACCGTCCGGAACTCGGGGACTGAGAGTCGTCCGGGCGTCAAAGTACGTTGAGCCGACAGGCGATTTCGGCTATCATTCGGCTTTCCCGCTGCCGCAGTTCCAATGGCCAAATACGTCTTCGTTACGGGCGGTGTCGTGTCCTCGCTGGGCAAGGGCATCGCCGCCGCATCCCTCGGTGCCATCCTGGAGTCCAGGGGCATCAAGGTCACCCACCTCAAGCTCGATCCCTACATCAACGTCGATCCGGGAACAATGAGCCCGTTCCAGCACGGCGAGGTCTTCGTCACCGAGGACGGCGCCGAAACCGACCTGGATCTCGGCCATTACGAGCGCTTCACCCGCGCCAAGATGGGCAAGCGCAACAACTTCACCACCGGCCAGATCTACGAGTCGGTGATCAAGAAGGAGCGGCGCGGCGAGTACCTCGGCAAGACGGTGCAGGTGATCCCGCACATCACCGAC
>CAIVDC010000020.1 GCA_903904605.1 uncultured Sterolibacterium sp.
CACGCGCAATCCTTCTTGCCTGCGCGCATCAAAGCCAAGTTCATCGCCAATGTTAGCCGCGATCTCGCCAACCCGCCGGGCGTGGCCGGCAGTGTAGGGGTCGCGCATTTCGCTCAAGGTCGTCGCCACTTCCACCGTGCTAATAAACGCGGTTTCGAGTTGTTGCAGGTAGTGCTGGATCTGCTCCTCGGCGCGCTTTTTCCCGGAGATGTCCTGCAGCATGCCGATGATTGCCGGCTGCCCCTCGTGCGTCGCGCGAGCGGCGTTGGCGCCGACCTGGATCACTACCCCGTCCCGGCGTAGAGTGCCAAAATCCATCGCGATGCTTTGTGCTTCACCGCCGAGCAGCCGGCGCATGTTCTCCGCGACCTTGCCGCGATCGGATTCGGCAACCCACCGCAGCGGATCGCTGCCGATCAGTTCGTCCGTCGAACCCTGACCGAGAATCTCGGCACAGCGCGGATTCACGTAGATCATCTTCCCGTCCTGAATAATGTAGATGCCGGCGATCGACTGCTCGACCAGGCCGCGGAACTGCTCTTCCGCCGCGCGCAGCGCCTTTTCCGCCCGCTCGATCTCGACCTTTTCCTTGTCGATGATGCGCTGCCCGTTGCGCACGATCAGGAACAGCGCGCAGTAGAGCAGCCCAAGCAGTCCGAGGGCGATCGCGTATTGCAGGTTCGTGCTCTCGACCACCTTGCCCCGGTTCGCGGCCTCGGCCCGTTCCAATTGCGCCCGGCTCGCGGCGCTCAGCTCCCGGATCTCGGACGATGTGCTCTTGATCTGCCCGAAAAACTGCGCGACGTCGGAATACACTTCGACTACCGCCGCGATCTTTTCGCTGTCGGGAGCAAGTACGGGAACATAGGTGCTGATGAGGTCGCGATCCGTGACCTCGCCGTCAAAGGCGCTGACCTTGCCGCGGGAGGTCAACTGGCTCGCTGGCTTGCCGGCCATGGCGCTTTTCCAGGCGGCGTTGTCGCGCTTGTCTTCGCCGATCTGGTTGTGCTCGGAGGAATAGACCGTGATCCCCCTCAGGTCGTACATCTTGATCCTGAACACGGTGCTCTTCTTCACCAGATCGAACAGCTTGGCGTCGAGCGCCTGGAATTCCGACAACGCCATGATCTGCTTGCCGATGCCGGCATAGCAGGCCTGCTTCCCGGCCGGCTGCACGGTCTTGCCCGCGGCGTCCTTGACGTCGGCGATGGCACGGCACTGATTGACGCGGATGGCTTGCGCCTTGGTCACGAACGGCGTGAAGTCCTTGTCCCACAGCGAACTCGCGAACAGCCGCGCCAGATTGACGTTGCCCGCTTCATATACTTGCAACAGGTAGGCGGGGGCGGCCGCGTCGTGCCGCTGCACGAAGCTATTCTGCATCTGCGCGAAGAGTGCGCTCTGCTCCTGCTGCATCTGCTTGAAGAGATCGTTTTCCTGGCGCTCGAAATACAGCAACGGCGCCGCGGCCAGCAGAAACGCGGCGAGGCTGGCCGCGGTGAAATAGCGCAGCAGCCGGAAACGCGCGGCCGATGCCGCCGCCGGAACCCCCGCATCTCGTTTCCTGGGGTGATCGCGTTGCATGCTATGCCGGAAGCGTGTAGCTCTTCTCGCGGAACAGCTTAAGGCAGGCATCGGCGACGACCGGGTCATATACGGTTCCGCGACCGCGTTCGATCTCCGCGAGCGCTGCCTCGATCCCGAGCGCCGCGCGGTAGGGCCGGTGCGAACACATGGCCTCCACCACGTCGGCCACCGCCAAAATGCGCGCTTCGAGCAGGATCGCCTCGCCTTTGAGTCCGGCCGGGTAGCCCGAGCCGTCAAGCCGCTCGTGGTGTTGCAACACGATCTGTGCCACCGGCCACGGAAACTTGATCCCCTGCACGATCTCGTAGCCGTTCTGCACATG
>CAIVDC010000021.1 GCA_903904605.1 uncultured Sterolibacterium sp.
AGTAGTCGGTGAATATGTCGACAAATTGTGAACTTATGAGTGCGGCGATGTTCAAAGAGAACATGAAGCGAGACGGGCGAACAATGGATAGGCGGACACTGGAAGAAATCCGGTTGATGGCTGTCGAGCGGGTACGCGAAGCCTGCAGTAAAGCACTGGCTGATCTCTACAAATTGCATGAACCACCATTCAGACAGATAACTCTCATACGAATTATCTGGTGGCTGCGTGCTGCGATGTTGAAAGTTCTTGACTGGCGCGGTCGTCATGGCGTACCCAACGGGGGCACGATGGAACGGAGTGCTGTGGTCTCAGAATCGTCGGCATTGAAGGGAGGGTTTGAGTCAACGAACCATCTTCAAGCAAGTACTTCAAATATTCCGGCTTTACTTGATCACGCCGTGCTCAAGTTTGATTTCATCGGCCTGTTCGAAGGCTATTGGGATCATGTCTGCCGGCATCGTCTCTCTTATTGTCTGCAATGAAGCAGAGCGCATTTGTTAAAAAGTATATATTAACATTTGCACAAATACAAAAAAGTATGTTGCGCTGCTAAATGGCGGAGTAATGGCCGCTGTCGGGACGACACCGGATATTGATCAATACGTAAGCTTTTGCGCAACGTAGTCGTCCAAAATCGCACGACCTGCGGCAGCCTCTCTGCATCGTTTTGCCAAGCGCCTCACCGCGCCACGAGGTGAACTGCCGTAGCCTATTGCAAACGGCAGGGCGACAACCTAGCGCCCAATAGACTCGCGTGACGAGGCCCGCCTAGCACCCTAATTCTGATTCCGAGTTGCCGTAGCCGGCACCTGATCAGCCTCCCGGCTTCCTGGCAATCAGCAAATGGCTAACCCCAAACACCCGGAGGAAGGGCAACCGCTCCAGGAAGAAGGACGCATTGCGCAGGGCAGAGCGAAACCCCGAGAGAATTTTCGGTTGTCTGCCGCTGATGTTCTCAAAGGTCTGCCATTGGTAAGTATGGGCCACCACTTCAAAACCGGCGCTGGCCACAATTCGCTTCAACTCCCAGGGCCAGAAGTTTCGTGCGTAGTAGTGGAACAGTCGCTTGCCGATCAATAGGGGAATGTAGGGGATGAAAGGAACCAAAGGAGAAATTTCCAAATTGATACCAACCAAGCCCACACCGTGGGTCTCAAAAGGGAAGAAACGGTTCGGTGCATACACCGCCATCATTCCTCCCGGCTTGAGCACCCTTAGCACTTCCTTAAATGCAATGGCCTCGTTCGCTACATGGTCTATCACCTCATTGAGGAGGACAAAATCGAAGCTGGCCTCGGGGAAATCGAGTTGCTCTATATTTCCCACCCGGACTTTCTCGGGGAAGGGTGACGAAGATCTGAATGCCGCCACCATCGCAGGATTGAACTCCACCCCCTGAACATCGGAGGAGTATGACAAAAGGGCTTTCAGATAGGCCCCGCTACCGCACCCGGCGTCGAGAATGCGCTTTCCAGCCAAGTCCACATACTTTCGGATATGGGCGATGCGTCGCTGGACATTGAGGGGGGCTCCGGTATCACACCCGCCCGGCTTGATATTCACGTAGCTTGACATGGCAGTGATTAGACGATTAGTTCGGCATTTTAGCAATATGAATTCAACCTTAGCGGCGCTTGCGTGCTGCGGAAGGCGGGCGGTCGCGATGCCCTGAAGTCGATGCGGCAGACAACTCGCCTTCAGTGAAAATCCCGGCTGCGGGTGTTCAGGCGTCCCAGCAAATCGGTGTGATCCATGAGCCGTTTCGCGATCAAATGTACGACATCTCCTTCCCGCTGCAAAACCCCCAGCACCCCAAGCAGCCTTGAAGCCAGCAATTCGCGACGCTGGCGCTCGGCAAGCTTCGCATGGATGATGACATTGGCGAGGCCGGTCTCATCCTCCAGCGTTACAAAGATCACGCCGTTGGCCGCTCCCGGGCGCTGGCGTCCTGTCACTATACCAGCGCAGCGGGCCGGACAGTTGTGGCTGAGATCGAGCAAGGCTGATGCGGTCATATATCGCCGTTGTTGCAGATGCCGGCGCAACAGGCTCAGCGGATGGCGACCGAGCGTGAGACTTAGGGTGGCATAGTCCGTGATGAGGCTCTCGCCCTCGCCGGGCGCTTCCAGTACCGTAGCAGCCTCGCTGGCGGGCGCTTCCAGCAACAGATCGCGCTGAACCGGCACGGCGGCCACCGCCCATGCCGCCTGACGGCGATGCCCGGCCAACGCGGCCAGTGCTCCCGCCGCTGCAAGTTTGTCCAGGTCGTCGCGGTTCAAGTCGGCGCGTCGGGCGAGGTCGGCCACGTCCACGAACGGGTGCGCTGCAGCAATGCGCTCACCGGCTTCATGAGCGAGTCCCTTGATCTGATGCAACCCGAGGCGCACGATCGAGCGATCGCCCCCTTCCAAGGTCGTCTGCCATGCGCTGTGCAGCACGTCCGGGGATCTCACTTCGATCCGGTGACGGCGCGCATCCTGCACCAGTTGCGAGGCCGAGTAGAACCCCATCGGCTGGGAATTCAGCAAACCGGCCAGGAATGCAGCCGGTTCATGGCGCTTAAGCCACGCCGAGATATAGACCAGTAAAGCAAAACTTGCTGCATGGGATTCCGGGAAGCCATATTCGCCGAAACCTTCGATCTGGCGGAAGATCGCTTCGGCGAATTCACGGGAATAGTGGCGGGCCAGCATACCGTCGATGAGCTTGTCGCGGAAATGCTCGACACCGCCGCGCCGTTTCCAGGCCGCCATGGAGCGCCGCAACTGATCGGCTTCACCTGCACTGAAGCCCGCTGCGACAATCGCCAACTGCATTACCTGCTCCTGGAAGATCGGCACGCCGAGCGTGCGTTGCAACACGGACTTCACCGCCTCGGAGGGATAGCGCACCGCTTCCAGCCCTTGTCGTCGTCGGAGATAGGGATGGACCATGTCGCCCTGGATCGGTCCGGGTCGCACGATGGCGACCTCGATCACCAGATCGTAGAAGCAGCGCGGCTTGAGCCGCGGCAGCATGGTCATCTGTGCACGCGATTCGATCTGGAATATGCCGATGCTGTCGGCACGACCAATCATGTCGTAGACCGTCGGGTCTTCGCGCGGAATATCCTGCATGAGGAAGCGGCGCCCATCCCGCTGCGAGATGCCATCGAGCGCACGCCGGATGGCAGTCAACATTCCCAAGGCCAGTACATCCACCTTCATGAGACCCAAGGCATCGATGTCGTCCTTGTCCCACTGGATGATGCTGCGCGCCGGCATGGCCGCATTTTCGATGGGCACCAGACGGTCCAGGCGCTCCCGGCTGATGACGAAGCCGCCAACGTGCTGGGACAAGTGGCGCGGAAAGCCCATCAACTGTTTGGCCAGGATCAGCCACTTTGCGACGCGCGGGCTGTCCGGATCGAGCCCCACGGCGGCGAAGCGCCCGGCAAGCTCCTCGCGCTGATCCCACCAGCCCAGCGAGGAAGTCAGGGCATCGACGCGTTCCTTGTCGAAGCCTAAGGCGCGGCCGCAGTCGCGTAGCGCCGAACGCGTCCGGTAGCTGATGACCGTGGCCGTCAGCGCGGCGCGTTCGCGGCCATATTTGGCATAGAGGTACTGGATGACTTCTTCGCGCCGCTGATGTTCGAAGTCGACGTCGATGTCGGGCGGCTCGTTGCGCTCCCTGGAGATGAAGCGCTCGAAGAGCATGTCGGACTGCGCTGGATCGACCTCGGTGATGCCCAGGGCGTAGCACACGGCCGAGTTGGCGGCAGAGCCGCGGCCCTGACAGAGGATTTGCCTCTCCCGGGCGAATTTCACGATGTCGTAGACGGTGAGGAAGTAGGCTTCATAGTTCATATCGGCAATCAGAGCCAGTTCGTGCCCGATCTGCTGGCGAACCTTGTCGGGTACGCCGTTGGCGTAGCGCACGGCAAGACCTTTCTCCACCTCGGCCATCAGGTAGGCTGCGGGCGTCTGGCCGACAGGGACGACTTCCTCGGGATACTCATAGCGCAATTCGTCCAGGGAAAAGTCGCACAGTGCGGCAATCCGCAAGGTCTCGGCCAGCAGTTCGGGCGGATAGAGTCGCGACAGCCGCAAGCGCGGGCGCAGATGCCGCTCGCCATTGGGAAAAAGGGCTTGGCCCACGCAATCCACGGAGATTCCGAGGCGCAGCGCGGTCAGCATATCCTGCAGAGGTCTGCGACCGCGCACATGCATATGCACGTCGCTACAGGCCACCAGCGGCATCCCGGTCGCTGCCGACAAGGCGTTCAGCGCCTCGAGGCGTTCGGCATCGCCCGGCTGCAGGTGGCGCTCGTAGGCGATCCAGCCCCGTCCCGGGAAGCCTGCTGCCAGCCAGCGTCCTTCATCAGGCGTCGCGGCAGAGTCTGCCAGCCAAAGCACGAGGCAATCGGGCACACCGCGCGTCAGATCATTGCGGGTGAGTTGATAGGTGCCTTTTGCCGCACGCCGCCGGCCGAGACTGATGATGGCGCAGAGATTGCCATAGCCTGCGCGGTTTTGCGCCAGCAGGATCAGCTTCATGCCATCCCTCAGAACCATCTCGGTGCCGATCAGCAGCTTGACTCCTGCTCGCTTGGCAGCCACGTGCGCCCGCACGATGCCTGCGAAGGAGCACTCGTCGGTGATGGCGAGCGCCGTATAGCCCAGCACCTTAGCTTGCCCCACCAGTTCTTCAGCATGCGAGGCGCCGCGCAGGAAGCTGAAGTTGGAAAGGCAGTGCAGTTCGGCGTAATCGGGTAAGGCCATGTCGGCTCTCAAGAAAAGAACCCCTGTAGAAACCAGCCACCCGGCGCCCGGCATTCGCGATAGATCCACAGCCAGCAGGAATTGGATGACAGCGCGATGAAGTAATCGCGCCGGACGTCCCCCGTGGCGTTATCGCCACTTTCACCGCCGTCCCACCAGCCTGATTCGATGCGTTCCGGCCCTGCCAGCAGCACCAGATGTCCATGGCGGTAGGGGCGCCCATCGACTTCCGCCAGTGACTCCGGTCGGTCGAGCAGCCAGAGGGGGCGGGGCCATGTCTTTGGTTCGTTCCGTGGGGCCTTTTCAAACAAGGTGGCGCGTTGCGTGGCGCATTCGGGGCGATGATCGTCATGCAGCGTCAGGCGATACACCTGCTCATTCCCTAGTCTTGCAGTCAGTCGCTCGAGCAAGGCGCCTATGGCATCCTGCCCGGCATGCGCATCGTCAAACAGCAGACGATTCCGGTCAGGACGAAAGGCCGCTTTGCCGGCTTCCAGTCGCAACGATTCCACGGGGGCGCGAAGCGACATTCGTTCCAGTCGCTCGCGCAGCACGCACTCGAAACGTTCGTTGTCAGCGGTCAGATCGGCAAACTGCAGGACCAGTTGGGTCTCCTCCTGGCTATGCAGCAGTCGCAGCGTGATCTCGCGCACGCCGGCCTGCCTAGCTGCCAGCCAGCCGGCCAGCGCTGATGTCAGACGGCGCGCGGCGAATAGCAATCCGGCAGCGGTCTCCACGGATGCAGGGAGTTGGAGCGACAAGGCAAACTGATCGGGGAAGGCAAAATCGGCCCTTGGATCAGGTGTCTCCCCAAATGCACGGGCCATGAATTGCAGGCTATCCACCCCGATACGCCGAGCCAGCGCAGCGGCCGGGAGCTTGCGTGCATCGGCCAAGGTGATCGCGCCGAATCGGGTCAGTGATGCCACAGCCTTGCTTGGCAAAACAGCGATCGGCAAGGCTTCCAGATGCCGGCGCAGCGTGCTGGCGTCGAGGCTCAGAGCCCCCGTGCCCGCCTGGGCCAGCCACTGTGCCGCCATGGGAGTCGGCGCTGCGGCTAGTTGAACCGTAAAGTTTTGTGCCTGGATGCCCGCTCTTGCGCCGGCGACAATTTTTTCCAATCCGCCAAGCAGGCGCAGACAACTGCCGATTTCCAGCAGCAAGGTGTCAGGGGTCAGGCTGACCCTGGGTGTAAAGCTTCCGGCCCAGCAGGCCAAGGTATTCATCGCCGACGCTTCCCTCGCTGGGTTACGCGCAAGCAGCGTAATGGCAGGCGCCAGCATCCGTGCCGCAGCCACGCCCGTCCCATTTTCGATACCCGCCTGTCGTGCCGCCTCGTTGCACACGAGGATGCGTCCCTGTTCGATCACGGCGCTAGGCGAGGACGATGGCGCGTGGGCTTCGAGCGGCAGGCAAGGCAGGTGGAGTGCGAGCCACAGTGGATTCATGTTTTTCGCGCCATTTGGCGGGTCGCGATACATCAAGGTAAAGCGTCCGAGTGCATGGTGGGCCACGGCGCTTGAACAGATTGACGCCAAGCGTTCCGTTGGAACCGGCGGAAAGTAATAGTCTCAAGGTCGCGGCAGATGACTCCGCATTCTCGCGGACCGGTCGAAACAGGAAAGCCAAGGTGTTACTGCCGGCGACGGCTACCTGCAGGCGCCTGACTTGACGGGCATCGGTATGCGTCGTCCAGCACACCACTGTGCCGAGGGCGCCACTAGCCAAAGCCTGTTCGGCAGCCCAAAGCGCATCGCGCTGTCGTTTTGGCGACACGACGGCTAGGCGAGCGAGATCAATACCCCGAGAAACCCAGGCCGGGCCATGGAGCAGGTGTGGCGGCGCTACCAGAATGGACCATGTCCCTTCCTCACTCATTTGGCTGAGTGCTGGCATCAATAGCGAACACTCGCCAAGTCCGACGCTATCCGAGAGAATTTCAGTGAGCGTGCCACGCGGCCAGCCTCCTCCCGGCAATTCGTCATCAAGCTGGGCAAAACCGCTGGATACCGCAGGGATTGCCGAGCTTGCCAGACGATCGCCGCGCCAGACGTCAGGCCGGGCCAGTATTTCACCCAGAGATGCTGTGGCGTCCATGCATACCTCTTTATCTGATCAGGAAAAATTCCTGCGCGGTACAGAAAAGGACCGGGTTCCCTTGGCCGGGGATGCGGCCACGAGCGTTCAGCCGGACCACGATTACTGGGGGAAGCGTCGAGCCAAGCCGACCATGACACCAAATATTTCCAGCTGTCCTTTGGGTCTGATGATCGGGTAGGCCTTGTTGTGCGGCTTGAGAATGAACTTGCCTCTCTCCATACCCAGTTCCTTGAGAGTAAATTCGTTGTCGACAATGGCAACGACAAAATCGCCTGCCTTGGCAACCCGGTTGCGCTCCACCGCAACAATGTCCCCTTCGTGGATACCGGCTTCGATCATGGAGTCGCCCTTGACCGGGATCATGACCGTGCTGGATGGGTGACGGACGAGGTAGTCATCAACGAGAAAGGGCTCGGCACCGGTGCCTTCGATCATGTCGGCGCTGCCGGCACGGACGAATGCGCCCACGAGGGGGCGCTCGAAAAACCGCCCCGTAGGAATCCAGGCATCGTCGTCCGGAGTGCGCTGGACAAAGCCCGCCGTCTCCAGTCTTTCCAAGAGCCTGCGGGAGGCTGTCTTGGAGGCAAAGCCCATCAGTTCGGCAATTCGATGGGTCGAGGGGATACGCCGGCTGTCTGCGAAGTAGTCTCGTAACCTGCTGAGGTATTCGTCGTCTTTGTTCGGGGGTGGCATGGCAGTATCAATAGTGTCTGTTCGTGCACTACGATAGTGCTCGTCCGGACACTTGTCAAGCATTTGCGAAGCTTCAATTGCTGGCCCATGTTTGCCATGCGTGACCTTGTTGTCAAGAATGCCCCGTCTGTCATGCCAGCAATACGGCAAGCATTCCAGACAGGAAAATGCCATCAAAGCTGCCCGCGCCTCCTATCGAGGCTATCGGTGAACCGAGTTTGCGAATTGAACCAAGATGCAACAGGTCGGCGCCTATCAGCACGCCCAAGGTTCCGCCGATGTAGGCGAGCGGTGCCGCCAATTCCGGATTGAACGCGATGCTGAACAGCGCCGCGGCAAGCGGCGCGATGAGCATGGGCATGCAGATCCCCACCCCGCGAATGGGGGTGCTGGTTCGATAGGAGATGGCGGCGACGATCGCAACAACTCCGACCACCTGTATCGGGACCAGTGGATAGTGCAGTAACAGGTAGAGAGAGAAGGCTACCGGCGTGATTGCGCCGCCGACATTGATTGCGATAAGCGTGCGTCCGTTGTATGGCAGGACCGGCACGCCGAGCAGACGGTCGATTGCCCGTTGCGGCGGAAGGTCGCGGGGAGGCTCTGCCGCAATGGAAAACAGAGGCAAGTTGATCCTGCTCCCGACGAGAGTGGCCAACAGCAATAGGTAAGCAGAGTCTTGAGACAAGCCGAGTTTGTCAAATGCGATGCTGACTATCCCGAATTGAACAAAAGTCACCAGGAAAGCCAGGGCGGAGAACAGCAGGAGTAGACGGAAAGCAGGCATGGGAAAACTATCTCAAGTCCTCGGTTTCGCTTCGCATCCCCAGGCTGTCGGCCAAGTCAATCACTTCCATCTCCTCCCTGCATATGCTAGGCTCATTTCTCGTCGGGCGCATCAGGAATGGCCAAGGATGTTGCGAGTTGATGATCCGCTTCCGTCGCGCCGCAACCGCCCGGCCGTCATCGTGTGACGAAGAGGTTGCTGCGTGCAGAGATGTCAGGTCAATGGCAATGGTGACAGCAACATTTCGCTTCTATGAGGAGCTCAACGACTTCCTGGCGCCCGAACGGCGCAAGCGACAGTTCAGTTCCGCATGCGCACGCTCGGCCACCATCAAGCACATGATCGAAGCCTTCGGAGTGCCGCACACCGAGGTCGAACTGATTCTCGTCAACGGCGAATCGGTGGGGTTCGACCATCGGCTGAGGGACGGCGACCATGTTGCCGTCTACCCCCGGTTCGAGGCCTTCGACATCACGCCGCTGCTGCGCGTCCGCGAATGGCCGCTGCGCGTGACGCGCTTCATCGCCGACGCCCATCTTGGAGGACTAGCCCGCCTGCTGCGCATGGCGGGGTTCGACACCCTTTACCGTAACGACTACCGAGACCGCGAGATTGCGGACATCGCCATCAGGGAAGGACGCATCGTGCTCACGCGCGACCGTGAACTGCTCAAACTGCGCGGAATCACGCACGGCTGCTACATCCATGCCCTGAAGCCGGCGCAGCAGTTCGCCGAGATGGTCGATCGGCTGGATCTTGCGCGCAGCCTTAACCCATTCACGCGCTGCATGGCGTGCAACGCCTCATTGCAGTCTGTCGACAAGGCGCTGGTGCTCGAGAAATTGCCGCCATCCGTGAAGCTGAACTATGAACGCTTCACTATCTGCAAGCTCTGCGGTCGCATATTCTGGGAAGGATCGCATTGGAAACGGATGCAGGCATTGTTGGCTGGCTCGGTCCAGGCAGGCAGCGCGGGATCATCTGACCGGGATCGGCAATTTCAATTATTCACCAAGGCCCTGTGATGCCGAACCTTTCCGATACCAAACCGTGGTGGCTGAAGCCTCTTGCACAAGCCAGGTCAGGTCCGGCTGCGGATGCGGCGGGTCTATCCGGCGTCGAGGCCCGTTCGCAACTGGCCAATTCCGGCCCCAACCTGTTTCACGTTCATCAGGAACGGCCCTTGTGGCTGCAGTTCCTGAGCCGCTTCAAGAACCCCCTGGTCATCCTCCTGCTGGTGGCCAGTGCGATTTCCGCTCTTACCGGCGAATTGACCAACTTTCTCATCATCTCTGCCATGGTCCTGTCCAGCGTTACGCTGGACTTTGTCCAGGAGCACCGCGCCGGCAAGGCAGCGGCAAGCCTGCGCCAGTCTGTTTCGGTGCGGGCAACGGTGATTCGCGATGGCAAGCCGCTGGAGATTCCGGTGACCGGGGTGGTGCCCGGTGACGTCGTTGTGCTTTCGGCCGGAGATATGGTTCCAGCGGACGGCAGAGTGATCGAGGCACACGATTTCTTCGTCAAACAGGCGCTATTGACGGGGGAATCCTACCCGGTGGAAAAGCGGTCGGGCGAACTCGCCGACACGGCAAGCGATATCCAGGATGCCGCCAACGCCGTGTTCATGGGCACCACCGTCATCAGCGGCAGCGCCAGGGTCCGGGTCGTCAATACCGGCGCCGGAACCGCGATCGGAGCCATCGCGGACACGCTTACCCGCCAGGCGCCGCCAACCGCCTTCGAGATCGGCACGCAGCGCTTCGGCATGCTGATCATGCGCCTCACGATCTTGCTGGTGCTGTTCGTGCTGCTCGTGAATGCACTCATGCACAAGCCCTTGCTGGAGTCCTTCATGTTTGCTCTGGCGCTCGCGGTGGGGCTGACGCCGGAACTGCTGCCGATGGTGGTGTCGGTGACCCTGTCCCGGGGCGCGATGCTCATGGCGAAGAAGCGAGTCATCGTGAAACGCCTGGCCTCCATCCAGAACCTGGGATCGATGGACGTCCTGTGCACGGACAAGACCGGCACCCTGACCGAGGCCAAGATAAGACTGGAGCAACATGTGGACGCGCAAGGCAAGCCGAGCGCACGGGTGCTGGAACTCGCCTATCTCAACAGCTTTTTCGAGACGGGCCTGAAGAGTCCGCTCGACGAGGCTATTCTCAGCCACGAACACATCGACGTGAGCACCTGGAAGAAGATCGACGAAGTACCTTTCGACTTCGAGCGGCGGCGGGTGTCCGTCCTGCTGGACAAAGGCAATGGCCGCTTGCTGGTGGTCAAGGGCGCATCCGAAGAGATTGTCGCTCTCTGTACGCACTATGAAGCGCAGGGCAAGGAATCCCGGATTCCGCTCGATCAGGACTCCCTGGAAAGGATACACGGGGTGCATGTCGCGCTCGAGAAGGAGGGCTTCCGTGTCCTGGGCATTGCCTGGCGCGAAGTGCCGTCTGACCATCCTCATGCCGTCATTGGTGACGAAGCCGGACTCGTGTTCGCGGGCTTTGCGGGCTTCCTCGATCCACCCAAAGAAAGCGCCGGCACCGCTCTTGCCGCGCTCAAGGAGAGCGGCGTTGCCGTCAAGATTGTCACCGGCGACAGCGAACTGGTGACCCAGCATGTCTGCGCCCAGTTGAACATTCCGGTCACGGGGGTGCTGACCGGCAAGGAGATCGAGCAGATGGGCGACTCGGCCTTTCGGGCCAGGGTGGAAAAAGTCAATCTGTTTTGCCGGGTCAACCCGTCGCAGAAGAACCGGGTAATCCTCGCGCTCAAAGCGCGCGGCCATGTCGTCGGCTATCTCGGCGACGGCATCAACGACGCGCCGTCGCTGCACTCGGCGGATGTCGGCCTGTCGGTCGATTCGGCCGTCGATGTCGCCAAGGAAGCCGCCGACATGATCCTCCTGGATCAGGATCTGCGTGTGCTGCATGAAGGCGTACTGGAGGGCCGCCGCACCTTTGGCAATATCATGAAGTACATCATGATGGGAACCAGCTCCAACTTCGGCAACATGTTCAGCATGGCAGGGGCGGCGCTGTTCCTGCCTTTCCTGCCGATGCTGCCGACCCAGATCCTGCTCAACAATATTCTCTACGACATTTCCGAAGTGCCGATTCCGCTGGACCAGGTGGACCCGGAGGAACTGCGCCAGCCTCGGGTCCTGGACATGAAGCTGATACGAAATTTCATGCTCGTGATCGGCCCGATCAGTTCGGTGTTCGACTTCCTGACCTTCTACGTCATGTTGAACGTCCTGCAGGCGAACGAGAAGCTGTTTCAGACCGGCTGGTTCGTCGAATCGCTATGCACCCAGGTGCTGGTGATCTTCCTCATCCGCACGCGCGGCAATCCATTCAGGAGCCGCCCGCATCCGCTTCTGGCGGCGACCTCCCTGGCGGTGGCCACGCTCGGCGCGGTGCTGCCGTTCACCCCCGTGGGGACATACTTCGGCTTCTTCCCGCCGCCTGCCGGCTTCTATCTCATCCTGTCAGCCATGGTGGTGGTTTATCTATTGGCGGTCGAACTCGCCAAGAAGGGCTTCTACCGTTGGTACAGAAGCGCCTGAAGAACCGCCGTCAGCGCACCCTACGTTCGCGAGCGCACTGAAAGATCGCTTGCGACGGCGAATGGTTCCATCGAGTCGGTTCACGCCCGGCGAAGCGCCGAACGCGCTTGCGCTCGGGTGATCCGTAGCGTGAAATCTGCGATAGGAAGGCAGTCTGGAGGAGATTTGGCAAGTGTCTGGAACGAGCGAAGCCGGCCAGCGGGATTTGCTGCACACCCCCGCTGATGTCAATCGGCCTGATCCTGGTGCTGACATTTTTGCTGATGGTATCGTTGGCGATCAACTCCGCTCTGGCGGCATTCGGCATCGTCGCTGCGAAACTGCCTGAAGGTTTTTGTCCGCCAGGGCAGGGCCATCACACTATCCCTGAGCAGATATGGGTGCGCAGTCAGGCGGCCCACTGGACAATATAGGCGTGGCCATAAGGGCTCACACGGATTTACGGAATAATGCATTGCGGATAGGCTATTCACATATTCAGAAGCGACTTCAGAAGATGAACGGACCAAACTATTATTTCAGCCGATCCGGTCGCAGCGTTCGGTGCACACGATCGAGACAGAAAAGGACGCGGCCGGAAAGGGATGCATTCCCGCTTGCCTCTGCGCCCTATTCTGCGCCGGTTCTGGAACAGGGAGTCCCGCAGCTAACTTGCCATGAAGGAATTTGACCGAGGTCTATCATGAGTCCAGAGCCCGCCAAGAACCAGCAGGAAATGATCGCAGTAGCAGCCTACTATCGCGCCGAACGCAGAGGCTTCCAGGAAGGCGACCCGGTTGCCGACTGGCTCGAGGCAGAAGTGGAAATTGATCAGATGTTTCCGGTGGAGCCAGGCCAAGGGATGAGCGCGAAGCAATCCTTGCAGCAGAAACTTGAAGCGCAGCTCGAGGAGTGGGATGAGAAGCTCAAGGAAGTGAAGAGCAAGACCAAGGAATCGACGGCCAAGACGCGCGCCGAAGTGGAGAAGCAGCTCCATTCGGTTGCCGCCAAGCGCGCCGTGGCTGAAGAAAAGTTGGCGGAATTGCGCAAGCGGTCCGAATACGCCTGGGAAGACCTCCGGGATGGTACGGTAAAGGCATGGGGCGATATGAAAGAGGCGCTCGACCATGTCGTCGCCCGGTTCAGATGATGACAAGGCAGTCTTTCTGATTCAGACCATCCAGGACGAAGATTTCGAAAATGCAAGCGCTGCTTGATCGGTGCATCCGGGAGGCGCAACGATGAGGTTTTACCCACTGCAGTTTTAACGCTTCAACCGTTCCCAACCAAGGAGAAACTACCATGGCAAACATCACCCGTTTCGATCCGTTCAACGAACTCGCGCGCCTTGACCCGTTCGGAAATATGGACGACTTGTTCAAGGGCTTTACGCTCAGGCCTGTCTTCCGCGGGCTGGAAGCGGAACCGCAAATCAAGGTGGACGTATCGGAAGAGGACAAGTCCTATCTGGTCAAGGCGGAAATTCCCGGCGTGAAGAAGGAGGATATCCACGTTTCCATCGACGGCAACCAGGTCTCCATCAGCGCAGAAATCAAGAAGGAAAAGGAAGAGAAGGAAGGCAAGCGGGTGATCCGCAGCGAGCGTTATTACGGCAAGGTGTACCGCAGCTTCAGCCTTGACCAGGAGGTCGACCAGGGCGGTGCCCAGGCCAAGTACAGCGACGGCGTACTTGAGGTGAAACTGCCGAAGAAGCCAGGGTCCGCTGCAAAGCAACTCACTGTTTCATAAGCGGCAGTCCAGCCGTCCGCGGTGCCTGGAGCGGCAAATTCCATTGAGGAGCAAGGACCATGAACATCCGTCCGCTGCATGACCGCGTCTTGGTGAAGCGCCTGGAAGGCGAACAGCAGACCGCTTCAGGCATCGTCATTCCGGATAGCGCGACGGAAAAGCCCGACCAGGGCAAAGTCATCGCCGTCGGCACAGGCAGAATCCTGGAAGACGGAAAGGTACAGAGCCTCGATATCAAGGTCGGGGAAACAGTGCTCTTCGGCAAGTATTCCGGCCAGTCCGTCAAAGTCAATGACGAGGAGTTTGTCGTGATGCGGGAAGACGACATCCTGGCCGTTCTGGAGGTATGAGGAGAGCGCCAGGGCGGCAAAGCAGATTCTGAATCGTGACGCTGCCACCCTACGATCGTCGCGAGCGTGATCCCCGCCATGGGCTGCGCGATCGGCGGTTCATCGGCAACAGACCGGCGAGCCGACAAGGCCTGACCTGAAGCAAGAAAGAATAGTCATGGACTCTTCATCGATTATCCACAAGACCGCTGCCGACTTACGCCTTGCACCCAACTTGGCCGACTATGACGCGGAGCGCAGGCGATTCAGTTGGGATGCCGTGAGCCGGGAATTTGCGTACCAGCCAGGTGGCGGACTGAATATCGCCTGGCAGGCGGTCGATCGCCACGTCTGGGGCGGCCTGCGCGACAAGCCCGCGTTTCGATTCCTGAAACCCGGGCGGCCAGGCCAGGTCTTCAGTTACGGCGAAATGGCCGGACTGACGAACCGCTTCTGTAATGTGCTGCGTGGCCTCGGCGTCGGCAAGGGTGAGCGCTTGTTCATCCTGGCGAACAGGATCCCGGAACTCTACATCGCCGCACTCGGCAGCTTGAAAAACGGCACCGTCGTTTCGCCGCTGTTCTCGGCCTTCGGACCGGAGCCCCTGGCCACGCGAATAAACCTGGGCGAGGGCATCGTCCTGGTGACCACCGACTCGCTCTATGAGCGCAAGGTTGCCAAATGGCGCGGGCGCATGCCGAGCTTGAAGCATATCTTGCTGGTGGCGGAGGAAGGCGGCACCACGAACGTACCCGGGACGCTTGATCTGGCAAGCTTGATGGCGCAGGCGTCAGAGATCTGCGAGTTGACGCCGACCACCGGCGAGGATATGGCGCTGCTCCATTTTACCAGCGGCACCACCGGCACGCCCAAGGGCGCCGTGCATGTCCACGGCGCCGCTGCCACGCACTGGGCGACCGGCCACTACGCGCTGGACCTCCATGCCGAAGACATTTTTTGGTGTACCGCCGATCCAGGCTGGGTAACGGGCACTTCCTACGGCATCATCGCACCGCTGCTTCACGGCGTGACTTCCATCGTTGACGGCGGTGAGTTCGACGCCGAGCGCTGGTACGGCATTCTCCAGGAAGAGGCGGTCAGCGTCTGGTATACGGCGCCGACGGCGATCCGCATGCTGATGAAAGCCGGCGGCGAAATCGTGAAAAAGTATGAGTTTCCGCGCTTGCGCTTCGTCGCCAGCGTCGGCGAACCGCTCAATCCCGAGGCTGTCTGGTGGGGCAAGCAGGTGCTGGGCCTGCCTATCCACGATAACTGGTGGCAGACCGAGACCGGCGGCATCATGATCGCCAATACGCCCGCCTTCGACATCAAACCGGGTTCCATGGGCCGGCCGTTGCCGGGCATAGAGGCGGCGATCGTGCAGCGTCAGGAGAACGGGACGGTGCAGGTGATTGACGAACCGAACAGGGAAGGCGAATTGGCGCTGAAAGCGGGTTGGCCCTCGATGTTTCGCGCTTACCTCCACAACGAGGAGCGCTACCGAACGTGCTTCGCCGGCGATTGGTACCTGACCGGGGATCTCGCGCAGCGCGATGCCGAAGGTTACTACTGGTTCGTCGGTCGCGCCGACGATGTCATCAAGTCGGCAGGGCACCTGATCGGCCCGTTCGAAGTCGAGAGCGCGCTGATGGAGCACCCGGCCGTAGCCGAGGCGGGCGTCATCGGCAAGCCGGATCCGACGGTGGGTGAAGTGGTGAAGGCTTTCGTCTCTCTGAAGAATGGCTTCGAGCCGAGTGAAGCCCTGCGCATGGAGCTGCTGGGCCATGCGCGCAAGCGTCTGGGGGCCGCCATCGCACCGAAGGAAATCGACTTCCTGATTCAGTTGCCGCGCACGCGCAGCGGAAAAATCATGCGCCGACTGCTGAAGGCGCGTGAGCTGGGTCTGCCCGAGGGCGACACGTCGACCCTGGAAGGCGGCGCCTGATGAGCATCGACCATCCGGCCCCGCCGCCGCCCTCAGGCCCGGTTCCCTATGACAAGCCATTGGCGCTGGCACTGCTCGCCGACATGCTGCGCATCCGCCGCCTCGAGGAGAAGGCGGCGGAACTCTATGGCGCCGGCAAGATCCGCGGCTTCCTCCACCTCTACATCGGCGAAGAGGCGGTCGGTGTGGGCGTGCTTCACGCCCTCCAGCCGGAGGACAACATCGTCGCCACGTACCGTGAGCACGCCCACGCGCTGGTGCGCGGCATGGATATGGGCGTGCTGATGGCCGAAATGTTCGGCAAGCGCGAGGGCTGCGCACGCGGCCGCGGTGGTTCCATGCATCTGTTCGACCGGACGACCCGGCTCTTCGGCGGCAACGCCATCGTCGGCGGCGGTCTGCCGCTGGCCGTGGGCCTCGCGCTCGCTGCCAAGATGTCGTCCGAAGGGTCTCTCCCTCAAGGCAATTTGCTTAGCGGCGCCGTCGGAGGGGCAGTCAAACAGCGCATCACCGCCTGCTTCTTCGGAGACGGCGCCGTGGCCGAAGGCGCTTTCCATGAGGCGATGAACCTGGCCGCCCTGTGGCAGCTGCCCGTGCTTTTCTGCTGCGAGAACAATCTCTATGCCATGGGCACCGCCCTGGAGCGTTACGAGTCGCAGACCGACCTCTGCGTAAAGGCGGCTTCCTACAACATGCCGGCGCGGTCAGTGGATGGCATGGACGTCGTCGCCGTACACCGGGCGGCCGAGGATGCGGCGGCGGAAGTGCGCAGCGGCGCGGGGCCGCTCTTCCTGGAACTGCGTACCTACCGCTTCCGCGCACACTCGATGTTCGACGCCGAGCTTTACCGTGAGAAGGCGGAGATCGATGAGTGGAAAAGCTGCGGCCCCATTCATACCTACAGCGGGCGCCTGAAGGCCGAGGGCAAGCTGACCGAAGAGGAGTTCCTTGCCCTCGACGCCGCTGCTGGTGCGGAGGTGGCCAGGGCAGTGGATTTTGCCGAGGCAGGCACCTGGGAACCCGTAGCAGACCTGCTCAAGGACGTGCATACGGCCGTCGGAGCCGCACCATGAGCCGCCACCTGAATTACCGCGAAGCCCTGCGCGAGGCCTTGCGCGAGGCACTCACGGTCGATCCGCGCGTCTTTCTGATGGGCGAGGACGTCGGCCGCTATGGCGGTACCTACGCCGTTACCAAGGGCCTTCTCGACGAGTTCGGCCCGGAGCGCGTCCGCGATACGCCGCTCTCCGAACTCGGCTTCACGGGGGCAGGCATAGGTGCAGCGCTGGGCGGACTGCGCCCCGTCGTCGAGGTGATGACCGTGAACTTCAGCCTGCTGGCACTCGACCAGATCGTCAATACCGCTGCGCTGTACCACTATATGTCGGGCGGCCAGTTCTCGGTGCCTTTGGTGATCCGCATGGCGACCGGCGCCGGGCGACAGGTGGGGGCGCAGCACTCGCACAGTTTCGAAGGCTGGTACGCCGGGTTGCCCGGCATCAAGGTGCTGGCGCCGGCCACTATCGAGGACGCCCGCCACATGCTGGCGCCGGCGCTAGCGGACCCCGATCCGGTGCTGATCTTCGAGCATACGGTGCTCTACAATCTCGAGGGCGAACTGGCGGACGACTGCACCGTCGACATTTGTTCCGCCAAGGTCCGACGCCCGGGCGGGGACGCCTCCATCATCACCTACGGCGGCTCGCTGCAAAAATCCCTGCAGGCCGCGGAAATACTTGCCGGAGAGGGTATCTCGGCCGAGGTCGTCGACCTGCGCGTACTGCGGCCGCTAGACGACGCCACGATCATGGCGTCGGTCGCCAAGTGCCGCCGTGCGGTCGTTGTCGACGAGGGATGGCGCAGCGTCAGCATCGCCGCCGAGGTGATGGCGCGCATCGTCGAGCAGGTCTTCTATGAACTCGATGCGCCTGTGTCTCGGGTGTGCACAGAGGAGGTGCCGATGCCCTATGCCAGGCACATGGAGGATGCGGCGCTGCCGCAGGCGGGGAAGATCGTCGCCGCCGTGAAGGGATTGTTCGCATGATCGAATTCAAGCTGCCTTCACTGGGCGCGGACATGGACGATGGCAGGCTCCTCGAATGGAAGGTGCAGCCCGGCGATGTGGTGAAGAAAGGGCAGGTGGTCGCCATCGTCGACACCAGCAAGACGGCGGTGGATGTGGAGAGCTGGCAGGAGGGGACGGTGGCCGAACTGATCGTGGTACCGGGCGAGAAGATCCCGGTGGGCACGGTGCTGGCGACCTTCCTCGAGCCGGGGGAGAAGCCCGGGACCGCGCGGCCCGCGCCCAGGCCGGCGGGGCTCCCGACGCTCGCGGCGCCGGCTGGAACTCCCTCGCCTGGAACGCGCCGCATGGTATCGCCGGCGGCGCGCAAGCATGCGCAGGAAAAGGGGCTGGACATCGCCACCATCGCCGGCACCGGTCCCCGCGGTGCGGTGACGCTGGAGGATGTCGAGCGTCAGGCTGCGATCAAGCCGAGCGGGCCGGCCGGCGTACCCGTCGGCAAGAATGCCGAGATGCGCAGGGCCATCGCCGCCGCGATGGCGCGCTCGAAGCGCGAGATCCCGCACTACTACGTTGCCGAATCCATCCCCATGGGCGCGGCGCTGGCGTGGCTCACGCAGGAGAACGCGCGCCGCCCCATGGGCGAACGCCTGTTGCCGGCGGCGCTGCTGCTCAAAGCCGTGGCGCTGGCGCTGCAGCGCTTCCCCGAACTCAACGGCTTCTTCCGCGACGGGGCATTCCAGGCGGCAGCCAAGGTGCATCTCGGCGTGGCGATATCGATGCGCGCCGGCGGCCTCATCGCGCCGGCGCTGCTCGCTGCCGAGAGCAAGCCCTTGACGCAGTTGATGCAGGAATTGACCGACCTGGTGAAGCGCTGCCGCGCCGGTTCGCTGAAGAGTTCGGAAATTTCCGAACCGACGATCACCGTCACCAACCTGGGTGACCAGGGCTCCGAATCCGTGTTCGGCGTCATCTACCCGCCCCAGGTGGCGCTGGTGGGATTCGGTCGCATCGCGGATCGGCCCTGGGCGGAAAATGGCGGACTGAAGCTGATGCCCGCCGTGACTGCCAGCCTGTCGGCCGACCACCGCGTCTCCGACGGCCACCGCGGCGCGCTCTTTCTGATCGAGGTGCGCGAACTGCTGCAACGCCCCGAGGAGTTTGATAAATGAACGATGCCGAAATCCGCGCCGTTGCGCTGGCGACCTTGAAGTCCATCGCGCCAGAAATAGAAGAAGACGAACTGCGCGGCGACCATCCGCTGCGCCGGCAGGTCGACCTCGACTCCATGGACTGGCTCAATTTCCTGCTCGGCCTGCACGACAAGCTCAAGGTCGAGATTCCCGAAGCCGACTACGCCAAGCTGGTGACGCTGGACGAGGTGGTCGCCTATCTCGCCGCCAAGTCGCCCTAGGGCCCAGCTCGGGCACTTTCAGAAAGTCCTGCTCCAGGCAAGAGTCAGCGCTTCTTCAAATCATCCATCCATCCCGCCGCTATGCCGCATTCCCCTCACCAGCCCTTCTGCCCACATTGGCCACGGCAATGCCGAGGCACTTCCACGCGCCTTGGAGAATCTCAGATTGACCGAGCTGGGAAAAGCCGATTTTGGCATTGCTCCGAAAAACTCCGGCAGCGCACTCAAGACACGCCTGTTGGTGGCGCAGCGACCGCAGGACGCCGCGCTCGCCCAACACCATCCCGGCGGGCGTTCGCGCAAAGGGCAAAACATCGCAGGCGCGGGCCGTCTCTGGCAAGGCCGCCGTGCCATTTTTCAGCAGCAACGGCTCCGAGTTCGTCGGGCTGTTCGCCGGTCGGGTTGCCGGAGGCGCGGTTCTTGACAAGGTGTCGAGCGGCGCTGATAGCAACCTTGAGCAAGCAATGAGGGAGCGTCGCTCATGAAGCTGAACATCAAGGCGTTTGCGCTGACCTGCGGTTTGGTGTGGGGTTTTGGCTTGTTCGCGCTGACCTGGTGGATCATCGCCTTCGACGGCGCGAGCGGCGAGCCAACGCTGATCGGACAACTCTATCGCGGCTACACGATCAGCCCGGCGGGCAGCCTCATTGGCTTGTTATGGGCGTTTTGCGACGGCTGGGTCGGCGGGCTGGTGTTCGCCTGGCTGTACAACTTCATTGTCGGGCACCGCGGGAGGCCATGAAAACCGACGAATACAGCCGGAAACCGGTGACCGAGACCCTGGCGACGCTGGGCAGCGATGGCCGGAACGGTCTGAGCGGCGACGAAGTGCGGGTGCGGCTCGGGCAATTCGGCTACAACGAGATCCGGGAGAAGGAAGAACCGCTCTGGCACAGGATCTTCCGGCGCTTCTGGGGTCCAATTCCCTGGATGATAGAGGCGGCCGCCGTGCTCTCCGGCATGGTGGAGAAGTGGGACGACTTCGCCATCATCCTGGTCATGCTGCTGGTCAATGCCGGCCTCGACTTTTTCCAGGAACATCGTGCCCTGAATGCGCTCAAGGTGCTCAAGCAACGCCTGGCGAGCGAGGTGGTAGTGCTGCGCCAGGCGAACTACAAGACTATTCCCGCCCGCGAACTCGTGCCCGGCGACATTGTCAGACTGCGCATCGGCAACATCGTCCCGGCTGATGTCCAGATGCTCCAGGGGGACTACCTGCTCGTCGACCAGTCGGCGCTGACCGGCGAATCGCTGCCGGTGAGCAAGAGGATCGGCGACGTGGCCTATGCCAACACCATCATCAAGCAGGGCGAGATGCTGGCTGTGGTGGTGAACACTGCGGCGAACACCAACTTTCACACCGTCGTGGCCCTGGTCGCCACTGCCGAGTTGGAGCAGCACAGCCACTTCCAGAAGATGGTGATCAGGATCGGAAACTTCCTGATCCTGATCACCGTCGCCTTGGTGATCCTGATCGTCATGGTTTCACTGTTCCGCCACGAACCGCTGCTGGAGATCGCCCGCTTCGCCCTGGTGCTCACCGTCGCCGCCATCCCGGTCGCCCTGCCGGCAGTGCTGTCCGTGACTATGGCCGTGGGCGCGGTGAACCTCTCGCGCCGTCAGGCGATTGTCAGCCGTCTGACGGCAATCGAGGAATTGGCCGGCGTGGACGTGTTCTGTTCCGACAAGACCGGCACGTTGACCAAGAACGAGATGCATGTCGCAGAACCCCTCGTCCTGGAGGGACACGACGAACGGGAGCTGTTCCTGCTGGCGGTGCTGGCCTCGAAGCTGGAGAATCGCGACCCGATAGAGTTGCCGATATTCGGCTATGTGGACGAGCACTTCCCGGACCTCGACTGGAAGGCCTACACGCAAGTGACTTTCGTCCCCTTCGATCCGGTGCGCAAGCGTACCGAAGCCCAGTGCGAGAAGGGCGGGGAGCGCTTCGTGGCGGCCAAGGGCGCGGCGCAGGTGCTGATCCCGATGGCTGAGCTGTCCGAGGAGCGGACCCGTGCCCTCAACGAGCGGGTGGATGCCCTGGCCGCCAAGGGTTATCGCACCCTCGCTGTCGGGCGGACGCGCGAAGGCGCGCCGCTCGAACTGATAGGACTCGTTCCCCTGTATGACCCGCCGCGCGAAGACTCGAAGCAAGTCATCGCCGAAATGTTGACTCACGGCGTCGCGGTGAAGATGGTCACCGGAGACAACATTGCCATCGCCCGAGAAATTGCCGGCCTGCTCGGGCTGAAGCAGCGCACCATGCGCTCTGATCAGCTCTCGGGCAGCGCGGGCGGTGAAATGCTTAGCCTCGCTTCCGCGCTGGCAGCGGCGATCTATCAGCGGCTCAAGCCCGAGATCTCAGGCAAGGAGGCGCAGACTTTCGCCAGCGGAGTCATGGACACCCTGGCCGAGACCTACGACACGCGCCTGTTGGAACGAGAGTTTCTCCATACCCACGAGTCTGCTATCGTCGAAATGATCGAGTCCGTGGATATCTTCGCGGAAGTGGTGCCGGAGGACAAGTATCGAATCGTCAACACCCTGCAGAAGGGCGGCCATATCGTCGGCATGACCGGTGACGGGGTCAATGACGCGCCGGCGCTGAAGAAGGCCGACTGCGGTATCGCCGTGTCGAACGCCACCGACGCGGCGCGGGCTGCGGCGGACATCATCCTGACGGCGCCGGGCCTGGGCGTCATAAGCGAGGCCGTGAAGCAGGCGCGCATCACCTTCGAGCGGATGAAGAGCTATGCCACCTTCCGAATCGCCGAAACGATCCGGATCATCCTGTTCATGACCTTGAGCATCGTCGTCTTCAATTTCTACCCGATCACGGCGCTGACGATCATCCTGCTGGCCTTGCTCAACGACATTCCGATCCTCGCCATCGCCTACGACAACACCAAGGTGGATCCGAAGCCGGTGCGCTGGAATATGTCCGAGCTGCTGACGGTATCGAGCGTGCTCGGCGTACTCGGCGTGGTCGCGTCGTTCCTGCTGTTCTTTCTGCTCAAGGAGTATGGCTTCGCCGAGGACATGATACGAACCATGTTGTTCCTCAAGCTGATTGTCGCAGGCCACAGCACGCTTTACGTCACGCGCAGCAGCGGCTGGTTCTGGCAGGATCCCTACCCGTCGCCGTTGTTGTTTGTGGCGACTTTCGGAACGGAGATCATCGGAACGCTGATCGCGGTATATGGGCTGTTGATCACGCCGGTGGGCTGGAAATATGCCTTGTGGATGTGGCTGTATGCGCTCGTCTGGTTCGTCGCCAACGATGCCATCAAGCTCGTGGTCTACCGGCAATTGCGAAACCGGGGATCTCAGGCCTAGACATTCTTGGCGGGGTTACGCGCACCTTGAGCCGACCTGTTTCCGCACATTTTTCGATGCAATGGGCTGACGACGTGAACCGGAGCGATGAACAGTTGCGGCAAGAAGCCCGAATGCCCCAGGCCCGGCAAAGCGTCGGGAGCAGAGTGAAGAAGCGGGCAGCGCAGAACAACACCGGAGCAATCGAGCCGTCACCAATGATGGCCATAGCCAAGGAAAACTATCATGGCGAATCTCATCGGCTGCGCCCCGTTCGATGAAGCCACCGGCCTTGAGCCATTCGGGACGACAGCTTCGGTGTCGAAACGCGCATGAACACTTCGGTCGAAATTTGCTACGTCGATTGCGTCTGCAAGCTGCAGAAATATGCGAGCGCGGCACAAGAGCTCAGAAGGCAGGGCCACACGTCCAGGCCTTTGCGCAGGCTGGCCGCCGCAACGCCCTATCGTGTCGCGGCGGCGGCTCTGCCGGATCTCCTTAGCCTGTTGGACAGCCACCGGGCGTGATGCCGGAAGGAGGCGACATGCCCATCCACAACGCCGACATTGCCGCAGCCTTCACGGAGATGGCCGACCTGCTGGAGATCCAGCAGGCCAATCCATTTCGCATCCGCGCCTATCGCAACGCCGCCCGCATCGTCGGCGAACTGGCGCGCGAGGTGCGCGCCATGGTCGAGCGCCACGAGGACTTGACCGAACTGCCCGGCATCGGCGAAGACCTTGCGGCGAAAATGCGCGAAATCGTCGACAGCGGCAGATGCCGGGCGCTCGATCGGCTGAAGAGCGAACTGCCGCCGGCGATCGGCGAGCTGCTGCGTGTGCCGGGGCTGGGGCCGAAACGGGTGCGCACGCTCTGGCACGAGCTCGAGGTGCAGACGCCGGAACAACTGGCACGCGCCGCCCGCGACGGCCGTATCCGCGCCTTATCGGGCTTCGGCGCCAAGAGCGAGGCGAACATCCTGAAGTCGGTCGAGGAGCATCTGTCGAAGGCGCGGCGCCTCAAGCTCGCCACTGCTGCCCAGTATGCCCACTCCCTGGTGGACCGACTCTCGGCTGCGCAAGGCGTGATACGCGTCGAAGTGGCCGGCAGCTATCGGAGGGCGCGCGACACGGTCGGCGATCTCGACATCCTGATCGCGGCGAGGGCCGGCAGCGACGTCATGGCGCGCTTCGCGGCCTGCGACGAGGTGGCCCAAGTGCTCGCCCAGGGACCCACACGCGCCGGCGCAGTGCTGAAAAGCGGCCTGCAGGTGGATCTGCGTGTTGTGGAAGAGGCGGCCTACGGCGCGGCCCTATGCTATTTCACCGGATCCAAGGCCCACAATATTGCCCTGCGCCGCCTTGCGCAGGAGCGCGGGCTCAAGCTCAACGAATACGGGGTGTTTCGTGGCCGCAACCGCATCGCCGGCGACAGCGAGGGGTCGGTCTATCGCGCCCTCGGATTGCCCTGGATCGCACCGGAACTGCGCGAGGACCGCGGCGAAATCGCGGCGGCCCGCGCCGGACGCCTGCCGCGCTTGGTGCAATTGGGTGACCTGCGCGGTGACCTGCATGCGCACACCAGGGCCTCCGACGGCCATCACACGCTGCAGGAAATGGCTTTGGCGGCCAAGGCGACCGGCCTCACCTACCTGGCCATCACAGAACACTCGCGCCGGCTTGCCATGGCCCGCGGCCTCGATCCGCGCCGCCTCGCCGAACAATGCGAGGAAATCGACCGTCTGAACGAAACGCTGAGCGGCATCGTGCTGTTGAAGGGCATCGAGGTGGACATCCTCGAGGATGGCAGCCTGGATCTGCCGGACGCCGCGCTTGCCCGGCTCGATCTGGTCGTCGGCGCGGTACATAGCCATTTCGACCTGTCCCGGCGCAAACAGACCGAACGCATCCTGCGCGCCATGGACCATCGCCGCTTCACGCTGCTCGCCCATCCCACCGGCCGCCTCATCGAGAGCCGGCCGCCCTACGACGTGGACATGCTGCGCCTCGTTCGCCACGCGAAGACTCGCGGCTGCTATCTCGAATTGAACGCGCATCCCGACCGGCTCGACCTGTCCGACAGCCACTGCCTGATCGCCAAGGAGGAAGGCGTGCTGGTTTCCATCAACTCCGACGCCCACAGCCGGGAGGAGTTCGCCAACCTGCGTTTCGGCATAGGCCAGGCGCGGCGCGGCTGGCTGGCTCCTGCCGACCTGCTGAACAGCCGGCCTCTGGCAGAACTGCGCCGCCTGCTCGCCAGGAACCGATAATGGCCTGGCAGACCTTCGCCCACGAGGCCGACATCGGCGTGCGCGGCTGTGGCGCCACCCTCGCCGAAGCTTTCGTCGGCGTGGCAACGGCGCTGACGGCCGCGATCTGCGATCCGGCCAGAGTGGCGGCAAAGCAGGCCGTGCCTGTGGACTGCGAGGCGGCCGATGAAGAACTGCTGCTGGTCGATTGGCTCAATGCCCTGATCTATGAGATGGCCACGCGGCGCATGCTGTTCTCGCGCTTCGAACTCGGCATAGAAGGCCTTCCGGGCCGGGCCGGGCGCAGCGCAGAGAGGGAGCCTCTCCGCCTGCACGCGACCGCCTGGGGCGAGCCGCTGGATGTCGCGCGCCATCAACCTGCCGCCGAAGTGAAAGCTGCATCGTTTTGCGAGTTGGCGGTGCGCCGCCAGGTGAACGGGCTGTGGTATGCCCAATGCGTAGTCGATATTTGATCCATATCATAACGACACAATGGCTTGCTCCTATGATCGACAACAACGGAGGCATCGTCATGACCATCATCGGGATCGACCTGGGAACTTCAAATTCGGCTGCGGCGGTGCTGCGCGGCGGCCGGCCGGTGCTGATACCCAGCGCCGAGGGCGTGAGCCTGGGCGGCAAGGCCTTCCCCAGCTATGTCGCCATCACCGCCGACGGCCAGATGCTGATCGGCGAACCGGCGCGGCGCCAGGCCGCAGCCAATCCCGAGGGGACGGCGACCGCCTTCAAGCGCAAGATGGGCACCCGCGACCGGATTCGCCTGCGCGACCGCGAGTTTTCCCCCGAGCAGCTCTCCGCTTTCCTGCTGCAAAAGATCAAGCGCGACGCCGAAGCTTTTCTCGGCGAAGCCGTGAGCCGTGCCGTGGTCACAGTGCCGGCCTACTTCGACGACAACCAGCGCAGCGCCACCAAGGATGCCGCCGGCATCGCCGGCCTGGAGGTGGTGCGTCTGGTGAACGAACCCACCGCGGCATCCCTGGCCTACGGCCTGGACCGTGCCGGCCAGGAGTTGCGCATCGCCGTCATCGACCTCGGTGGCGGTACGCTCGACGTCACCATCATGGAATTCGGCAAGGGGGTGTTCGAGGTCAAGGCGACCAGCGGCGACACCCGCCTGGGTGGCACCGACATGAACCAGGCGATCTTCGACGTCCTGGCGCTGCGCTTTTTGCAGCAGAGCGGCATCGATGTGCGGCGCGATCCGAAGGCCGCGGCGCGGCTGCTCGAGGCTGCCGAGATCGCCAAGATCGAGCTGTCCTCCAGCGTGAACGCCCACCTGAGCCTGCCCTACATCGGCGCGGCCGGGGGCGAGCCGAAGCACCTGGAAATGGACCTGGGCCGGGCCGAATTGGAAAGTATGGTGCGGCCGGTGATCGAGCGCTGCCGGCAGCCTCTCGAGCAGGCCATGCGCGATGCGGGCATCACCGCGAAAGAGGTCGAGCGCATCGTCTTCGTCGGCGGACCGACGCGCATGCCGGTGGTTCGATCCTTCTTCGAGGAGATGTTCGGCCGCCAGGCAGAGATGGGTGTGGACCCGATGGAATGCGTCGCCAGCGGCGCCGCCATCCAGGCGGGCGTCCTGACCGGGGAGGTGAGCGACATCGTGCTGGTGGACGTGACACCGCTCACGCTCGGCGTCGAGACCCTCGGCGGCGTGGCCACGCCGCTAATCGCCCGCAACACGCCCGTGCCGGTCAAGAAGACCGAGAATTTCACCACGGCGGCCGACCTCCAGACCGCGGTCACCATCCACGTCTTCCAGGGCGAGCGGGCCATGGCCGCCGACAATGTCAGCCTGGGCGAATTCAACCTCGACGGCATCCCACCGGCGCCGCGCGGGGTGCCGAAGATCGAGGTAGGCTTCGACATCGACGCGAACGGCATCCTGAACGTCACGGCCAAGGATACCGCCACGGGCAAGAGCCAGTCGGTGCGCATCAGCGGCTCGACGCGCCTGGCCAAGGAGGTCAAGGAGCGCATGGAGAGGGAAGCCGAGACCTACGCCGAGGCGGACAGGAAGCGCCGTGAAGAAGCGGAAGTCTTGAACGAGGCGGACAGTCTCTGCTACCAGGCCGAAAAGCTTCTGGCCGATTTCGCCCAGAAGCTGACCGCCGAACTCAAGGATAGGATCGAACAGGCGCGGCGTGCGACCAAGGAGGCCTGCACCAAGCGCGATGCCCCGGCCGCCAAGGAGAAGGCCGAAGCCTTGCGCCGCGTGCTCAAGGAGGCGGGCACGGTGATCTACGCCCAGAGTCCACAGGCCGGTAAAGGCCCTTATCAGGAGGTGGGTACCGGAACCACGCCTCCGCCCGGGCCGTCGGCCACTGGCGAGGCCCGCCCCAGCGGTTCCGGTCCACGAGGCCGCGTCGCCGATGCCGACTACCGCTGATTGAGCCTGCGGCAGGAGAGGGGCCGCCATCGACACCGCAACCAAGCGCGACTACTACGAGGTTCTCGGCGTGCCCCGCGAGGCAGACGCCAAGACCATCAAGGACGCCTTCCGCAAGCTCGCCCTCAAATACCATCCCGACCGCAACAAGGAGGCCGGTGCCGAGGAACGCTTCAAGGAGATCGCCGAGGCCTATGCGGTGCTATCTGATCCCAAGAAGCGGGCGGACTACGATTCAGGCGGTTTCGGCAGTCTCAAGGGCATGCGGCCCGAGGATATCTTCGGCGGCATAGACTTCAACGACCTCTTCGGCGGCCTCGGTTTCGATTTCGGCGGCGGCATCTTCGACCGCTTTTTCGGCGGCCGCCGCCGCGCCGCCGGAGCCGCCCGCGGCGACAATATCGAGGCCATTCTGCATATCCCACTCGAGCGCGTCGCGAGCGGCGGCGAGGAACCGGTGCGCGTCGAGCGATTGATTCAGTGTCCGAGTTGCCACGGCACCGGCGCCAAGGCAGGTACATCGCCGCGCCCCTGCGCGGACTGCCACGGCAGCGGTCGCCAAGTGAATAGCAGCCGCGATAGCGGTGTCACGTTCCAGCGCGTGACGACCTGCCCGGCCTGCGCGGGGCGCGGCTCTTTCATCGACGAGCCCTGCACCGAATGCCATGGCCAAGGCCAAATCGAGCGCGCAGAGACGCTGACAGCCAAGGTGCCGGTCGGGGTCGAGGAAGGCATGGTGCTGCGGATTCCAGGCCACGGCCTGGCCGCCCACGCATCAAACGGCCAGCCGGGAGACCTGTTGGTCGTAGTCCACAGCCTGCCCGATGGGCGCTTCGAGCGGGACGGCGCGGACCTGTGGCGGAGCCAGGAGTTGCCTCTGACCGACGCGGTGCTCGGCACAGAACTGGCGGTGCCGACCCTCGCTGGCGATGCCAAGGTAAGCGTGCCGCCAGGGACGCAACCGGACACGATACTGCGGCTGCGCGGCAAGGGTCTGCCCCGCTTTGGCGGCGGGCATGGCGACCTATTGCTGCAGCTGCGCGTGCTTGTGCCCGAAAAGCTTTCTGGGGCCGAGCGGCGGCTCTACGAGCAATTGCGTGAACTGCGGCACTGATCCGCGCGGGGGACAAATGGACTTTTCCAAACTGCAACAGCGCGGCTCCGTCGAATGGCGGCTGCCGGCTACGGGCCGCATGCGCGTTCCCGGGGTTATTCTCGCCTCACGCGATCTCGTTGCGGCCATGGACGACAAGGTGCTCGAGCAGATTGCCAACGTCGCCGGCCTGCCGGGCATCGTCGCAGCCGCTTACGCCATGCCCGATGCCCACTGGGGCTACGGCTTCCCCATCGGAGGGGTTGCCGCCTTCGACGCCGCCGACGGCGGCGTGGTCTCTGCCGGCGGCGTCGGTTTCGACATCTCCTGTGGCGTGCGCACCCTGCACACCGGTCTGAAGCGCGCCGACCTCGAAGGTGCCAAGTTGCGCCTGGCGGACCTGCTCTATGCGCGCATCCCGGCCGGACTAGGCAGCGTCGGCGGGCTGCGTCTGTCCGCTGGCGGAATGGAGGCCATGTTGATGGGCGGCGCGCGCTGGGCCGTCGGCGAAGGTTACGGCGCGATAGCCGACCTCACGCACATCGAAGACTCCGGCTGCGCCGCGGGCGCCGACCCCGGCGCCGTGTCAGACCAGGCCAAGAGGCGACAGCGCGACGAGATGGGCACCCTGGGCTCGGGCAATCACTACCTCGAACTGCAAGTGGTGGCCGAACTCTTTGACCAAGCAGCGGCCCATGACTACGGGCTCGCGGTGGACGACGTGGTCGTCAGCATCCATTGCGGTTCGCGCGGCCTGGGCCACCAGATAGGCACCGACTACCTGCGCGAAATGGTGTTGGCGGCGCCGGCAGCCGGCATCCTTCTGCCCGACCGCGAACTGGCCTGCGCGCCGCTCGCGTCGGCTCTGGGCCGGCGCTATCTCGGCGCGATGCGCGCGGCCATCAACTGCGCGCTGGCCAACCGCCAGATCCTCACGCAACTGACGCGCGATGCTTTCGCCGAGGTCTTTCCCGGCAGCGCGCTGACGCTCCTCTACGACGTTTCCCACAACACCTGCAAAGAGGAGACCCACCGGGTCGATGGCCTCAGCCGCAGGCTGTTCGTGCACCGCAAGGGCGCCACGCGCGCGTTCGGCCCGGGCCACCCGGAACTGCCAGCCGGATACCGGCGCGCAGGACAGCCGGTGCTGATCGGCGGCAGCATGGGCACCGCTTCCTACATTCTCGCCGGCCGGGCAGGCGAGGGCGAGCGCGCTTTCGGTTCCGCCTGCCACGGCGCCGGATGGGCGATGAGCCGCCACGAGGCCACACGCCGCTGGCAGGGGCGGGCGGTGATCGACGAACTGGCAGGGCGCGGCATTCTGATCCGCAGCCCGAGTTCCCGCGGTGTCGCCGAGGAGGCACCGCTCGCCTACAAGGACGTGGGCGCCGTGGTCGATGCCGCCAATTTGGCCGGACTGGCGGTCAAGGTGGCGCGGCTCGCACCGCTGGTCTGCGTCAAAGGCTGAATAGGATGGAATCCTGGATCCGCCACGGCGCCTTGCTCGACACCCCGATTGCGCTAGTCGACCCCGTCATGGCGATGCCCATCGCATTCGGGGAATCGTCGCCCGGCTCGGGGGGAAGCTAGTCCATGCTGCCGCCTCGTCTCCATCTGCCCGTCGAGATCCTGCCGCAGCCGGACGAAACCACCTGCGGCCCCACCTGCCTGCAGGCCGTCTACCGTTATTGGGGCCGGCAGGAGCCGTTGCAGGATGTCATCGCTCGCACCGGACGGCTCGAGCGCGGCGGCACGGTTGCGGTATTCCTCGCCTGCGACGCCCTGCGGCAGGGCTTCCAGGCGACGATCTACACCTTCAACCTTACCGTCTTCGACCCGTCCTGGTTCGCCGGTACGGTGGATATCGGCGAACGCCTGTTGCGCCAGCGCGCAGAGAAACGCCATGACGAACGCATACAGGAAGTCACCCCCGGCTATATCGAGTTCCTCCGGCTCGGCGGACACCTGCGCCTGACTGACCTGTCGCGCGATCTGCTGCGCGGATTCCTGCGTCGCCGGCTGCCGATCATCACCGGCCTGAGCGCCACTTATCTTTATCGCGCCATGCGCGAGTATGGCCCGCACGACGAAGCGGACGACGTCCGCGGCACCCCGGGTGGCCACTTCGTCATCCTCGCGGGCTATGACCGGCCTGAACGCAGCGTGCTGGTTGCGGACCCGTACGGGCCATCCAGGGATTACTGGATCAAGATCGACCGTGCCATCGGCGCCATCCTTCTGGGTATCGTCACCCACGATGCCAATCTGCTGATCATCCAGCCGGCGCGCGGGCCGCGGCCATGAGAGCGCTGGTCGTCGTCGATGTCCCCCGGGACTGGCCACTGGCCATCCCCCACGTGGCCGTCGTGGCTGCGCGCGCCTACCTGACCGATCCGGCCTACGGCAGTGAGCCTGCCTTGCGGGTCTACAACCTGTGCAAGTCCTATCGCTACCAGAGCTTCGGCTACTACGTCTCCCTGCTGGCAGAGGCGAGGGGGCACAAGCCCCTGCCGCTCGTCGGCGCGATCGAGGACCTGCAATCGCAGAATCTGGTCCGGCTCCTGACCTCCAGTCTCGACGAACTGGTGGCCAAGTCTCTGGCACCGATCAAGTCGGACGAATTCACCCTCAGCATCTATTTCGGTCGCAACATCGCGGCCCGTTACGACGCGCTCAGCCGGCAGATCTTCGACCTGTTCCAGGCCCCGCTGCTGCGGGCCCTGTTTGCGCGCAAGACCGGCGCCTGGCATGTGGACAGGGTCGAGACCATCACGGCCAGCGACATCCCGACCGAGCACCAGGACTTCGTCGTCGAGGCAGCGCGCAGGTATTTCTCCGGACTCCGGCCCAGACCGCGGCGCCAGCGTCCGCCCAGATTTGACCTGGCGATCCTGCACGACCCCGACCAGGCGCATCCGCCCTCCAACGAAGCGGCGCTGGCGAAGTTCGCGCGGGCGGCGCATGCGCTCGACATTCAGACCGAGGTGATAGGGCGTGCGGACATGGGCAGGCTGAGGTACTTCGACGGGCTGTTCATCCGCGACACCACCTTCATCAACCACTACACCTATCGCTTTTCGCGCCGCGCCGCTGCCGAGGGACTGGCGGTTATCGACGATCCGGACTCGATACTCCGCTGCAACAACAAGGTCTATCTCGCCGAGTTGCTGCCCCGGCACGGCATTCCCGTGCCGAAGACCCTGCTCGTGCATCGGGACAACCTGCAGCAGATCATTCCGGTTCTGGGGCTGCCCTGCGTCCTCAAGCAGCCGGACAGTTCCTTCTCCCTCGGGGTCGTCAAGGCCGAGTCGGAAGCAGAGTTGAGCGCGCTGGTCAGCCGCCTGCTGGAAAAGTCCGTGCTGATCGTCGCCCAGGAATATCTGCCGACCGAATTCGACTGGCGCGTGGGCATTCTCGACGGTCGTCCCCTGTTCGTCTGCCAGTACTACATGGCCCCGGGGCACTGGCAGATCATTCGCCACGCCTCCGCGCGCACGGCTTACGAGGAAGGGCCCACGCTGGCCCTGCCGGTGGATGAAGCGCCGCCGCAACTGATCAGGCTCGCCCTCCAGGCGGCCAAACTGATCGGCGAAGGTTTCTACGGCGTAGACCTCAAGCAGAAGGGGAAGGGCTCTTGCGTGGTCGAGATCAACGACAACCCCAACGTCGATGCCGGCAACGAGGACGGCGTGCTCAAGGATGCGCTCTACCGCCAGGTCATGGCCGTGTTCGCCAGCAGGATGGCGGCAAGAGGCAGGCACCAGCCATGACCCCGCCTGCCGCTGCCTTGCCGGCGTTCTCGGCCTACGGCATCGAACTCGAGTACATGATCGTGGCGAGCGACAGCCTGTCGGTCCTGCCGATCGCCGACCGGCTGTTGCGCGGGGTCTCCGGCGAGGAGGCGGGCGGGGTGAACGACGCTTGCTTCGCCTGGTCCAACGAACTCGCGCTGCACCTCGTCGAGCTGAAGAACGCCATCCCGCAGCCAAGGCTGGAAGGCCTTGCCGCAGGCTTTCAGGCTGAACTCGGGCGCATCGACGGGCTGCTTGCCGGGTTCGGCGCCCGGCTCATGCCCGGCGCGATGCACCCTTGGATGAACCCGGCGAAGGAAACGCGGCTGTGGCCGCTGCACGGTCGGGAGATCTACCGCAGCTACGACCGCATTTTCAACTGCCGTTCGCACGGATGGGCCAATATCCAGAGCATGCATCTCAACCTGCCCTTCGCCGGCGACGAGGAGTTCGCCCGAATGCACGCCGCAGTGCGCCTACTGCTGCCGATCCTGCCGGCGCTGGCGGCGAGTTCCCCGGTGGCGGAAGGTCGAGCTCGCGAAGCTCTGGATTTTCGCATGCACTGCTATCGCTTCCACGCGGCCCGCGTACCTTCGCTGATCGGCCGCCTGGTCCCCGACAATGCCGTCAGCCGCAACGAATACGAAGCCGAGGTCTTGGCGCCAATGTACCGCGATATCGCGCCCCTAGACCCCGGCGGCATACTGCGGCACGAGTGGCTCAACACCCGCGGCGCGATTCCGCGCTTCGATCGCAACGCCCTGGAGATCCGGGTCATCGACGTGCAGGAGTGCCCGCAGGCCGATCTGGCCATCGCCGCCCTGGTAAGTGCCGTCGCCAGGGCGCTGTACGAAGGCCGCTGGTCGGCCGCCGAGGCCCAACGGCACATTGCCACCGGCGCGCTTGCGGACATTCTGCTCGCGTGCATCCGCGACGCCGACCGGACCCTGATAGAAGATGCAGATTACCTCGATCTGTTCGGATTTCCGCAGGACCGTTGCGAGGCCCATGAGTTGTGGCGGCACCTGCTCGACACCTGCGCCGCGGACCCCCTCCTGTCCCAGGTCTGCCCGGCACCGCTCGATCTCATCTTGAGCAGCGGCCCTCTGGCGCGACGCATCATGCGTGCCCTCGGGGACGATTTTGCGCAGCCTCGGCTTCACGCCGTCTATCGCGAACTTTGCGACTGCCTCGCCGGCGGGCGTCTGTTCATGGACAGCTGAACATGGTCCAACGCGACGAGTACCTCGTCACCTGCGAACATGGCGGGCAACGGATTCCAGTCCGCTATCGCAACTGCTTCGAGGGCTGCGAAGCCGTGCTGCAAAGCCACCGCGGCTACGATGCCGGGGCCTTGAGCATGGCCCGGGCGATGGCGCGGCAACTCGGCGCGCCGCTGATCTATTCGACCATCAGCCGCCTGCTGGTGGACCTCAACCGCTCGCCCGGACATCCGCGCCTGCACGCCGAGGCCATTCGGCGCCTGCCCGCAGACAGCCGGCAGCGGATACTCGACCGCTATTACCGGCCGTTTCGTGCCAGGGCGGAGGCGGCGATCGTACGAGCGCTGGCAAGGGGCAAACGCGTGATCCACCTCTCCAGCCACAGCTTCACGCCGGTGCTCGACGGCGCCGTTCGGAACGTCGACGTGGGCCTTCTGTACGACCCGGCACGCACCGGCGAAGCCGTCCTGTGCGAGGCGTGGCTGGCCTGCCTCAAAGCGCGGGAGCCGGAGCTGAGACTGCGCCGAAACTATCCCTATAGCGGCAGATCCGATGGCTTTACCGCTTACCTGCGCCGCCGCTTCCCGGCCGGGGATTACATCGGCGTCGAACTTGAGATCAACCAGGCCATCGTGGCGGACGGCAAAACCTGGCCGCGATTGAGAACCCAGGTGATTGCCAGCCTGGTCCAGGCTCTGGAGCGGGCGAGATGCGCCCCGAGTTGCGCCGGGGTGGCCAGCGCATAACCGACGGAGATTTCCAATGGACGAAGACTTGATCAGTCTGTTTGCCTTGAATTCGAGCAGGGCATTTGGCGAGAGCGTCAGCCTACGCCTCGGGATTCCCCTGAGCGCACACGAGGAAAGGGAATTCGAGGATGGAGAACACAAATCCCGGCCACTGGTCAACGTGCGTGGCAAGGACGTATTCGTGATCCAGTCGCTGTATCACGATCGGCAGCTCAGCGTGAACGACAAATTGTGCCGTCTGTTGTTCTTCATCGGCGCACTGGTGGATGCCTCGGCAAAACGGGTGACGGCCGTGGTCCCTTATCTTTGCTATGCCCGCAAGGAAGTGAAAACCCAGCCACGCGACCCGGTGACGACCCGCTACATCGCCAGTCTGTTCGAGGCCGTGGGCACCCACCGCATCATTGCGCAGGATGTGCATAATGTCGCAGCATTTCAAAACGCTTTCAGGTGCCGTACCGAGCATTTGGAGGCCCGAGGACTGTTTGCGGACTACTTTTCCGGAATCCTGCGCGATCAGGAGATCGTCGTCGTCTCGCCGGATGTAGGCGGAATGAAAAGAGCAGAGCGGCTCCGGCAAGCCTTGAGCCTCGCCACGGGCAAATCTGTCCCGATCGCATTTATGGAAAAACAACGCAGCAAGGGCGTGGTCACCGGCGGCGCCTTGGTCGGAAGGGTCGCCGACAGGGCGGCCATCATCATCGATGACTTGATCAGCACGGGTACGACCATGGCGCGCGCGGCCAAGGCCTGCTGCGAGTCGGGTGCGACCAAGGTCTATGCCGCAGCTTCGCATGGGATCTTCGTCGGCGAAGCGGGGAACGTCCTGGCGAACCCGGCCTTGGAACAGGTGATCATCACGGACAGCATTCCGCCTTTCCGGCTGGGCCCTGCGCTGGTGGCAGCCAAACTGGTCGTGCTGGACAGCGCATCCCTCTTCGCCGAAGCGATCAGACGAATCCACGGCGGGGGTTCTATCGTCGAACTGCTGGAGCCTCAGCGCGACCTGCTGCTTGGATAGGGCGCAGCGCTGCCGAAATACTCTTAGCGAAGAGCGTCGTTGTATCTTTCCGCCATGTTCAGATAGCCGGCGGCATACCTTGCCCATTTTTGACGATCCGACACCACCGGGTCGGAGAGATGCATGGCGGCGAGTTTTGCCCTGAGGCAAGCCCGGTAGCTCTTGTAGAAGGCAATAAGTCTTTCGCCTGGGTCATCGCCGCTGAGCTTTCGATAGGCCTCTATGATCGCCTTCGACTCGGCATGGCCGCCCAGGCGCTCGCACTCCATCGCGAGAAAGGCGATTTCATCCGCCGCATCGAGTATCCTGAATTCCCTGTTGAACTCCAGGCAGTCTATGATCACCGGCTCGCTCTCCAGGCAGACATGTTCCGGCCGGAGATCCCCATGGCCTTCGACTATCCTTCCTTCGCTGGCGCGACGCTCGAAAAGCTCCGGCTGTCGACCCAATATGGCCAATTGTGCCGCCACGACTCTCTCGATCCGATCCAGAGCCAACCCATATCGCGGTGCCGTCAGTTCGCGGCCATTCGCCGTCACGTCTCCCACCAGCCGCAGCCGATATGCAAAAGGTTCAACATTTGACGAAGGCGACATTCGGTAATGCGCAACAAGCTTTTCCACCAGGCGGCGCAGCCCCGCTTCGGGCACCGGCCCCTTCCTGATCAAATTATCCAGCATGCGCTCATCCGGCAAGCGCCGCATCTTGACCAGCCAATCGACCGTTCTTCCCTTCCCTCCCAATTCCAGGCGTCCGTCGGTAGCCACCGTCATCGGAACAGTGCCAAGATACACGTCCGATGCCAATCGCCGATTGAGCAGGACTTCCTCCTCGCAGTCCAGACGTCTCGCATCAAGCGTGCGGAAATCGACGAATTGGCTGCACACAGGTTTCTTGAGCTTGTACGCATGGCGCTCAGTCAAAAACACCCATGACATATGGGTCTCCACGACCGTGATCTGCGTTGAGCCATCCAAGAAGACGTCAGCCTGCTTCAAAAACGCGACCTTCGCTTCAATTCCTACCGGAATTTCAAGGGAATGGCTTTCCATCGTCGTCAACTGACTCCCCTCTCGGTGTCGGGGCCTGCTTTTTGACTTCCATCTTCGGCCGTTGGGCGCGAGACCGGCGGCGAAGATGCATAGTGCGGGAAGGGACAAGTTGCCTAGCCTACGAACCTTCTCACTCGCTACACTCGCGTCATATGCTTGGCGATGCTAACGCGCCGCGCCTGGAGTCCTTCGCCCCCGTCCTGTAACAGGAAGCGCACTTGCGTGCCGGGCTTCAGGTCGCCCAGTTCGCCATTCACCACATTGTCGCCGCTGAAGTAGCACTCGCGTCCATCCGATGCTTCTATGAAGCCGTAACCTTCATCGGAAAACGTGCGTGCGATCCGCCCCAAATATTCCGGCTCGTGGACCTTGCTCTGGCCGCGCTGCACCCGCGCATAGTCCTCTAGTTGGCGCCGCGCCGAATCGAACGCGTCGCGGATGGCGACGTAGATATCCTCGTCGTGGTCGCGGTTCACGACGATCTCTTTTCCCGGCGCCGTGAGGTCGATCCTGATGCTGAATTGCCTGCCCTGATGTTTGTGCCTGCCGAGGGTCTGGACCGTGATATGGCAGCCGATGAGTTGCGGATAGAAGTGCTCGATCTTTTCTGCCTTTGCCTGCAAAACCTGCTCCACGGCTGCCGAGTCGGGCATATCCTGAAAAGTGATGCGCAGCGGTATCTTCATGGCGATTTCTCCGGTTGGCGAAGCCTTTCAAGTCGGGCGGACACATTTGCGCGCGCGATCGCGATGCGGATGGCAGGGCCTGCCAGGCGTCCTTCCGCGAGCTGCGCATTGGCGCTTTCGATGGTCTTCTCCCGCACCGGCGGCGACAGGTGTTTCATGGAAGTTGGATATCCGAGCCAAGTCCACGGCGCCTCAACGTCTCCTGCCGGCGTCGCGCTGCTCCAGAAAGATTCCAATGATTTCAAGGAAGATGCCGGCGAGCAACAATACGAGCCCCGTCATGGGAAACGAGCCAAAGGCGGACCCTGGTGCGAGCCACATCAGCAAACCGCCCGCAACAACCAGCAGGACACCTATTAGGCGCCGCGGTCGCTTCCGTTTCAGCATTTCTATCCTCCTGTCATCGTCGGCGGACTTTCAGTATAGCCCTGACTCGTGGCCATACGTAGACACTATTTGATACTCGTCAATGTCATGCCTTGCGGCAGAAGTTATGCTGTCGGCAATCTTCGCGCATCCTCATCGGAGGCAGGATGAACGTCTTGATCAAGGACAGGGTCACAGCGGGGCAGGATCTGGCCCAGTCATTGCTGAAATACCGCAGGCGCGGAATGGTCATCGTACTGGCTTTGCCTCGCGGCGGCGTGCCGGTTGCCGCCGAGATCGCCGATGAGCTGCAAGCGCCCCTTGATATCGTCGTCGTGCGCAAGCTGGGCGCACCCGGCCAGGAGGAACTCGCCATGGGCGCCATTGCGAGCGGCGGCACGCGTGTTCTCAATCAGGACGTGATCTCGGCCTTGGGCGTCGACGACAAGGCGCTCGAGCGCGTAGCAGCGCGCGAGCAGGCTGAACTCGAACGCCGCATGAGGACCTATCGCAACGGACGACCATGGCCATCGATCAAGGGTAAGTCCGTGATCTTGGTGGACGACGGTATTGCCACCGGCGCGACCATGCGCGCGGCCATCCAAGCGTTGCGCTTGCAAGGTCCGGCGAAGCTGATCGTCGCCGTCCCGGTGGCGCCGCCCGATGTTATCGTCGAACTTGGCCGGGAAGCCGACGAGGTCGTATGCCTGGCGACGCCGTCGCCATTCTGGGCGATCGGCAGGTGGTATTCGAGTTTCCCGCAACTCTCAGATGAAGAAGTCATCCGCATCCTGTCTGAGCGTTGGCTTGAAAGCGACAAGGCAGCCACACAGCAAGAACAGCGCGGCCAGGCGGCAGATGGTCTCCGAATGGCGCGGAACAAGGAAGCCGGCAAATCCTCTGCGCAGTCTCTTGACGCGCAGCACGTTACGATAAGAGCCGGGTCGGCTGTACTTGAAGGCACTTTGACCCTACCGCGGACCGCCTTGGGACTCGTCATTTTCGCCCACGGCAGCGGTAGCAGCCGCTTCAGCGCGCGAAACCGCTTCGTAGCCAGTCATCTCAACGAGGGCGGTCTGGCGACGCTGCTCTTTGATTTGCTTACCGCTCGCGAGCAGGAAATCGACGAGCGCACGGGGGAGCTCCGTTTCGACATCGGCCTGCTCACCCGGCGTTTGACAGGGGTGCTCGATTACCTGAACACAGAGATGAGTACTCGCGGCCGATCGGTCGGGTTGTTTGGTGCGAGCACGGGAGCAGCCGCGGCGCTCAATGCCGCTGCCGAACGGCCGCAACTGGTGAAGGCCGTCGTGTCACGAGGAGGGCGCCCTGACCTTGCACAGGCTTCTTTGGCGCTGGTCATGGCTCCGACGCTGTTGATCGTCGGTGGCCTGGATGAGACGGTGATCGGGCTTAATCAGCAGGCTGCTGCCCAGCTTCCCTGTGAGCACCGACTTGAAATTGTTCCTGGCGCGTCCCATCTCTTCGAGGAACCCGGCACGCTCGAAACCGTGGCGCAACTTGCCCGCGAGTGGTTCGAACGGCACTTGGGGGAGGGGGGCGCAACGGCGGAAACTGGAGCCCTGCATCGAGGAAGGAAGTGACTTATGATCGATTGGCCGTTAGCGCACTATAGGGCCGGCAGCGACGCTGCCAGCACTCGCCGGGTTGGCAAGGGGCGTGACCGATGAAATACTCTGATCAAAAGTCGTGGATGTGGGCAGACGCGCTCGAACTCCTTCAGAGCACTGAGCGCTTGCAGCGCCGCTTTTTCGTGGTGGGCACTTTGCAGGCCGCGCCCTGCTGGCAGCCTCCCGTCGATCTGTATGAGCAGGGCGACGAGTTGAATCTGCTCGTCGCCCTGCCCGGCGTAGGAGCACGCCAGTTCGAAGTAATCCTTGAAGATGCGGCGATTGTGGTGCGCGGCGAGCGGCCGATGCCGGCGGCTTTTCAACGCGCATCCATTCATCGCCTCGAGATTCCTTATGGCCGGTTTGAGCGTCGCATCGCCTTGCCGCCGGGAAATTTCCAATTACTGCAGCAATTTATCGAAGACGGCTGCCTGGCGATCATCCTGCGCCGTCTTTCATGAGGAATCTCGTTATGCAACTCGACAGCCCCAGTCCGCAAAGCGATGAGATGTTCGCAATCGCGAAGCGCGAGGCGACCGATAACGTCCTTGCCATCCCTGATGACGCGATGATCATCGTGCCGGTGCGCAATCTCGTGCTGTTTCCCAGCATGATTATTCCGCTCACCATTGGTAGAAAGGATTCAATCGCAGCAGCCCAGCAGGCAGTGAAGATGGAGCGTCCTGTCGGGATTTTGCTGCAGAACGATCCCGAAGTCGAGGCACCCGGCCCGGATGACCTTCGTATCATCGGCACGGTTGCCAACATCCTGCGCTACGTCACTTTGCCGGACGGCGCGCATGTCATCGTCTGTCAGGGGAACCAGCGATTCCGCGTGACCGAATATCTGACGGGCTATCCATTCACTGTCGCGCGCGTCGGGCTCATTGCCGAACCCGAGGTGACAGGGAGCGAGATCGAGGCCCGTTTCATTCAACTCAAGGAGCGCGCCCTGGAAGTGCTGCAACTCCTGCCGCAAACGCCACAAGAACTGGTGGCTGCCGTGCACAATGCCGGTTCCGCCGGGGCATTGGCGGATCTCGTCGCCGGCGTCATGGACATCAAGGCCGCCGACAAGCAGGTAGTGCTCGAAACAGTGGACCTGGTGCGGCGTCTGGACGTCGTTCTAGAGTATCTGGCGAAGCGCCTCGATGTGCTTCGGCTTTCGCGCGAGATCGGCGAACGCACCAAGACAAGCATGGATGAGCGGCAACGCGAGTACCTCCTGCGCGAACAGATGAAATCGATCCAGAAGGAACTGGGCGAGGGCGAAGACGGAAGCGCCGCCGAGATCGCTGAACTGCGCCGGGCCATTGCCGAGGCGCAGATGCCTGAGGAGGCGGCGCGTGCCGCCGCCAAGGAATTGAAGCGTTTGGAGAAGATGTCCGACGCTTCGGCCGAGTATTCGATGGTGCGATCCTATCTCGATTGGCTGATCGAACTGCCATGGAAGGCGCCTGAACCGGACGCGATCGACATCAGTGAATCGCGACGCATCCTTGACGCCGACCACTTTGGACTGGATCAAGTGAAGAAGCGCATCATCGAGTTTCTGGCGGTGCGCAAGCTCAACCCGGAAGGCCACGGTCCCATCCTTTGCTTCGTGGGGCCGCCCGGCGTCGGCAAGACTTCCCTGGGTCAGTCGATCGCCAAGGCACTTGGACGCAAGTTCGTACGCGTGTCCCTGGGCGGTGTCCACGACGAAGCAGAGATTCGCGGTCACCGGCGCACTTATATCGGGGCCTTGCCCGGCAACATCATCCAGGCGATCAAGAAGGCCGGATCGCGCGGCTGCGTGATGATGCTGGATGAGATCGACAAGCTTGGCGCCGGCATTCACGGCGACCCGTCTTCGGCGCTGCTCGAGGTGCTCGACCCGGAGCAGAACGACACGTTTCGCGACAACTATCTCGGCCTGCCCTACGACCTGTCGCGGATGCTGTTCATCAGCACGGCGAATGTCCTGGACACTATCCCGGGGCCGCTGCGTGACCGCATGGAGATCATCCAGCTCCCGGGCTATACGCAGGAAGAGAAGCGCGAGATCGCACTGCGCTATCTCGTCAAGCGGCAGTTGTCCCAGAACGGTCTGAAGGAGGGGCAGTTCGAACTTTCGGATGCTGCCCTGGTCGCCATCATCCGCGACTACACCCGCGAAGCGGGGGTACGCTCGCTCGAGCGTCAGATCGGCGCCGTGTGCCGCCGCGCCGCTGTGACTATTGCGGAGGGCGGGCGCGAGACGGTCAGGATCGGGGAGAGCGATCTTGCCGCGATTCTCGGACCGACCAAGTTCGAGAACGAGGTCGCGCTGCGCGCAGGCATGCCCGGTGTGGCCACCGGGCTGGCCTGGACCCCGGTCGGGGGCGATATCCTGTTCATCGAGGCCAGTCGCACCGCGGGCGGCGGCAGGCTGATCCTCACGGGCCAACTCGGCGACGTGATGAAGGAGTCCGCGCAGGCTGCGCTGACCCTGGTGAAGACCCGCGCGGCGAGCCTGGACATAGACCCTGGCGGCTTCGAGAAGACAGACGTGCATGTCCACGTGCCGGCTGGCGCCATCCCCAAGGATGGTCCGAGCGCCGGGGTCGCGATGTTCATTGCCTTGGCGTCGCTCTTCGCCGAGCGGACGGTACGCAACGATACGGCGATGACCGGCGAAATCAGTTTGAGGGGCCTGGTGCTCCCGGTGGGAGGAATCAAGGACAAGGTCCTTGCCGCTATGCGCGCCGGCATCCGTCGCGTCATGTTGCCGTCGAGGACTCGCCGGGATCTTGATGAAGTACCGGCGGAGGCGAAGGAGAAGCTTGAGTTCATATTTCTCGATACGGTCGATGACGCTGTGCGCAATTCGGTGGAAGGTTGTTGCACGATCAACGATTCGGTGCGAATAGACGATGATCCCAACCTCGCGCCGCAGGCTTTGGTGACCCACGATTAAGGAGCACATCGCTGACCACAGAACTCGATGCGCTGCCACCGGAGGCTCCTCGCGTTCTGCTCGCTGCCGGCAAGCTCGTCGGCGAAGGTTTCGACCATCCGCCGCTCGATACCTTGATATTGGCAATGCCCGTTTCATGGACAGGTACTTTGCAGCAATACGCCGGCCGTTTGCATCGAGAGCATTCGAGTAAGACCGATGTGCGAATCATCGATTTCGTGGACGCAGGCCATCCAGCTTTGTTGCGGATGTGGGACAAACGGCAGAGGGGATACAAGGCGATCGGGTATCGCATCGCCAACTGAGAGTTCGCGGATGCCCAGCAATCCAAGTTTGCCACCCAATAGTAAGGCGAAATATAGTCCACTAACGGCGACTTTTTCTGTTAATAGCCTACTAATAGCCCATGTAGATTGACAAACAAAGAGTCATCGACTAGTATTAGGCTGTTATCGAAAAAAATTTCACTTAACAGTCTAATATTCGCCCATGTCGCTTCAGCACCTCACCAACACGGAAATCTCACTGCGCCTTGCGCAAGCGATTCATGCCTGGCGGGTCTCGCCCGAGGGCGCCGGCATCTCGCAGGTGGATTTGGCGAAGAAGAGTGGCATCGGCCTAACGCCGCTCAAGCGCTTCGAAAAGACGGGCGCCATCACGTTGCGGAACCTGGTCGCCCTGCTGCGCGCGCTCGATTTGCTGGACGGGCTGGAAACCCTTATTCCGGAGCCTGGCGCCCCGGGACCGCTCGCACTGCTCGAGGCTGAGCGGAAAAAACGCCAGCGCGTGCGCGCGCCGCGCACCACGGCCAAGCACGCCTCCGCCGGCGAGGACGCCCCCGGTGGCTGAAGTCAACGTCGTCGAGGTGCGTATTTGGGGTCAGCCCGTCGGGGCTGTCGCACCCCTGCGGGGAAGGCCGGGTTTCTACGAGTTCGAATATACGCCCGCCTTCGTGAAATCCGGCTTGGAACTGTCGCCCCTGCATATGAAGGTGACAGCCAGGAAGCGCTTCAGCTTCCCGGCGCTGAATCAGGAGACGTTCCACGGGCTACCCGGGCTCTTGGCCGACGCCCTGCCAGACAAGTTCGGCAACGCACTCATCAACGAATACCTGACCCGTCACGGCGCAAAAGCCGAGGACATCACGGCGCTGCAACGCCTGCTGTATGTAGGCCACCGCGCGATGGGCGCGCTTGAGTTCGAGCCGGCTGCCGCGGAAACGCGCGGTCCCAACGTGGCTGCTCCGCTCCAGATGGCGCGTCTCGTGGAGGATGCGCGCCGCGCGCTGCGTGGAGAATTCAGCAAGATTGCCCAGGACATCATGGACGTGGGCAGTTCTGCCGGCGGCGCCCGCGCCAAGGCCGTCATCGGCTGGAACCGGAACACCAATGAAGTCGTATCCGGGCAATTCGATTTACCTGAGGGCTGTGAACACTGGCTTCTGAAGTTCGATCTCGGGCTCGACGGTGCCCTAAGCTACTCGGCCGGGTTCGGCCGCATCGAATATGCGCACTACCTCATGGCCACTGTGGCCGGTGTCGAAATGAACGAGTGTCGCCTGCTCGAGGAGAACGGTCGTGCCCACTTCATGACCAAGCGCTTCGACCGGCACGGGAACCAGAAGGTGCATGTGCAGACCCTCTGCGGCCTGGCGCACCTGGATTTCAATTCGCCCTACGTCCATGGCTACGAGCAGTATCTGCGAACCGTGCTCGACCTTAAACTGGGCGCGCCCGCCCTTGAGCAAGCGTGGATTCGCTGTGTCTTCAATGTCGCGGCCGTGAACTGCGACGACCACACCAAGAATCTCGCATTCCTGTTGGATGACTCTGGGGGTTGGAGCCTCGCGCCGGCTTACGACACCAGCTTCTCCCACAACCCAGCCGCCGGCAAATGGACGCGCGAGCATCAGATGCTGGTGGGTGGCAAGGCGTGGGACATCGCAGCCGTCGACCTTATCGCGCTCGCCGATAAGTTCGATGTCCGGCAACCGGAGGCATTGCTCAAACGCGTCGCCGATGCCGTGGCCCGTTGGCCGGAATTTGCCCGCATGACTGGCGTACCAAAGGAGGAGACTGCCCGCATCGCTTCATATCATCCCGTCTGGGTGAAGGGGGGACCTGACGCGGGCTAGGTGTCAAATCAACCGTATTCTCTAAACGGCAGGTCCCCCGAAAGAGCCTGGCCCGGGGAGTCGCAAGCCCCTGCCGCAGCCGTGCTTGTGAAAGCGTCCTCGCAGAGGCGAAGCAGTGCTTCACAAAGGTCAGCGGCGCGGACACGGCATAGGAACTGAATCGTTGATTCTGCGCATCCAGCCAGATGCGCCGGCGGCTGGCGCCGCCTGAAACCCTCGCCATTCAGGGGTTCGTGGCCTCTGCATTGTAAGTGACGCAAGCTTTATGTGTCAGGAGGTTTGCAATAACCATTTGGCCATCCGTTTTGCCAATACCTGGGAGAGGCTTGCTCAGAGCCCGTTCAATCTCCCGTCGCCGAGGACTTGCGTCCCGACGCTGCAATTTGCCATTGAAAACGTTGAGAATGGTCGGGGGACGCTTAAGATCTTGCTCGTGGACGTGTCGGCTGCCATGGGCCAGCCTTTAGGCGAATTCATCGACAGGGTTCGATAGCTGTCGCATGTAGGGCTACCGACACTGTGTTACCCCAGTATTTCCATAATTTGTTTGGTTACCGAGATTTCGTCATTGGTTACCAAGAATCCGTTGGCCCGACAGGCGATTATTCTGACCGGGAGTTTTGCGGCTTATTTGACATAATGCACATTATGCGAACAATTTGCATAAACAAGTAAATGCTAATACACGCCCCTAGCGTTCATTCTCATAAATTTGTTACCATTTTCTGCACAATTTTGTTCCCAACAGCATGCGGGCGCAACGGCTCTTCGAGGATGTTGTGGCCAATCTGCTGCTATGAAAGGGACACCCGCATGCAACGGGAAACCTAGAAGGCGTAGTCAAGAGCGAAATCTGGATCGATTTTTCAGCCAAGTTGTCCTCGGCTACGACGCCATTTCGAACAAGGTTCGAAACATCGCTCTCCTCGTATCGCAGGATATCCGCGAGCTGCCGTCAATGCTACTTGTTTTCCAGCACCATCAAGCCAGCGGCGGTATTCGAGATCGGAATGTGGTAGTTCGACTGCACCTCGCGCACCTTTCCCGGCAAGGCAGCGCGGGCCGCAAGCCACATCAGCAGTTCGACGCCCTGCGTGCCGGTCAGTTCGACCAGTTCTTCTATGGAATAACGGGTCGCCCACGTGGGATCACGGGTCAGGCTGGCCATGAACTCCCGGTCGAATGCCTTGTTGGTGAATCCGGCCCGCTTGCCTTCCAGCTGATGCGACAATCCGCCGGTGCCGATGATGACGACGCGCTGGTCTTCGTCCCAGGACCCGACCGCCTGCCCGATCGCCTGCCCCAGCTTGAAGCAGCGGGACGCAGAAGGCAGCGGGAACTGCACGGTATTGATGCACACCGGCACGGTGCGCACCGGGCAGACCTCGTCGTCCGGCCAGAGCAGTTTCAATGGCAGGGTAAAGGCATGGTCAACCAGCATTTCCTGGCAGGTGGTCAGATCGAACTCCTGTTCAACCAGGGCGTTGATCAGGTGCCAGGAAAGCGCCGAGTCGCCGCGAAACGGCGGCAGCGTCGGTATGCCCCAGCCTTCATCGGCGTTGCTGTATTCATCCGCCGCCCCGACCGCGAAAGTCGGCATCTTGTCGAGGAAGAAGTTCAGGCCGTGGTCGTTGTAGAAGACCACCGCCACGTCGGGCTTGACTTCGCGCAGCCAATCGTGGACCGGCGGGAATCCGTCGAAAAATGGTTTCCAGTAGGGATCCTGCTGCAGGTTTTGGGCAATGGCACGGCCAAGGGCCGGTACGTGGGTAGAAGTGATGGCGCCTACGATCCTTGCCATTTCCTAGGTCCCCGCGGCCGCGAGCTTGGCCTTGAACGCATCCTTGCTCATGCCGGTCTGCTGCGCCCCGATATCCTGGACGTCGAGGCCGAAGATGCCGGCGAATTTCGCCAGGTAATAGACGTTGCCGCCCGCCGCAAGGAGGTCGAGCACGTTGCGCTGGCGGATGGCGGCGCGCTGCGGCTCGTTCAGCCCGAACCGGCGGCAGTAAGCCTCCTCGTCACGCAGAAACTCGGCGCGGTTCTCCGCGGAATTAAAGGAATAGCACATCTTGTTGAGCGCATATCCCTTGCGCGCCTGCTCACCGTCAAATATCGTCGTTCCCGGGATGTCCCGGCGGCGCTTCGAATCAGTCATGCGAATCTCCTTGGAAAACTTTGAGGTCGAAAGTATTGTACCTCGACATCAACAAGGCGACTGCGCCCGGAAAGACCATTTCTTCGTCGCGATCAGGGTTTCGCCCTGAACTGCTTCTCGGGATCGCCCGTCTCGGGCAGCGTCTCGATTTCGATGTTGGCCAGATGGCCGTCCCGCTCCTCTACCCGCCGGACGTATTGATGCTGGATGATCTCGCCGGTTTCCGGCTCGATATGAATCGGTCCCCGGGGGCTGTCCGGATTGCTCCAGTGGCGGAGATAGGCCATCGAGGCCTCGGGAGTCAGCTTTCCCTTTTGCGCACGAATGGCGTCGTAGATTGCTTTCATCCCGTCCCAGCCGCCCACGGCAAAGTAGTTCGGCGTTGTGTTGGCTCCATATTCCCGCTTCCACGCCGCGACAAAATCCAGATTCGCCTTCCGCGTTGCCGCTGCGGAATAGTGATGAACGGTGATCACGCCCAAGGGGGCACGACCCATGTTCGGCAGTTCTTCGTCAGTGGTGATTGCGCCTGATCCGATGATCTTGGTTTTCGACTTGGTAATCCCGATATCGGCCATGGCCTTCATGAAAGCGGTCGCCGTCGGCCCGCCCGGATTGAATACGTAGAGCAGGTCCGGGCTAGCTTCCTTCACCTTCAGCAAATAGGGAAGATAGTCCGTCGTCTTCATGGGAACGCGCACCGAACTCAGTACCTTGCCACCGCCCGAGGTAAAGCCTTTGATAAAAGCCGCCTCGCCGTCATGTCCCGGAGCAAAATCGCTGACCATGGTGAAGGCGGTCTTATAGCCTTGTCTGGCCGCCCATTGGCCGAGCGGATAATCCGATTGCCATACCGAGTGTTGCACACGGATGACATAGGGCTGCTGCCAAGTCACATTGCTACCGCCGGCGCCCATAACGACGTAAGGTACTTTTGCCTGCTTGCTCAGTGCGCTGATCGCCAAAGTGTTGGGAGTCCACTGGCCGCCGGTCAGAAAGTCGACATGATCGCGGACGATCAATTCCTGCGCCAAGCGCTTCGCGACCTCGGGATTTACCCCGGTGTCGTCTCGTCGGATGATGTCAACGGTGGTTCCAGGTGGCAAGTCGTTTCCTTGCAATTTGATGTAGAGGCTGGCCCCGCGATCGATAGACTCGCCAAGCGAAGCATCCGGGCCGGAATAGGTCAGAATCATTCCGACCTTGACCACTTCGGCGTTGGCAAGTCCTGAAACCGAACCCGCCCCGATAATGCAGAAGACTGACGACACGGCAAGCCTGAGTAGCGCCGCTCTCAATGAACTTTCGTTTTGCACGATTCTCTCCTCTATCGTTTTTCGGGGCGAAGCCATCGCGGATATTTGCCCTCAGTCCTCTTCGCCGGGCTGCTTGCCTGGTTCGAAACCGCCGACCTCATGGTAGAGGATCTTGTTCTCCTCCTCGAAAGCCCGCACCGTCGGAATCTCTCCGGGCAAGCCCAGTTTCTTCCAGCGCGAGGCAATCTTGTCGTAATTCCCCTTGGAAAGCGCGGTTCGCTTGGAGAACACAGGCAGATGACGGTGCTCCTTGCAGGCGTTGATCAACGCCTTGGAGCCGTATGGGCGGTTTTCAGGCGGATTCTGGGTCGGGTCGAGCCAGGTGCTCCAGGTATTGCGCAGGATGTCGATGTCGTCGATCGGGTTGCAGCGGCTCGCCATGGCCCAGATCACCTGGTCGGTGTCGGTGGGATCGATGTCCTCATCGACGGCGATGATCAGCTTGGTGTAGTACGCGCCACCCGGACATTGGGCCGCCAAGGCCAGCACCTGGGCGGCATGGCCGGCATAGCGCTGCTCAAGGCTGATCACCGTCATGCCGAAGCCGCCGGCTGCAGCGGGGTGGGCATAGACGCCGTGGATACCGGGAATGCCGAGCTTGTCCAGGTCGTCCCAGATTTTCGCCGACCGGATGATCGAGAAGAAGCCGCTCTGCTCGCACGACGGATAGTCGGCCATCAGGGCGTTGGTCAGGATCGGATTGGAGCGGTGATGGACGGCGGTCACCTCAACCAGCGGGCAGCCTGCTTCGGGCCTGCCGTAGTAGCCGGGAAACTCGCCGAATGGGCCCTCGGCTTTGACCGAACCCGGCCGGATGATGCCTTCGATCACCAGTTCGGCATTCGCCGGCAGCAAGAGGTCGGTGGTCGTGCCGCGTACCACCGGAATGGCCTGACCCTTGATGCCGCCCGCGAATTCGTACTCGGAAACGTTTTTCGGAAAAGTTTGCGAGCCGACCATCATGAACAGCGGATCGATACCCCAGGCGGCCGCCACCTGGATGGACTCGCCCTTCTGCCAGGCTCGGGTGATGTGCAGACGGGCATCCTTGCCCGGGGACAGATATAGACCTACCTGGTTCTTCCCCTGCTGCATCATCCGGTAGGTGCCGATGTTCAGATAGCCTGAGTCCGGGTCGCGGGTGATCACCGCGTCGGCCGTCCCGGCGTAGCGTCCACCATCCAGGGGCCAATGCCTGGGGATCGGCAGAAGATCGAGATCGATCTGGTCACCGGTCAGCGTGTTCTCGTATACCGGCGCCTGCTTGCGCGATACCTCCTTCGGGGGGATACGAGACTTGAGCTTGTCCTTGGCCCGCCGGATCAGCTCCACCGTCGGCGTATCGACCGGCTCCTCCAGCGTCAGCGCGACCCGCTTGAGGCTGGGGCCGAGGATGTTCCAAAGATGTCGTGCACCGAACGGGCTTTTTTCGAAGCCGGTGGTCTTCTCGAACAGCACGGCGGGCGACGGCTGCTGTTTTGCCAAAAGATAGCCGATCCCGCTCATTTCCTCGTCCCGGTCCACCGGCTGTTTCACCCGCACCAGCTCGCCCATGTCTTCGACACGCGCCAGCCACTCGCGCAGATCCTGAATCGGTCCGCTCGCCGCGCTCTTCGCCGCCTTAGCGCCACTTTTCTTTATCGCCATGCCCAATACCTCCAAATGATGAATCTAACCCGCCACTCGTCGAATGGCACCAAACAAATCCGAGTTATAGAGCCAATATCTCATGATGTGGGATTTATGGTTTTGTGTCAAGCGCTCTCATCCCCAGCCGGGGTACAGAAATCGATTGTTGATCTGAATTCCTGCGTTATGGGACTGGCGCAATCCCGCCTGCCCAGCGGAGATCAAGCGCCGGTAGTTTGCGCGGCGGGTGCTCGCGAAATGGCGTTTGAGACAATGGCCGCGCAGAACTTCACTCGTTCGGCCAGTGACTCGATTTCTTCATCTTTCATTGCCGTCTTGGCCATCGTGATGCTCAAACTGCCGACCACGGCGCCCCGGTTGTCGAACAAGGGAGCGGCAATCCCGGTGACCCCCGGGGTGACCTGGCCTTCGCTCGCTTCCCAACCTTTCTGGCGAATCTGGGCGAGCGCCGCCCGCACCTTTTCCAGTGAGTCGCCCAAGCCCGCCTGGTCGAATTCTCCTTGTCGCTCGCCATACAGCCGTGCAATGGCGCGGGAATGCATGTATGCCAGAATGATCCGCGACGCTGCCCCCCTGAGCAGGGGGCGGTCTCTGCCCCGAACATAACCGCTGCGGAAGGCTTCGCTCGAGCCCTCCTGATGAACGCACAATACCTTGTCGCGGTAGCGCCGACAGAGCAAAGCGACCCCGGGAACGGTGCGCGCCAGTTCAGTCATGATCGGAATGCTGGCGACGATCAGCGGATCCTGCGTGCGCATTCGGTAGTCCAGTTCCGCCACGCGCGGCCCCAGCGTATAGCCCAGGTCGGGCAAGGAGGTGATGAGGCCGGCCTCGGAGAGGATCTTGACATAGCGGTAGAGGGTCGAGCGCGTGAGCTTAAGCGAGCCGAGCATCTGGTCGAAAGTCAGGCCTCCGCTGCTGACCTCGATCAGATCCAGGACTGAAATCATTCTCTTGAGGCTGCTTTGCGAATTCATTATTTCTATGCGCACCGTTGAGTCAGGTTGCCGATGCAGGGCCGCGGCTTGCCAGCATTGCGATCGGTCCGCAAGCAAGGATTGCTTGCAAATCCCGCGACATCGGATTATGCAAATGCCAGATCGTGAGATATTGTGTCCATGAATTCCATATCATCGATCGGAGTAATATGTCATCCGATATGCAGAAATCCCATATTAGCTTAAATTAAATTATACTTGTTATTGGAATAGCGAGATTTTACAAGAATGGAGGCAGCGCCATGATCAAACCCAATCCCGACTACCAGCGAATTGCGACCGAAGAGGCTTTTGCGCCCAAGGAAATGTTCGACATTTACCGCAAGATCCTCGCCGGTAGCGACCCCGATCCCGGTTTCGTCAGCCTGCTCGGTTTTTATATGAGCAGCCAAAGCGACCGGGCAAAGCACATCATTCGCTGTCTCTCGGATCTCGGCCAGATTCGGCTTCAGCATATGGACGAGACCGGGATCGACCGGCAAATAATCGCGCTGACCTCGCCCGGCGTGCAGATCATGGATGCCGATACCGCGGTTTCATTCGCCAAGGTGGCCAACGATGAACTCGCCGAGGCGGTGCGCCGCCATCCTGCGCGCTTTTCCGGCATGATCGCGGTCGCGCCGCAGAACCCGCACGAAGCGGCCAAGGAAATCGAGCGCGGCATCCGGCAACTAGGGCTGACCGGGGTTATCATCAATTCGCACACGCATGGCGAGTATCTTTCCGACCCGAAGTTCTGGGAAATATTCGAAGCCGCCGAAGCCAACGACACGCCGATCTATCTGCATCCGAATACGCCGCCGCGCAACATGATCCAGCCTTTCCTGGAGTGCGGCCTGGACGGCGCCATCTACGGTTTCGGTGTCGAGACCGGCTTGCACGCGCTGCGCATCATCACTGCCGGCGTGTTCGACCGCTTTCCAAAATTGCAGATGATCATCGGTCACATGGGCGAGGCCCTGCCGTTCTGGTCTTACCGTCTTGACTACATGCATCAGGCGACGGTGAAATCCGACCGCTACGCGACGGTGCGCGCCTTGAAGAAAAAACCCAGCGACTACCTGCGCGAGAACTTCTACATTACCAACAGCGGCATGGCGTGGGAGCCGGCGATCCGGTTTACCCAGGAGACCCTGGGCGTCGATCGTGTCCTCTATGCAATGGATTATCCCTACCAGTTTTCGGCGGACGAAGTGCGATCGCTCGACGGCATGAATATGAGCGCGGACAACAAGAAACGTTTCTTCCAGACCAATGCCGAGAAGGTCTTCAAGCTTAGATAGTACGGCCACGACCCGTTCTCGTTGCGCTTCAAGACATTGATTCGACAGGAGACTAATGATGAAACTGACAAGGTCATTTGTGGCCATGCTGCTGCTCTGCGCATCCGCGCTGCCTTTACCCTCAACGGCTGAGACTTATCCTTCCCGGGCCATCCAGTTCATCGTGCCCTACACCCCGGGCACGACGGCCGATGTGCTGGCGCGCTTGCTCGGCGCAAAACTTAGCCAGCGCTGGAACGTGCCGGTGGTCGTGGATAACAAGACCGGTGCCAGCGGGATCATCGGAGCCGCCGCCGCTGCCAAGGCCGCGCCGGACGGGTATACCTTCCTGTTTGCCGCAACGTCTTTCAGCACCCTGGCCGCCGTCAATTCCAATTTACCCTACGATCCGGTGAAGAGCTTTGCCCCGGTGTCTTTGCTCGGTACGAGTTCGATGACCCTGGTCGTCAACAGCAAATTCCCCGCCAACAGCGTGCAGGAATTCGTCGAGCAGATCAGGAAGCAGCCCGGTCTCGTGAACTATTCATCGCCGGGGACGGGAAGCTCTCAGCACCTGGCCATGGAATTATTCAAGCAGGAAGCCGGGATCAACATCGTTCACATACCCTACCAGGGCAGCGCCGGCGCAGTGAATGACCTCATCGGCGGGCAAGTGCAAGCCAGCGTGGTGTCATTGCAGACGGCGACCCCATTCGTCAAAAACGGCAACATCCGCCTGCTGGCCGTGATGGGGCGGGAACGCGCCGCATCGTTTCCGCAAGTGCCGACGCTATTGGAACTGGGCTATAGCAACATGCTGGTTTCAACCTGGTATGGCGTCCTGGCGCCCGCCGGCACGCCCCCCGCGCTGATCGCCAAGATGAGTGCGGAACTCAATAATCTCCTGGCGCTGCCCGACATGAAGGAAGCGATGGCCAAACAGGGCGTCGATCCGGCGGGCGGCAAGCCCGAGGTACTGGGTGCTCTGCTGAAACATGAGCTTGAGTTGTGGACGAAGGTTGTGGCGCGCGGCAAGATCGTCGTCGACTGACTTTGAATAAGAGGTTTTCCAGTGGAGAACGAGCATGAGCATATTTCAGGATTTGGTGATCGCCTATCGCATTCTTGCCGAGTACGGCATCATCGATGCCTATGGACACATCAGCGTTCGATCACCGACCAACCCTCAGCGTTTCTGGATGGCGCGCTCGGTAGCGCCCGAACTGGTCACTGAAACAGACCTGCTGGAGTTGGACATGAATAGCGAACCGGTCGATGCAGCGGGTCGGAGTCCGGTCAACGAGCGATTCATTCACGGCGAAGTGTACAAGCTGCGCCCGGAAATCATGGCCGTGGTGCATAACCACTCGCCTTCGGTGATTCCATTCAGCTGCACGAACACAGCCTTGCAGCCGATTTTCCACATGTCGGCATTCATCGGTCTCGGGGTGCCCAACTGGGAAATCCGGGAAGCGCGGGCCGGTACCGATATGCTGGTGCGGGACATCTATCTGGGCGAGTCCCTGGCGAGAAAACTCGATCACCATCCCGCCGCTCTGATGCGCGGACATGGCGCGGTCGTTGTTGGCGAAAGTCTGGCGGTAGCCATTGGACGCAGCGTTTATCTGGAACAGAATGCGCGCATGCAATTCCAGGCCGAGATCCTGGCCGGAGCCGATGGGACGATCACCTTTATGGATGAAAGCGAAGTCGATGCCAATGTCGTCTGGCAGGACTACGGCCGGTTCTGGAATCTAGTGCGCAGCAAGATGCTGAAGAAACTCGAAGCCGAAAAGTCGGCTCAGCCTCGCAGCGCCTAGTACTCTTCGGTATCGACCTCGACCCGGTTCGCTTCGTTGTAGCGCGGCCCGACAACGCTGCTTTGGTTGATCAGCGCATCGACCCTGGCCAGGGTTTCGGCGCTCAATGATATGTCGAGTGCGCCCATGTTCTCCTGCAGATGGTCGATCCGGGCCGTGCCCTGAAGCGGCACGACATGCTCGCCGCGCGTCAGCAGCCAAGCCAGCGCAAGCTGCGCCGGTGTGCATGAGGCATCGCCGGCGATCTTGAGGTAGGGTTCGAGCAGTCTGAGATTGGCGGCGTAGTTCTCCGTCTGGAAGCGCGGCATGGCGCGGCGGATGTCCCGATCATCGAGCGTCGACACGTCCAGGAGCTTGCCCGTCAGAAAGCCCCGTGCCACCGGGCTGAAGGCAACGAAGGCGGCGCCTATCTCCTTGCAAGCGGCGAGTACGGCTATTTCCGGATTGCGCGTCCACAGCGAATATTCCGATTGCACCGCCGCGATGGGGTGCACGGCGTGCGCGCGACGCAAGGTCTGCGCCGAGACTTCCGACAAGCCGACGGCCCTCACCTTGCCCTCGCGCACGAGATCGCCCAAAGCGCCGATGCTCTCCTCGACGGGCACCTTCTTGTCCCATCGGTGCAGGTAATACAGATCGAGGACATCGGTCTGGAGGTTCCTGAGGCTATCCTCGCAGGTGCGCTTCAGCGTGTCGGGACGGCCGTCGATGACCCTTTTGCCGTCCACCCCGTTGATTCCGCACTTGCTGGCCAGGACAATCTGCGAGCGATGAGGCTTGAGCACCCGCCCGACAAGTCGCTCGTTGACGCCAAAGCCATAGAGGGCGGCGGTATCGAAGAAATTGACGCCGAGTTCGAGCGCCGCAAGGAGCAGCGCTTCCGCCACGTCCGACGCCGGGGGCACGCCGTAGGCGTGGCTCAGGTTCATGCAACCGAAACCGATCGGGGAGACCTCGAACGGCCCGACGCGGCGTTGCCCGAGGGTTCCCCCTGACATATTCAGTCGCTTTCCGCCAGCTCTTCTTCAAGCCGCCCCAGTGTCTGGTAGGCGGGAAGCACCCTTGCAAAGCTGGAATTCGGCTCGCGGCCCTCGCGGATGGCGGCAAAAAACTCCCGGTCCTGCAGTTCGATGCCGTTCATCGAGACGTCGACCTTGGAAACGTCGATCTTGTTGCCCTTGCCGTCGAACAGATCATCGTAACTTGCGATGTAGGTGCCGTTGTCGCAGATGTAGCGGAAGAAAGTTCCGATCGGTCCGTCGTTGTTGAACGATAGCGACAGCGTGCAGATGGCGCCCGACGGCACTTTCATCTGGATCGACATGTCCATGGCAATTTTCAATTCGGGGTGCATCGGTCCCTGGAGCGCGTGGGCACGAGATGCAGTTTCGCCGGTCTGGTACTGGAACAGATCGACGGTATGGCAGGCATGATGCCAGAGCAGATGGTCGGTCCAGCTGCGCGGCCCGCCAGCCGCGTTCATATTGGTCCGGCGGAAGAAATAAGTTTGGACGTCCATTTGCTGTATCTTCAGCTCGCCGGTTTGGAGCTTGTTGCGTATCCATTGATGGCTGGGGTTGAAACGCCGGGTGTGGCCGGCCATGGCCACGAGCCCGGTCTGCTTCTGCAGCCGCACCAGTTCCTCTGCATCGGCCACTGTGTCGGCCATCGGGATTTCCACCTGCACATGCTTGCCCGCCTTGAGGCAGGCAATGACCTGGGCCGCATGGAGTTGGGTCGGGGTGCACAGGATGACGGCATCGATGTCAGGGCGCGCCAGGCTTTCGGCAAGATCGTTCGTGACATGGCTGATGCCGTAGCGGTTCGCGACCTCGCGGGTTTTCCCGAGATCGCGGCCGACCAGCGAGACGGCCTCGACACCATCGATCTTGGCGATGGAATCCAGGTGTTTGGTGCCGAACGCACCGGCGCCGGCGAGACAGACCTTCATGAATGGCTCCTTAGGTGGATTAGCGGGGGTTTTCCAGAATGATGTGGCCGACGGCGGTATTCGATGCCGGGACGTGATAAAAGCGATAGAGCTCGCGCACCTGCTCTTCGAGTGCACCGCGCATGATCAGCCACATGACCAGCTCGATACCTTCCGACCCGGCTTCACGGACATACTCAATGTGCTGAATGCGGGCAAGTCCGTCCGGATCGGCGGAGAGCTGGTCGAGGAAGCGACGGTCGAACTCGCTGTTGATCAGACCGGCGCGAGGCCCCTGCAACTGGTGCGACATGCCCCCGGTGCCGAAGATCATGACCTTGAGATCCCGATCGAAGGAGGCCACCGCCTTCCTGATCGCATGCCCTAGCTGGTAGCAGCGGTTGCCCGTCGGGGGCGGGTATTGCACGACATTGACGGCCAGAGGAATCACCTTGCACGGCCAGGCGGCGGGCTGGCCGAACATCAACGACAGGGGCACGGTCAAGCCGTGATCGACGTCCATCTTGTTAACGATGGTCATGTCGAACTCGTCGAGGATGGTCGACTGGGCGATATGCCAGGCCAGTCCCGGATGGCCCTCAACCACCGGCACGGGGCGCGGTCCCCAGCCCTCGTCCGCAGGCTGGAATTGCGCCGCACAGCCGATGGCGAAGGTGGGAATCAATTCCAGCGAAAATGCCGAAGCATGGTCGTTGTAGACCAGTATCACCACGTCGGGCCTTTCCGCTGCGATCCATTGCCTGGAAAACTCGAAGCCCTTGAACAAGGGCTGCCAGTAGGGATCACCGGTCTTGCCCAGGTCAATCGCCGCGCCGATCGCGGGCACGTGCGAGCATCCTACACCTGCAACGATCCTAGCCATGGTTCTTCCATTCCGATTTGCTGCGGTTGCCTTCCGCCGGACGGCCACCCGCAATCATCATTTCGCGGTATTCGTCTTCTGTTGAACCGGTCATCTTGGATGCCAGGTTTTGGAAGGAGCATCCATCCGTGGCGCCCAGCTTAGCCAGGAAGTAGATGTTGCCGCCGAGCGAGATCATCCGGTTGTAGTCACGATCGAGGACCGCTTGGCATTGCTCGGCCGACATCGGGAACTTCTTGAGAAAAGCCCGCTCGTCGGCCTTGAAGGCTAGGCGATTCTCCTCTTTCATCAGCGCCATGCAGAACATGTTGAGATGATAGCCAAGCCGCGACTGGGTGGCGTCGAAAATGACGGTGCCGGGGATATCCTTGAATGCTTCGCTATAGTCGGTCACGTGATTCCCTCAATTGCTCCAGTATAAACGCATAGGATTGTCGACCAGGAGCTTTCGCTGCAGTTCCGGCGTGGTCGCGATCCGCGGTACGATGTCCACCAGGGCGCCGTCGTCCGGCATATGCGTCTTCAGATTCGGGTGCGGCCAATCTGTGCCCCAAAGCACGCGATCGGGGAAGGTATCGACCAGCCGCCTGGCGAACGGCACCACGTCGTCATAGCCCGGCGGACCGGCCTGGCTAAGGCGTTCGGGACAGGTCACCTTGGACCAGATGTTGTCGTGCTCGGTGAGCAGTTTCAGGAACAGCTTGAACTCCGGACCATCGACCGGTTTCGTGACGTCTGGCCGACCCATGTGATCGACGACGACGGTGGTCGGCAGCGTCGTGAAGAAGTCCCACAATTCGGGGAGATCCTGGGCCTCGAAATAGATCACCACATGCCAGCCCAGCGGTGCGATACGGGCGGCAATCTCGGCGAGCACCTCGCGCGGCGTAAAGTCCACCAGGCGCCGGACGAAGTTGAAACGCGTGCCACGCACCCCAGCCTCATGCATCGCCAGAAGTTCGGCGTCGCTGACGTCTCGCCCGACGGACGCCACGCCGCGCGCCCTGCCCTGGGAATTGACCAGCGCATCGACCAGGGCCCGGTTATCGTTGCCATGGCAACTGGCCTGTACGATGACGTTACGTTCGAAGCCCAGGTAATCGCGCAGTGCGAACAACTGTTCCTTGGTCGCATCGCAGGGGGTGTACTTGCGTTCAGGCGCAAACGGAAATCGCGCCTCCGGACCGAAGACGTGACAATGCGTATCCACAGAGCCCGGCGGAGGCGTGAAGTGGGGCTTGGACGGATGGGGATGAAAGGGCAGCCAATCGGGATCCATGGAATTCCTTGAGTGTAATGAATACTGTTGCTGCTTTCTTGCCGCCCGGAAACCCGGGCGGCGGCGTCAGTCGATATAGCGCAGCCCGGCCTTTGCGAGCGGCTCGCGCATGCCGTACATGTCGAGGCCAAGCTCGCCGGCCGCCAGTTTCTGGCGCTTGCCTGCCTCGCTGTTTTCGCGGGCCAGGGCCGCGTCACAGACCATCAGCACCAAATCGCGCGGCACAAGCACGACGCCGTCGTCATCGGCCACCACCACGTCGCCTGGATTGACGAGAGTACCGGCGCAGACCAGCGGGATATTCACCGAGCCCAGCGTCGCCTTGACGGTGCCCTTGGCCGACACGGCCCGCGAGAAGGTCGGAAATTGCATCGCGGTGAGGTCCTTCACGTCGCGCACACCGGCATCGATGACGATGCCCTTGGCACCGCGGGCTCGAAAAGAAGTTGCGAGCAGGTCGCCGAACATGCCGTCGGTGTTGTCGGTGGTACAGGCCACCACAACCACGTCGCCCTCATTTATCTGTTCTGCCGCCACGTGTAGCATCCAGTTGTCGCCGGGCTGGACCAGCACCGTCACCGCAGAACCGCAGGCGAAGGCGCCGGGATAGATCGGACGCATATAGGGCTTCATCAGACCGACGCGGCCCATCGCTTCGTGAATGGTGGCTACGCCGAATTTCGCCAGGCGCGCGATCGCTGCCGGATCGGCGCGCTGGATGTTGCGGACGACGATGCCTAGATTGTTCATTGGGATGCTCATTGTGGAAGTGTCCTGTGGAGTTTCGTATTGCGGCTGCTACATGCCGCGTGCCTTGAGGGTCTTGTCGAGCCGGGAGAAAACGCGTCGGCTGTTGCCTTCGAAGATCTTGTCGCGATCGGCATCGGTCAAGCCCCGCGCACCGTCGATGAAACGTTTGGTGTCGTCGTAGGGGTGCCCCGTCTCGGGGTCGATGCCGCGCACCGCGCCGATCATCTCGGAAGCAAAGAGAATGTTGTCAACCGGGATGACCTTGGTCAGGAGGTCTATGCCGGGCTGGTGATAGACGCAGGTGTCGAAGAAAATATTGTTGAAAAGATGTTCCGTCAGCGGCGGCAGCTTCATGTCCTGGGCAATCCCGCGGAAGCGGCCCCAATGATAGGGCACGGCGCCGCCCCCGTGCGGGATGATGAACTTCAGCGTCGGAAAATCCTTGAACAGGTTCGAGGTCAGGCACTGCATGAAAGCGGTAGTGTCGGCATTCAGGTAGTGGGCGCCGGTGGTGTGGAAGCACGGGTTGCAGCTCGTGCTCACATGGACCATTGCCGGGATGTCGAACTCGACCATCTTTTCATAGATCGGATACCACCAGCGGTCCGACAGCGGCGGTTCCTTCCAGTGGCCGCCCGACGGATCGGGATTGAGGTTGATGCCGACGAAACCGTATTCCTTGATACAGCGCTCCAACTCCGGGATGGAGGTCTCCGGCCTGACGCCGGGCGACTGGGGCAGCATCGCCGCACCAATGAAACTGTCGGGAAAGAGGTGCGCCACCCGGTAGATCAGTTCGTTGCAGATCGACGACCAGGTGGAACTGGTCTGGAAATCTCCGATGTGGTGAGCCATGAAGCTGGCGCGCGGCGAGAAGATGGTGAGATCAGAACCTCGTTCCTTCATCTTCTTCAACTGATTGGCGACGATCGTTTCGCGCAATTCATCATCGCTGATTTTCAGCTCCGAGACCTTGGGGTTGGCCGCGGGATCCTTCAGGCCGGCAATCTGGCGATTACGCCAGTCTTCGAGAGACTTGGGTGCGGTGGTGTAGTGGCCATGGCAATCGATGATCATGCTGCATTTCCTTTCCAGAGCGAGGCGGTTACCATAACGGCGCCTCGCATGATGGGCCGAGCCGTGCGCAATAGCGCCGCGCTCGGGACATTCTGCGGGTTGGCGGGAACGACTTCAGGCAGGACGCGGTGCCGCGTCGCGCCATCGGCCAACTGATCCGCGGCATCTGGGAACGCTCCCTGGTCTGTTCTACAGCAGTTGAATAGGGTGGGAATATGCCTTTTCATGAGCGCATTCTGCCATGCCACGGGCAAATACGACAGGGCCGGCGGCCACTAGCAGTTATGCCAATATGCGATATCTCAGTCAAAGCTATCAGGTAAATCGTTATAATGTCGCCATGGACCTCAAGCAGCTCGAATATTTCGTCCGCGTCGCCGAACTGGGCAGCTTCACCCGGGCCTCCCTCGCGCTGGCTGTCGCGCAGCCCGCGCTCAGCCGCCAGGTGCGCCTGCTCGAAGTGGAGTTACGGCAGAATCTGCTGATTCGGAACGGGCGCGGCGTCACCCCTCCCGATGCGGGCAAGCTGATGCTGGCGCACGCTCGCGGGGTGCTGCATCAAGTGGAACGAGCCCGAGAGGAGTTGGGCCGGGTGCGCGGCGCGCTCGCCGGCCGCGTCGCACTGGGTCTGCCGCCGAGCCTTTCGAAGGCGCTGACCGTTCCTTTGACGCGCGAGTTCCGCGCCCGCATGCCTGATGCCTCCCTCTCGATTATCGAGGGATTGTCGGCGACCATGCAGGATTCGCTGACCATGGGAAGACTGGATATCGCCTTGATCTACAACGCGGTGCCTTCTCCGGACGTAGACGCTTCTTTACTCCTCGAAGAAGACCTGTTCCTGGTCCGACGGAGGCAGGGCAAGACCGCGCCCAAAGCCATAACCCTGCTTGAATTGGCGAATGAGCCGCTGGTGATTCCCAGCCGGCCCAATGCGCTGCGCATGCTGGTTGAGGTCGAACTGGCCAATATCGGCTGCCACCCGCAAATCGCCCTGGAGATCGACGGCCTCGCGGCCATTCTCGACCTGGTGGCCGATGGCGCGGGCTCTGCAGTGCTGCCGATGCTGGCGATCAGCACTTCGGGAAACCCTTCGACGTATACCACCCAGACCATCGTCAAGCCGCGCCTGCGCAGCAAGCTCTCGCTGGCCGTGAGTTCGCGGCGACCGGCAACCCTGACTCAGCAGGCCATGCTGGAGTTGATCCGTCAGAGCGCCGCCAGACTGCTGCAAATGCCGTAACTGGCTGATCGACTGCCCCCGAATCAGACCCAGCCGGCCATTCCGACCAGGGCGCCTCCGGCAATCAACCAGAGGGGGTTGAGCTTTCTGGTCATCAGGACAACCACCGTCACTGCGGTCAAGACTGCACCGCCCCAACTGTTGTCGGCCACTCGCGCGAGCGACCATGCCGTCGCCAGTATCATGCCGACGGATACCGGTGCCAGAGCCGACTTGATCCTGCGGCCCAAGGCGCTGCCGCCGCTCCTGACGCTGGCGCGCAGCGTCACCACCGTCAAGGCCGCAGGGGGCACGATGATGGCGACCGTCGTCGCAATAGCCCCGAGCCAGCCGGCGGCCTGCAGACCGACCAGCGTGGCGAAAAGGAAGTTCGGTCCGGGCGAGACCTGTGCGATGGTGAATGCCGCGATGAAGTTCTCGTCGGTGATCCAGTGGTTGGCATCGACCACGAAGCGGTGCATGTCCGGCGCGAGGGTGATTACCCCGCCGCCGATCGCCATCATGGAAAGCATGGCGAAATGCACAAACAATGATCCGGCGATAGATCCCTCGTTGCTCATCGGCGTGTCCATTTTCCGAAAGAGATGAAAGCCAGCGGAGCGAGAACGCCGATGACGGCCAGAAGCGGCCAGCGCATCAGGCCAACGCCGGCAAACATCAGTCCGGCGAATATTACGTTCTTCCATAGACGTGGCAGCTCGCGCGCCATCTTCAGCGCCATTGCGACAACCAGCCCGGCAGCGACCGCCGACATCCCTGCCAAGGCGTGCTTGACCGGCGCCAGGTCGCCGAAGTGCCGGTAGGCGACGCCGAGCGTCGTCACTATCACCAGCGGCGCCGCGATCATTCCGGCCAATGCCGTCATGGCGCCGACGAGACCGGCATTGCGGTGCCCGACGATGACCGCCAGATTGCAGATGGTCGGCCCGGGCAGTATCTGTGCAAACGCCAGCAGTTCCGAGAATTCGAGTTTGCTCAAGACCTTCCTGCGCTCGACCAGGAAAAGATAGGCCCAGGGCAGGACGCCGCCGAAGCCCAAGATTGCTGTCTGCGTGAACAGCATGAAGAGCTGGGACGGGAGCAGCGCTGCAGGAGCAGCGGCAGCGGCCGCGGGCACATCCGGCGGCAAGACTTGGCGTGGCATCATGAATCCTTCGTTGCATCAATCCAGGCTAACGGGCCCTCGGCCCTGGGTGCATCAAGCGCGCCATTGTAAGCGAATCGCTTCGGTAAACCTGCCGCTTCATGGCAGCTTGTCGATTGCCGATCGGCCGATGTGGGAAAGCGGTGCATCATCAAAGAAGTCGTCCTGTCCTGCGCGGCGCATTGCTCGCGCCGAAGGCCCAATCGTCCTCATCCTGCAAATAGTTCGACAAGCTGACTGCGCATCCAGAAGATGGCGGGGCTGGCATCGAAGCGCTGATGCCAAAAGACGCAGACCTCGAATTCGGGTATGTTGATCGGCAGGGCTGCAACGATGAACGGCCCGGTCTTGGCAAGCTTTATGGCGACCGCGCCGGGTATGGTTGACATCATATCCGTTCTCGACAAGATCATCGGGATCGCCATGACGCTCGGCACCCGCGCCATGATGTTCGCCCGTTTCCTGACCAGGGCCTCCTCGACGACCTGATGGCCCCCCCCAACCGAAGTGACGACAGCATGCGAAGCCTTGAGGAACAGCTTCTGCGTCAGAGGCTCTCGGGCTGCGGGGTGCCCTGCCCTCATCAGGACATCGTAGCGCTCGCGGACCAGCAGCGGTTTGGAACAGATCCCCCGGCCTTTCAGTTTTGTCAGGTGGCCAACGGCAAAGTCGATGCGGCCGGCCTCGAGTTCGCTCCTGATCGCGTCGAGCGAAAGCGTCTGTGCCTCGATTTTGACATTGGGGGCGATCATCCTGAGGCGTTCGAGCAAAGGCGGCAGAAAATTGATCTGCCCCATGTCGGTCATGTGGAAGCGAAAGGTCCTGCCGGTCGATGAAGCGTCGAAGGATTTGCCATGACCCAGCACCGATTGAAATCCAAGCAACGCCTCTTTGATCGGACCGGCAAGTTCCAAAGCATAGGGCGTGGCTTGCATGCCGCTAGAACCATGGACGAACAGGGGGTCTCCGAACAGCTTGCGCAAGCGCGCGAGCGCATTGCTCATCGCTGGCTGTGTGATGCCGAAGCGTTCGGCCGCAAGCGTCACGCTTTTGGTTTCGTGAATCGCATGGAAAACCCCCAGCAAATTCAAATCGATTCTGTTTGTATTTATCATATGAATATATAAGATACATTAAATAAATTTGATCAATATACCTCGGGACTCTAAGATTGCATACTTCGGCGTCCGATTTTTCGCAATAGCCCTATTTTCTGGTCATGAGGCATCCGTCAATGCAATCGGGTACATCGGACAATCTGTCCACCGCAGCGCAGCAGTTGCTCGAGCTTTCCTGCCGCTTCGGCGCAAATTACATCTTCGTCAATCTCGGCAGCGATCATCCGGCATTCATCGAGGCCTTCGCCCTTCTCCACAAGCGCGGCGAGCGGATGCCGCAAATCATTTGCTGCCCCCACGAGATGACAGCGCTCTCTGCCGCGCACGGTTATGCGATGATCACGAGGCGTCCCCAGATCGTGCTTGTCCATGTCGATGTCGGCACGCAGAATCTAGGCGGTAGCGTGCACAACGCCGCCCGGGGTCGGGTTCCCGCAATCGTCGTCGCCGGCTTGTCGCCGGTGACGACAAGCGGCGAGCGCGTCGGTTCACGCAACGAGTTCATCCACTACCTTCAGGACACGCCGCGTCAGCAGGAAATCGTCGCTCAATACATGAAATGGAGCTATGAAATTCGGGCTCCGGAGACCGTCGATGCCGTGTTGATGCGGGCCTGGCAGATGGCCACCACGAGTCCCGAGGGTCCCACCTACATCACCGGGGCTCGCGAGGTTTGGGAAGGCTTGGTGCCTGACTCGCGCGAATCGGCTGAACAGTGGCCCGCGGCGAAAACTGCCGGCCTGACCAAGGCAGCCGCTGTCGAGCTTGTCGGGGCGTTGAGCGAGGCCAAGCGGCCGATCGTGATCACAACATACCTGGGGCGACAGACCGACGCCGTGACGCGTCTGGTCGCGCTGTCCGAACGCCTGGGCATCGGCGTTTGCGAAGTCAGCCCGCAATATCTCAACTTCCCTGGCGACCATCCGCATCATCTCGGCTATCGGCTCAATGCCCTGGTTGATCAAGCCGATCTCATCCTGATGCTCGATGTCGATGTGCCTTGGATAAGATCGGCGGTGCAGCCCGCCAAAGGAACAAAACTGTTCCATATTGACCTGGATCCGGTCAAGCAAGGTCTGGGCTTTTGGCACTTTCCGACGCGAAGGTCCTATCTGGCCGATAGCCTGCTGGCCTTGGAGCAAATGCTCGAAATTGCGGAGAATGCTCCGCTGTCGGGGCGAGAAGCGCGTTGCCGCTGGATCACGACACGGCAACGCCAGGACTTTGCCAAGACGGCGGGTGCGGGCGATGCGATCACACCCGTGGAACTCACCGAGGCGGTGCGCGAACTGGTCAACGAACGCACGGTGATCATCTTCGAAACACCGTCCTGCACCGAGTTGATCCCCTCGGTGCTGCGGATGAACAGGCCCGGCAGTTATTTCGCCAGCGGCGGCAGCGGCCTTGGCTGGGGCATCAACGCCGCGGTCGGCGCCAAGCTTGCCGATCCCGAAGCCGAGGTTATTACCTTGTGCGGCGACGGCTGCTTCCTGTTCGGCATCCCGAGCAGCGCTTACTGGGTTGCCGGAACCTATCGCGCGCCACACCTGACGGTGATCTACAATAATGCCGGATGGAAGGCGCCCATCCTGTCTACGCTCGGAGTGCACCCGGAGGGCATCGCCAAGCAGAACGACACATACTGGGTCACGATAGGCAGCGGCGCGCGCCTCGCCGAAATCGCCGCGGCCACAGGCGGTGCTGAAGCGTTCCGGGTTACTGAACGCCAATCCCTGCGTGGAACCTTGAGGCGAGCGCTGCAAACAGTGCGCGATGGGCGTAGCGCCGTGGTCGACGTTTCGCTGGCGGCGATTTCGGAGCAGGTTCTGAGCTAGGCTGAATAATGGATATGAGACGAGCATGAGTGAAAACAGTGCTTCAATAATCAACGGGGATTCCTGGCGCCGCAAGCTCTTCCTCGAGACCGGCGAGATCTGTCCCGAGGCCGATGTCGGATTGAGCATGGCCGTCGGCATCCTCGACGCCTCACCAACGACTGAACCTCAGGGCATCGTCCTGCCCGGCAACGCAGGCCGCAGCGCTTCTCTGCTAAAATCCTTTTGCAGGATTATAAAATGTCGCTCTCAAAAGAGCGTTTCGCATCCATACCAAATGGACAAGGAAGAGACAATGATCAAGAATTCAATCTGGTTGAAAGCAGCGGTCTTGGCAATCGCAGCGTCGTTTTCCTTTGCTGCCGCGGCACAGGATAAGCAAGTCGAACTGAAGCTGTCGAGTTGGGTTCCGCCCAAGCATCCGCTCAACCCCTCCATACAAGCCTGGGCCGATGACATCAAGAAAGAGTCGAAGGGTACGATCACCTCGACGCTGTTTACTTCGGAACAACTGGGCAAGGCCTTCGACCATTACGATATGGCGCGGGACGGCATCGCCGACTTTGCCTATGTTAACCCGGGCTACACGCCCGGCCGTTTCCCGGTGATGGCGGCAGGCGAACTGCCTTTCCTCTTCGCCAACGGCAAGAGCGGTTCGGCGGCGATCGATGCCTGGTACCGGCAATATGCACCGAAGGAAATGAAGGACGTGCACTTCTGTCTCGCCTTCGTCCATGACCCGGGCACTTTTCACAGCAAGAAGAAGATCATGGTTCCGGGCGATATCCGGGGCATGAAGATCCGCCCCGCGAACGGCACGATCGCCCACTTCGTCACCTCGCTCGGCGGCAACAATGTGCAGGGTTCGGCGGCTGAGTCGCGGGACATGCTCGAGCGCGGCGTGGCCGATGCGATCACCTTCCCCTGGGGCTCGATCATCCTGTTCGGCATTGACAAGGTGGTGAAGTACCACATGGACGCGCCGCTTTACGCCACCAACTTCGTCTGGGTCATGAACAAGTCCAAGTACGAGGCGATGTCGGCGACGCAGAAGAAGGTGATCGACGACCATTGCACCACCGCCTGGGCGGAAAAGCTCGCCTCTCCCTGGGCAGATTTCGAAGCTGCCGGCCGCGACAAGTTGCGCGCCGAACCCGGTCACGAAGTCTATAAGCTGACGCCTGATC
>CAIVDC010000022.1 GCA_903904605.1 uncultured Sterolibacterium sp.
TAATCGCGAGGTATCGATAATGTGAAGGAACGCGGCCAGATTGGCTGATGTCTGCGGTTTCCGGCCAACATTCCTTCGCATTATTCAGAGCGTGTCGAGCCAGGCGAGTACGCTTGTATCGCGCTTCCAGGATGGCTTGCCGCCGGGTGTGGTCGGAACGGCAACCTGTTCCAATGCCTTCCGTTTCGTTTCCAGATTGGCCCTCGCATAGTGGTTGGTCGTGTCGAGGCTCACATGGCCGAGCCAACTGCGGATGACCGTGACGTCGACGCCCGCCGAGATGAGGTGCACGGCGGTGGCGTGCCGGAAGGCGTGCGGCGTCACATGCTTGGCACGCAGCGTCGGCGTGGTTTCTGCCGCAGCCCTCACGTAGGCGGCAAGCTTGAACCGGACACCCGAGGCACTGAGCGGTTCGCCATAACGGTTGACGAACAGCCTCTGGTCCGGCGCCCGTGGCTGTCGCTCGAGCAGCTTACTCAGCAGCAGGACCGTTTCCGGCCAGAGCGGGCAGATGCGTTCCTTTCGGCCCTTGCCGGTCAGGCGCACGCAGCTCGGGCTTTCGAACCGGATCGCTTCGGGGCACAGATCGAGCGCTTCCTGTATTCGTGCGCCGCTGTTGTAGAGGAACGAGAGCAGCGCATGGTCGCGCATACCCTCGATCGTAGAACGGTCGGGCTGAGCGAGGATCGCCGTCACTTCCGCCGGATCGAGGTAGCAGGGCTCCGATACCGGCGCGCGCTTGATCGGGATGTTGAGGATTTCGACGCATTGCGCGATCGATGGGGGATACTTGGTGGCCACGAAGTGGAAGAAGCTGCGGATCGCGGCAAGTCGGCAGTTGCGCGTGCCGATCGTGCCGCCGCGGTCGTGTTCGGCATGGCTCAGGAACGCGGCGACCTCGCTGGCGGTCAGATCGGCCAGCGTGATCACCGCCACCTTCTTTCCAGCACGCTGCGCGACGAACCGCAGGTACAGCCGCCAGGTATCGCGGTATGATCGAACCGTATGGATGGACGCGTTGCGCTGCTCGACCAGCCATTCGTAGAAGAACGCGCGCAGCAGGCTCGGGAACGGGTCGGTCTTGCTCATGGCTGCGCCTCCTGCCCCAGGCTGAGGCATTGTGCGCCCACCGCTCGGAACCGCTCGTTGGCGTGGTGCAGCAACTCCTGCGTGACCGTGATGTAGACCAGCGTGGAGTTGATATCCCGATGGCCGAGGTAGGTCGCAAGGAACGGCAAGCGCTCCTGCGGGTTGATGCCGGCGCGATACCATTCGAGGATGCGGTTCACGACCATCGAGTGGCGCAGGTCATGCAGGCGCGGTCCGGTGACGCCGCGCGGCGGCTTCAGCCCGGCCCGGCGGATGACGTCGACCAGCAGCCAGGCGACGGCCTGGGACGAGTATCGGGCACTGCCCTGCTCGTGCCAGAACAGTCCGGAGCGCGGCTCTTGCGATGCTCCGGCCCGCCGCCGGGCATCGATATAGGCCCGAAGTTCGACCATTACGCTGTTGGACAGAGGCAGGATTCTGGTCTTGAAGAACTTGGTCTGCCGCACCGTGATCGTGCCGTTATCCAGGTCGACATCGCCAAGATCGAGACGGGCTACCTCGCCGCACCGCAGCCCCGCGCAATAGGCCATCATGAGCATGGTATGGATGCTCAACGGGCGAAGCGGCGCTCGCGGGGAGGGATAGGTTCGGGCAATATCGAGCATCCGCCGGACATCGGCGGGGGAGTAGATGTGGGGCTTGCGGTACTGCTTCGCCACTTGCTTGATCGGCCGCGAGTCCGGACGACGCGGCGGGATCGACGGGTCCCGGTGCCGGAGGATTTTCGCCAGGACGCGCTTCAGCCTCTCGCATTCGGCGGGATGGTTGGCAGTCGACTTGGCGCTTGCCCAGTGTTCGAGCATCACACCTATCGGTTCATCTTGCAGGACCGGGTTCAGTTGCAGGAACCTGTCGAACCGGACAAGCCATACGGGCTGCGCGGTGTATTTGTAGCCGCGGCTCCGCATCAGATCGACGTGCTCGGCCATCATTGCGCCCAGGACGCTGCCGAACGGTTTGGGCTGATACAACGCGGCAAGGGCCTGGTTCGGATCGGGCGACGCCAAGGCGCGCCACACGGGCATGCACTGCTTGATATTGCATGCATCGCGCAGGTCGCCGACGGGATTGCGTTCGATCGCTCCGATTTCCAGAAGATGATCGAGGAACCGGTCGATGATGCGGGTGCGGTGCAGCCGCGTCGTCGCAGCCCATCGGGTTGACGACGCCTGAAGCCAGGCCACCAGCACGTCCTGGTCGAGTTCGGCGTGGCGCTCGACCTCGTCCTGGAAGCTGTTGAGCGCCTGCTTGTACACGGTGCGGGTCTTCGGTCTGCGCAGATCAAGGTCGGCCACATAGCGCTCGACCAACTGCCGCTCGGGATCGGGCCAGATCGTCATGACCGCACCTCCCGTCCCGGCACGCAGAGCGCGATATCCCTGAGGTCCTCGGTGGCCAGTTTGAGGTAGGGAGCGGTGGACTCGGCCGAACGGTGTCCGAGCATGTCTCCGATGATTTTCTGCGGCACCGCGGAGCGCAGCATTTCGACTGCGCGCGCATGGCGGAAGATGTGCGGACCACTCTTGCCTGGCGGCTCGACCCCGGCGTCATGAAGCCGCCGCCGCACCGCGCTGGCCAGCATCCCGAGCTTGCGATAGGGCGCGCGCGTGCGGATGAAGACTTCCCGGGCGTCGGTCTCGGGCCGTCCGGCGCGCAGATAGGCGAGCACCGCTTCGCCTACCGGCGCCATCAGGGGCAGGTACGAACAGGCCCGGGTCTTGGTGTGTCTGATGCGGATCGCTTCCGCGCGCCAGTCGATGTCTTCGATCCGCAGGTTGCGGATCTCGCTCGACCTCAGGCCATAAGTTGCGAGCAGTTGTAGGATCGCATGGTCCCGCAGCCCAATAGGCGTTTTGTCCTGCCCTGCAACTCGCAGGACAGCAGCGATCTGGTCCCGCTCAAGGATCGAGGGCACCCCCTCGTAGGCGTAAAGCAATGGGGCGATTACGTGCGGCGACAAGTCGATCGCGGTGCGACCCGTGCGGTGCAGATAGCGGAGGATCGAGCGAAGCCGCTCCGCGACATCCTTCACTGATTTGCGCGTCTGGTGGGGGGTGCGCGTTTCCATGTAACGGTCGATGTCGCCGACGGCCATTTCCATCAGGCTGTCGACGCCGCATCGATCAAGCTGCCAGGCGAGGAAGTTCCGGCCCTCCCACATCAATGCGTAGATACTGGGCTCCGCAAGGCCCCGTTCCTCGCGCAGCCAGGTCTCGTATTCGTCGCAGATCGCAAAGCGCAGCGCATCTGCTGCACAGGTTGCTTTCGGCGCGGGCGGCCACTGGCCCTGTGCAAGCCGCAGCAATGCGTGGATTCCAGAGCGCGGAATGGAGTGCCAGTACGGCCCCGGCGACCGACCATGGCGTTTGCGGAACATCGCGATCGCATGGTGTAGGTAGTGCGCCACCTGCGCCTCGGTCACCTCGTTGATCGGGATGCGCCGCAGGGCAAGATAGTCGAGGAACACGCGTGCATAGGCGCAGTAGTTCCCGGCCACCACCGGGCTGTATCGTTGGCTGATCAGTGCGACTTTGAGTTCGGCGATCAGTTCGCAATCGGTATTCGGCATCGAAGGCTCCTCTGCTGGTCAAACGACCGCAGAGGTTTGTCGTGAAATAATGCGAAGCAAAGACCATCAGATAACGGCGGAATTCTGCGGA
>CAIVDC010000023.1 GCA_903904605.1 uncultured Sterolibacterium sp.
ATCAACCGGATTTCTTCCAGTGTCCGCCTATCCATTGTTCGCCCGTCTCGCTTCATGTTCTCTTTGAACATCGCCGCACTCATAAGTTCACAATTTGTCGACATATTCACCGACTACTGAGTAAATATTGTAAACGTGGATTGATTGCCCCTTTATTGATCAACGCCAATCCCGTCAAGTTTGGCAGCAATAGGGAAATATGTTTTGAGATCAGATCGTCATGGCGATACTTGAAAAGCTCCTCGCAGGCAAGATTGCAATCGTGGATCAGCCCCTGCTTGTCCAAAGTCAAAGCCGCCGTGTGCTTTTCAGAACCAACCACCGGAATGCCATTGTTATGCGATGTGGCTGGTTGAAAGTTGCTGTTCAATAGCATGATTTCATTTCCCGGTGAATGATCAAAATGATTGAAAATCATGATGTCAGACTTTGGCAGAACTTAATATTTGACAAAAGTAATACATAGGCATATATGTAAAGGTATGTTGAGCTACGTCAACCGCGAGTGATAGATACTTCAGGAAAAGTCCCGGAATGGGTCGTCGCCCGGACGCTAGCAACCCATGCAGAGGAGTCTGCCGGCAGACTCGTCGTGTTTCTTTGAGTGAGCGAAAGTCGCTTGGCCTCGGCCCCGAAGCCCAAGACTGACCTAACTGAGGCGACCGGGATCGCAGTATTTCCCTCTGCTCAGAGAGCCCGAGGCGTCATCCATCGTCAATGACTATGTGCTGCTAACGGAATCCCGTGAATTCTTACACTTGTCGCTTTTTTCTTGGCCTTCCGGCAGCTATAACACCGTAATATATTGATTTAGCGGATAGATAAGTTTCAGGCTTAGGCTATGCTTAGTGAAGCCTCAAGGCAAGCATTGGGGCTGCGCGATGTTCAGTTTATTCAAGTATGGCCGTGGCAATTCGACAGATCGTCTGCAGGTCTGTCACGAACATGGGGTTGCAAGTGCTTAGAACCCTCGTTGTCGATGACCATGCCTTGGTCCGTGAACTGTTGATGCAGACGCTGCATCAACTTGGCGACGATGTCGAATGCATTGGTGCCCGAAATGCCGAAGAAGCGCTGAGCCTGCTCGAAGGTGGGGATTACGACTTGATGCTGCTCGACCTGATGATGCCGGGCATCAAGGGCGCGGCGATTCTCGGTACGTTGCGCAAGCGTTTTCCGTCATTGCCTGTGGTGATCGTGTCGGCGCTGGATGATCCGGACACCGTGGTGCGGGCGATTCGTCATGGTGCAGCCGCCTTCATACCAAAATCGAGTTCGAGCGACGATCTGCTCGACGTGCTGCGCAGGGTACTGGCGGGCGTCGTTTGTCTGCCGTCGCAGATGCAAGCAGCCTACCCTAACGGTCGCTCGTTCGCCGATCGCTATGGCATTACCCCTGGACAGATGCGAGTGCTGGCATTGTTGGCCAAGGGCAAGACCAATCAGGAGACCGCCGACCGACTCGGCATCTGCGAGGGCACGGTGAGAATCCACGTCTCCGCCATTTTCAAGGCCCTTAAAGTCACCAACCGCAGCCAGGCAATGCTTGTTGTGAACCGGCGCGAGCCAAGCTCGATGTAGTCGGTTGGCGCGCTAGCCCACCGTCAGAGGCTTGCCGCTGTCTTTGGGGCTAATTCTGAGCAGGAAGGGCACTGCCAGCTTTGCCCATTCCTGTGGCGAGGGATAGCTACCCGCCGCATCGCCGAAGCTGGTGCGCAGCATGTCCGTATCGATGATGCCGGGGTTGAGAGGCACGGCGGCCATCCCCTTGGGCAACTCCTGCGCCAGCGCTCGAGTCAGGCCCTCGATTGCCCACTTTGTGGCGCAGTAGGAAGCGACCTCGGCGTTGGTCGATCGTCCCCAGCCGGAACTGAAATTCACGATCACGCCTTGTCCCGCCTTCACCATGGCCGGCACGAAATGGCGAATCACGTTGGCGACGCCCTTGATGTTGACGTCGATGACGGCGTCGAACTCTTGGGCAGGCACCTGCCACAATGGCGCATTCTGATTGACCAGAGCGGCGTTATTCACCAGAAGGTCTGGCGCTCCTTGTGCCTTGATCTCCTCGGTTGCCCAGGCGCGCACCTGGCCATCATCGGTCACGTCGACCACGTCCAATCGATGGGGAGCGCCGAGGCTTGAAGCAAGTTCAACAATTGCCTTCGGAGATCGGCCACAGCCGATGACGACATGCCCTAGCCGGACAAACTCCTCAGCCATGGCCAGCCCCAGGCCGCGGGTGACGCCAGTGATCACGACCCGGCGCTGACGACTGGTTGATGCCGCATTCTGGATCCTGTTGGTCACGGGGGGGCTCGAAGGCTTCGCAGTAGTCGAGATAGTGTACACAAATTTTGACATCCGTCGCCGGGTGCACGCCTGCCGCCGCGTGTGCCCGAGGCTCTTGTGACCTGGAACCTGCGTCTATCGGCTTACCTGGTCTCCTGCTTGGCGACGCGGTGCTCGGGTTGACGTGAATCGGTCATGAGTGCGCCCTGGTCGAAGCTGAAGCGGGGGCGACCGGCAGCGATGCGCACGCGCAGGTGACGGTACTTGGCGAGGTAATGGATCCCGACAATCGTCGCGGCAAACCCCGAAGTGGCGCCGATGCCAAGCGCCCAGCGCGGGCCAAAGGTGTCCGCTACCCAGCCGACGATCGGCGCGCCGACGGGCGTGGCACCCGATGCTACGGCGAGGAAAATCGCCATCACGCGCCCACGCATCGCGGGTTCGGTCGATAGCTGCACCGTACTGTTCGCAGTGGTGGTGAAGGTTTGCGCAGCCACGCCGATGACGACGAGAGCGAGGCCAAAGAGCCAGTAGTTGGGCATGGTCGCGGCCAGGGTGCAGCCGAGGCCGAAGATCGCGGCACTGGTGAACAGCAGCGTAATGCGCGGCTTCCGCCGCTTGGCAGCCAGCAGCGCACCGATGACCGAGCCGACCGCCATGATCGACGTCAATAACCCGTACTGGCCTGCTCCGGCATCAAAGACGGTGACAGACATGGATGCAATGAAGATCGGGAAGTTCAGTCCGAAGGTGCTGATCAAAAAGACCATGAGAAGAACGGTTTTGATGTCGGGTCGTTTCCGGACATAGCGAAAGCCTTCGGCGAGGCTTCCTTGGGTCCGGACAAATCGGCCGCTCCGATGAAGATCGCCGACGCGCATGACACCGAGCGAGCCCAGAACCGCTACAAACGAGGCCGCATTGATCAGAAAAACCCATCCGGAGCCCACGATGGCGATGAGGACCCCGGCGACTGCAGGACCTATCATCCGCGCAATATTGAACGAGGTTGAATTCAGCGCCACAGCGTTCGACAGGTCGGACTCGCCGACCAGCTCCGAAACGAATGTCTGGCGCGCTGGTGCGTCGAACGCCGTGACGCAGCCCAGCAGAAACGCAAACGCATATACATGCCACAACTCGACGATCCCGATAACGGTAAGGAGACCCAGTCCGAGGGCCAGCGCGCCCAAAGCGGCCTGTGTGGCCATCAGAAGCTTTCGCCGGTCGAGATGATCGGCCACGAAGCCTGTCAAGGGCAACAGGAGAAGGTGGGGCCCATACTGGAGCGCCATGACAATACCGACGGCCGTCGCGTTCTTCTGGGTTAGCTCGGTGAGCACGAGCCAATCCTGGGCAGTGCGCTGCATCCATGTTCCGACGTTGGATACGATCGCGCCGCTGGCCCAGACCCGGTAGTTGAAGCTGTCCAGCGAGCGGAAAGTCCCGTTCACCGGATCATTCGCGAGTGACTACTCCGCTCGGCGGGCAGGATCATAAGCCGTCCTGAACGAGCAGGTCGATGACGACGGGAGCGGCTTTCGGATCGGGCGTGGTTATTGTCATGGTGACTCCGGCTGGCGATTTGAACTGCGTCGAGCGGAAAAGCGCGCTTACGGTCACGAGTCGACGAGGCGCTTGAGCAGCGCGACCCCGATCGCGATATCTTTTTGCTCTTTGGGTGTGAATCCTGTTCGAATGGCACGAAACAACCAGTCCTCACGTGCCGCGCGCCCGGCCTTGAACGCTTTCCGGGCGGCCGCCGTGAGCGACAAAACGGTTTGTCTTCCGTCATTCGGGTCAGGCGTGCCACTCACGAGGCCGACCGCCTCGAGGAGGGAAACAGTGGCACCCATGGATTGCGGGCGGACACCCTCGGCCCGTGCAAGTGCCGTCACGGTCGCGGGCCCCTCGCGCTCCAAACGTGACAGAACCGACGCCTGGGACGGGGTGAAATCCCCTGCATTCGCCTCTTCGCGCAATCGTCTTCTCAACTTACCGATCAGCACGCGCAGTTCCCCCGCCACAGCCAACGCGCGCGCAGCCTCGATATCTCCCTGTTGCTCGATCATGCCGTTTTCCTGCAGATGAGAAGCACAACTACGAAGGATAGCTTCCTATATTCAGGTTAACCAGACCGCGCGGGGATGTCAAATTGCAGTGCGCCACCGCTACGCGCAGCCGGTCCGAACTTGGCGATTTAACCGCAGGCAGTACCGGAAAGAAATGGTAGAGTTCGAATCCTCACTTGCAGTTCTCCGGGTTGATCCGGGGACGCCAGAAAGCGCATGAGTGATTTCGCACCGAGGATGAGCCTGCGAGGCAGCCCGGCTGAGAGGCAGCAGGCGGAGGAATCATGTTGATCCTCCCAAGATCCAAGTCCCGGCCGTTTCATCTCGGCCCCTATCCGCTGGAGACACTGCCGCGCGACGCCGGGGTGGTGGAACGGGAGCGGCTGTCGCCGCCGGTATCGATCCCTTCTGGCGCACCTGGCCGGGACCTTCTTTCGCGCGCCGCGGATCGTTATCGGGAAATCCTTGCCCGCCTTGTTGAAGGCAAGGTGGCACACAGCCGCGCGCCGCTGCCCGAGGAACTGCAGCCGCGCGTGGCCGACATCAAGGGTGCCGCCTATTTCATGGATGCGAGCCAGGTCGGCATCTGTCGCCTGCCGGATGCCGCGTGGCTGCCCGATTCAGATAGAAGCGCGGAAGACGCTTCACATGTGTTCGCCGTCGTCATCCTGGTCCAGTACCCTCGGCTGCCTGAGCCCGCCAATATTGCGCTGAGCTGGACCCGGGATGCGGGTCGCGCAGTCGCCGAGATGCGCGCGGCGGAGATCATCGCTGCGCTGGCCGGGCATATCCGCTGCATGGGCTTCGCCGCGCGTGGCCACGTCGCCGGCCGCTGCGCGCTCGACCTTGACAAGCTGGCGGTGCTGTCCGGGCTTGCGGTGCGAACAGGGGACGGTATTGAAAACCCGTATCTCGGACGGCGTTTCGCGGTCGCGGCCCTTTCGACCGAATATGGGTTGATCCCGGATAGCCCGCTTCGAGCCGATGTCCTTGTGCCGGGAGCCATGGGAATGCGCTACTGGTGGGGCATCAACGGCGCGCAGTCCGGGCGCGAGCTCAGGCGCCAGGCCAGGCGCGCCTCGCACCAGAGCCGCTATCCGATGGAAAGCGTCAAGCGGGTGAAACGTCCGACTACACTGATTCTCGATGCCGAAGCGCCGCGCGTGTCCAAGCGTGCGGCTTTCTTCCAGCGGGCACTGCATGGAGACCTCGGCGAAAAGGCGAAGCGGGAGCGCGCGCGATTCGCGTTCAAGACCCCGCTTTCGTACAGCCTGCTCCAGGCCATTCGCGCGCTGATTCCGTTTCAGGACGGCGAGGTCGGCGGCGCGGCTGCGGCCGGCTTCGCGGATCCCTCGGCCAATTCCCGCGCGATCAAGTCGCTTTCGTATTTCCTGGGGGCCGATCTGACGGGCATCTGCGAGATTCCCCGCGATGCGTGGTATTCGCACAAGGAAGATGGCACCGAAATCCAGCCCTATCACCGTTATGCCGTGGTGATGCTCATCGACCAAGGCTACGGTACGATGGAAGGGGCGAGCGGCGACGACTGGATCTCCGGCGCGCAATCCATGCGCGCTTACCTGCGCGGCGCGGAAATCGCCGGCGTCATGGCTGAGTTCCTACGTGGCAGCGGCTTTTCCGCGCGGCCGCAAACCAACGCCGACAGCGACGTGCTCCAGCTACCGCTGACACTCTGGGCCGGCTTGGGAGAACTGAGCCGTATCGGAGAACTGGTGCTCAATCCCTTCGTCGGGCCGAGATTCAAATCGGTAGTCCTGACCACGGATCTGCCCATGGCGGTCGATCAACCGATCGATTTCGGTCTGCAGACGTTCTGCGGCAACTGCCTGAAATGCGCGCGTGAATGCCCGTGCGACGCCATATCGTTCGGCGACAAGGTGATGTTCAACGGCTATGAAATCTGGAAGCCGGACGTGGAGCGATGCGCACGCTACCGGTTGACCAACCCGAAGGGCTCCGCGTGCGGCCGTTGCATGAAGACCTGCCCGATCAACAAGGTCGTGGATGCCGATGGCGGGCTGCTGACGCGCGCGGCAAGCTGGCTCGGCATCCATGCCTCATGGTTGAAGCCGGTGCTCGTTCCTCTTGCCACGTGGATCGACGACCGCGTCGGAAGCGGGATGCGCAATCCGGTAAAGAAGTGGTGGCTGGACCTCGAGTTCGTCGATGGTGTCGCGCTTACCCCAAAGGGCATCAACCGGCGCGACATCGATCTGGGCAGGAACGTAGATCCCGCGCACAAGACCATCGCCTATTATCATGCCAACATGATGCCCCCGCCGGACGAGCCCGGAGCGGTGGAGGTGGATCGGAAGGCGGCGTTGGCAGCAGCGGCCCTGATCGAGACACCGGAGTTTGCCCGCCGGCGCACTGCTTGCGGCGGCGCGGTGCCGATGCATTACGTGGCGACGGCTGCTCGGGACGGCTCGGGAATATCGGCCGCGCGCGCGGCCGCGAGCCCCTACCAATAGAAGCCGCAGGAGCCGGCGGCGGCAAATCCGATTGCCTGCGTTCGACCGGCGGGTCATGGCCGCGCGTGTGCCTGGGCCGCGAGCTGATCGCACGTCAGCGCTTCACCCCGCATCTTCTCACGCCCATTCATCAGCTCTGGAGCGATGCCTGGCTCTTGCGCAAGAATCAGTTGCGGCGCTAGTATCGAACTTCCTTCATCGCCATCTTGGGCATCCCGTGGGCCAGGGCCTGGAGCATCCTTTCCCTTTTTGCAACATCCTTCGCGATGCAGCGACAGGAATGCAGTTTTTTTCCATGGCGTCCCTTGTTTTCGTTGCCGGCGCCATCCCGATTCCGCAGCCCGTCGCCCATGCCCAACGACCCGCCCTGGCGCCTTGACATCCGGCCGGCCGGCGAAGACGGCCTTGAGATCAACCTCGGCGGCCGCTGGTGCCTCAATGCGCAGCTGCCAGCTTGCGACGTCCTGACCGCAGAACTGGGGGGCCGGATCCGCCGTGTCGGCATTGCTGCGGTCGGGCTGACCGAGTGGGACTCCGGCCTGCTGGCCTTTCTTTGCGGCGCGCTCCGAGTCTGCGCAGAGCGGGACATCGCGGCCGATACCGCCGGACTGCCGTCCGGGGCGCAGCGCCTGATTGCGATGGCGCTGGCCGTGCCCGAGCAGAAAGTCCCGGGGCGCGACACCGCCCCCCCGAGTCTGAGCGCCCGCGTCGGCATGGCCACTGTCGAATTTCTTCGGGACGGCCCTCAGATGTTGCACTTCCTCGGCGAGATCACTCAATCGCTCGTGCGGCTGGCCGGCGGCCGGGCACGCTTTCGGGCCCGCGACCTCTGGCTGGAGATCGAGGAGGTCGGGCCGCGCGCACTGCCGATCGTCGCTGTCATCAGCTTCCTGGTCGGCCTTATCCTCGCCTACCTGGGCGCCGATCAGCTGCGCCTGGTCGGCGCGCAGATCTTCATCGCAGACCTGGTGGCGATCGGCATGGTGCGCGAGGTCGGCGCACTGATGACCGGGATCATCATCGCCGGCCGCACCGGCGCGGCCTTCGCCGCCCAACTCGGCACCATGCAGGTCAATGAGGAAATCGACGCCTACAAGACGCTGGGGATTTCTCCGGTCGACTTTCTGGTGCTCCCGCGCATTCTCGCGCTGATGCTGATGGTGCCGCTGTTGACGCTGTATTCCGGCATCATCGGTATCCTCGCCGGGCTGCTGGTCTCCGTGACCATCTTCCACGTAGGGGTGTTCGAATACTACGCCGAGACCCTGCGCGCGCTGGAACTCAAGCATTTTCTCGTCGGCCTTTCCAAGGGCAGCGTCTATGGCGCCATGATCGCTTTCGCCGGCTGCCTGCGCGGCATGCACTGCGGGCGCAGCGCCGAGGCGGTCGGTCGCGCGGCAACGTCGGCGGTGGTCACCGCCATCCTGCTGATCACCGTCGCGGCATCGATCATGACCATCGTTTACTACCAGCTCGGCATCTGAATCATGGCCGAGCCATCGGGCATGCCCCCCGTCGAGGTCCGCGATCTTGCCATAGGCTATGGCGACTTCGTCGTGCAGCGGAACCTCAACTTCGTCGTAAACAAAGGGGACATCTTCGTGATCATGGGCGGCAACGGTTGCGGCAAGACCACGCTGATGCGCGCGCTGGTTGGCCTGCAGCGTCCGCTGCAGGGCTCAGTGCTGTTCGGCGGCGAGGACTTCTGGGGAGCGCCCGAGGAAGAACGTCAGCGTCTCAATCGCAGGCTGGGAGTCCTGTTTCAGGTCGGTGCCCTCTGGAGTTCGCTGACGCTCGCTGAAAACGTTGCGCTGCCGCTGTCCGAATATACCGCTTTGACGCAGGCCCGCATTGCCGAGGTCGTGTCTTTCAAGCTTGCCCTGGTGGGCCTGGCGGGCTTCGAGGAGTTCTACCCAGCAGAGCTTTCCGGCGGCATGAAGAAGCGTGCCGGGGTCGCGCGCGCCCTGGCGCTCGATCCGGACATCCTGGTCATCGACGAGCCCTCCTCGGGTCTCGATCCGCTCACGGCACGGCGGCTCGACGAACTGATCGTCGACCTGCGCGATGCCCTCGGCACCACTATCGTGGTCGTGACGCACGACTTGGCCAGCATTCTGTCAATTGGCGACAATTCCATTTTCCTCGATAGCGAAGCCCACACCATGATTTCCACCGGCAATCCGCAGCAGGCGCTCATATCGGCTCATCCCAAGGTGCGTCATTTCCTTACGCGGGGCACGGGATGAGCAAAAAGGCCAATCCCACGCTGATCGGCGCCTTCGTGCTCGGCGCGATCGCGCTGGCTGTCATCGCCGCCCTCACACTGGCCAGCGGCACATGGTTCGGCGAGAAGCGCCAGCATGTGCTGTATTTCGAAGGCGCGGCGCAAGGCCTGCAGGTCGGCGCGCCGGTCGTGTTCCTAGGCGTCAAGGTCGGTACGGTCAAGGAGATCCAACTGGGTTTCGACCAGAAAAGCCTGCGCTTCCTCGTGTCGGTATTGATCGAAATCGTGCCCGATGCCGTTCATGCGCGCAGCGGCGAGCCGGTGGACCTGCGCGATCGCGCCACCGTGCGGCGGCTCGTCGAGCGCGGTCTGCGCGGTCAACTGCGCATCCAGAGCCTGCTGACGGGACAACTCTATGTCGATCTCGATTTCCACCCGGACAAGCCGGCGCGGTATGCCGCGCTCGACCCCGAGCTCAGCGAAATCCCCACGATCCGCTCCGCCATGGAGGAGATGACGACAAAAGTCGAAGGCTTTGCGGTGGACAATTTCCTGACGGATGTCGCGGCGATCAGCAGCGCCGTCAACAAACTGATGACGGCCCCGGCGACCCAGGAATTGCCGCGCCGGCTCGACAACACGCTGCGCCATCTCGAATTGCTGGCCGCCCGCCTCGATGTTCAGAGTCGGCCGATTCTGCGCGATGTGCGCGACGACCTGGCCGAGATGCGCAAGGCTTTGCAGGCCGCGCAATCGGCCTTGGCCAAGGTCGACACGGCAGCGGACCGGGTCGCCAGTCTGGCCAGTCCAGACTCGCAAATGGTCACGAAGCTGACGCAGGCCAGCGAGGAACTGGGGAAAGCGGCGGCCTCCTTGGGGAACCTGACCGCGCAGGAATCTCCGACGGTCCAGCAAGTGAATGCCATGTTGAAGGAAATATCGCGGGCGGCTGCTGCCCTGCGCTCGCTTGCCGAATTGCTCGAGGATCAGCCGGATGCCATCTACCGCGGCAAGCGCCAGAAAGATGTGCCCTGATGGCGCGACGGGGGAACCCAGCACGCCGGTCGGCGTCACCCGCGCATACCAAGGAGCCGGCCGAGCGGCCGTCAATACCCGCCCTCGACCAGCTGGATGACTTGGGCCGATTTGTCGAGATAGCAGACATAGCTTAGATATCTTGAGCCGATGTCCGCCGAGAGCTTCATCTTGTGGCCGGTCGTGGTATCGGTAAACGATTCGATATCTTTCCAGTCGTTGAGCGGAGAACTCGTGGTTTGCCAATTGAGGACGCGTACCGGATAGATCAACTGCTCGATCGCCTTTCGGCAAGGAGCCTGAAGGCGGAGTGCCATGGCGTACCGCTCGTCTATTCTGTTTTGATCCCTTTCCTGCTGTCTGATTTCTTCGTCATGCATTTGTTTTCGTATCGCACTGGCGGTAATCGCCACCACGACCATCAGGAACAAGGTTATGCCGGCGCCCCACAAGGCCACTCGCCTCAGCTTCACGGAATGGCTTTTCCGGGTTCTCGTACGGTGAACCTTGATGCCCTCGTTCATGGTGTTGGAAGTCGGCTATAGGCAGAATGGTTTCAAATACCACGTCCAGGATATGTCAATGTACTACATGGGGCGGCTTTGGTCTACCGTGGCGACGGTATGCTATTGGCATCCTTGGTTCCGGAATTTCCGCAGCACCTGCAACTTGTCGTGGAGCCCATGAAATGGAAATGAAGACGATCAATTCCGGCAAGCTGCGCGCCATCGGCTACGATGCGCGGGCCCGCCTGTTGCGGGTTCGGCTCGACGACGGCCGCATGCTCCAGTACAGCGGCGTCGGCGAGGAAGTATGGCGCCGGCTGGCCAGTTCGGGCGCCGCCTGGAGCTATTATCGCGACAATATCGAGGAGGAGTTCACGGCGCTGCCGGTGTCCGGCAGCGCCCCTGCCGGTAAGAACCCGCTCGACGACTTGTTCGGGAAGTCATGACAGCTCAGGATCCCGTTCAGGATCGCTCGCTTGCTCGGTGGGCCATCCAGGACATGAAGCCGTCTTTGCTGTAAAGTTCGCCTGCCTCGTTCCAGGCATTTTTTCAGTTCACGCTGGGGCCATCATGCAGATCAAGGACAGCATATTCATCGTCACCGGGGGAGCTTCCGGGCTCGGCGCGGGCACAGCGCGCATGCTGGCGGAAAGCGGCGCCAAGTTGCTGATCGCCGACCTCAACAAGACGGCCGGCGAGGCGCTGGCGGCCGAACTGGGTGCCCGTTTCCATGAAACCGATGTCGCCAGCGAGGCCGGCGCCGCCGGCGCAGTGGCGCTCGCACTTTCGGCCTTCGGTGGTTTGAATGGCCTGGTCAATTGCGCGGGCATCGCCATCGGCGAAAAAGTCCTGGGCAAGGCAGGGCCGCACGCACTGGCGTCATTTGGTCGCGTCATCGGCATCAACCTGATCGGCACATTCAACATGATCCGTCTGGCCGCAGAGGCGATGAGCAAGACCGCGCCCAATGCCGCCGGCGAGCGCGGCGTGATCGTGAATACGGCCTCGGTGGCCGCCTACGACGGCCAGATCGGCCAGGCCGCGTATGCCGCCTCCAAGGGCGGCATCGTCGCCATGACCCTGCCGATCGCGCGTGAACTGGCGCGCTACGGCATCCGTGTCATGACCATCGCGCCGGGCATATTCGAAACGCCGATGCTGCTCGGCATGCCCCAGGACGTCCAGGCGGCATTGGGCCAGATGGTCCCCTTCCCGCCGCGCCTGGGCAAGCCCGCCGAGTACGCGGCGCTGGTCAAGCATATCGCGGAAAACGAAATGCTGAACGGCGAGGTGATCCGCCTCGATGGAGCCATCCGCATGGCGCCGAAGTAGGGCGTGTCCGATGTCTGCTACCACTGCGGCCTGCCCGCCCCGGCGGAGGTCGCCGACGCGTATTCGGTGACCATCGCCGGTGAACCGCGGCGCATGTGCTGCGCCGGCTGCCAGGCGGTCGCGGAGGCCATCGTCGGCAACGGCCTGGCCGACTACTACCGCCACCGCGACGCCCTGCCCGAGTCGCCGCGCGAGGCGCTGCCGCAGATCCTGCAGGATGCGGCGCTGTTCGACCATCCCCTGATCCGGAGAAATTTCGTCCAGCCAGTCGATGGACCTGAGGGGGAGCACCAACGCGAGGCCTCGCTCATCCTGGAGGGCATCACCTGCGCCGCCTGCGTCTGGTTGAACGAGCAGCATCTGGCGCGGCTGGACGGCATCACCCGGGTCAACGTCAATTACGCCACGCGCCGCGCCCGCGTGCGCTGGGACGAGCGGCGCATCAAGCTGTCGCAAATCATCGCGGCGATCGCCGCCATCGGCTATCGCGCTTACCCTTACGACCCTGCGCGCTCCGAGCTTTTGGCCCAGCGCGAGCGGCGAACCGCCCTGTGGCGTCTCTTCGTCGCCGGCCTCGGCATGATGCAGGTGATGATGTATGCCGTCCCGGTGTATCTGGCCGGTGCGGGCAGCATGACGCCCGACATCGAACAGTTGATGCGCTGGGCCAGCCTGAGCCTGACCCTGCCGGTGATCCTCTATTCCGCCGCGCCGTTCTTCAGGAGCGCCTGGCGCGATCTTCGCTTGTTCCGCGTCGGAATCGACCTGCCGGTCGCGCTCGGCATCGGCAGCGCTTTCCTGGCCAGCGTTTGGGCCACCGTGACGGCGAACGGTGCCGTGTATTTCGACTCGGTGACGATGTTCGTGTTCTTCCTGCTCGGCGGCCGCTATCTGGAGATGACGGGGCGGCACAGGGCCGCGCGTGGCGTCGAGACCCTGGCGCGGGCGCTGCCGGCCTTCGCGACGCGACTGCCGCACTATCCTGCAGCGGAAGAAGTCCGTGTTGCGGTCGCCGAGCTCGCCGCCGGAGACGTCGTGCTGGTGCGTCCGGGCGAAACGGTTCCGGCTGACGGCGAGGTGCTCTCCGGAATAAGCTCGGCCGACGAGGCTTTGCTCACCGGCGAAAGTCTGCCGATCGTCAAACGTCCAGGAGATCCGCTGACCGGCGGCAGCATCAACATGTCGAGCCCTCTGCTGCTGCGGGTGCAGAAGGCCGGTGCGAATACAAAACTGGCGGCGATCCAGCGTCTGGTCGATCGTGCGGCCGCCGAGAAGCCCCGTATCGTCGAACTGGCCGACCGCATCGCGGCCCGCTTCGTCGCGGCCTTGATCGTTCTCGCATTGCTCACCGGGCTGGTCTGGCATGCCGTCGATCCGACCCGTGCCCTGTGGGTTTTTGTCGCCGTGCTGGTGGTCAGTTGTCCCTGCGCCTTGTCGCTGGCGACCCCGGCGGCGCTGACGGTGGCGACCGGCGCCTTGTCAAGCCTGGGCATCCTGGCGACGCGCGGCCATGCCATAGAGGCGCTGGCCCGGGCGGATCATTTCGTCTTCGACAAGACCGGCACGCTGACCCGGGGCCGGCTCACCCTGGTCGAGACCCTGCCGCTTTGCAGGGCGTCGGTCGCGCTGCTGGTGGATCTGGCCGCGGCGCTGGAAACAGGCTCGGAGCACCCGATCGGGCGCAGCCTGCGCGAGGCTGCCGGCAATGCCGCAACGCCGCTGCCCGAGATCCTGCGCGTCACGACTGGATCGGGCATCGAGGCCAGGCTAGAGGGCGAGTTGCTGCGCATCGGCACCACCGGCTTTGCCGGTGCTCTCCACGGCCAGGCGCTGCCCGAGGCGGCGCTGCGCTTTTGCCAGGCGGGCGGCAGCGTCGTCGGTCTGGCCAATGCTTCGGGATGGCTTGCGCTGTTCCGCTTCACCGACAGCCTGCGCCCGGAGGCGAAGGCTCTGCTCGATTTCCTGCGGCGGGCCGGCAAGCAGATCAGCATCCTGAGTGGCGACACTCCTGCCGCCGTGGCCAAGGTCGCCGCCCGACTCGGCGTGGTTGACGCCCGCGGCGGTCTGTCGCCGACCGCCAAGCACGCCCGGATCGTGGAATTGCAACAGGGTGGCGCGATTGTCGCGATGGTCGGAGACGGCGTCAATGATGCGCCGGTGCTGGCCCAGGCGCAGGTTTCCATCGCCATGGGCGGCGGCACCGATCTCGCGCGCAAACAGGCTGATATCGTGCTGCTGACGGATGACCTGAGCCATCTCGAGCAGGGCATCGTCCTGGCGCGGCGGACCCTGGTCATCATGCGGCAGAATCTGGCCTGGGCATTCGTCTACAATCTGCTGGCGATTCCCCTGGCGATGGCCGGCATGGTCGAGCCCTGGATGGCAGGGGTCGGCATGTCCGGCAGTTCGCTGCTGGTGGTGGCCAATGCCCTGCGCCTGCAGGGCCGAGGAAAACAGCGCAGGCGGCAATCCTGATGGACATCCTGTACCTGCTGATCCCGCTTTCCGTGTTCCTGGTCTTTCTGATCGCGGGTGTCTTCTGGTGGTCGGTGAAAAGCGGCCAATTCGAAGATCTGGAAGGGCCGGCCTACCGTATCCTGATGGACGACGACCGGCCGCAGCCGCCGGGCGATGGAAGCGGGCAGCAGGCCGATGGCAAGCCTTAACGTGATTACGACTGGATTCTGAAATGTCTATTGAAAGCTTCATCGCGGGCAAGGATGCCTCGCTCGAATCGTCCATCCGTTCCATGCAGGAGAAGCTCCTGGCGCTGGATTTCCATGTCGAGGAATGCTCGTGGCTGAATCCGGTGGACGGCATCTGGTCGGTACACCTGCGCGAGCGCGACTGCCCGCTGTTGTTTACCAACGGCAAGGGCGCTTCGAAACTGGCGGCCCTGGCGAGCGCACTGGGCGAGTTTTTCGAGCGCCTCTCCTGCAATTATTTCTGGACGCACTACTATCTGGGCGAGAACTTTGCCGGCGGCGCTTTTACCCATTATCCGCGGGAGAAGTGGTTCCAGCCCGGCTGCGAGGGCGAATGGCCCGAGGGCCTGCTCGATCCGGAACTGCGCCTTTTCTACAATCCGGAAGGAAGCATCGAAGCCCAGGCGCTGGTCGACCTCAACTCGGGCAACGGCGAGCGCGGCATCTGCGCCTTGCCCTACCAGCGACTGAAGGACGGCGCCAGCATCTGGTTCCCGGTCAATATCATCGGCAACCTTTATGTCAGCAACGGCATGTCTGCGGGCAACACGCCCTTCGAAGCGCGCAGCCAGGCTCTGGCGGAGATTTTCGAGCGTCATGTCAAGTTTCGTATCATCGCCGAAGGCATCTGCCTGCCGGAGGTGCCGGAGGCCGTGCTCGACCGCTATCCGCGCATCGCCTCGGGCGTCCGCGCCCTGCGCGACGCCGGCTTCGGTATTCTGGTCAAGGATGCCTCGCTGGGCGGAGAATATCCGGTGATGAACGTGACTCTCCTCAATCCGGGCGATCAGGGTTGTTTCGCCAGCTTCGGCGCGCACCCGCGTTTCGAGATCGCCCTCGAGCGCGCCCTGACCGAACTGCTGCAGGGTCGCGCGCTCGATGCACTTTCGGGTTTTCCCGAGCCGGGCTTTGATCTGGAAGAAATCTCAAGCTCGCCAAACATCGAAATCCACTTCGTCGACTCCAGCGGCGTGATCAGCTGGAACTTCCTCGGCGATAGGCCCGATTTCGAATTCTGCGACTGGAATTTCAGCAGCACCACCGAAGAGGACTATCGATGGCTGACCGGGCGTATCCACGCCGACCGGCGCGACATCTATATCGCCGACTTTACCCATCTGGGCGTCTATGCCTGCCGGGTTATCGTGCCCGGCATGTCCGAGATATATCCGGTCGACGATCTTGAATGGGAAAACAACAGCGTCGGCAACGGGATCCGTCCCGCCATCCTGCGTCTGCCGGAATTGACCGTCGAGGAGTGCAAGGGACTGCTGGCAGCCCTGAATGATCTTGGTCTGGCCGATCATCGGCCTGTTGCCGAACTGATCGGTCTGGCCGCCGACGCCGGATCGGCCTGGTCCGAGTTGCGCGTGGGCGAGCTGAAAACTCTGCTGGCACTGGCGATCGGCGATGAAGAGGCGGTGCGCGAGGGCTGCGACTGGATACGCAATTTCGAGCAACTGAGCGAACGGCGCCGACGGATCTATCGCTGCATCGAAAGCCTGCTGAACCTGGACGAGGCTGCCCGCTACGGCGATTCCTTGCGCCAGCTGTACGGCAAGGAGACGCTGCAGCAGGCGACCGGCCTGCTCAAGAGGGAACTGCGCTTCGTCGGGCTCGACGCGCCGGGGATGACCCTGTCTGGTTGCGACCTGCATCAGCGCCTGCTTGTCGCCTACGGAAAAGTGCAGGCCGCAAAATCGTCATAAGGCCGTCGCTAGCCCTTCGGCAGACTCGAGATGTTGTTGATCCGAGTCAAAAAATGCTAATGTTCGGCCGGTACCCTTCGGCACGGCAGGGTTATTTGACACTAGGCAGGAAGCGGCGACAGCCGGGTCGCCCGTTTGTTTATTCTATGAGGTAAAACCATCATGCAATCGCAAGCGACTTACAACTATAAAGTCGTGCGCCAGTTCACCGTGATGACCGTGTTTTGGGGCATCGTCGGCATGCTGGTCGGCGTCATCATTGCCGCCCAGTTGATCTGGCCCGAGTTGAACGTGGTCGAATGGTTGAGCTACGGCCGCCTGCGTCCGCTGCACACCAATGCGGTGATCTTCGCCTTCGGCGGTTGCGCGCTGTTTGCCTCGTCGTATTATTCGGTGCAGCGCACCTGCCACACACCGTTGTTTTCACCGACTCTGGCGGCCTTCACTTTCTGGGGCTGGCAACTGGTCATCGTCCTGGCCGCGGTGACCCTGCCGTTGGGGATGACTAGCGCCAAGGAATACGCCGAGCTGGAATGGCCGATCGACATCCTGATCACGGTGGTCTGGGTCTCGTATGCGATCGTGTTCATCGGCACCTTGGCCAAGCGTAAGACCTCGCATATTTACGTTTCGAACTGGTTCTTTGCCGCCTTCATCATCACCGTGGCGCTGTTGCATGTGGTCAATAGCGCCGAGATCCCGGTGACATTGTGGCCGATGAAATCCTATTCCGCCTATGCCGGCGTGCAGGATGCCATGATCCAATGGTGGTACGGTCACAACGCCGTGGGCTTCTTCTTGACCGCGGGCTTCCTCGGCATCATGTATTATTTCGTGCCCAAGCAGGCAGGCCGTCCGGTTTATTCCTACCGCCTCTCGGTGGTGCACTTCTGGGCCCTGATCTTCACCTATATGTGGGCCGGTCCGCACCACCTGGAATACACCGCGCTGCCGGACTGGGCGCAGTCCTTGGGCATGGTGTTCTCGCTGATCCTGCTGGCGCCGTCCTGGGGCGGCATGATCAACGGCATCATGACGCTGTCGGGTGCATGGCACAAGCTTCGCGACGACCCGATTCTGAAGTTCCTGATCACCTCGCTGTCGTTTTACGGGATGTCGACATTCGAGGGTCCTATGATGGCGATCAAGACGGTCAACGCGCTGTCCCACTATACCGACTGGACCATAGGCCATGTGCATTCCGGCGCCCTGGGCTGGGTGGCGATGGTGTCGATCGGGGCGATTTACTACATGGTGCCGCGGCTGTTCGGCAAGAGCGAGATGCACAGTGTCAAGCTGATCAATACCCACTTCTGGATTGCCACCATCGGCGTGGTCCTCTACATCACCTCGATGTGGATCGCCGGGGTGATGGAAGGCCTGATGTGGCGGGCCACCAATCCCGACGGCACCCTGACCTATTCGTTCATCGAATCGGTCAAATCGGTCAAGGGCTTGTACGAAATACGGCTGGCGGGCGGGCTGCTGTTCCTCAGCGGCATGCTGCTGATGGCCTACAACGTGGCCAGGACCATCGTCGGCGGCCAGGCGGTCAATGCCCCGGTGCTGGCAGCTGCCGGTCAGCATGCCTGATCAGGAGGAATCGACAAATGCTTAACCAAGATACCATCGAGAAAAACGTCGTCTGGCTGGTGGTCCTGACCATCCTGGTGGTGAGCGTGGCCGGTCTGGTCGAGATCGTGCCGCTGTTCTTCCAGAAGTCGACCACCGAGCCGGTCGCCGGACTCAAACCTTACGATCCGGTGCGCCTGGCCGGGCGCGACATCTACATCCGCGAGGGCTGCTACAACTGCCACTCGCAGATGATTCGGCCGTTCCGCGCCGAAACCGAGCGCTACGGGCATTATTCCGTGGCCGGCGAGTTCGTCTATGACCATCCGTTCCAGTGGGGATCCAAGCGCACCGGTCCGGATCTTGCCCGCGTCGGCGGCCGCTACTCCGACGAGTGGCACCGGACGCATTTGCTCAACCCGCGCGATGTCGTGCCCGAGTCGATCATGCCGGCCTACTACTGGCTCGATCGTCCGGTCGTGAGCGACGACATCGAACTGAAGATGAAAGCCCTGCGCCGGGTCGGCGTCCCCTACACGGACGAGGAAATCAAGGGCGCCCGGGAACAGCTTGCGGGCAAGACCGAACTCGATGTGCTGGTCGCCTACCTGCAGGGCATGGGCACCGAACTCAAACAGGCCCATTGATCATGGATATCAACGATCTGCGTTCCTTGATCACCCTGTTCTCCTTCGTCACCTTCATTGGAATCCTGGTCTGGGCCTACAGCGGCAAGCGCAAACAGTCGTTCGACGAGGCGGCGTTGCTGCCATTTGGCGATGACGAACCGGTGGATCCCGCTTGGCTCGCCTCCCGGAACAAAGAAAGGATTGCACCATGAGCGATTTTGTCAGCGGATTCTGGAGCCCTTACATCACGCTGATCGCCCTGGCCGGCATTATCGGCTGCGGCGTCTTTCTCTGGATGCAAGGCCGGGCGGTCAACACGCCCGGTAAGACCATGGGCCACGTCTGGGATGAAACCCTGGAGGAATTCAACAACCCGATGCCGAACTGGTGGCGCTGGCTGTTCTACATCACGGTGGTGTTCGGCCTGGGCTATCTCGCCCTCTATCCGGGACTGGGCAGTTATGCCGGCAAACTCGGCTGGACCTCCAGCGGCCAGCACGAGCAGGAGGTCGCCGATGCCGACGCTAGCTACGGGAAGATATTCAATGCCTATCTGAAGCAGGATCTGAAGACGGTAGCGATGGATGACAACGCCCGGCACATGGGCGAGCACCTGTTCCTTACCTACTGCGCCCAGTGCCACGGCTCCGACGCCAAGGGCGCCAAGGGTTATCCCAACCTAACAGACGACGACTGGCTGTGGGGCGGTCAACCGGAACAGATCGAGACCACGATCATGGGCGGCCGCATCGGTGTCATGCCGCCCTTCGCCCAACTGGGCGGGGAGTCGATCAAGGACGTCGCCAACTATGTCCGCTCGCTTTCCGGCCTCGCGGCCGACTCGTTGCGGGCGGCGCGGGGCAAGGAAGTATTTGCTTCCGCCGGCTGCGTCGCCTGCCACGGCGTAGATGCCCGGGGCAACCAGGCGATGGGCGCGCCCAATCTGACGGACAAGATCTGGCTCTTCGGCAGCAGCGAGGACACCATCGTCGAGACCATCACCAAGGGCCGCAACATCCAGATGCCGGCGCAGAAGGAGTTCCTCGGCGAAGCCAAGGTGCATCTGCTCGCCGCCTACATCTATGGCCTGGGCGCCGGCGACAGGCCCGCTGCCGCATCGACCGAAAAGAAGTAGCAGAGGCTCGAGCCCGAGGCCCCGGGGAGAAGATCTCCGGGGTATCGGCTTTTTCAAGCATAGGATCAGTTAACAGCATGAATGCAGCGACTCCTCCGTCAGACGATCCTGGCGCCCCCGCGCAACCGCTCTTCGAGGCCCGCAAGAAGATCTACGTGCGGGCCGTCTCGGGCTGGTTTTCCACCTGGCGCTGGATTCTCGTCTGGTTCACCCAGGCGCTTTTCTACGGCCTTTGCTGGCTGCCATGGAACGGTCGGCAGGCGGTGCTGTTCGAATTGGCCGAGCGCAAGTTTTACATCTTCGGCCTGGTTTTCTGGCCTCAGGATGTCTTCTACCTGGCGATACTGCTGATCATCGCCGCCTACTCCCTGTTTCTGTTCACCGCCATCGGCGGACGCCTGTTCTGCGGCTATGCCTGCCCGCAGACCGTCTACACCGAGATCTTCATGTGGATCGAGGAGAAGATCGAGGGCGGCCGCAACGCGCGCATGAAGCTGGACGGGCAGCCGGTTTCTGCGCGCAAGTTGGCGCTCAAGGCGGCCAAGCATGCCGTCTGGATTGCACTAGGGTTATGGACCGGTTTCACCTTCGTCGGCTATTTCACGCCGATCAGGACGCTGGCGAACGAGTTGCGCCACTTCAATTTCGACTTCGGTCCGTGGGAAACTTTCTGGATCCTGTTCTACGGCTTTGCCACCTATGGCAACGCCGGCTGGATGCGGGAGCAGGTCTGCAAATACATGTGCCCCTACGCCCGTTTCCAGAGTGTGATGTTTGACCCGGATACGCTGATCGTCACCTACGACGCAGAGCGCGGGGAACCGCGCGGTGCGCGTCCAAAGAAGCTGGACCGCAAGGCGGAGGGCAAGGGCGACTGCGTCGACTGCGGCATCTGCGTGCAGGTCTGTCCGACCGGCATCGACATCCGCAAGGGCCTGCAATACGAGTGCATCGGCTGTTCCGCCTGCATCGATGCCTGCGATCAGGTGATGGACAGGATGAACTACCCGCGCGGCCTGATCCGCTACTCGACGGAACATGCGATGCAGGCGAAGTGGGGCCGCAAGGAGGTGTTCGCGCATGTCCTGCGTCCGCGTACGGTGATCTACGGCGTGATTCTGGCGTTGATCATCGGCGCCGCGGGCGTGGCGCTTTCCATGCGCCTGCCGCTCAAGGTCGATGTGATACGGGACCGGGTCGAACAGGCGCGGGAAGAAGACAACGGCATGATCGAAAACCACTACCGCCTGCAGATCATGAATGTCAGCGAGGCAGCCCAGCGCTATGCCATCGGCGTGAGCGGACTGGCCGGCATCGACATCGAGTCTGCGCGCATCGTCGAGATTCCGGCTTTGACCACCCAGAGCGTTTCGGTGGAAGTGCATGTGCCGCCGGAATCCGGGAAGAAGGGCTATAACAGGATCTACCTCGAGGTCAAATCGATGAACGACGAGAAGATTGCAGTGCGCGAGAAGACCAGTTTCCTCATCCCGTGAAGGAGCGCTCTTTGAACGAGACAGCAGCATCGAATCCCTGGTACCGGGAACCCGGGCCCTGGCTGTTGATGGCCGGCCCTTTTGTCGTGGTGGTGGCGAGCTTCATCACCCTTTGGCTGGCGATACGCTCGAACGACGGATTGGTGAGCGAAGACTATTACCGGCGGGGACTGGCCATCAATCAGACGCTGGCCAGGAGCGAACGAGCCCAGGCGCTGGGGATCGAGGCCGCGATACGTCTTTCGGCCGAAGGCATCACTATCCGGCTGACGGCCAAGGCGCCTTTCTTCGTGCCGCCGGAGCGCCTCTCCGTCACGCTTTCTCATCCGACCCGGGCCGGCCTCGATCAGAGCCTGGTCTTGTCGCGCCAGGGCGACACCTACCAGGGGAAGTTCAGGTTGCCCTCGGCCGGCCACTGGCTGCTCCTGCTCAAGGACGGGGAGCAGACCTGGCGCCTGATGGGCAACATCGTCCTGCCCGCTTCGGGCGAGACAATCCTGGGCGGCGAGACGGCCGGCAGAGTCAATAATTCAGATGTAAAATGACTCGAAAGGAGACTTCCATGAAACGGTTGACCTGGATTCTGTGGCCCTCTTTCGTCGTCGCCGGGATAGCCGAAGTGCTGTTCTTCACGCTGATCGATCCTCAGCAACTCTATCTTTTCGGCGAGCCGGTCGACTGGTCGAGAATGACCATCTACTCGCTCGGCTTCTTCGCCTTGTGGGCAACCTGTGCCGGTTCGAGCTTGCTGACCTGTTTCATCCAGCGTGATGCCGACCAGGTGAATGCCTGCCTGGTGGCCGCCGCCTGCAAAGACCGTGTCGGCCCCCAACCGTGATTCTGCCGGCCTGACTTCGTCTGAAGCGCTGAGCCGGCTGCGCAGCGACGGCGCCAACGAACTCGCCCCGCCGATACGCCGCGGCATCTTTCGCATCGCCCTGGAGGTGGTCCGCGAGCCGATGTTCCTGCTTCTCCTTGCCGCCGGAGGCGTCTATCTTTCGCTCGGCGATAGGGCTGAGGCGCTGATGCTGATGGGCTTCGTGTTTCTGGTGATGACCATGGTCGTCACCCAGGAACTTCGTACCTCCCGCGTGCTGGAGACCCTGCGGGGCTTGGCCAGCCCGCGCGCGCTGGTGATCCGCGATGGCCGGCGGCTGCGCATTCCGGGGCGGGAAGTGGTGAAGGGCGACCTGCTGGTGCTGGAGGAGGGCGACCGGGTCGCCGCCGATGCCGCGGTGCTGGAATGCCACGATCTTTCGGTCGACGAATCGCTGCTCACCGGCGAGTCGGTGCCGGTGCGCAAGACGGCCGGTGCGAGATCCTCGCCCCCGGCCCAGCCGGGCGGCGACGATCAGCCCTGGGTCTATGCCGGAACACTCCTCGCTTCGGGCAGCGGCCTGGCCCTGGTGACCGCGACCGGCCCGGCCAGCGCCATCGGCCGCATCGGCACCAGCCTCGCGCAGAGCGAGGAAGCCCATTCGCCGCTGCAGCGCCAGATGCGGCGACTGGTCGAGCGCCTGGCGCTGCTGGTGGCCGCCATCTGCCTGGTGCTGGTGCTCCTGCTGGGGCTCGCCCAGGGCCGGTGGCTGGAGGCGGTTCTGGCCGGGATCACCCTGGCGATGGCCGCCTTGCCCCAGGAGTTTCCGGTGATCCTCGCCGTGTTCATGGCGCTCGGCGCCTGGCGGATCTCGCAAAGACGCGTGTTGACCCGGCGCATGGATGCCATCGAGACTCTCGGCGCGACCACGGTGCTGATGGTGGACAAGACTGGCACGCTCACCGAGAACCGGATGACGGTTGCCTCGCTTTGGCGTTACGGGGAGTCGGTCGAACCGGCGGCACAGGACGACCTGCCCGAATCATTCCACGAGTTGGTCGAGTTCGCCATTCTGGCCAGCGAGCATGAGCCCTACGACCCGATGGAACGCGCCTTCCACGATTTGGGCCGGCGCTTCCTAAGCGGCACGGAACATCTTCATGGTCAGTGGGGAATGGCGCACGAGTACAGCCTTTCTGCCGATCTCCTGGCCATGTCCCATGTCTGGAAGCCCGACGATGAAGCCAGTGGCGGCCAGTGGGTGGTGGCGGCCAAGGGGGCGCCCGAGGCGGTGGCCGATCTCTGCCATCTCGATGCCGCAGCTTTGCGCAAAGTGATGGCCGCCGCCGGCGGGATGGCCGACGCCGGCCTGCGCGTGCTCGGCGTCGCACGCTCGGCGCTGGCTTCCGACGACTGGCCGGTACGACAGCACGATATCGACTTCGCTTTCATAGGTCTGGTCGGCCTCGCTGATCCGCCGCGTGCGGAAGTGCCGGAAGCGATCCTGAATGCCCGCCGGGCGGGTATCCGCGTGGTCATGGTCACCGGCGATTATCCGCGCACGGCGCAGGCCGTCGCGCGCCGGATCGGCATCGGGCATGAAGCCGTATTGACCGGGGCGGAACTGGAAGTCCTCGATGCGCGCGAACTGTGCCGCCGGATCCGGGAAGTCGAGATCTTCGCCCGCATCGTGCCGCAGCAGAAGCTGCGCCTGGTCGAAGCGTTCAAGGCCAACGGCGAGGTGGTGGCGATGACCGGAGACGGCGTCAATGATGCGCCGGCGCTGAAGGCCGCGCATATCGGGGTGGCAATGGGCGGACGCGGCAGCGCTGGTGCTCCTCGACGACGACTTCGGCGCCATCGTCGCCACCATTGCCCTGGGCCGGCGCATTTACGACAACCTGCAGAAGGCGATGAGCTACACCCTTTCGGTGCATGTGCCGATCGTCGGCATGTCGCTGTTGCCGGTGCTGCTCGGTCAGCCGCTTTTGCTCCTGCCGGCGCACGTCGTGTTTCTCGAACTGATAATCGATCCGGCCTGCTCGATCGCCTTCGAGGCGGAAGCCGGCCAGCCCGGCCTGATGCGCCGGCCGCCGCGCGCTCCCGGCGAGCCGCTGTTCGGCGGCCGGGTACTCTGGCTGAGCGTGGTCCAGGGATCGGCGGCATTCGCCATCACTGCGGCGACCTATCTCTGGGGCCTGGCGAACGGGCTGACGGCGGAACAGGGGCGTTCGCTGGTGTTCCTGACCATGGTCGGCGGCAACCTGGCATTGCTGCTCGCCAACCGCAGCAGGCTCAGCCTTGCCGCAGGCGGCAACAAGGTCGTCGGCTGGGTGCTGGCGTCCGCCGCAGGTGGCCTGGTTGTGGTCTTCGCTAGCCCGTCACTGCGCGGCCTGTTCCGCTTCGCGGCCCTCGACCCCACCGTGACGCTGACGGGAATTTCCGCGGCTCTCCTCAGCCTGGCCGTATTCGAAACCCTGAAGCGGCTCTGGCCGGGCCGTCGCCCGTAGTCCGCAATTCGACGACCCGACTAGCGAAACACCAGCACCGGAACCTTGGAGTGGGTCAGCACCTTCTGCGTCTCGCTGCCGAGCAACAGGGCACTGAAGCCCCGCCTGCCGTGAGAGGCCATGAATACCAGGTCGCAGCCTGCCTTCGTGGTGGCGTCGATGATCGCCTCATAGGGAATGTCGCTGACGACGCTGAGTGAAGCGCAGGCAACCCCGCTCGCCTGCGCCTGCTGTTTCGCCGCGTTGAGGATTTCCTGCGCCTGCTGTTCGGCCATCGCGGCGAACTTCTCGGGCGTGGTTGGATCGATCAAGGCGCCTTCGCCGTAGAATGCAACCGGGTAGTCCGGCTTGGCGAAGAAGAAGGTGATTTTTGCGCCGATTTCCTTTGCGAACTCCACCGCGCGCTTGACGGTCCCGGTGGACAGCTCTGATCCGTCGGTTGGGACGAGAATATGTTTGAACATGCTGCCTCCGTGGGAAATTGAGGTGGGATATGCCAAGCCATTATAGGAAGGGCCGCAGCAGCTTGCTTGACCCAGATCAAGGGCCGCGAAGCGCTGCTGATCACAATCATAACCTATTCTGCAGACAAGCTTTCCCGGCGCCGCAGCAAGCCGCGAACGCCGGCATCGGCATGAGATGATCGTGCCACGTCAGGGCGGCAAGCCCGATATCTATTGAGCGCAAGGCTATGGACCAAGAGAGAAATAATATCGCGATGACACCGCAGTCGGTCCTGCGCGCAGTGGACCAGACGGTCGAGGCCAACATCGATCCGATGGGCATGGTGACGCCGCTGTTGCATGCGCAGCTGGCGTGGCTGTCGCATCCCCAGGAGTTGTCCGAGGCGCTGGCGGGTTTCGCCAATGATCTGCTGGAATTGCAGCGGCATGCCTGGCGCAGGGCGCTCGGCATGGCAAGCGCCGACGTGGAGCGGCCGCACCCGGACGACACCCGCTTCGCCGACCCGATCTGGCAGGACTCGGCGGGCTGGGACATCCTCAAGGAGAGTTACCTGCTGCTCACCCACCACATGCAGGACAGGCTCTTCGAGACGCCGGGAATGTCGAGCAAGGATCGGCGCCGCGCAGCGTTCTGGTGGCGCAAGTGGTTGAACGCCATTGCGCCGACCAATTTCCTCTGGTCCAATCCGGTGGCGATCAGAAAAGCCTTGGCGAGCAATGGCGAGAGCCTGGTCAAAGGCCTGCGGATCTTCCTCGACGACTTGCATGCCGGCACCGTGCGCATGGCCCGTCCGGGCGACTTCAGCGTCGGCGGAAACCTCGCTACTACGCCGGGCAAGGTGGTGTTCAGGAACCGGCTGCTCGAAGTGATCCACTATGCGCCGATGACCGGCACCGTGTATGAGACGCCCATCGTGATCGTCACGCCATGGATCAACAAGTTCTACATTCTCGACCTCGATCCGAAGAAGAGCCTGGTCAGGTTCCTGCTCAATCAGGGCTTTTCCGTTTTCATCACCAGCTGGAAGAATCCGACGGCGGAGATGCGCGACGTCGCTTTCGACGATTACCTCAGCGAGGGAATTGCCCGGATCGTCGAAACGGCGCGCGACATCAGCGGCGCCGACAAGGTGCACGCGGTCGGCTACTGCATCGGCGGCGCGGCCCTGGCCACCTATGTCGCCTGGGCCAACCGCCGCTATGCTGCGGGCGAAGTGCCGGTGGCGAGCGTATCGCTGTTGGCCACCTTGGTGGACTATCACAAGCCAGGGGACATCGAGGTCTTCCTCGACGAAGGCAGTTTAAGATGGCTGTCACGCACCATGAATCAGAAAGGCTTTCTCGACGGCAAGGAAATGGCCGCCTCGTTCCGCCTGCTGCGCTCCAACAGCCTGATCTGGCACTACGTGGTGCATGGCTATCTCTACGGCGAAGAGCCGGCCCCGTTCGACGTGCTTTACTGGAACATGGATACCACGCGCATGCCGGCCAAGATGCATGAGTGGTATTTGCGCGAGTTCTACCTCAACAACCATCTCATAGAGAAGGATGCTCTGACGGTCGCGGGCGAGCGCATCGATCTGGCGAGGATTGTCCAGCCGCTCTATTCGGTCGCTTCCAAGGACGATCACATTGCGCCCTGGCGCTCGGTCTTCCGCGTGAATAACTATGTTTCGAGCACCACGCGCCAGGTGCTGTCTTCCTCAGGCCATATCCTCGGCATCGTCAATCCGCCGGTGCGTCCGCCCAAACGCGAATACTGGGTCGGCGCCGCCCTGCGCCATGACAGCAGCGAAAGCTGGCATGAACGCGCCGTGCATCATGGAGGCAGCTGGTGGCCGGACTGGATGGCCTGGCTGCAGCCGCAGTCGGGCCGGATGATCGATGCCGGCGCGGTCGACAGCCGCAACTGCGCGGCGCTGGGCGATGCGCCCGGTCGCTACGTGATGGAGCCCTGAGCCCCTGCGGCAGTCGCCGGCGGACGGGCGTCGTCAGCGCTCCGGATCTTCCTGAACCAGCTCAGCCTGATTCCACCATCCGCCGCCCAGGGCCTGGAACAGCGCCGCGGTGTCGGCGTAGCGGCTCGCCCTGGCCTGCGCCAGGGCGAGCAGCGCCTGCTGGTAGGACTGCTCCGTGGCCAGCAGGGCCAGGCGACTGATGTCGCCCAGTGCCAGCTGGCGACGCGCGATCGAGAGACTGCGCGATGCCGCGCGCTCGGCCGCAGTCGTCGCCCGCAGCGCTTCGGCATCGTGCTCCAGGGCATGAAGGGCGTCCGCGACGTTCTGGAAGGCCGCGATGACCGTGGCGCGATACTGGGCCATGGCCTGCTCGTAGGCGGCCTCGGCGGCGGACTTGCGGTGGCGGAGCGCGCCGCCGTCGAAGATCGGTTGCGTCAGGGCACCGGCCACGCCCCAGAACCCGCCGCCGGCCGTGAACAGGTCGCCCATGCGCGCGACGACGCTGCCGCTGGCGGCATTGAGGGAAAACTGCGGCAGCATGTTGGCGAAGGCAACGCCGACCTGGGCGCTCGCCGAATGCGCCAGGGCCAGTGCGGCGCGCACGTCCGGTCGCTGTTCGACCAGCGCGGACGGGAGATTGAGCGGCAGTTCCAGGGGCAGCTCGAGATGTTCCAGGTCGAAGCGCTGTTCGAGTTCCTTGCCCGGGAAGCCTCCCGCCAGCGCGGTGAGCAGATCGCGGTTCTGGGCCAGTTGCTTGCGCAGCGGCGGCAGCGCGGCGCGGGACTGCGCCAGTGCCGCCTGTTGCGCGGCGACGCCGATCTCGGCGATGGCGCCCAGGGCCAGCTGGCGATTCGTCAGAGCCAGCATCTCCCCGCCTTGCGCGACGATCTTTTCCTGGGCCGCAATCTGGGCGCGCAGCGCCGCTTCCTGGATGGCGGCCGCCACGACATTGGCCGCCAGGGACAGGCGCGCTGCCTCCAGCTCGAAACGCTGGAACTCGGCCTGGGCTTCGAGGGATTCCACCTGCCGGCGCATGCCGCCGAAAACGTCCGGGGCGTAGCCGATGCTGAGCTGGGCCGTATGCAGGCTGAACGGATTCGCCGGTGCATTGAGCGGCGAACTCAGACTGTCGGCAATGCGCTGCCGGGTAGGCTGCAGGCTGGCGGAGACCTGCGGAAGGAACGCGCCGCGCTGCGCGGCGGCGGTTTCCTGCGCAACCAGCAGGGCGGCACGGGCCGCATCGATATTCGGATTGGCCGCCAGGGCTCGCTGCACCAGGGCATTGAGCGGCGCCGAGCGGAACAGTTGCCACCACTGCGAAGGAAGGTCGGCGCCGGCCGAGAAATGCTGATCTCCGGGGGGCGGGGGCGTGGCGCGATAGCTCGTCACATCCGGTGGGTCGGGCCGCTGAAAGTCCGGGCCGACGGTACAGCCGGCCAGGACGGCGGCGAGGGCGGCCGCTGTGGCGAGTCGGGGCCAGCGCATCACGATTCCCCCTCGCCGCGCTGCCGGTCGCTTCGCTTCCCCTGCCGGGAGAACAGGTCGATCAGTACCGGCATGACGATGAGGATCAGCACCGGCGCCAGCAGTATGCCGCCGACGACGACCAGCGCGAGTGGTTTCTGCACCTGAGAGCCGATGCCGGTGGACAGCGCCGCCGGCACGAGGCCGACGCAGGCGATGACGCAGGTCATCACCACCGGCCGCATTTGCACCTGGCAGGTTCGCCTGATGGCCTCGCTGCGCGACATGCCGCCTTCGAGATTCTGGTTGAAGTAGGAGAGCACGATGATGCCATCCATGGCGGCGATGCCGAACAGCGCGACGAAGCCGATGGCGGCTGAGACGCTGAACGGCGTGCCGGTCAGAAAGAGCGCGAAGATGCCGCCGACCAGGGCCATCGGGATGACGCTGGCGGCGAGCAGAACATCCGCGAAGCTGCCGAAATTGACGTAGAGCAGGATGCAGATCAGAGCGATGCTGATCGGCACGACGATGGCCAGACGGGCCAGTGCGTCCTTCAGGTTGCCGAATTCTCCCACCCACTCCACCCGGTAGCCACCGGGCAGCTTCACCTCGTCGGCGACTTTCCTTTGGGCTTCCAGCACCGCGCTGCCCAGATCGCGGCCGCGTACGCTGAACTTGATCGGAATGTAGCGCTCCTGCTGTTCGCGGTAGATGAAGGAGGCGCCGGAAACCAAACGGATGTCGGCGATTTCCGCCAGCGGCACCGCGATGATGCCGCCATTGGGATTCGCCGTGCCGACGGTGATGCGCCCGATGGCCTCGATGCTGCCGCGGTATTCCGGCGCCAAGCGGACGACGATCGGGAAGTGGCGGTCGCTGCCCCGCTCGAACAGGTCTCCAGGCGACTGGCCGCCGACGGCGGCCTGGATGGTGGCGTTGATGTCGCCGGGCATCAGTCCGTAGCGGGCGGCACGGGCGCGGTCGATATCGATGCGCACCGTCGGCTGGCCGAGCGAGGCGAAGACGGAAAGATCCGTGATGCCGGGCACGGTCTGCATCACGTCCTTGATCTTTTGTGCGCTCTTTTCCAGCGTTTCCAGGTCGTTGCCGAAGAGCTTGATCGAGTTCTCGCCCTTCACCCCGGAGGCCGCCTCCTCGACGTTGTCCTGGATGTACTGTGAGAAGTTGAACTCGACGCCGGGAAACTTCGCCCCCAGCGCCTGGGTCATCTGCTCGGTCAGCTTGCCCTTGTCGACGCCCTTCGGCCAGTCGCCGGCGGGCTTCAGCGGAACGAAGAATTCCGCGTTGAAGAAGCCGGTGGCGTCGGTCCCGTCGTCGGGACGGCCATGCTGGGAGACGACCGTCTCTACCTCGGGAAAGCGCTTGATCGTTCGCCGCATGTTGTTGACATAGGTCTCGCCCTCCTCGAGGGAGATCGAAGGCGGCATGGTGGCGCGGATCCAGAGGTTGCCCTCCTCCAGCTTCGGCAGGAACTCCAGGCCGAGTCCGCGCGCCGCCAGCAAGGCAAGGACCAGCAGCAGCAGCGTCCCGGCCAGGGTGGCGCGCCGGTGGCCGAGAGCGAACTCGACCGCCGGCGTATAGATGCGGCGCAGCCAGCGGGCGACGAAGGTCTCGTGCTCTTCCTCCTCGTGTGCATTCAGCAGGAAGGAACTCAACGCCGGCGAGACGGTGAACGTCGCGATAAGGCCGCCGGCGATGGCGTAGGCGTAGGTCTTGGCCATCGGGCCGAAGATGTGCCCTTCGATGCCGGAGAGGGTGAACAGCGGCACGAAGCCGGCGATGATGATCGCCGCCGAGAAGACGATCGCGCGATTCACCTCGGTGGCCGAATTGGCAATGATCGCGAACTTGCCTTGCAGGCCGACCGTAGTGCGCAGCCTGTGCAGCAGGGGCTCGCTGTCATTGCGTTGACTCGTGCTCTGCCCGAGGTGGCGAAAGATATTCTCGACCATGATGACCGAGGCATCGACGACCAGGCCGAAATCGATGGCGCCGACCGACAGCAGGTTGGCGGATTCGCCCATCGCGACCATCAGGGCGATGGCGAAGGAAAGCGCGAAGGGGATGGTGGCGGCGACGATGAGGGCGCTGCGCAGATTGCCGAGGAAGGCCCACTGCAGCAGGAAGATCAGCGCCACGCCGAGGAGCATGTTGTGCAGCACGGTGTGCGTCGTGGTGTCGATCAGGTCGGTGCGGTCGTAGATGCGCGTGATGTGCACCCCGGGCGGCAGGATGTTCGAGGCATTGATCTTGTCTACCTCGACCTTCACCCGCTCGATGGTCGGCATGCTCTGCTCGCCGCGGCGCATCAGGACGATGCCCTCGACGACGTCGTCGTCGTCGTCGAGGCCGGCAATCCCCAGGCGCGGCTGGTTGCCGACCTTCACCGTGGCGACGTCGCCGACCAGCACCGGCGCGCCCTTGTTGGAGGCCAGCATGGTGTTGCGGATGTCGTCGATGGTATGGATCTGGCCGACGCCGCGCACCACGGCCGCCTGCGAGCCTATGTTGACGGTCTGGCCGCCGACGTTCGCGTTGCTGTTGCCCAGGGTCTGCAGTACCTGGGGCAGCGTAAGGCCGTTGGCGGTGAGTTTGCCGAGATCGACGGCGACCTCGTAGGTCTTGGTCTTGCCGCCCCAGCCATTCACGTCGATGACGCCCGGCACGGCCTTGAAGCGGCGCTGGAGCACCCAGTCCTGGACGGTCTTGAGGTCGGTCACCGAATATCCGGGCGGACCGACGACGCGGTAGCGGTAGATTTCGCCGATCGGGCTCGACGGCGATATCTGCGGCTCCACGCCGCCGGGCAGCGGCGGCAACTGGGCCAGGCGGTTGATCACCCACTGCTCGGCCTGGCGGTAGGTGAAGTCGTAGCTGAACTGCAGCTTGACGTCGGACAGGCCGAACAGGGAAATGGTCCGGATCACATTGACATGCGGAATGCCGGCCATCTGCACTTCGATCGGGATGGTGATGTAACGCTCCATCTCCTCCGCCGACAGGCCGGGGCTCTGGGCGATGATGTCGACCAGCGGCGGCACCGGGTCGGGGTAGGCTTCGATGTTGAGCTTGAGGAAACTGACGACGCCGGCACCGAGCACTGCCAGCAGCATGATGACGATGAACACGCGCTGCTTGAGCGCGAACTCGACGATGCGGTTCACGGCCTAGTCGCCCCCGGCCGCGCGGGTCATGAACAGCGTGCCCGAGGTCACGATCCTTTCGCCGGCACTGAGGCCCGATACGATCTCGACCATGCCCTCCCGGCTGCGGCCGGCGCGCACGGCGCGGGCGACGATGCTGTCGTCCTTTTCGGCGACGAAGACACGGGTTCCTTCTCCTTCATAGACGATGGCTTGTTGCGGCACCGCGGGCGCCACGACGGCCTCGCTGGTGGCGATGGAAAAGCTGGCGAACATCTGCGGCTTCAATTCGCCTTTCGGATTCTGCACCTCGGCGCGCACGGGCAGACGATGGGTGGCGGGATCGACGGAGGCTCCGACCAAGCTTATCCGGGCCTTGAAGGTCTTGCCGGGCATGGCCAGCACGCTGACCTCGGCCTGCTGGCCGACGCGCAGCGCCGGGGCATCGCTTTCGCGCACGTTGGCGATCAGCCAGACGGTCGACAGGTCGGCGATGGTGAATGCCGGCGTCGAGGCGCCGCCAGCCGCGCTCGTCAGGTACTGGCCGAGGCCGACCTGACGCTGGGTGACCGTACCGGCGATCGGCGCCGTCACCAGGGCTTCGCTCACGCCGGCGGGCTCCCGTTCGAGGGCATCGATTTCCGCCTCGCTCTTGCCCAGGATGCGCAGCCGGCCGCGGGCCGCGGCGAACGCCGCGCGCGCGGCCACGAGATCGGACTGCGACTGGCGCCAGTCCTTCTGCGCGCCGGCACCGGCGTCATAGAGATCGTGCTGCCGTCTTTCGCTCGCCTGTGCGGTGTCGAGGCTGGCCCTGGCCTCGGCCAGGTCGCTTCGTCCCTGGACGAATTCGGAGGCCTCGACGGCCATCAGCGGCGCACCCTTCTTCACCACGTCGCCCTGTTTGGCGACGAGCCGGCTGACCCGGCCGGAGTAGGGGGAGAACACCGGCGTCACCGCATCGTCGTTGAAGGCGATATTGCCGTCGGTGGTCAGGATGCTGCGGAAGGCCAGGGTCTTCACCGCGACCACCTTGAGGCCTGCCCATTGTTCCGGCGTCGGCTTGAATATCCCCGCAGACGGCTTGGAGGCCGCGGGGCTGGCCTCGCTCGCCGACCGCGGCCCCAGTTCTCGCCAGGCGAAATACAGGGCGATCAACACGATGAGAGCCGGCACAGCCCACCGGACAAGCCGACGGGTGAAGGGGGACCGCCTGTTGTGAGTCATAGGACTGGAGCGCAATCGGCACGATGCCATGAAAACACGTGAAGGCGCGATAATACCGACCCGAGCTTTCCTGAATCTTTCTGACTGATGCCCCTACGCCTGCTGCTGGTCGAAGACGATGCGCCGCTTGCCGACGGACTGGCCAACTCCTTGCGCCAGTCCGGCTACAGCGTCGACTGGATCGCCGACGGCAGAGCCGCCGATGCCTCCCTGCTGAAGCGGGACTACGACCTGGTCATCCTCGACCTGAGCCTGCCCGGCCGGGACGGCTATGAGGTGCTGCGCCGCCTGCGTCTGCAGAACAAGCCCCTGCCCGTGCTGATCCTGTCGGCGCGGGAAGCCAGCGCGGAAAGGGTGCGCGGGCTCGATTCGGGTGCGGACGATTATCTCACCAAGCCTTTCGACCTGGGCGAGCTCGAGGCTCGGGTGCGCGCCCTGATCCGGCGCAGCCAGGGCGTTGCCGGCGCGGTCATCGCCATGGGACAACTGTCTCTCGATACCAAGGCGCGCCGCGTCCTGCACGAAGGCGAGGCGCTGGACCTGACCGGCCGCGAATACGCACTGCTGGAGCTGCTGGTGCGTCGCGCCGGCCATGTGGTCAGCAAGCAGCAGATTGCCGAGAGCCTCGGGGAGTGGGGCGAGGAGATGAGCCCCGGGGCGATCGAGATTCATGTCCATCGCGTGCGCAAGAAGATCGAGGGCGCCGGCGTCGCGCTGCGCACCCTGCGCGGCTTCGGCTACTTGCTGGAGGTGCGGACCGATGCGCCGGCCTAGCCTGCGCAACGACTTGCTGCTGCGGCTGCTCCTGCCGATGTGCGCGGTGCTTCTGGTCAGCGGCGTGCTGAGCTATGTGCTGGCGATGGGCTTTTCCCGCGCCAGCTACGACCGCTCCCTGCTCGGCGCGGCGAGCGACGTGGCGCGCCAGTTGAAGATCGAAAACAACGTGGCCAACATCGAACTGCCGCGCGCCGCGATCGAGATACTCGAATGGGATGGCGAGGACCGGGTCCATTACCAGGTCGCCAGCCGGCGTTTCGGGACCATTGCCGGCGAACGGGACCTGCCCTTGCCGGCCCAGGGCGAGCGCCGCGATCTGCCCACATTTTACGACGCCCGCTTGCGCGGCGACATCGTCCGTGCGGTGTCCTTCCCGGTGCAGGGGCTGCCGACCGACGACCAGTTGACGGTGCGCGTCGCCGAGACGCGGTTCAGGCACGAGGCCATGACCGAGGACATCGTGCTCGCGGTTCTGGCGCCGCAACTATTGCTGATCGCCTTCTCCGTCCTGGCCATCTGGGGCGGCATCCGGGCCGGCCTGGCGCCGCTGGAGCGACTGGCGCGGGCGGTCGATGCGCGTGCCCGGGACGATCCGACGCAGTTGCCGGTCGATGAGGTGCCGCGCGAGGCGAAGCCCCTGATCGATGCCTTCAACGGCCTTCTCGGCCGCCTGGGCGCGGTGCTCGAGGCGCAGCAGCGATTCATTGCCGATGCCGCCCACCAGTTGCGCACGCCTCTGGCGGCGCTCAAGGTCCAGCTCGAACGCGCGCTGCGCGAACGCGATCCGGAACTGCACGAACAGGCGCTGCAGCAGATCGTGGAATCGGTCGAACGCAGTGCCCGCCTGTCCAACCAGTTGCTGCTCCTGGCGCGCGCCGAACCCGGCGTCGCCTGCCAGTTTGCTCCGATAGACCTGCGCCAGCTGGCTTTCGAAACCGGCAGTCGCTGGGTGCCGCGAGCGCTGCAGGCGGGCCGGGACTTTGGCTTTGCCGGCGCCGAGACGCCGGTCTTGGTGGAGGGCGACGGCCTGCTCCTGGGCGAGTTGATCAACAACCTGCTCGACAATGCCCTGCGCTATGGCGGTCCGCTCATCACCCTGAGGGTAGACGCCGGGGCAGAGCCTGCACTGGCCGTCGAGGACAACGGCCGCGGCATCCCGGTGCAGGAGCGGGACAAGGTGTTCGAACGCTTCCACCGCGTCCCGGGCAGCGGCGGCGACGGCTCCGGCCTCGGTCTGGCGATCGTCCGCGAGATTGCCCAGAGTCACGGCGCCAAGGTGATCCTCGATTCGCCGGAAGGCGGCGGTACGAGGGTTCTGTTGCGCTTCCCGCCGGCGCGCAGTCGGTCTTGACGGCCGTCAAGGCGGCGCAGGCTGAGGCGGCTAAGATGGCGGCATCATTCCACTCCACCACTTCAGGACAAGACCATGAGCCTGCCCACACAAATTCTGCCGGAGCACCACCATCATTGCGACGATCTCTTCGTCGCCGCCGAGGATGCCGTCGGGCGCGGCGATTGGGCGGAAGCTGAGGCCGCTTTCGGCCGCTTTGAAGGGCAGATGAAGGCGCACTTCGATGCCGAGGAAACCTTGCTGTTTCCCTCCTTCGAGGCCGCCACCGGCATGAGCGACGGCCCGACCCGGATGATGCGCTATGAGCACGAGCAGATGCGTTCGCTGCTGGCTCAGCTGGCGGCCGCCTGCACGGCCAGGGACGATGACAGCTATGCCGGTGTCGCGGAGACGCTGCTGATGTTGATCCAGCAGCACAACATGAAGGAGGAAAACATACTCTATCCGATGTGCGAACAGGCGCTGGGCGCTCGGGCCGAACAGCTCGGGAACGAGATCGGCTCGCTCCTGGAGGGAAAGCATGGCTGAGCAGCGCGTCGTCGACGGACGGGAGATGCTGCCGCCCGAGCCGCTGGAAATGACCATGGCCGCCCTGGCATCGTTGCCGCCCGGGGAGGAACTCCTGGTGCTGCTGTATTGCCAGCCGCATCCGCTCTATGCCGTTCTCGACCAGAACGGCTATCGCTATCGCGCCGAACTGCGCCCTGATGGCACCAACGAGATCCGCATCAGCAAGCGCCCCAGTTGATGCAGCCCGCCCTGTCGTTCGAACAGGCGCCGCCGATCTCGGTGCCTTACCGCTTCTTCCTCACCGCGCCGCTGTTCGGCGTGGTCGCCGGGCTGCTCCTGACCTGGTTCGGGCCGGCGGCGCTGGCCTCGCGCTGGTCTTCCGGCGCCCTGGCGATGACCCATCTGCTCGTCGTCGATTTCATGTTGCAGGCGATGTGCGGTGCGCTGCTGCAGTTCGTCGCGGTGGCCGCCGGCGCCAACATCTGGCGGCCGCAACTGGTGGCGGCGGTGGTTCATCCCCTGATCACGGCGGGGGCGGTGTTGCTGGCCTCGGCCTTTGTCCTGGACCAGCCGTTGTTGTTCCTGATGGCCGCAGCCGTGTTTGCTGTCGCGCTCGGTTTCTTTCTCTCGGTCATGGCCGCCGCGCTCCTGCGCACGCCGGCGCGCGGCATGACCATTCATGTGCTGCGCTTCGCCGTGTTCGGCCTGCTGGTCACCTTGCTGCTCGGCGTGACCCTCGCTTCCACCCTGGGCCTGCAGGCGAGCGGCATGCCGCTGCTCCTGCTGATCAATGTGCATGTCGCCTGGGGCCTGGGCGGCTGGGCGCTGATGCTGGTGATCGGCGTGTCCTACCTGGTCGTGCCGATGTTCCAGCTGACGCCGCCCTATCCGGTCTGGCTGACGCGACTCTTGCCGGCGGGCCTGCTCCTGGTTCTGGCGTTGTGGTCGTTGCAAATCCTCGCGGTCCGTGGCGAAGCGCAAAGCTGGCAGCCCATCGTGTCGGCGGCGGGCATGCTGCTGGCCGGCATCTACGCGGCGACCACGCTCTGGCTGCAGTTGCGCCGACGGCGGCGTCAGAGCGATGTCACCTTCGTCTTCTGGCGCGTCGCCATGCTCTCGCTGCTGGCCTTCTCCGCCTCCTGGCTGCTCTTCGATTTCCTGCCGCAGCTCGGCAGCCACGCGCGGGCGCCGCTCTGGCTGGGTGTTCTGGCTCTGCCCGGGATCTTCCTCTCGGTCATCATCGGCATGCTCTACAAGATCATGCCCTTTCTCAACTGGTTGCATCTTCAGCGCATCGGCGACCCGAGGCGGCCGCCGCCCAACATGAAGCAGATGATCCCGGAAAGGGCGATGCGCGGGCAGATGCGATTGCATTTCGCCGCCTTCGGCCTGCTCCTCGCGGCGGTGCTATGGCCGCGACTGGCTGCGCCTGCAGGTCTGGCCTTCGCCGCCTCCTGCCTATGGCTGGAGTGGAACCTCGTCGGCGCGGTGCGCGTCTATGAACGTTTCAGAGATCAAATTCTCGCAGCCGGCGCTGGTCGTGAATCGTGATCTGCTTGCCCTCTACGGTGATGAGTCCCGCTTCGGCAAGATCGTGAAAAACCCGTGACAGGGTCTCGGGCGTGAGGTTGAGGCGCGAGGCGATCACCTGTTTGGTGGTGGGCAGGTCGAACGCGAACGCGGTTCTGCCGTCGCCCGCCTGGGCGGAATGTTCGAGCAGGTAGCCGATCACGCGCTGGGCGCTGGAGCGTCGTGTATAGGACTCGACGTCCTTGACCAGCGAGTGCAGGCGCAGGGAAAGGCCGGCCAGCATGCGTCCGGCGAAGGAAACGTCGTTCTTGAGCATCTCGAACACGGTGCCCCTGCCGATATGCAGGAGCAGGCTGTCGGCGAGCGTTTCGGCAAAAACCGGATAGGGCCGGTCCATGAACATCACCGCTTCGCCGAAACTCTGCTTCGGGCCGACGATTTCGATGACCTTCTCGTTGCCCTGGAGCGATGGAAAGGCCAGCTTGATCTGTCCGAAGACGATCAGGTAGATGCCCCGTGGCGTATCGCCTTTGTGAAAGAGCATCTCGCCCTTGGCCAGGCGCTTCTCGCGCGTGCCTGCAGCAAGGTCGGCGATCTGTTCAGTCGAAAGTTCGGCGAACAGCGGCAGGCACTTGAGGAGCTGCGGGATGTCGGGTTGTTCTTCGCTGGACATCGAGGGTCGTGCCTGTGTATTTGCCTGGAGCATGGCCGGGCACCAGGCCAGGACACGCGCGGTGATTCAGCCGGGCGGGTGGTTCAACAGTTTCTTGAGCCCGGAAATGTCGAGAATGCGAATGTGCTTTTGCTGCACGCTGATGAAACCTTCCTCCTGGAAGCGCGAGAAGGCGCGGCTGACCGTCTCAAGCTTGAGACCGAGATAGGAACCGATCTCGTCGCGCGTCATGCGCAGGTGGAATTCGGCCGGCGAATAGCCTCGCGTGGTGAAGCGCTGCGACAGGTTGAGCAGGAATGTGGCCAGGCGTTCCTCGGCGCGCATGGTGCCGAGAAGCATCATGACGCCGTGGTCGCGCACGATTTCGCGGCTCATCACTTGATGGAAGTGGCGCTGCAACGCCTGGATTTCGCGTGACAGGCGTTCGAGATGGGCGAAGGGAATGACGCAGATTTCACTGTCTTCGAGCGCAACGGCGTTGCAGGTGTGGGTCTCGCCGCTGATGCCGTCCATGCCGAGGATCTCGCCGGCCATCTGGAAGCCGGTGACCTGGTCGCGACCGTCTTCGAGCAGCACGTCGGTCTTGAAGAATCCGCTCCTGATTGCGTAGATCGCCTCGAAGTTTTCTCCGGCGCGGTAGAGGTGCTGCTGGCGCTTGACCCGGCGTCTTACGCCGACCATGGCCTCGATCTGCTCGATCTCCGATTCCGTCAGCCCGTAGGGCAGGCATAGTTCGCGCAGATTGCACTGCGAGCAGGCCGCCTTGAGGGTGGTGAGCGTTACCGGTATGATGCTTTTGTTGTTTGTATGCATGGCAGGTCGGGTTAGCTAACCGTTTTGATTTGTGTCAACACGTCTAGTTCAAGATCACGTCATTATCGGCTACAGCGTGCTGGCACCATTCCTTAATGGAAAATAATGGCTACTTCCTTCCAAGAACTAATTTTCGACCCGCAACTCATTCGTCGCTTCGACGTCAGCGGCCCGCGTTACACGTCCTATCCCACGGCTGACCGCTTTGTCGAGGCGTTCGACGCTGAGGCCTACCGTCTCTGGCTGGGACGCAGGACCGTCGGTGGCATGGGCAGACCTTTATCATTATACGTCCATATCCCGTTCTGCAACACCATCTGCTATTACTGCGCCTGCAACAAGATCATCACCAAGGACCATGGCCGCTCGGCCAAGTATCTCAGGTATCTGGCCAAGGAATTCGCGATGCAGGCGGCCGCCCTGGACGGCAGCCACGAGGTGGTGCAACTGCATTTTGGCGGTGGCACGCCGACCTTCCTGTCGAATGACGAACTGCGCCAGCTCATGGCTTCGATCCGCGAGCATTTCACCCTGATGCCCGGCGGCGAATACTCGATCGAGGTCGACCCGCGCAAGGTCGATGCCGAAACTGTGGCCCTCCTCGGCGAGCTCGGTTTCAATCGCATGAGCATCGGAGTCCAGGATTTCGATCCGGCCGTGCAGAAAGCCGTCAACCGCATTCAGAGCATCGAGGAGACGCAACTGGTGATCGAGGCGGCGCGCGCCAGCGGATTCCAGTCGGTGAGCGTCGATCTGATCTATGGGCTGCCCAAGCAGAACGTCATCAGTTTCAACCACACCCTGGAAGAAGTCATCCGGCTCTCTCCGGACCGGCTCTCGATCTACAACTATGCGCACCTCCCCGGCCTGGCCAAGCCGCAACGGCGCATCATTGAAGCGGATCTTCCTACGCCGGACGCCAAGCTCCAGATTCTGCAACTGGCGATACGCCGGCTGACCGATGCCGGTTACGTCTTCATCGGCATGGACCACTTCGCCAAGCCCGACGACGAATTGGCCGTGGCGCAGCGCCAGGGCCGGCTGCATCGCAATTTCCAGGGCTACTCGACCCACGCCGAGGCGGATCTGATGGCCTTCGGCGTCTCCGCCCTGAGCAAGGTCGGACCGACCTATTGCCAGAACTACAAGACCATCGAGGAATACTACGACGCGCTCGACCGCGACGAGCTGCCGGTGATGCGCGGCATCGAACTGACCCCGGACGACGTCCTGCGCCGCTCGATCATCCAGGCCTTGATGTGCCATTTCGAGTTGTCCATCGAGTCGATCGAAATCGCCCACCTGATCGACTTCAACGCTTACTTCGCCACCGAACTCGCCAGTCTCTCCGAGATGGAGAAGGCCGGCCTGCTGACCATCGACAGTCAGTGGATCACCGTCCTGCCGCGCGGCCGGATGCTGGTGCGCGCCATCGCCATGGTCTTCGACCGTTACCTGCGCACAGACCGCGAGCGGGCGCGGTATTCCAAGGTCATTTAACCGGATTGACCCGGGCAACCGTTTCGTTGATTGCTCCGGTGACGGTTCAGCGCGACGGGCCCCGCGCAAAATGCCAGAGACAGGCTTCGTCGCCGTTTTTCTGATCGGCCTCCTGGGCGGCACGCATTGCCTGGCCATGTGCGGCGGCATCGTCGGTGCATTGAGCGCACGGCAGCCCGGGCAGAACTCCTCCTGGCGGCTCAATCTCGCCTACAACTTCGGCCGCATGACCAGCTACGCCGCGGCGGGCGCCGCAATTGGCGGAGTGGGCAGCCTCGGCCTATTGCTCAATGATTTTCTGCCGCTGCAGATGGCGCTCTACATCGCGGCCAACCTGATGCTCCTGGCGCTCGGTTTGTACCTTTGCGGCGTGACCCGTGCGCTGGCCATCACCGAGCGCATCGGTCACCGCCTGTGGGCCAGAATCCAGCCGCTGACGCGGCGCTTCGTGCCAGCGCGATCTGTCGCACAAGCCCTGCCCCTCGGCTTGTTGTGGGGCTTTCTGCCCTGCGGCATGGTCTATAGCGTGCTGACGATGGCGTTGCTGACGGGAAGTGCGGCGCGTGGCGCCGCGCTGATGCTGGCTTTCGGTTTGGGCACGCTGCCCAATCTGCTGCTTGCCGGTTTCTTGACCACGAAGTTCTCGTCAGCCATGCGGGGGCGGCGTCTGCGCCTGGCCTCAGGCTTCCTGGTGCTGGCTTTCGGCGCCGCCGGCCTGCTCAATGCTGCCAGCCTCGGCGGTCGGCTATGGCAAGGCTTGGTTTGCCACGTGTAGAATGCCGACATGAAAGTACTGATCGCTGTCGATGGCTCTGATGTCTCACTTGCCTCGGTGAGGGGCCTGATCGGGCATCTCAGCTGGTTCCGCGAAAGACCGGAGCTGCATCTGCTGCATGTGCATATGCCGGTGCCGGTGGGACTGGCGACCCGGCATCTCAGTCACGATGCCCTCGAGGGTCACTACCGCGAGGAAGGCGAAGCGGCGCTGGCGGAGGCGCGCGCCTTGCTCGACGCGGCGCAACTGCCCTATGTCGTCCACCTCCACGTCGGCCAACCGGCCGAGACTATCGTCAGGCTGTCGCGGGAACTCGATTGCGATCTGATCAGCATGGGCAGCCATGGCCGAGGCGCCTTGCCCAACGCCATCCTCGGTTCGGTCGCCACCAAGGTGCTGCACCTTGGTTCCCTCCCTGTGCTGCTTGCCAAGTAGCCTGCCCTTGATCGGCTGCTGACCATGAACGACAACGCGCGCCAGACGGTGGAGCTTTCGATCGAGGGCATGACTTGCGCCGCCTGCGCGGCACGCATCGAGAAGGTGTTGAACAAGCTGCCCGAGGTGGAGGCCTCGGTCAACTTCGCCGCCGAGAAAGCTTATGTGCGATTCACGCCGGGCATGGCCGATGCCGAGGCGATCATCGCGTCCGTCAAGCGCGCCGGCTATTCGGCGGCAGCGTCCAGCCGCGACAGCCACGAGCAGGAGAAGGTGAGGAAGCGCGCGATCTATCGCGAGGAGTTGCGCCGCTTCTGGTTTTCGGCCCTGTTCACGCTGCCGCTGGTGGCGCAGATGGCCATGATGTTCGGCGGGATCAATGGGCATCAGGAGTTGCTGCCGCGCGCAGTCCAGTTCCTCTTGGCCACTCCGGTGCAGTTCTGGATCGGCGGCCGTTTCTATCGCAGTGCCTGGAACGCGCTCAGGGGCGGGGGCGCCAACATGGATGTGCTGGTGGCCCTGGGCACCAGCATGGCCTATCTCTACAGCCTGGTCGTGACGCTGGCCGGCCTCCATCACCAGCATGTCTATTTCGAGGCCTCGGCGACCATCATCACCCTGGTGCTCGCCGGCAAGATACTCGAAGCGCGGGCCAAGGCCGGAACCACCGCGGCGATCGAGGCGCTGATCCGCCTGCAGCCGCAGACGGCGACGATCGAGAGGGAGGGATCGCTGATCGAGGTGCCGGTCGCGACAATGATTCCTGGCGATATCTTCATCGTGCGTCCGGGCGAGAGCGTGCCGGTGGACGGCGAAGTGAGCGAAGGGCAATCCAGCCTAGACGAGGCGATGCTGAGCGGCGAGAGCATGCCGGTGGCGAAGCGTCCCGGCGACAAGCTGTTCGCCGCCACGGTGAATGGATCTGGTTTGCTCAAGGCACGGGCCACCGGTGTCGGCAGCCATACCCTGCTCTCCGGCATCATCCGCATGGTCGAGCAGGCACAGGGCTCGAAGGCGCCGGTACAGCGGCTCGCCGATCAAGTCGCGGCGATCTTCGTGCCGGTGGTCTGCGCCATCGCGGTGCTAACCTTCCTCGGCTGGTGGGGACTGTCCCACGATTTCACCCAGGCCGTGATCAACGCCGTCGCCGTGCTGGTGATTGCCTGCCCCTGTGCGCTCGGTTTGGCGACGCCGACAGCGATCATGGTCGGCACCGGTCAGGGGGCGAAAGCCGGGATCCTGATCAAGGACGGTCAGGCGCTCGAACTGGCGGAAAAGATCAGGATCCTGGTGGTGGACAAGACGGGCACCCTGACCCAGGGCAAGCCGGTGGTCACCGACATCGTGTCCATGGGGCGGGCGGGCAAGGAGGGCGGGGATGAACTGCTGCAGGTCGCAGCGAGCCTCGAACAGGGCGCCACGCACCCCCTGTCCGGCGCTATCCTGGCGCGGGCGGCAGAGGCGGGCCTGGCTTTGGCAGCGCCGCAGGGGCTGGTGGCCGAAGCGGGCAGGGGCTTGCGCGGCGAACTTGGTGGCCGGCCTTGCCTGCTCGGCTCGCCGGGTTTCCTGCGTGAACAGGGCGTTGCCCTCGACGAAGCGCTGCTGCTGCCGCTGCAGCAGGCAGGGAAGAGCATCGTCGCAGTCGCACGCGGCGGGCAAGCCCTCGGTGCCATAGCGGTGGCAGACCCCTTGCGGCCAAGTTCCAGGAGTGCGGTGGCCCGTCTGCGGGAACTCGGCGTCGACGTGGTGATGCTCACGGGCGACAATGCCCAGACCGCGGCAGCGGTCGCGGCAGCTGCCGGCATCATCCGCTTTAGTGCCGAAGTGCTGCCGAACGACAAGGCCGGCCGGGTAGCCGGGTTGAAGGCCGAAGGCCTGGTCGGGATGGCCGGCGACGGCATCAACGATGCGCCGGCGCTGGCTGCTGCCGATGTCGGCTTCGCCATGGGCGCAGGTTCGGACGTGGCGCTGGAGACCGCCGGCGTGACCCTGATGAAGAATGACCTGAACAGCGTTGCCGATGCCATCCTGTTGTCGCGCGCCACGCTGGCCAAGATTCGGCAGAACCTGTTCTTCGCCTTCGTTTATAATGTGCTTGGCATTCCGCTGGCTGCGGCAGGCTTCCTCAACCCGGTGATCGCCGGTGCGGCGATGGCACTGAGTTCTGTTTCCGTGGTGAGCAATTCTCTGTTGTTGAGGCGCTGGAAGCCTCGTCCTTGAGGGGTTGAAAATGGCGACAACGGTATTGAAAGTCGGTGGCATGAGTTGCCAGGGCTGCGTCAAGAGCGTCACCCAGGTATTGCAGGATTTGAAGGGCGTTGCCAAGGCAGAAGTATCGCTGGCGGAGAACTGTGCGACAGTTGACTTCGATGACGCCAAACTGAGCCGGGACGAGCTTGCGCGCGCCGTTAACGACGCCGGCTTCGAGGCCTCCTGAGCGTGGGTCTTGAACGGGTACCGTCCGGCCTGGATCTGCCGCACGATTTCAACGTCGTGATCGAAATTCCGATGCATTCGGAACCGATCAAGTACGAAGTCGACAAGGACTCCGGTGCGATCTTCGTCGACCGCTTCATGTCGACCGCTATGCACTATCCCTGCAATTACGGCTATATTCCCCACACCATCGCCGGCGACGGCGACCCGGTCGATGTCCTGGTGATGGCTCAGTTCCCGCTGCCGCCGGGCGTGGTCGTGCGCTGCCGCCCGATCGGCATGCTGGCCATGGACGACGAGGCCGGCGAGGACGCCAAGGTGCTGGCCGTGCCGGTGGACAAACTGACCCAGATGTATCGCAGCGTTCAGGCGCCGCGCGACTTGCCGCAAATCCTGCTCGACCAGATCTCGCACTTCTTCGCGCACTACAAGGATCTCGAAGCGGGCAAGTTCGTCAAGATCAAGGGCTGGGTCGGCGCCGAGGAAGCCAAGCGCGAAATCATGAGCGGCGTCGTCCGTTACCACGAGGCGAAGGAAAAGCCGGCGTTCTAAGCGCCTTTGTCGGCGTGTGCCGGAAAGGGAGCCACCTGGTCCATCGGGAGCGAAAACACGATGGCGGTGTTCTTGTCCGTGCCGACGACTGTCAGCGTTTCAGATAACGCAAGAGAATCACCTTTTTGCGCGTCGCTCACGATCCGTCACGGCCTGGCTGGCGATTGCCCCGATCCTCGATTCGGTCAGATCGACTTGCTTGATTCGAAGTTCGAGACCTTGCTCCCTCAGGGACCGGTTTGTGTGCCCAGTGACGCCCGGACGTCGGTTTTCAGCTTCTCCCGCTCAGCCGATCTCGAGAACGACGTTGCCGGCCGCACGACCCTGTTCGACCAATTGATGCGCTTCGACGATACGCTCGAGCGGCAGGCGAAGCGCGATGTTGTGGGACAGCAGGCCGGACTCCAGCATCGCACCCAGGTCTGCAATGGCACGGCTCCTGTCTTCAGCGCCCAGTTGGTAAACGATGAAGAATCTGAGCCGGACGTCCTTCATGATCATCGAGGCAAAGGGAATGGATATTTCCGCGGCGCCGCTGCCGTAGGCGACGATGTCGCCGCCGGCTTTCAGCAATGCCAGATCGGTGCCGATGTTGGCGGCCAAGTCGACTTCGACGATGCGCTCGACTCCTTGTCCGCCCGTGGCCGCCTGAACCCCGGCGACGAGGTCGTCGGTCCGGTAGTTGAGGACGAGGTCGGCCCCGGCCGCCTTTGCCAGCGCCGCTTTCCCGGGGCCGCTGACGGTCGTCAGGATCTGCCTGGCACCCAGGTGCCGCGCGCACTGGATAGCATAGTGGCCGACTGCGCCGGCACCTCCGGCAACGAGCACGCTCTTGCCGGCGACGCCGCCGTCGACGGCCATGGCATGGTAGGCAGTCAATGCCGGTATGCCGAGGCAGGCGCCGACGGCCGGATCGAGATTCTTCGGCAAGGGCACGGCCTGAGGCGCCGGGAGGACGACGAATTCAGCAGCCGTGCCATAGGCGCGCTGCCAGGCGGCGTTCCAGAGCCATACCGGTTGTCCGACGCGTGTCCGCGGGACGCCGGGCCCGACCTCGTCGATCACTCCGGCTCCGTCGCTATGCGGAACGATGCGCGGAAAGGGCAGGGTCTTGGATCGGAACCCGCTCCGGGTCTTGACGTCCGACGGATTGACGCCTGACCAGCCCAGCTTCACCCTGACCTCGCCCGGGCCGGCGACCGGCAGCGGCAGATCGACGATGCTGAGTACCTCGCCAGCCGGCCCGATTCGCTCATAGACTGCCGCACGCATACGCATCCCTTCGTAATGTGGGTCGAAAAGGTCCGGCACTGCCGGCAATGGGCCGACCGCCCATCCTCGTCGAGGTCTATGTTACAACGCACCAAGCGAGAAATGGGGCAACTGCCATGCGACTCACGCCAGGTCTCCCCGGAGGACCGGAAATGTCGGTCGGCTGGGGTGATCTCAGGGAGACCGTGTGACCCAATGATGACGATTTCGTGACCAGCCTCAGTACCGGAGGCGGGCTCAGCAGCGCGGCGCTCCGGCATCACCGGAGCCGTGTTGGGGCAGCTGTCACGCAGTTGTCACATAGGCTGACTAGAATGGCCAGGTCTCCAGCCAACCCCGTCGAGGACAATATGATGATATCGAAGCAGATCAAACGCATCGCCCTGCCCGTCGCGGCCGTACTCTCGGCCTTCGGCTTCACGCCAGTTCAGGCGGCAGAGATCACCGGCGCCGGTGCGACTTTCCCCGCGCCGATCTACGGCAAATGGGCCGAGGCCTACCAGAAGGCGACCGGCAACAAGATCAACTATCAGTCCATCGGCTCCGGTGGCGGCATCAAGCAGATCATCGCCAAGACCGTGGATTTCGGCGCATCCGACATGCCGCTGACGCCGGCCGAACTCGACAAGAACGGCCTGATGCAGTTTCCCGCGGTGATCGGCGGCGAAGTGCTGGTGGTCAATATCGCCGGCGTCAAGCCGGGCGAGATGCGCCTGACGCCGACCGTGCTGGCCGACATCTATCTCGGCAAGATCACCAAGTGGAACGACAAGGCGATCGTCGCCCTGAACCCCAAGCTGTCTCTTCCTGACCAGCTGATCGCCGTGGTGCGCCGCGCCGACGGTTCGGGCACGACCTTCATCTTCACCAATTATCTGTCGAAGGTCAGCCCCGAGTGGAAGCAGAAGGTCGGCGAAGGCACCGCCGTGCAATGGCCGCTGGGTCTGGGCGGCAAGGGCAACGAAGGCGTCTCGGCCTTCGTTCAGCGCATTCCGGGCGCGATCGGCTACGTCGAATATGCCTATTCGAAGCAGAACCACATGACCTATACGCTGCTGGAGAATGCCGAGGGCCAGTATCCGCTGCCCGACGACACGACCTTCAAGGCCGCCGCTGCCAATGCCAACTGGACCAAGTCCGCGTTCTACGAACTGCTCACCAACGAGCCGGGCAAGGATGCCTGGCCGATCACCGGCGCCACCTTCATCCTGATGCACAAGGTCCAGGACAAGCCGGCGCAGGCCGCGGAAGTGCTGAAGTTCTACGCCTGGTCCTATGAACATGGCGGTCAGATGGCCCACGATCTGGACTATGTCGCACTGCCCTCGAGCCTGGTCAAACTGATCCACACCACCTGGGCGACGACGATCAAGGATGCCGCCGGCAAGCCCGTCTATTCCGGCAAGTAATCATTGCGGGCAGGGTCCGCGCAGTACCGGCAATGCTTCATCTCCCGCCTATGGCGGGTGCTCAAACCGGCTTTGATCCCGCCGCGTCACCGCGGCGGGAGGCCGGCTCGACGATCCTGCCGGCGACGTAGAACCAGCGGCCGTCCTGATGCACGAATCGGCTGATCTCGTGGAGGCGGTTCGCGCGCCCATCGACTTTGTAGCGGGCGACGAACTCGACAAGCGCCTGGTCGTCGCCTCGCCGTTCATGCCGAAGCACCTGCAAGCCCAGCCACTTCGTCTCGTCGCCGAGACTCAAAGCGGTCGGTCGCGTCGTCGGATGCCAGGTCCCCAGCAGGTAAGTTTCGCGCCGCAGCACATAGGCCGCGTAGCGTGAGCGCATCAACGCGACGGCCGTGTCCGCGCCTGCGTTGCCGTCCAGATAGCGCCCGCAGCAGCCGCTGTAGGGAACGTCGCTGCCGCACGGACAACTGCGCGTCGCCGGATCCTTCTGTATTGTCTTCAAGCTTCGCTCCCGGCATTTTCGCCGTCGGGTGACGGCACAAGCCGATTCTGCACCAGTTCGCCGAATGCGCTGAACGTGCGGCGAATTCCGGCCGCCGAGCATCGCCCGGCGCAAATGGCGCTAAGATGGGGCTGTGCGCATCCGGCGGCCTAGGAGAGGGTGAACGCGGGGCACGACCCGGCTGATTCGAAGCCCTGCCTTGGGGCGGTCGATCTGCCCGGGCACAGCTGAGGGAGCTGGCAATGCAGGCAGAGGATCTGGAATTGTTGCTGACGCGCGTGATGCCCTTCGGCAAGCACAAGGGACGCGTGATTGCCGATCTGCCGGGCAACTACCTGAACTGGTTCGCCCGTGAAGGCTTTCCGCCGGGCGAGATCGGACGCCTGTTGGCGCTGATGCAGGAAATGGATCACAACGGTCTGGCTTCGCTGCTGGATCCGCTGAGGCAATTTCGACCAGCTGCCGTGATCGCAAAGCGCCGGTGCCGCCGCTAGATCCGCATGGGCCTCCCGACCCGCCGCATCGCGCACCTCGATATGGACGCATTTTATGCGTCGGTGGATCTGCTGCGTTATCCGGAACTGCGCGGCCAGGCCGTGGTCATTGGCGGGCGCCGGTCTCAGCAGCCGGTGACCGGCGCCGACGGGACGCGCCGCTTTGCCCGCCTTCGGGATTATGTCGGGCGCGGCGTGATTACGACTTCGACCTACGAAGCGCGGGCTCTCGGCGTATTTTCCGGCATGGGGACGATGAAGGCGGCGAAACTGGCGCCGGATGCCTTTCTCCTGCCGGTGGATTTTGATGCCTACCGCCACTATTCCCGGTTGTTCAAGGCTGCGGTGGCGGACATCGCGCCGGAAATCGAGGATCGCGGGATCGATGAGATCTATATCGATCTGAGCCATCTTGCCGAAGACTCGCCGACGCTGGCGCGCAAGATCAAAGAGGCAGTACGCGAAAAGACCGGCTTGTCCTGCTCGATCGGCATTAGTCCCAACAAGCTGCTGTCCAAGATCTGCTCCGATCTCGACAAGCCGGACGGGATCACGATCCTGACCATGGAAGACATTCCCGGCCGCATCTGGCCGCTGTCCGTGAACAAGATCAACGGCATCGGTCCGAAAGCTGCGGCCAAACTGGCGACCCTGGGCATCGAGACCATCGGGCAACTGGCCGATATCGAACCGGCGGTCGTCCAAGATCACTTCGGGCTTTCCTATGCGCAGTGGCTCCTCCTTGCGGCGCGCGGCATCGACGAGCGCCCGGTGACAAGCCGCTGCGAACCGAAATCGGTCAGCCGGGAAACGACGTTCGAGAAGGATCTGCATCCTCGCCACGACCGGAACGCGTTGTCCGGGATCTTCAGCGAATTGTGCCTGCGCGTGGCAGCCGACTTGAAGCAGAAGGGCTACAGGGGCCGCACCATCGGGATCAAGCTGCGCTACGATGATTTCCGGACGGTGACCCGGGATTCGAGTTTGCCGATGGCCACCGACGATCCCGTGGTGATTCGACGTGCCGCCGGCGAGTGCCTGCGCCGCGTACCGCTGGCCAGGAAACTGCGTCTGCTCGGTGTCCGGGTGAGCGGACTTGACGCCGTCGGCAACGCAGGACCGGTCGATATCGGCGCCCAGGCGGAACTGCCCCTCTGAGCAACGGCTGCCGTCTGGCAGGAAGCGGCCGGCCTGGCGAGCGGGCGGTCTCCGGCGGCGGAACAGGGATTGGCCGATCGATCCTTCAGGCGGCGCAGCACGCAGTCCTCAGCCGCCGTCGCCCCGGTGTCGGCGATCCACGTGGATCTCCGCGCGCTGCGTCACCTCCCCGTCCTCGTTCTCCTCTTCCAGGCGAACCGGGAAGCCCCACAGGATGCCCACATGCCGCAGCAGTTCGTCGCAATTCTCCGCCAGGGGTCGGCGCTTGTATACGAAGTGGCGCAGGGTCAGCGAGCGGTCGCCGCGCAGATCGGCGTTCCAGACCTGGATGTTGGGCTCGCGGCTGCCGAGGTTGTATTGGTCCGAGAGCATGGTGCGCACGGCCTGATAGCCCTGCTCGTCGTGTATCGCCTCGATCTTCAGTTTGGCGAGGTTGTCGTCATCGAGTATGGCAAACAGGCGGAAGTCGCGCATCATCTTGGGCGACAGGTACTGGGCGACGAAGCTCTCGTCCTTGAAATTGCGCATCGCGAACTCGAAGGTCTCGCGCCAGTCGCTGCCGGCGATGTCGGGAAACCATGCGCGGTCCTCGTCCGTGGGCTGCCGGCAAATGCGCTGGATGTCCCGCCACATGGCGAAGCCGAGGGCGTAGGGATTGATCCCGCTGTAGTGCGGGCTGTTGTAGGGCGGTTGAAACACGACGTTGGTGTGGGACTGCAAAAACTCGATCATGAAGCCGTCGTTGAGGCGGCCTTCGTCGTAGAGATGGTTGAGCAGCGTGTAGTGCCAGAAGCAGGCCCAGCCCTCGTTCATGAGTTGGGTCTGGCGCTGGGGGTAGAAATACTGGCCGATCTTGCGCACGATGCGGACGACTTCGCGCTGCCAGGACTCCAGCAGCGGCGCATTCTTCTCGATGAAATAGAGCAGGTTCTCTTCGGGCTCGTCGGGATAGCGATTTTTCGCGCCAACCTGGCTGCGCTGCTTTTCCGCCGGCATCACGCGCCACAGTTCGTTGACCTGGGACTGCAGGTAGGCCTCGCGTTCCTTCTGGCGCTCGCGTTCATTGGCCAGCGACAGCTTGGGCGGATGCTTGTAGCGATCCACGCCGACGTTGAGCAGCGCGTGGCAACTGTCCAGCAGACGTTCCACTTCGTCCTCGCCGTAGCGTTCCTCGCATTCGGCGATGAAACTCTTGGCAAAAACCAGGTAGTCGATGATCGCATCGGCCGCCGTCCAGGTGCGGAACAGGTAGTTGCCCTTGAAGAATGAATTGTGACCGTAGGCGGCGTGGGCAATGACCAGCGCCTGCATGGTCATGGTGTTCTCTTCCTGCAGATAGGCAATGCACGGGTCGGAATTGATGACGATCTCGTAGGCCAGCCCCATCTGACCGCGCCGGTAGGCTTTTTCGGTGCTCAGGAAGTGCTTGCCGAAGGACCAGTGGTGGTAATAGACAGGCATGCCGACGGAGGCATAGGCGTCCATCATCTGCTCGGCGGTGATGATCTCGATCAGGTGAGGGTAGCAGTCGAGCCCGTAGTGGCGGGCGGCGCGCGCTATCTCCTTGTCGTAGCGCTCGATCAGCTCGACGGTCCATTCCGAGTGCGAGTCGATGAGGCGCTTCTTCCTGTTCGTCGTCATGTCAGGCCAGCTTCTTCTGGAACAGATCGCGGAACACCGGATAGATGTCGGGCAGACCCTTGATTTGCTGCATGGCAAAGCGCTCGGGATGCGCCGCACGGACCTTGTCGTATTCCCACCAGAGATTCTGCGGTTCGAGCGTGCTGATCTCGATATAGGCGAAATACTGCACCAACGGCACGATCTGCTTGTCCAGGATCTCGCGGCAGACGGGAGAATCGCTGTCCCAGTTCTCGCCGTCCGAGGCTTGCGCGCCGTAGATGTTCCAGGCGCTGCTGGCGTAGCGCTCGGCGATGATCCGGTGCATCAACTTGAGCGCCGAGGAAACGACCGTGCCGCCGGAATCCTGGGCGTGAAAGAATTCATCCTCGCTGACTTCCTCGGCCTCGGTGTGATGGCGGATGAAGACCACCTCGATATGCTCGTAGGAACGCGTGAGAAACAGGTAGAGCAGCATGAAGAAGCGCTTGGCAATCTGCTTCTTCTGCTCGTCCATCGAGCCCGAGACATCGATCAGGCAGAACATCACCGCCTGGGTCGCCGGTACCGGTATCCGGATGCGGTTGTTGTAGCGCAGGTCGAAGTCATCGATGAAGGGGACCCGTTCGATGCGCCGCAGCAGGCGCTCGATCTTCTGGCGCACTTCCCCGGCTTCGGCGGAATTTCCTTCGCCGGCCGCCTCGAGGTGCGCCAGCCGCTCGCGCAGTTCGCGCAGCGCCTTGCGGTACGGCGCGCCGACGGCAATGCGCCTGCCCGTGGCGCCGCGCATCGAGCGAACGATGTTGATATTGGTCGGGACGCCGGTGTTGGTGTAACCGGCACGCACCCGCTTGTATTCGTCGATGCGCACCAACTGCGTCTTGACCAGGTTGGGCAGTTCAAGGTCGTCGAAAAAAATTCCGAGGAACTCCTCGCGCGACAGCGCGAAGGCGAAGTCGTCCGTGCCTTCACCTTCGGGGCTGCCCTGGCTGCCCGTGCCCCCGGCGCCGCCGCCGGGCCGTTCGGCCTCGTCGCCGGAAAGAAAGCGGTCGTTGCCGGGCAGGACATCGCGCCAGACGCCGCCGCGCATGTGCTGGAAGTGCGGTTCGGAAATGTCCTTGGCCGGAATGCCGATCTTCTCGCCGTCATCGATGTCGGTGATGCCGCGCTTGGAGATCGCGTCGGCGACGGCCTTGCGTATCTGCCCCTTGAAGCGGCGGATGAAGCGACTGCGATTGACCGAGCTTTTCCTCTTGCTGTCGTTGCGACGATCAACGATGCGCACGCCGACCATGATGGCTCTCCGATCTCACCGGCCGCGCCGGCTTGCCTTCTGCGGTTGCGGGCTGCATGGCTCAGGACGACTTGCGTATGCGCAGATACCACTCGGCGAGCAGGCGCACCTGCCTTTCGGTGTAGCCGCGGGCCATCATGCGATCGACGAAGTCCTTGTGCTTGCGCTGGTCGTCGGCGCTGGCCTTGGCGTTGAAGGAAATCACCGGCAGCAGCTCCTCGGTGTTCGAAAACATCTTCTTCTCGATCACCACGCGCAGTTTTTCGTAGGCCGTCCAGGCGACGACCTTGCGATCGTGCTGGGCGCGGGCGCGCAGCACGAAGTTCACCACTTCGTTGCGGAAATCCTTCGGATTGCTGATGCCGGCCGGCTTTTCGATCTTCTCCAGTTCATCGTTGAGGGCACTGCGGTCGAGTATCTCGCCGGTGTTGGGATCGCGGAATTCCTGATCCTGAATCCAGAAATCGGCATAGGTGACGTAGCGGTCGAAGATGTTCTGGCCGTATTCGGAATAGGATTCCAGATAGGCCGTCTGTATCTCCTTGCCGATGAACTCGGCGTAGCGCGGCATCAGGTATTCCTTGATGAAGCCCATGTAGCGCTGTTCGACCTCCGGCGAAAACTGTTCCTGCTCGATCTGCTGTTCGAGTACGTACATCAGATGCACCGGGTTGGCGGCGACCTCGCGGTGATCGAAATTGAACACGCGGGAAAGAATCTTGAAGGCAAAGCGCGTGGAGAGGCCCGTCATGCCCTCGTCGACACCCGCGTAGTCCCGGTACTCCTGGTAGGACTTGGCCTTCGGGTCCGTGTCCTTGAGGTTCTCGCCGTCGTAGACGCGCATCTTGGAATAGATCGACGAATTCTCCGGCACCTTCAGGCGCGACAGGACCGAAAATTGCGCCATCATCGACAGCGTGTCCGGCGCACACGGGGCCTTGGCCAGCGAAGAGTTTCTGATCAGCTTGTCATAGATATTCAGTTCTTCGGAAGTGCGCAGGCAGTAGGGCACCTTGACGATGTAGATGCGGTCGAGGAAAGCCTCGTTGTTGCGGTTGTTCTTGAAGGCCAGCCACTCGGCCTCGTTCGAGTGCGCCAGGATCATGCCGTCGAAGGGCATGGCCCCGAAGCCTTCCGTGCCCTTGTAGTTGCCTTCCTGCGTTGCCGTCAGGAGCGGGTGCAGCACCTTGATCGGCGCCTTGAACATCTCGACGAACTCGAGCAGGCCGCGGTTGGAAAGACACAGGCCTCCCGAATAACTATAGGCATCTGGATCGTTCTGGGAAAATTCCTCGAGCTTGCGAATGTCGATCTTGCCGACCAGGGATGAGATGTCCTGATTGTTCTCGTCGCCCGGCTCCGTCTTGGAAACGGCGATCTGCCGCAGCACCGATGGGTAGAGCTTGACCACGCGGAAGCGCGAGATGTCCCCGTTGTACTCGTGCAGGCGCTTCACCGCCCAGGGCGACATGATACCGCCCAGGTAGCGGCGCGGGATGCCGTAGTCTTCCTCGAGCAGCGGGCCGTCCTCTTCCAGACTGAACAAGCCCAGCGGGGATTCATGCACCGGCGAATCCTTGATGGCGTAAAACGGCACCTTCTCGACCAGGGACTTGAGCTTTTCCGCCAGCGAGGACTTGCCGCCGCCCACCGGGCCGAGCAGATAGAGGATCTGCTTCTTCTCTTCCAGCCCTTGCGCGGCATGGCGAATATAGGCGACGATGTGCTCTATCACCTCCTCCATGCCGTAGAAGTCGCGGAAAGCCGGGTAAAGCTTGATGATCTTGTTGGCGAAAAGGCGGGACTGCCGGGGATTGAGCCGCGTGTCTACATATTCGGGTTCGCCGATCGCCATGAGCATGCGCTCGGCGACGGTGGCATAGGCACTGGGATCAGTCCGGCACAAGTCGAGGTATTCCTGAATCGATATTTCCTCTTCCAGCGCCGATTCGTAGCGGCTCTGATAGCGAGCGAAGATGCTCATGGGGACTCTCCTTGAGAGTGACGGCGGTTGCGTGTGCTTGCCGCGTCTTTGCTGTATATCCTACTCCCTAAAATTGCCTGGTTGCTGCCAGCGGAGCGGGCAAGGCCAGCCGAGATAGGACTGCTGTTCATCGGGAAAAACCGGAGCCGGATGCCCGCGGCTTGGCCAACCGCATCGGGTGGCAACAAAACAGTGCCCTAAAGCGACTCCGGTTGTCCTTCATGCACCCCAAGTGGGCAGCCTGCCATGATTGACCGACTTCTTCCACGGTGCCGCTTTCCGGGGAGACCGGGCTGCCGCAATATCGGCAGGGAGCATAGTAATGGTTGACCACGATCATTCTCCTTGTCGCCTGTCGGGCCGGTAAATCGCCTTGCCCGTTCCGGCCCCCGCGTACTGACCGCAGGAGCCGCTTTGCTGCGTCGATCCGCGTACTTTGTTCGAAGCAAAGGACGTTCCAGCGCAGGCCTGTCTCGCTTTTGGCGCGTTCTCCGCACCCGGAGGGATAACGCTGCCTGTCTCGACGAACGACAGGCACGCCGAAAAGAATGCGGGCCGCGATACCTCGGGCGGCGCGAGGCTGTTGCCGAAACCGAATGCCCTGCCACCTGCCACCAACAAAGTAGACAGCAATTTCCACAAGGGATTCGACGCGAGGGCCAGTTTGTCGTTTTCACCCGGACTGGCCGGGCAGCTCTGGCGTCGCTGGACTTTCAGGGGCGGCAGGCACCGGGGTTCAAGAAATTCGCACCGATTGCCCCGACCTTGACGTAAATCAGTGCGCCTTCCGGGCCGGTGAAGGGCGTATGGCGGCTCCAGCGCGGACTGCGTAGCCACGTGCCGGTGGAGTAGTCTCCGTCTTCATCGCGGAAGACGCCATCGAGAACCAGAATTTCCTCGCCGCCGGGATGCGTATGCGTATTGAAGCGCGTTTCCGGCGCCCAACGGACCAGTGCCGTACTGACGCCGTCGTGCTCATGCAGGGGCATGACCGCCAGCCCGGGGACGAGTCCCGGATACCAGACGGCCGTCGATGTATCGATGCGCACCGGCGCCGTGTCATCCAAGGCAAATTGCCAGAGTTTGACAAAGAGGGTGCAGCCGTCCCGGGAAAACGGTGCGTGGCTCGTGCCCGGCGGATTCCGCAGATAGGCGCCGGCCGGGTAATCGCCGTGTTCGTCCGAGAACAGGCCGTCCAGGACGAGAATCTCTTCGCCGCCCTCATGCACGTGCCGGTCGAAGCGTGACCCCGCAGCGTAACGTACGATGCTGGTGGCCCGTGCCCGTTCATCGCCGATCCGGTCCAGCATTCGCCGGTCAACGCCCGGCAGCGGCGAGTTGTTCCAGACCGCGTCGCGCGCGTTCAGAACGATGCGCTGGTCGAAATCGCTGTTCAGGTCCATAGGGCGAAAGCTTACATCAACAAGGCGGCTTTCGCCGGGCGTCATTCCTGCTTCGGGACCGGCCAGGGCGGCGGCTGATGCCCGTTCTTGGGGGCGGAATGCCCTGGGTTGGTGCAGGACCATAGCCGAGGGTCCGAAGATGGGGGGATTTGAGGCATGGCGCAGAATTGCCGCGGCATCAGGTTTCGGCAGCCCTGAACTTGCTCGACTCGATGACGTCACAAAAGACGCTCATCAGCCGAGGGTCGTGCTTTCCGCCGCTTTCATCCCGCAGAATCTCCATGATGGCGGGATGCGTCCTGGCGTGTTGATATGCCCTTGTGACGGCCATCGCGTCGTAGCTGTCGGCGATGCCGATGATACGGGCGCCGATTGGAATTTCCTCTCCGGCAAGCCTGTCCGGGTAACCGCCGCCGTCGTAATGCTCGTGATGGTGGCGAACGACCAGAGCGACTTGTTGCGAGCCTTCAAGGTCGGTCGCGTCGATAATTTTTTCCCCGATCTCGGAGTGCTGTTTCATTTCCGCCCACTCGGCATGGTCAAATCTCGAAGGCTTCAGGAGGATCCGGTCGGGTATGCCGATCTTGCCGACATCGTGCAAGGAAGCGCCAATTTTGAGAATGCCGAGTTCCCTCGCAGACAGGCCGCAACGCACCCCGATCTCTTCGGACAGTCCCAGCACGCGCGCCGAATGCCGCCTCGTCAGCAGGTCACGGAAACCCAGCGCGGCCGACAGCGCCTTGGTGTAGCGGAGCAGCGCAAGATAAATGTCGTCTTCGAGTTTTTTCATGGTGGCGGTCCGAGGATCGACGCCCGACGGACGGAAGTCAAGGTTTACCACGTTGTCTACGGCATCATGGGGCGTAACTTGAGTCCTGCGGTTGGCGACGGCGCGAGAGAAATTGGGGTAACCGACTGTCGCTCCCCGAGTGCGCTTATGTTGCCATCGTAGGCCAAGTTGATATTGGTCAAGTCGGCGGCGCCGGCCGCGCGTAATATGGCAAAAGCGATATGACAGGAATTGACGATGATAGTTCTTAGCAAGCTCAAGATATGGCTGCGCCTGGTGGTCGGCATCGCGGTGATGCTGGTGATCGCCTTTGCCGGGATCATCTGGTGGGTGACGGTGCAGCAGCAGGAGATGGGCATCAGGCAGGCGCGCGACTTCTCGGAGAGCGTCAACCAGATGACCATGGCGGCGATGACCGGCATGATGGTCAGCGGCAACATCGCCGACCGTGCGGTCTATCTCGACCAGATCCAGAAGACCGAGAATGTCAGCGAACTGCATCTGATCCGCGGCGAGGCGCTGTCGAAGCAGTATGGACCGGGCAAGGCTGACGACAGAAAGGCCGACCCGCTCGAGCAGCAGGTGCTGGCCAGCGGCCAGCCTCATTTCGCCGTGCTGCCGGGCGCCCACGGGGAGATCCTGCGCGCGGTCATCCCGACCAAGGCGCGCAAGGACTACCTCGGCAAGGACTGCCTGAGCTGCCACGACGTGCCCGAAGGCACGGTGCTGGGCGTCGTCGGCATGGATATCTCGCTAAAGAACATCAATGGCGCCGTCAGGGAAGCCACCCTGAAGGTCGTGACGGCCGCCCTGGCGATGCTCGTCCTGGTCGTCGGCTTCGTCTATCTGTTCGTCAGTCGTTCGGTGTCCGCGCCGCTCG
>CAIVDC010000024.1 GCA_903904605.1 uncultured Sterolibacterium sp.
GACGCGACAAGTTGAACTCCAGCGGAATGTTTGAAACGGGGATTACTTCTTGACGTGAGCGCCGACGTAGTCGATCGCCTGCTGCACGCTGGTGATCTTCTCTGCGTCCTCGTCCGGAATCTCGCACTCGAACTCTTCCTCAAGCGCCATGACCAGTTCGACGGTGTCGAGGGAGTCGGCGCCGAGGTCGTCGACGAAGGAGGAGTCGTTCTTGATCTCTGATTCATTAACGCCCAATTGCTCGGCGACGATTTTCTTGACGCGCTGCTCGATGTTCTCCATGTGCTGCTCCTTCCCGATTATCGGCTGAGGTGACAAAAACTTCCGCATTTTAACAGAAACGCTGGCGCCGACGAGGCTGTGATTAACTCATGTACATCCCGCCATTGACGTGCAGCACTGCGCCCGTGATATAGCCGGCTCCGGGCCCGGCGAGGAACGCCACTGCAGCGGCGATTTCAGCGGCCTCTCCGAGTCGGCCGAGTGGAATCTTTTGCAACAGCGCCTCGCGCTGGGCAGGGTCAAGTGACTTGGTCATGTCGGTATCGATAAAGCCCGGCGCCACGCAATTCACCGTGATATTGCGGCTGCCCAGTTCCTGGGCAAGCGCCCGCGTCATGCCCGCGACCCCGGCCTTGGCGGCAGCGTAATTGGCCTGGCCGGGATTGCCTGAACTGCCGACCACCGAAGTGATGTTGATGATACGGCCGTGCCTCGCCTTCATCATGCCGCGCATCACCCGCTTGGAGAGCCGGAAGACAGCCTTGAGGTTGGTGCTGATGACATCGTCCCACTCTTCGTCCTTCATGCGCATGGCGAGATTGTCGCGCGTGATGCCGGCGTTGTTCACCAGGATTCCAACCGCGCCGAATTTCCTTTCGATCTGATCGAACAGGGCCTCGCAGGCATCCGCGTCGGTGACATCCACCCTTGCCCCCCAACCAGTGACTGCTGCGGCGTCAAGCGCCTTCTGGATATCGTCGGCGCCCATTTCGCTCGTGGCAGTACCCACCACGGTGGCGCCCGCCCTGCCCAACTCCAGCGCGATCGCTTTTCCTATGCCCCGCGAGGCGCCGGTGACCAGCGCCAGTTGTCCCGCCAGCGGACCCGACGGCTTCTCTTGCACCATGACGACTCCTTAAGGCTTGACGACAGACAATGCTGCTTCGATGCCGGCAAGATCGGCCATCGCCCCGCCGATGAGACCGTCGCTACAACGCTTGACGAGACCCGCCAATACCTTGCCCGGGCCGCATTCATAGACACGGCTGACGCCCTTTGCCGCCAGCAGCTGCATCGTCTCGACCCAGCGCACCGGCGAGGCGGCCTGGCGCACCAGGGCGTCCTTGATCTGCTCCGGCTCGGAGAGACAGCGAGCATCGACGTTGTTCACCACGGGCATCCCCGGCATAGAAAAGCTCACGCTCGACAAACGCTGCCGCAAGCGCTCAGCCGCCGGCTGCATCAATGAGCAGTGGAATGGCGCCGACACCTGCAGCATCACCGCCCGTTTTGCCCCCATCGCCTTGCAGGCAGCGGCGGCACGCTCCACCGCGGCGGCATGGCCGGCGATGACGATCTGCTCGGGGGCATTGAAATTCACGGCTTCCACCACCTGCCCCTGGGAACTTTCAGCACAGGCGGCAGTGACTGCAGCAGCGCCGAGTCCGAGGATCGCGGCCATCGCCCCCACCCCTGCCGGCACCGCCTCCTGCATCGCTTTTGCGCGCAGTTCAACCAGGGGCACGGCATCGCCGAAATTGAGCACGCCCGCGGTCACCAGCGCGGAATATTCGCCGAGGCTGTGCCCTGCCACCAGGGCCGGCTTCGGGCCGCCCATATCTAGCCAGACGCGATAGCAGGCGACGCCCGCTGTGAGCATCAGCGGTTGTGTGTTCACCGTCTGATTGAGCGCCTCGGTCGGACCCTGGCAAACCAGTTGCCATAAATCGCGGCCGAGGGCATCGGAGGCCTCGGCGAAGGTCTGCCGGATCACAGCATTATCGCCATAGGCATTCATCATGCCCAGCGACTGCGAACCCTGACCGGGAAATACGAAAGCAAATGTCATAGCAAGTTCCCTGCGCTCAGAAAGTGAGCAGTGTGGCGCCCCAGGTGAAGCCGCCCCCGACGCCTTCGAGCAACAGCGTGTCGCCACGGCGGACTCGCCCGGCGCGCACGGCCTCGTCCAGGGCAAGCGGAATCGAGGCGGCTGACGTATTGCCGTGATGGCCGACGGTGATGATGACTTTCTCAGCTGGCAGGCCGAGTTTCTTGGCCGTGGCGTTCAGAATGCGCACGTTGGCCTGGTGCGGAATCAGCCAGTCGATCTGGTCGACCGACATGCCGGCCTGTATCAGCACTTCCTCGGCCACTTCCTTGAGTACCTTGACCGCGAACTTGAACACCGCCTGACCTTCCATCTGCAGGAAGGGGCGACCGACGATCTTGCCGCCGCAGATCTGCCCAGGCACAGACAGGATATCGCTGTGGCTGCCGTCGGCGTGAATGGCGGTGGACAAAATGCCGGGCTCGTCGCTGGCGGCCAACACCGCTGCGCCGGCGCCATCGCCGAAAAGCACGCAAGTGCCCCGGTCATTCCAATCAAGGATGCGCGAAAACACCTCGGCGCCAACCACCAGGGCGCAGCGATGCGAGCCAGAACGGATGAACTTTTCGGCGATGGCCAAGCCATAGACGAATCCGCTGCATACCGCCTGCACATCGAAAGCTGCGCCACCGTTCCTGATGCCCAGCTTGTCCTGCAGCAGAGTGGCGGCGCTGGGGAAGATGAAATCCGGCGTCGAGGTGGCGACGATGATGAGATCAACTTCGCCTGGCTCCTTGCCGGCGGCGACAAGCGCTCGCCTGCCGGCTTCCAGCGCCAGATCGCTGCAACTGACGTTCTCCGGCGCCAGGTGGCGGGCGCGAATACCGGTGCGCTCGACAATCCACTCGTTGGAGGTATCTATACCGTGCGCCACCAGATCGTGGTTGCTGACCGGCTCGCCAGGCAGATAGCTGCCGGTGCCGATGATGCGGGAAAAAATGGGAGAGGAACTCATGATATCGAACCGGAGAGCTGCGCCATGCGCGCGGCAATGCGCTCCGGCAAACTGTTGCGAGCGGCCTCGGCGGCTCGCTCCAGAGCGTAGCCGAAGGCAAAGGAGTCGGCCGAGCCGTGACTCTTGACCACGACGCCCTTGAGGCCGAGCAGACTGCCTCCGTTGTATCGTCGGGGATCGAAACGCCGCTTGAAGGAATTGAGCACCGGCAAGGCCATCAGCGCCGCCAGCTTGGTGAGCAGATTTCGCTTGAATTCCTCGCGTAGCGCCGCGCTGATCATGTGCGCCAGACCCTCGGAAGCCTTGAGGGCGACATTGCCGACGAAACCATCGCAAACGACCACGTCGACCGTCCCCTTGTAAATGTCGTCGCCCTCGACATTGCCATAGAAATTAAGGCCACCTTCCCTGAGCAGTTCACCCGCGCGCTTGACCGCCTCATTGCCCTTGATCGCCTCCTGGCCGATGTTGAGCAAGCCGACGCTGGGCCGTTCCTTGTGTTCCAGCGCTGAGAAGAGCATGGCGCCCATGATAGCAAACTGCAGGAGGTGTTCCGGTTGGCAATCGACGTTGGCACCGAGGTCGAGCACATAGGTATAACGATTGAGCGTCGGCACGATACTGGCGATCGCCGGGCGGTCGATGCCCGGAAGTGTTTTCAAGACAAAGCGCGAGATCGCCATCAGGGCTGCGGTGTTGCCGGCTGATACCGCCGCCTGCGCCTCGCCGCCCTTGACCAGGTCTACGGCGACGCGCATAGAGGAGTTCTTCTTGACGCGCAGCGCCGACGCAATCGGCTCGTCCATCTCGACCATTTCGCTGGCGTGGGCCACGCGCAGCCTCGCGCCCAGTTCGGACTGGGCACGCCCGAGCAAAGGCCGCAATACCTCGTCGCGGCCAACCAAGATGACCGAGCAATCAGGATCGCGTTGCAGGAAATCGAGCGCGGCCGGAACCGTGACCATCGGGCCATGGTCACCGCCCATGCAGTCGATTGCGAGAGTAACCGCCATCGAGGAATAGGGAAACGGGACGGCGGAGGCTAAGAACGCGTCTGGGCTTGCTGCGACTTATTCCGCCGGCACGGAGTTATTCGCCCTTGGTCGCGAGGACTTTCTTGCCGCGATAGTAGCCGCTGGCACTGATGTGGTGACGAAGATGCACTTCACCCGTGGTCGGTTCGACCGCCAACGGCGGCACGGTGAGAAAGTCGTGAGCACGGCGCATGCCGCGCTTGGACGGGGACTTCTTGTTTTGCTGAACAGCCATTTCGTTGCTCCTTCAATAATCGTTCAAAACTACTTCAGCCGTGCCAGCGCCGCAAACGGCGATGCGGCACGGCCGTGATGGTCGCTGCCATCGGGCAGGACGCAGGACTCGTGGCGCGGAACGACCGGCAAGGCCAGCAGCACCTCCTCCTCGATCAGCGAGGCCACAGACTGTTCGGCCGATGCCTCGACTGCGTCGGCCGCATCATCCTCGAGCGACTCGTCAGGCCAAGGCGCGCCCGACGGGACCAGCAACAACAGGCTCTTGATATCAAGCGGCAAGACCAGGGGTTCAAGGCAGCGCTGGCATTTCAAGCGGAGTTCACCGCTCACTTCGATCATCAGAAACAGTTTGCCGTCGTCGTTGCGCCCGCCGCTCAGTCGACAACTGAGCACCCCGCCATCGTCCGCCAAAGCATTGCCATCGTTTACACGCGACATTTCCTGCACCGCCAATCGGCCGATCAGATGCCTTCCTTCCCGGGCAAATGCGAGGCTGTCTATGACAATCCCGGCGATTTGTTTCATTTCCTGTCGCGACATAAACCGCTAATGATATTATTTTTCCCTTTTCCAGTCAAAGCGAGTCCAATGCGGCCCAAGACCCCCCCCCCTTTGCGCTTGGTGCTTGCCTCGACCTCGCCATTTCGGCGCGAACTCCTGGGACGGCTGCAACTGCCTTTTGAAATCGCCGCGCCCGACCTCGACGAGGCCGCCCTGCCTGGAGAGGCCCCCGCCGCGACCGCGGAAAGGCTGGCGCTGGAAAAGGCAAAGGCAGTAGCTGCGCGCTTTCCCGACGCCCTGATTATCGGCAGCGATCAAGTCGCGCACCAGGGCGATCGCACTTACGGCAAACCGGGGACGCGGACCAATGCCATCAGCCAACTCCAGGCGATGCGGGGAAAGAGCGTCATCTTCCATACCGGCTTGTGCCTGTTCAACTCCGCAAGCGGCCGCACGCAGATCTGCGGGGTGCCGACCGAGGTGCGCTTCCGGGCGCTCTCCGACGCCGAGATCGAACGCTATCTTGATCGAGAGGACGCGCTCAACTGCGCCGGCAGCGCCAAGTCGGAAGGCTTAGGAATCACCCTCCTCGAATCACTGCGCGGCGACGACCCTAACGCACTGATCGGCCTGCCGCTGATCGCACTGTGCCGGATGTTGCGCGCCGAAGGTGTCCAACTGCCATAGCGTCAGGTCCGCATTCACGCCGACACCCGCTCAGCGGAGGGTCATCCGGGTAAAGGTGTTGGCCAGGCTTTCGGACATATTCGCGCCGAACTGCCTGGCGAATTTCTCGGCCAGATTCTGTTTCACGGTGTAATCGCGGACGTCCTCAGCCTTGATGATCTCGCGCGCCACCGAATCCACCGTGCCGTAGGCGTCGGCCAGGCCCATGTCGATGCTCTTGGCGCCGGTCCACATCAGGCCGGAAAACATTTCCGGCGTCTCCTTGAGCCGCTTGCCGCGACCCTTCCGGACCGCCTCGATGAATTGCTGGTGGATATCATCGAGCATCTCTTTGGCGTGGGCCTTTTGCTTTGCGTCCTGGGGTGAGAACGGGTCGAGGAAGCCCTTGTTCTCGCCGGCGGTGAGCAGGCGCCTCTCCACGCCCAGTTTCTCCATGGTGCCGGTAAAACCGAAGCCGTCCATCAGGACACCGATCGAACCTACAATGCTGGCCTTATCGACGAAGATCTTGTCGGCGGCCGCCGCAACGTAATAGCCGCCGGAAGCGCAGATGTCCTCGACCACAACATAGAGCGGTATGCTGGGATAGCGGCCGCGCAGCCGTCTGATCTCGTCGTTGATGATGCCTGACTGTACCGGACTGCCCCCCGGACTGTTGATGCGCAGAATCACGCCCTGGGTGCCCTTGTCCTCGAAGGCGGATTGCAGGCCGCTGATGATGCGTTCTGCACTGGCGTCGCCCTTGGCCTGAATCACTCCGTTCAGTTGCACCAGTGCGCTGTGCTTCTTGCCGTCGCCAAGCCTGTCTGCGGAGTCTCCCCAGTCAACGACATAAGCAAAGACAAGACCGAGGTAGATGAAACCGATGAATTTGAAGAAGATGCCCCAGCGCCGCCGCCGTCGCTGCTCGATGAGCCCATCAAGGGCGATCTTTTCCAGAACGCTGCGTTGCCATTGGGTTTCGTTATGCGGAGCTTCCATCGGGGTTATGCTTTCAAAAATATCTGTCCATCAATTTCGCTGACGGCGACAGGCTGCAAGCCTTTGCCGTTGCACTTTCCGCCCAAGCAGCGGCCGTCGTCCGGGGCATAGAGCGCGCCATGGGTCGCACAGATCAAGTATAAACCGGAAGCGTCAAAAAACTCGCCCGGTTGCCAGTCCAGTTCGACCGGGACATGGCCGCAGCGGTTCAGGAAGGCATGCACCACACCCTTGTAGCGAACGACGAAGCAAGCTTCCGTGAAGCCATGGCGATCAAGGCTGAAGCGTATGCCGCGGCCGCCCTCGACCAGGTCCGCAGCGGCACAGATCAGGCGTGCCGGGTCAGCCATGCCTGCAACTCGGCGACACTGCCGGCGCAATAGAGGGGCTGCTCCGCCACCAGTTCCGCCCGCGGATGGGCACCATAAGCCACGGCCAGGGCCGCGACTCCGGCATTTTGCGCCATCTTAAGATCATGTGTGGTGTCGCCGATCATCAAGGTCCGTTCGGGCGGCACGAAGACCTCCGCCATCAATTCCCGGAGCATCTGCGGATGCGGCTTGGAAGGGCATTCATCGACACAGCGTGTGGCCTTGAAGTAGACACCCACTCCGGTCGCCGCGAGCACGCGGTCGAGTCCTTTGCGACTCTTGCCAGTGGCCACGGCGAGCAGATGACCGGATTGCGTCAGCCCGGACAGCAGCGGATCGATGCCCGCGAACATCGTCAAGTCGCGATCGCCGGCCAGATAGTGGTGACGATAGCGCTCGGCCAGGACGGGATATCGCGACGGATGAAGATCAGGCAGGGCGCTCATCAGCGCATCATTCAGGCCCAAGCCGATGATATGCCGCGCCCGCGCGTCGGTGGGCGGCTCGATATCGAGGTCCTTGCAAGCGGCCTGGATTGCGCCGACGATCGTAGCGGCCGAGTCCATCAGCGTGCCGTCCCAGTCGAACACGATCAACTCAAAGCGATTCAAGTTCGCTCCTTTCACCAAAAATCAGCGCCTCGCAGCGGCCGAGCCGGGCGAGAAAATCGCGCAATTCCTGCGGCAGCGGTGCCCTGAGCGATAGGGTCAGCCCGGTCAGGGGATGGCTGAAGGACAGGTTCCCGGCATGCAGGAACATGCGCTTCAGCCCTGCCTTTTGCAACTCCCTGTTGAGAGGGAAATCGCCGTACTTGTCGTCCCCCGCCAGTGGAAAGCCCAGGTGAGCCAAATGCACCCGGATCTGGTGAGTGCGACCGGTCTTGAGTTCCACCTCGACCAGGCTGAAAGTCTCCCACCGTGCCTTGAGCCGCACGATGCTGTGCGCTTCCTTGCCTTCGTCGGAAACGCTGACGCGCCGCCCGCCGTCTCCGCTCTGGTACTTCAGGAGCGGCAGCCGGACATGCTGCAGGACGTTCGTCCAGCTACCCTTGACCAGTGCCAGATAGCGTTTGTTGATGGATCCTTCGCGAAACATGTCATGCAGGCGGGTCAGGGCGGCGCGCTTCTTGGCGAGGATCAGCAGGCCTGAAGTTTCCCGGTCGAGCCGGTGTGCCAACTCCAGGAAACGCGCCTCCGGACGCTGCCGCCGGAGTTGCTCGATGACCCCGAAACTAACGCCGCTGCCGCCATGGACCGCGACGCCGGACGGCTTATTCACGACCAGCAGCCCTTCGTCCTCGAAGACGACGACAAACTCCCGCACCGGGACGACAGCCGGCAGCGGCCTCTCAGCGACTCGGATCGGCGGCAGGCGCACGGCATCACCGATCTTGAGCCGGTACTCCGGACCGATCCGTCCCTTGTTGACCCGCACCTCGCCGCTTCTCAGGATGCGATAAACATGGCTTTTCGGCACACCCTTGCAGACGCGCAGGAGAAAATTGTCGATACGCTGACCGACCGCCTCCTCGCCGACTTCCAGCCAAGTCGCGGAATCTTTGCTTAAGCCATTCATTTGCAATATACTGTTTCCCAGTTTGCCGTCCCGCGGCAAGCGTGCCCGGCGGTCCGAAGTGACGTCGGCGGCGCGCCAAGGGCGTTGCCGGTAGTGCTTCAGCCCTCTTCAGCCATCTTTATTGGCCTAAGCGGGCCCAAGCGAACCGTCATGGAGCAGGCATAAGGCCCAACGCATCGATCGCCGGAGTCCCGCTGTCTGGGAGTTTCCCGAGGCGCCCGAGACCCCAGCCCGCCGGCTCTGCGAACTCCACAGGTTTTCTCGCTCACCCAAAGCAGCGATGTTACTTGATTTGCGCGCACAGAGCACCGCATGAATACCGGGCTCCGAGATAGCGGTTCGCCGCTGGCCTCGGAGCATGCTTTAAGAAGACGAACCCTAGTTTGCCCAAGGACATCACAACAATGATCCAGCAATACTGAGTCGTTCCGCCCGGCCAACTGCCGGGCAGAGGTTTGTCGTGCCCGTGCAGTGCGCGCGGGAGCACATAAATGAAACGCATGTTGTTCAATGCGACGCAGGCCGAGGAACTCCGCGTCGCGATCGTCGATGGTCAGAAACTGGTTGATCTCGACATCGAATCGGCTAACAAGGAACAACGTAAGGGCAACATCTACAAAGCAGTCATCACCCGCCTCGAGCCCAGCCTCGAAGCCGCTTTCGTCGAATACGGCGCTGAACGCCACGGCTTCCTGCCGTTCAAGGAAGTCTCGCGTTCCTATTTCAAATCCGACGGCGACCCCGGCAAGGCCCGCATCCAGGACGCCCTGCATGTCGGCCAGGAACTGATCGTCCAGGTCGACAAGGACGAACGCGGCAACAAGGGTGCGGCGCTGACCACCTTCATTTCGCTGGCCGGCCGCTACCTCGTGCTGATGCCCAACAACCCGCGCGGCGGAGGAGTTTCGCGCCGCGTCGAGGGCGAGGATCGGCAGGAACTGCGCGAGATCATGGACCGGCTCGAAGTCCCGGCGAGCACGAGCCTGATCGCCCGCACCGCCGGCATCGGGCGCAGCTTCGAGGAACTGCAGTGGGACCTGAACTACCTGCTGCAGCTATGGGGAGCGATCGAGGGTGCCGCCAATTCCCAAAAGGGCGCGTTCCTCATCTACCAGGAATCCAGCCTGGTGATCCGCGCCATCCGCGATTATTTCACGCCGGACATCGGCGAGATCCTGATCGACACCGACGACGTCTTCGAGCAGGCGCAGCAGTTCATGGCGCACGTAATGCCGGGCAACGTCGCCCGCGTAAAGCGCTACAGCGACGACGTGCCGCTGTTCTCGCGCTTCCAGATCGAGCATCAGATCGAGTCGGCCTACTCGCGCCAGGTCACCCTGCCGTCGGGCGGCGCCATCGTCATCGACCATACCGAGGCCCTGGTCTCGGTCGACGTCAATTCCGGCCGCGCCACCAAAGGTGCCGACATCGAGGAAACCGCCTACAAGACCAATCTCGAAGCCGCCGACGAAACTGCACGCCAGTTGCGCCTGCGCGACCTGGGCGGCCTGATCGTCATCGACTTCATCGACATGGAAAGCACGCGCAATCAGCGTGAAGTCGAGAACCGCCTGCGCGATGCCCTGCACTTCGACCGCGCCCGCGTCCAGACCGGCAAGATCAGCCGCTTTGGTCTGCTCGAACTGTCGCGGCAGCGGCTGCGTCCCGCGCTAGCCGAAACCAGCTACATCCCCTGCCCGCGCTGCAGCGGCACCGGCCATACCCGCAGTACCGAGTCCTCGGCCCTGCACATCCTGCGCATCCTCGAAGAAGAGTCGATGAAGGAGAACACCGGCGCCCTGCACTGCCAGGTACCGGTCGATGTCGCCACCTTCCTGTTGAACGAGAAACGCGTCGACATCGCGAAAATCGAGATGCGGCACAAGGTCAATCTCGTGCTGATTCCCAATATTCACCTCGAAACTCCGCATCATCAGATCGTGCGTCTGCGTCACGACCAACTCAACCTGGAAGAAATCACTCTGCCCAGCTACAAGATGGTAGAAATGCCAGCCGATGAAGGCTACATGACGCCCTCCGCGCAGACCGACGCGAAACCGGCACGCCAGGAAGCCGCGGTCAAAGGCATTGCCCTTGGCCAGCCGGCACCGATCGTCGAGCCAAAGGCCAAAGCTGCCCCGGCGGCCCTGCCAGAGACCGGCTCTCGCGGCCTCTGGGCCAAGATCGTCTCCTGGTTTTCCGATACCAAGGGAGCGTCTGCGCCCGTCGCAGAAACGACCGAACGTCCAGCCCGGCGCGAGGCCCGGCCGGACACTCGCGGCGAAGCCCGCCGCGGCAGCAGGACTCGACGCGAAGGTGCTCGAAACGAACGCCCGCCGAAAGGGGAAGCCCCGGCCCTGTCCGGAAAGGCTGAAAGAGCTGAAAGGCCCGAAAAGGCGGAGACTCCCCGCGAACCGCGGCGCGCCCGCGGCGAGAAAGAGCGCCCGGCCGGCGAAGCCAAGGAGCAGCGCGAGCCCCGTGAGCCCAGAGAACCGCGTCAGCCCCGCCCCCCGCGCCCTCAGGCGGTCGAACCAGTCGTTTCGGAAACGCCGGCAATTGCCGCTCCCGGCGGCGCACTGCCGGCCGAGGAGGGGCAGCGTGCCCGTCGCGGCCGCCGCGGCGGCCGCCGCGAGCGGCGTCCGGAAGACGCGTTAGCGGCTGCCGAGCCCGCAGTGCCAGGCGAAATTGTTGCCGCCGAGGTAGCGCAGGAAGCGGTCGACACGACGCTGACCAAAGTCGTAACGGCTGTCGAGCCGGTCCCGGCCACCCCAGCGCCGGCATTGCCGCCTGCCGCGGAGGTCGAGGTCGCACAAGTCGAGGTTGCACAACTGCCGGTGCGCATGGAACCTTCCCTGCACCCCTTGGTAGCCGCAGCTCCGCCGGATGCAGCGGAGCCCTCCCCGGCAACCGAGGCCGTCCCGGCTGTGCAGACTCCTGCCGTGCAGTCTGCGGAGAAGCCTGTTCCGTCTGCGCCAGCCACGCCGGTCGACTTGTCCGTCTCGCTGCAACAGGCAGGACTGCAACTGGTCGAAACCAGCAGCGACAAGGCGCGCTCTCAGGCGCAGATCGCCGTGCCAACGCCGGCATTGGGACGCAAGCCGCGCCCGGTTCCGGTGATTGCCGACGAGCCGCTGCAGATCGTCGAGACCAGGCAGGATTAATGTAGCAAGACGTTCACCCCACGGGTTCGGGCGACTCGTGGGGGTCTGCGCCAAAAGCCTGCCGGCGCAGCCGGAAAAGTTCGTCGCGGGCCGCGGCGGCCTCTTCGAACTCGAGATTTCTGGCATGCTCCTGCATTGCCTTCTCCAGCCGCTTGATCGCCTTCGCCAGATCCTTGGCGCTCATCGCATCGTAACGCAGCTGCAGCTCAGCCGCCTTCAGTTCGGTGGCGGCGCCGTCGCTGTCGTAGATGCCATCGATCATGTCCCGGATGCGCTTCTTCACCCCCATGGGGATAATGCCGTGCTCCTCGTTGTAGGCCACCTGCTTGGCGCGGCGCCGGTCGGTTTCGGCAATCGCCCGGCGCATCGAATCGGTGACCTTGTCGGCATAGAGGATGGCCGTGCCGTTGATGTGGCGCGCGGCGCGACCGATGGTCTGGATCAGGGCGCGCTCCGAGCGGAGAAAGCCTTCCTTGTCGGCGTCCAGGATGGCCACCAGGGACACCTCGGGAATGTCCAGGCCCTCGCGCAGCAGGTTGATGCCGACCAGGACGTCGAAGACGCCGAGACGCAGGTCGCGGATGATCTCGACCCGTTCGACGGTCTCGATGTCGGAATGGAGATAACGGACCTTGACGCCGTTGTCGGCATAGAACTCGGTCAGTTGCTCGGCCAGTCTCTTGGTCAATGTGGTGACGAGAACCCGCTCGCCGCCGGCGACCCGCCGCTTGATCTCAGCCAGCAGGTCATCGACCTGGGATGAGGCCGGACGGATCTCCAGGGCCGGATCGACGAGGCCGGTCGGACGCACCACCTGCTCGACCACCTGAGCCTGATGCAATTGCTCATAATTGGCCGGCGTGGCCGAAACGAAAACCGTCTGCGGCATCAGCTTCTCGAACTCGTCGAAGCGCAGCGGCCGGTTGTCCAGCGCGGAGGGCAGACGAAAGCCGTAATCGACGAGATTCACCTTGCGCGAGCGGTCACCCTTGTACATGCCGCCGACCTGCGGGATAGTGACATGGCTCTCATCGATGAACAGCAGGGACTGCGGCGGCAGGTAATCGATCAGGGTCGGCGGCGGCTCGCCCGGCTGGCGGCCGGAAAGATGGCGCGAATAATTCTCGATGCCCTTGCAGAAGCCCAATTGTTCCAGCATCTCGAGATCGAAGCGGGTGCGTTGCTCGATGCGCTGGCACTCGACCAGCTTCTGCTCCTTCTGAAAGAACTCGATGCGCTCCCGAAGTTCCAGCTTGATCTTCTCGATTGCCCGCAGTACCGTGGCGCGCGGCGTGACGTAATGGCTGGAGGGATAGACGGTATAGCGGACCAGCTTCTGCCTGCCATGGCCGGTCAGCGGATCGAAGAGCATCAAGGACTCGATCTCGTCGTCGAACAGGGTGAGGCGCAGGGCATGCTCGGCATTTTCCGCAGGGAAGACGTCGATGACATCGCCGCGCACCCGGTAGACGCCGCGGGAGAACTCGATGTCGTTGCGTTCGTACTGCATTTCGGCGAGCCGCCGGATGATGTCGCGCTGGGAGAGCTTCTCGCCCTGGCGCAGGTGCAGGATCATGGTGTGGTAATCGACCGGGTCGCCGATGCCGTAGATGGCTGACACCGTGGCAACGATCACGCAGTCGCGGCGCTCCAGCAGGGACTTGGTCGCCGACAGACGCATCTGCTCGATCTGCTCGTTGATGCTCGAATCCTTCTCGATGAACAAGTCGCGCGAAGGCACATAGGCCTCGGGCTGATAGTAGTCGTAGTAGGAGACGAAATACTCGACCGCATTCTCCGGAAAGAACTCGCGGAACTCGGCATAGAGTTGCGCCGCCAGCGTCTTGTTCGGCGCCAGCACCAGCGCCGGTCGCCCGGTGCGAGCGATGACGTTGGCCATGGTGAAGGTCTTGCCCGAGCCGGTGACGCCCAGCAGGGTCTGGTACATCAGGCCGTCCCCGACCCCCTCGGCCAGCTTGGCGATTGCCTCGGGCTGATCGCCTGCGGGGAGAAATGGCTGGTGCAGGCGGAAGGGATTGTCCGGATGAGCGATAATTTCAGCCAAACTCATTCCCCTGACGCAAATACGCTTGTTGCTCGCACACCATTCCTGCTTTCACGGTTAAAATATTGCACTGCGCAATCGAACATTCCGCGACGCTTCGCGGCCAACCCTGGAGTGTATATGAGCTCGTCGACGATTTCTTCCATTTTCGCTGCGGTCGAGATGGCCCCGCGCGACCCGATCTTCGGCCTGACCGAGGCCTACAATGCCGAGACCCGGGCAAACAAGGTGAACCTCGGCGTCGGCGTCTATTACGACGACAACGGCAAGGTGCCGCTGCTCGCCTCCGTCAAGGCCGCGGAAAAGGCGCGTGTGGACATGCTGCTGCCGCGCGCCTACCAGCCGATCGAGGGCATGGCCGCTTACAACCAGGCGGTGCAGCAACTGCTCTTCGGCGCCGCCTCGCCCCTGATCGCCGATGGCCGCGTGGTGACCATAGAAACCCTGGGCGGCACCGGCGCCCTGAGGGTCGGCGCGGATTTCCTGAAGCGACTCTTCCCGGCGGCGACGGTCTTCATTTCAGATCCGAGCTGGGAAAACCATCTCGCGCTGTTCGAGGCCGCGGGCTTCCCGGTACAAAGCTACCCCTACTACGACGCGCCAACGCGCGGGGTGAACTTCTCCGCCATGATGGCCAAGCTCGAAACCATGGCCGCCGGCTCCATCGTCGTGCTCCACGCCTGCTGCCACAATCCGACCGGTGCCGACCTCTCCGAGGGAGAATGGCGCGAGGTGGTCGATGCCGTGCGCAGGAAAAACCTGGTGGCCTTCCTCGACATGGCATACCAGGGCTTCGCCGAAAGCATCGAAGCGGACGCGATGGCCGCCAGGCTGTTCGCCGATTCCGGGCTGACCTTCTTCGTCTCCAGTTCCTTCTCGAAATCATTCTCCCTCTATGGCGAGCGCGTCGGCGCCCTGTCGCTGGTGACGGCCGGCCGTGAGGAAACGGCGCGGGTACTCTCCCAGGTCAAACGCGTGGTGCGTACCAATTACTCCAACCCGCCGACCCATGGCGGCGCAGTGGTCGCAGGCGTGCTCTCCAGCCCGGAACTGCGCCAGATGTGGGAAGACGAACTGGCCGGCATGCGCAGCCGCATCCGCGCGATGCGTCAGGGCCTGGTCGACAAGCTGCGCGAGAACGGCGTCTTGCAGGACTTTTCCTTCATCAAGAAGCAGCGCGGCATGTTCTCTTATACCGGCCTGAGCCCGGCCGAGGTGGAGCGTCTGAAAGCCGATTACGGCATCTATGCCTTGAGTACCGGCCGTATCTGCGTCGCCGCCATCAATTCGCACAACATCGACTATGTCGCCAACGCCTTCGCGGCAGTTCTCAAGGGCTGAAGCCTGCCACCGGACAACTATCTTCGCGTGCTTTGCGTGACCGAGAGTAGCGGCGCCTCGACCGGGCCGCTGATCATCACCAAGGAATGGAGCCTGGTGGCGGAGCCTTTCAGATCCAGTTCCATCATGCCCCTGAGTTGCCTGCCGGCGCCGATATCGAGATTGCCGGCTGCCTGCAGCAGGCCAGAATCGAGCTTCAACCTACCAAAATGCCAGGCGCTTTTATCGAAGAGCAGATCGCCTGAGAACGTCTCGAAACGCGTATTGCCGCCGCGGGTCTGACGGCTGCTGCGCACGGCCTCGATAAAGTCGAAGCGGTTGAGGACGCCGCGCTCGGCCCGGAACTCCCCCTTAATGAGCAATCTGTCGTCCAACTGCGCGACATCATTGGCTCGCGACTCGATATGAAATATTCCGCTGATGTTGCCCTCCATCGAAACATCCGGATCGAGTGCAGCCAGCAGCCTGGCGGCGCTGGCGCCAATCAGGCCGATGTCGCCTTGAAAGATGGGTGTGGCAGACCAGTCCAGCTGTGCCGTGCCTTCGATGAGTCCTCCATAGATCCTGCCGGCAATTTTCCGAAGCCGCAACAGGCCCGAGCTCATATTCCCTTCGGCTTCCAGGTACTCGAAGGTCAGATCGGCCCTGAACGGCAGATTCAGGCCGTTGCCGATAAGCGACAGCCGGTATCCCGCTGCCGCCGGCGTGGCTTCCAGGTTCAGGCTGTGCGAAGCATTGCTCAGCTGGATCTGCTCTACGCCGCCATCGGCCCGCATCTTGACCTCGCCGCTCAGACCATCCAGGCGTGCGTCCGCGATTTCGACGGAGAGCCGCTCGATCTGCCCGTGGCGCAGAAGCAGAGCGGGTTCCCTGCCCGGAGTGGCGGCAAACCAGTGCGCACTGGGTGTTATTCCCAAGCGACGGATGAGCAGGCCTTCGAGCCTGGCATGGCGAATCACCCACTGCGATCCGAACAGCGAGAACGGTTCGGGAACAACTCTTATCGCCTTGGCCTCGGCGTAAGGTTCGGCCCCGATGGAGACGCCAACGAGCGTGATGTTCGGATAAGGCAGAATAGCAAAGTGAAGCTCGCCAATCCTCACCTTATCGCCCAAGGCTGAACCCAGACGCTGCTCGACCTCGGGACGGAAGCGCTCATAGGGAAAAACGATTGCCAGAAGAACGGCGCCGCCCGCTATCAGGAGCAGGCCGCCTGCCAGCAGAACCGGCCAGGAAATAACGCGGCGCGGGCCGCGGTAAAGGGGCTTGAGCTTGACTGGCGCGAAGCTGTCCTCGTCATTCGGGGTTTCGTAAGCGCGGCGAAACGCCTTTTCATCCTGCCTCGCCTTCTGCTTACGCCGCCACCGGGCATAATTGGCGCGCATCCGCCATAGCAAACCGCCGCCGTCCAGGTCGGCCGGCCCGCTCGCCGGCACGTCATCCTGTACCGGCGGCCCAGGCTGGTTTACTTGCTCATCCATGGCGCCCAGCGGTCCCCGGCGCTATTACTTTCTCACCACGGGCGCGAATACTATTGACGCAGGCTGGCGAAATGAATAACATGCGCGCCTCAACTGTTCCTCGATAGCTCAGTTGGTAGAGCGCCGGACTGTTAATCCGTAGGTCCCTGGTTCGAGCCCAGGTCGAGGAGCCAAGATTCTCAAGCACTAAAGCCACCCTTGGCGGTGGCTTTTTGCTTTTCTGAGGTGCTCCCGAGTTCTGCATGGGTTCGGTGTAGGTAGAAATTCCAGGCCGTTGCCAATCTTACCAGCAAGCCCCCACGCTTAGCGTCAGAAGCTCAAATGGAACGGCGAGGTCTCTCAGGAGGAAGGCCGAAGGTAAAGTTCCCCTTTGCCCCAAGTTGAGGCAAGTTTGCTCCAATACAGTGCCAGGCTTGGTTTTTGTCAAACGCCAACTTTAGGTTCCCCGTCACCCAGTGACGGCCGTATAGGCAACGATCCATCGTGCCCTTGCCAATATGAGACGCTAGCTAGGCTAGGCAGCCTGCCCAGGCAAGGCCGCTTTTCTTCGCTGGATGAGGCTGGACCGGTCGGCAGGCACCAGCCAAGACCGGCCTCCCGTCTGATGTGCAGTTTGGTCGTCGCGGTCAAATGGCCAACCCGCGCGGGCAGTCGGCTTTCGACCGGCACGCGCCGGCTTGTCCCGGCACGCAGCCGTTTCGTCATGCATGGCGCCAAACTTGCTTTTGATAATATCGACCAAGCGGCGCTCAACTTGGAGCGCCTTGCTGCCGTTAATCGTTTGACAGGAGGACGCCGTCGTGTCTCAAGCCAACAGACAGATTTCCCTAGCCGATGTGCGCGAGATCTACCGCGTGATGGATATCGAGCGGGCGCAGGATGACGTGCCGGCTGGCCGCAACGAGGCGCTCTCCGCCATTTACGAAAAAATGAAGAAACTCGGGGGCGATCGCTATTTGGTCAAGCCCTCCTCTACCGATGCGCTGGAGAGCCTTTACGACGATTGCCCGAATTTTGCCGAGGTCATCGACGATCTCAAGAAGTATCTCGCGCTGGCGGTATCGGGTAACGAGCCGATCCATTTCACGCCCATCCTGCTGCTGGGCGAACCGGGCATAGGCAAGACGCATTTCGCCAAATGCCTGTCCGAGGCACTGGGCACTGGCTATGAATTCGTCCCGATGAGCTCGCTGACGGCCGGCTGGATACTATCCGGCGCGTCGAGCCAGTGGACGAACGCCAAACCGGGCAAGGTAGCCGCAACCTTGATTCATGGCGAATATGCCAATCCGTTGATGATACTGGACGAGGTAGACAAGGCCGGCGGCGATTCTCGCTACGATCCAATGGGCCCCCTCTACGGACTGCTCGAAGGCGATACGGCGAAAAAGTTCAAGGACGAGTTCATCGAGGTGGATATAGACGCCAGCCACATCCTGTGGGTGTCGACTGCCAATGATGAGCGCACGCTGTCGGAGCCCATCCTCAATCGCATGAACGTCTATAACGTGCCGCGCCCGAATGCCGAGCAAGCGTTTGCCATAGCCGGGCGCCTGTACACGGAAATAGTTGCCGATCACCCATGGGGTTTCCCGTCGCAGCCGCCCGAGGACGTAATGGAGGAACTGGCTGACATGCCACCGCGGGACATGAGAAAGCGCCTGATGGTGGCCTTCGGCAATGCCAAGCTTGACGGCCGCGATGAAGTGCAGGTGAAGGATCTCGACCCTAGCCGCGTCCAGCGCGGCAAGACCCGGATGGGGTTCTGAGCGGAGAGGCTGGCCGCCGTTGCCGCAGCCGGGGCACGAAAGGAAGGCCGGCTCCGATTTCGCGGTCAGGATGCATTGCCCCGGCACGGCCCGTCGCTGCCTGCCTGGGCATGGCTGAAGCCGGCTATTAGGCGCCGCTTCGAGGTGGGGAAATTACGCGCCCGCGGCAACGGCGACGGGCATGAACTGAGCTGACAGGGTCACCTCGTTCTCCTCTCCGGGAAGTAGTCGACCCGACGAACCCACGGCGGATTATGATCGCTATTTTGGATTGCATTTCCGCCCCTCCCCATGAGTGTGCAACCCGTCCGACAGGAACGTCAGGAGCTAATACGTTCACTATTCAACGAGTACATAGAGATGTACGCTTCACGCGATGACCGCCTTACGGAGCGGTTCAGTGAAAATTTCAGCGGATACACGGGCGGAGGCAACTTCCTTGTCAAGGACAGGGGCGAGTGGGTAAAAATCACCAGGCAGGATTTTTCACAAGTGACCGGTCGTATCCGCATCGAGATGCTTGACCTCTCGCTGCAGGAGATCAGCGACGAGGTGGTCGTCGCCACGGCCTTCTTCCACATACACCTGCCGATCCACGAGGAGATCCTGTCTCGTGAAACAGCCCGGCTGGTGCTCATTTTCAGGCTCGAGCGCGAAGATTGGAAGATCGTTCACAGCGGGATTTCCATTCCCTATTATCTTGTCCGGGACGGCGAGGTCTACCCGATCAGGGGACTGCATGAGCGAAACCAAGAACTGCAGGTGCTGGTCGACGAACGGACAAAGGCGCTGGAAGAAGCGAATGACAAGCTGGAAGTATTGAGCAACACTGATGGATTGACCGGCATAGCCAACCGCCGTTACTTCGACATCATGCTCAACCAGGAATGGAATCGCGCCCATCGCGCCGGCACGCCTTTGTCTCTGGTCATCCTTGACGTCGACCTGTTCAAGAATTTCAACGACCGCTATGGTCACATTGCCGGTGACAACTGCCTGAAGTCGCTCGCCGGGGCGTTGACGAAGGCTGCAAGGCGCGCGGGGGACCTGGTGGCTCGCTACGGCGGCGAGGAATTCGTCGTGCTGTTGCCGGAAAGCAGCGAGCAGGACGCATTGGAAACCGCCAGGCTCATCCAACAAGAGACTTGGTCGCTAAAGCTGCCGCACGCGGAAATGCCGGCGGGCATCGTCACGGTAAGCCTTGGCGTAGCCTGCCTTGTCCCGTCAAGCCAGCACAGCCCTGAAATTCTGTTGCAACGAGCCGACTCGGCGCTCTACCGCGCGAAGCAGTTGGGGCGTAACCGCATGCAATCTGCGACGAGCAACCAGGCGTGGATGTGATCGGTCGGCCATCGGCGAAAGCAGGGCTGCCAGAAATCGTCATGACGCCGCATCTGCTTAATCCGGCGATCATGACGGTGCATTCCGGTTGGACGTAACCGGTGCGGATTGGCTAGGTTTCAGCAAAACCATAATCAATCAGTCGAAAACGAGACAGATTAGCTAATTCATGACCTTATATTATTTTGTTTGCTGCAATGCAACATTAAAGATATATTAGCTCCCAAGTCACCGTCCTGACATTGGGACGCATTAGGAGCGCTGTCATGAGCCACGATCAAGCAGGATATAGCCCGCACCTCAAAGACGCACCTAACGCGTCAGATGTGCTGGCGGGGGATCGTGTTCGGGTAGCCGCCCGCCTTGCCCGCAGCGAACATGTCGTCGGATTTTTTTTCGCGGCTGCCGGCGCTTTGTCGAAATGGATGTTTCCCTGACTGACGAGCCAGTCCCGACAAGAATTCCAGCAATTCATGGACTGCCGCTACGGTCGATAATATCCGGGCAACGGATATTTCAGAATCAGCGAACCGCAGTTCCCGTAATAGTCGCGTCAGCCACTTCGCCTGCGATCAACCGCTACGCCCAAGGGATCGACTGGCCACCTTCACGGAAGCGCAGCTTCTTTTCGATAAGGGTTCTAAAAATCGGATCCTTGAGCATGTAGGCATCTCTTTTCGAATTGCGCTGGAGAATACCGGCGGTTCCTTCCGCCAGTTCAGACAGGGCAGTCGTGACGTTTAGCGCCTTGCCCTGGCTCGTTTCAGGAAATTTCTCCCGCACCATTGCCTCGATGTCCGAATACTTGAACTCCTCATTGGCGATCCGCGCGACGCAGAACAAGACCTGGTCGCGCCGGAGGATCTTCGCATCGTACTGGCTCTTGAAAGACCTGGCGTTTGAGGCGTCTATCGCATCGGCTTGCAGCCATTTCAGTTCAGCCTGAACTTTGGCATTCCTCCAGTTCAAGAACCGTTCGAGTGCGTCACGCGCACCTTCCGCAGTCAGATCGCTTGGTACGTCAGACATGTTCGCGTCCTATCAAGTCAAATACCGCCGGCAATGATCCCAAGGTTCATGCCAACCTCACGGCGACGCCTTTCAGATCCAAGTCAGGCTTATGCGTGCGGATCGACAGTCCAGGCCATTCGCGCAATGCGCCGAGCAATGATAACAAAGATAACAAAGGCGGCAGCGGTTGATAGCCCTCTCCCTCGAGAGTGGCCGTTATACTTTCAGAGCCTTGCTTTACTGAGTGGCGCGGCAGGTCGCGGACATCTCGTTCAGGATCAGGGCAATTCTCGAGACCCCGCGGCCGACAGACAACAAATGCGACGAGGCCCTGCAAGCAGCGGCACTGTTGGGGAAATTGACGCTTGACTAGGGCCACAAATCCCGGAGATACTCTCCTGGAAGCGATTGTATCTCCTTCCTTTTGGCAACATCTTTCCCCTAGGAGTAATTGGTGACCATGCAACTGGATATTTCGACACTGAATCTGCAGGATGCACTCGATCTGGCCGTGCTTATTGAAAAAGAAGCGGAAGACCGCTACCTTTTGTTTGCAGCCCAGCTAGGCGAGCGGTATCCCGGCGATGCGACGGATTTCTTCGCGATGATGGCTCGAAACGAGCAACGCCACGGGACGGAGCTTGCACAAAGACGACGCTTGCTGTTTGGCAACGCTGCTTCGCGGGTCACGGCGGACATGATTGAGGATATCGAAGCGCCGGATACAGGAAAACCGAGGCCCTATATGTCTCCACGACATGCCCTGAACGTCGCGATGGAATCTGAAGTCAAAGCCTACGAGTTTTTTGATCAAGCCTTGCCCGGTATTCAGGATCCCGAAGTGAGAAAGCTCTTCGTGGAACTCCGACAGGAAGAATCCGAACATCAGGGACTCTTGAAAGAACTGATGTCGAAATATCCCGATACGCTGGAGCCGGATTTGGACCCGGATGACATCGATACCCCTGCACTCTAAGGGCGCCGGACGTGGGATGAACCCTGGCCCGAGGGCATGAGACCGCCGGCACGGGGAAGGCGACGTTTGCCGGAGGGTAACCACCCGGTCGGCCTTCCCCAACTTGACCGCCACTTTCCCGATCGGCGGCCCATGCACAATTCTGGCGATCGTGTAACGCGGTTAGTCATCCAGAATGCTTGACGGATAAGCCCGATATCGGCACGGATTCGTGTCCCGCAGGATGCCGTTCACGGTGAGATCTTCGTAACGCAATACCGCGAAAATTATCGTCCAGGGTGTAGCCTGGACGAGCACCCTCGTTTGCAAACAATTTCAAAAGGTTTCCAGTTGATACATTGACGACATTATTTGGCTGGCTGTCGGCGTTAAACTCGCACCTTCGCCTTCCATTGCCAAGATGACGACCTGCCAATGCGTTCAAATATCACGAGATTGCTGCATGCCGCGCTACCCTTGACAGCGCTATTGCTGACCGCCTGCCTCACCCTCAACTACACGATAGGCGGCACCGTAACCGGTCTTACGGGTTCCGGACTTACCGGTTCCGTGGTGCTGCAAAACAACGGCGGCGACAACCTTACGGTCTCAAACAACGGGACCTTCACCTTCGCCACAGCCGTCGACTGCAAAGAAACGATCGGCAGCACCTGCAGCGCCACCTACGACGTTACCGTTCTCACCCAGCCCATCGGCCAAACCTGTACCGTAACGAGCGGCAGTGGAACAACGACGAGAAACTTTAGCAGTGTCGTGGTGAATTGCACGAACACGACGGCCTCGCATTACGCTTATGTGGTGAATGCAGGCAGCAACGACGTCTCCCAATACACCATTGGTGGCAACGGCATCTTGGCAGCCATGACCCCTTCGACGGTTCCGGCTGGCGCGAACCCTTTTTCGATCACGGTAGATCCTTCCGGAAAATACGCCTATGTCGCGAATTCCGGCAGCAACAGCGTCTCCCAATACGTCATCGACGCCGATGGAACGCTGACGGGAATGGCCACGCCAATAGCTCCGACAGGCACGAACCCGCTCTCCGTCACCGTCGATCCTTCGACCAAGTACGCCTACGTGGCGAATGCAGGCAGCAATACCATTTCGGAATACACCATCGGCACAGATGGAACGCTGACAGCGATGGCGGCGCCAACGGTCGCGACGGGATCGAATCCCTATTCGGTGACCATCGATCCGTCTGGCAAATACGCCTATGTAGCGAATTCCGGCAGCAACAACATCTCGCAATATCTCATAGGTACAGGCGGCGCCTTGACAGCAATGGCCACGGCAACGGTCGTGGCGGGCACGAATCCTTATTTGGTCACCGTCGATCCTTCGGGCAAATACGCCTATGTGGCGAACTCCGGCAGCAACAACATCTCGCAATACCTTATAGGTTCAGGTGGCGCGTTGACAGCAATGACCACGGCAACAGTTGCAGCGGGTACCAACCCGGCATCCGTCGTCGTCGATCCTCTGGGCCCGTACGTCTATGCGGCGAACTTCGGCGGCTCCATCTCGCAATACACCATCGGCGCCGATGGGACGTTGACAGCAATGGCCACGGCAACGGTTGCAGCGGGCTCGAATCCATACTCGGTCACCGTCGACCCTTCGGGCCAGTACGTCTATGTTGCCAATGAGGGCAGCTACAACGTTTCGCAATACGTCATCGGCGCAGGCGGTTCGCTCACGCCAATTAGCGTTGCGAGTACGGTTACGGCGGGCATACAGCCGATTTCCGTGATCACCGCCAACTAGATCGCTCGCATGAAATCGAGTTTCCCGCCCGCCCCGCAATAACAAGGTCGTTGGCTGAAGCCGCCAAGTGCTGCTATTTATGCAATCATTGCGTACCCTTGATTCCCTACCCGCCTGACGGCACCATGAATCTCTGCAACCCAAAATCACCCAAGACTGTCACGGATGCCCACGCTGCGGCAAATTCCGCGCTTCGGTCGAAGCGACCTTATCCTGAAACACGACCGATAATCGTCGCCATGTTGAAGCGACGCCGAAAATCGGCTTTCACTGCGCGGCCCTGATTTACATCTTCCTTGAAAGGATTTCCAATGATGTTGTCCAAATTCCGCATTCCGATGGTCAGCGCAGCAATCGTGCTGATTCTGTGCGCATGCAATCCCACCAACTCCTCGAACACCGCGCTTGCCTCCAAGGCCGCCGCTGCCGCCACGGTCAACGGCACCGCCATCGGCGAAGCTCGTGTCGACATGCTGGTCAAGCAGCGCGCTGCGCAAGGCCAGCCGGACAGTCCCGAGTTGCGCAAGGCAATTATCGACCAGTTGTCGATGCAATTGCTCGTCTCCCAGGAAGCCATCAAGAAGGGTTTGGATAAGACGCCTGACGTATTGGACCAGATTGATTTCGCGCAACAGTCCATCATCGCCAACGCCTTCGTGCAGGACTACCTGAAGAACAGTCCCGTCAGCGATGACATGCTCAAAGCCGAATACGAAAAAATCAAAAGCCAGATGAGCGGCAGCGAATACAAGGCGCGTCATATTCTGGTCGACAAGGAAGCCGAGGCCAAGGACATCATCGCCAAGCTGAGGAAGAATCCCAAGGACTTCGAATCCTTGGCCAAGCAGTACTCCAAAGACCCTGGCTCCAAAGCCAACGGCGGCGATCTCGGCTGGTTCGATCCGCGGGGAATGGTGCCGGAATTCGGCGCGGCACTGGCAAAACTGGAAAAAGGCAAATTCACGGAAGAACCGGTCAAGACGCAATTCGGTTATCACATCATCCTGCTGGAAGATTCCCGTCCGAAAACGATCCCGCCGTTTGAACAAGTCAAGGCGGGACTGCAACAACAAGTCCAGCAGCAGAACCTGAAGAAAGTCCTTGACGACCTGAAGGCGAAAGCGAAGATTGAAATCGTCCGGGCCAACGTCCCGGCAATTTCCGCGCCCAAGGAAAACAGGCCCGCTGAAGCGAACAAATAAACTTGCCGGCAGCCCTCGGACGGGGCTGCTGGCCGGTGCGCCGCCTATACGTGCCCCTGCCGGGACGGGGAACCGATAGAACGGGAGAGAAGGGCGTCGTCAGCAACGCCGGTAGGCTTTCGCCAATTTCTGAAGTCTGAAATCGACGAGTGGGTGAAGAGGCATCCGGGCCGGCTAGGCGGCCCGAAGCGCGACCTATTTCTTGACCGCAGGGGCAGCAAGGGAGGATGCAGGCGCGGCGATCGGCGTCGGCTTGACGGTCACGCCCTTGGCCTTCTGTGCCTTGATGTAGCGCTGGGCGACGACATCCTGCGCCCGGGCCAGCTGCTCGGCTTCAAGTTTCGCCCCGGCCGCGGCCTTTTCCTTGGCTTCCGCTGCCTTGGCCTTCTGTTCCTCCGTCGGCGGCGGCAACTTCGCCTGCACAGCACCCGACAAGAAAGCGATCGTAACGGCCAGAATCAGTTTCGATTTCATCTTCGCTCCCCTATCAAGATTGCGCAGCAGGCTCGCCCGATGCTGGCGCAGTGCCGGATTCACGGGCCGCGGTCTTGCGCTGCTGTTCTTCGAACCAGAGTTCGTGGTGCTCTCGGGCCCAGGTTTCGTCTACGTAGCCGGTGCGCATCGCGTCGAGAGCGCCTTCCATGCCGATGGTGCCTATGTAGATATGACCGAGGGACATGCAGATGAACATAAGGGCGAAAACGGCATGGATGATGTTGGCCGTTTGCATGATGCTCCGCCCCTGTGCAAAGTTCGCAAAATCCAGTACGAAACCGCTGATGCTGATCGTCAGTCCGACGAATACGAGACCTATCCAGAACCAGAACTTCTCGCCGAAGTTGAAACGCCAGGCAGGGACATGGCTGCCTGAAAGCAGTCCGCCCGCGGTCCTGATCCAATGCAGGTCCGAGGCACGCCAGATGTTGTCCTTGACGAAGAGGAAGAAGGCCACGACGATGGAGAACAGGAACAAGGGCCCGACGAAGTTGTGCAGGTTCTTGCACAGCACTGCCAGCCAGGAAAATACCTCATGACCGACGAGCGGCAGCAGCAAATGCTTGCCGAAGAGCATGTTGAGGCCGGACAAGGCCAGGATGACAAAGCTGCCCGCCATGCTCCAATGCACCGAGCGTTCGAAATAGCTGAAGCGCGCCATCTTCCGTCCGGTCAATGGCGCCTTGAGCTTTACCGCGCCCCGCAGCTTGTAGAAAATGGCGATGGCGGCAAGCACCACGCAGAGCAGGATGCCGCCGTAGAGGGTCACCGGCCCGTTGCGCAATTCGCGCCAGGTTTCACCACGCGACTGTATCAGCACCCCGGTTTCGACTCCCCGCACGGTAGTGAACTGCGGCTGCCCGGAGCGGACATCCTGCCATAGCTTGACGTTGTTGTGCGGCGGCTGATCCTGGGCCGACGCCGGCGGAGCTTCCGCGGCGATGGCGTTCGCCGAGGCAAAGAGCGCTGCCAAAAAGAGAATGCGCTTCATGCTTCCCTCCTAGCTGCCGATGCGGCGTGTTTCGTCCTGCATCCGGTTGCGGGCGCGGATATCGCTTTCCCATTTGGCCTTGTCGCCGTTATAGGTCGCGTTGTTCCAGGGCGCCGCGTCGGCCTTGCCCTGATAGTCTCCCTGTTTGTAGACCACGACCTTTTCGCGGTCGCCGCAGCCCGCAAGCGCCAGCACGATGGTTGCCACCAGAATAAGCCTCATGACGTGCCCTCCTTGGCCTTGTCGCTCTTCGGCTTGACGCCTTCCTTGCCGTAGGCGGTACCCCAGCCCCACAGGTCGGCACCCTTGCCGCGATTCAGCGCCCGGCCTCGGAAGATCTCCGCGACGATATCGCCGTCGCCGGCAAGCAGCGCCTTGGTCGAGCACATTTCGGCGCACAGCGGCAGCTTGCCGTCCGCCAGACGGTTGCCGCCGTACTTCTTGAACTCCTCCTCGGAATGGTCAGGCTCGGGACCGCCGGCGCAGAAGGTACACTTGTCCATCTTGCCGCGCACGCCGAAAGTGCCCATCTGCGGATACTGCGGCGCGCCGAAGGGACAGGCGTAGAAGCAATAGCCGCAGCCGATGCACATATCCTTGTCGTGCAGGACCACGCCTTCATCGGTATGGTAGAAGCAGTCCACCGGACACACCGCCATGCATGGCGCGTCGGAGCAGTGCATGCAGGCCACGGATATCGACTTCTCGCCGGGCACGCCGTCGGAAAGCGTCACCACGCGGCGGCGGTTGATGCCCCAGGGCACTTCGTTCTCGTTCTTGCAGGCGGTCACGCAGCCGTTGCAGGAAATGCAGCGCTCGGAATCGCAGAGGAACTTCATCCTGGCCATGTCGGGTTCCTCCTTAAGCCTTGACGACCTGACAAACGGTCGTCTTGGTTTCCTGCATCATGGTGACGCTGTCGTAACCGTAGGTCGTCGCCGTATTCGCCGCCTCGCCGCGCACCAGCGGATGCGCGCCTTCAGGGTAGTACTCGATCATGTCCTTGCCCTGCCAGTGCCCGGAGAAGTGGAAGGGCATGAAGCAGGTGTCCGGGCCGACGCGCTCGGTGACCATGGCGCGGACCTTGAGCTGGGCCTTGGTCGGGGTCTTGACCCAGACCCAGTCGTCGTTCCGGATGCCGCGGTCGTTGGCGGCCTTGGGATTGATCTCGACGAACATGTCCTGGCGCAGTTCGGCCAGCCACGGATTGGAGCGCGTCTCCTCGCCGCCGCCCTCATATTCGACCAGACGGCCGCTGGTGAGGATCAGCGGAAAGGTCACATACACCTTGTCCGCGATGTTCTTCTGCTGCACCGACTTGAACAGCGTCGGCAGGCGCCAGAAGGCTTTCTTGTCGTCGTGCGTCGGATATTTCTCGACCATCTCCGGCCGCGTCGAATAGAGCGGCTCGCGATGCACCGCCACCGGATCGGGGAAGTTCCAGACCAAGGCGCGCGCCTTGGCATTGCCGAAGGGATAGCAGCCGTGCACCTTCATCACGACGCGCTGGATGCCGCCGGAGAGATCGGTCTTCCAGTTCTTGCCGTCGGCCTTCTTTTTCTCGTCCTCGGTGAGATCGTCCCACCAGCCCAGCTTCTTCAGCAGCACATGGTCGAACTCCGGATAGCCGAACTGCAGGTCGGCGCCCTTGGAGGCCGAGCCGTCGCCGGCCAGCAGGCTGACGCCGTCGCGTTCGACGCCGAAATTGGCGCGGAAATTGCCGCCGCCCTCCATGACATGCTTGGAGGTGTCGTAGAGGTTGGGCGTGCCCGGATGTTTGAGTTCCGGCGTTCCCCAGCACGGCCAGGGCAGGCCGAAGTAGTCGCCGTCGCAGGGCCCGCCCTTGGCGCGCAGCGTCTTCACGTCGAAGGTACTCATGTGTTTCATGTGCAGCTTGATGCGCTCGGGCGACTGCCCGGTGTAACCGATGGTCCAGGTGCCGCGGTTGATCTCGCGCAGGATGTCCTCTATGTTGGGCTCGTTGTTGGTCACCTTGATGTTCTTGGTGAGTTCCTTGTCGAAGCCGAACTTCTGCGCCAGCAGGTACATGATGACATGGTCGGGCTTGGACTCGAACAGCGGCTCGATGACCTTCTCGCGCCACTGAATCGAACGGTTGGAGGCGGTCACCGAACCGACGGTCTCGAACTGCGTCGACGCCGGCAGCAGATAGACGCCATCCTTGCGCACCATCGCCGCCATCGCCGCGGTCGCCGAAGGATAGGGGTCGATCACCACCAGGGTCTCCAGCGCCTTCATCGCCTCAATCATTTCCAGCCCGCGCGACTGGCTGTTCGGGGCATGGCCCCAGTAGACGACCGCCTTGAGATTGACATCCTGGTCGATGTTTTCGTTCTTCTCCAGCACCCCGTCGATCCAGCGCGACACGGTGATGCCCGGCTTGGTCATCATCGCTTCGGAAGAGAAGCGACCCTTGATCCAGTCGTAATCGACGCCCCACACCGTCGCCCAGTGCTTCCATGAGCCGGCGGCGATGCCGTAGTAGCCGGGCAGCGAATCCGGGTTGGGGCCAATGTCGGTGGCGCCCTGGACGTTGTCATGGCCGCGGAAGATGTTGGCGCCGCCGCCCGAGGTGCCGATGTTGCCCAGCGCCAGCTGCAGGCAGCAGAAGGCGCGCACCATGGCATTGCCGATGGTGTGCTGGGTCTGGCCCATGCACCAGACGATGGTGCTGGGCTTGTTCTTGGCCATGGTCTCGGCGACGCGGTAGAGATCCGCCTCCTCCGCGCCGCTGACTTCCTTGACCCGGTCCGGGGTCCATTTCATGACCTCTTCGCGCACCTTGTCCATGCCATAGACGCGGTCGCTGATGTAATTCTTGTCCTCCCAGCCGTTCTTGAAGATATGGTAGAGCATGCCCCAGATCACCGGGATGTCGGTGCCGGAGCGGAAGCGCACATATTGATCGGCCTTGGCCGCGGTGCGGGTGAAGCGCGGGTCCATGACCATGACCTTGGCGCCGTTCTCCTTGGCATGCAGGATGTGCAGCATCGCCACCGGATGCGCCTCCGCCGCATTCGAGCCCATGAACAGGATCGCCTTGGCGTTCTGCATGTCGTTGTAGGAGTTGGTCATCGCCCCGTAACCCCAGGTGTTGGCCACACCGGCGACGGTGGTCGAATGGCAGATGCGCGCCTGGTGGTCGCAATTATTGGTGCCCCAGAAGGAGACGAACTTGCGCATCAGATAGGTCTGCTCGTTGCTGTGCTTGGACGAACCTATCCAGTACACGGCATCGGGGCCGCTCTTCTTGCGGATCTCGAGCAGCTTGGCGCTGACCTCGTTCAAGGCCTGTTCCCAGCTGATCTTCTGGTACTTGCCGTCTACCAGTTTCATCGGGCTCTTCAGGCGCATCTCGCCGTGGCCGTGCTCGCGCACCGAGGCGCCCTTGGCGCAGTGCGCGCCCATGTTGAGGGGCGAATCGAATACCGGCTCCTGGCCGACCCAGACGCCGTTCCTGACCTCCGCGTCGACGGCGCAGCCGACCGAGCAATGGGTGCACACGGTGCGCCGGGTCTCGACGGCACCAGGCTTGGGCGCCTCAGTTGCGTCTGCGGCCTCGGCCTTGCCGATCATGGCGAACGGCACCTGGCTGGCGAGCGCGGAAAATGTCGCGCCCGCGCCTATGCCCAGGCCGGAGCGCTTGAGGAAGGTGCGCCGGTCTATCGTCGCGGGCAGCAGCGCATCGACTCTGTCGCGGACGCGCGCCAGCCGGCCGCCGCGCACGGGCGATGCGGAAGACTTTTTGGTCAGCATGGGGGACTCCCGGTTAAACGCGGGCAGTGCGGTAGTAGTTCCGCACGTGTTCTGTGGCTTGGTAACCGCGGTCGGCTATGGGGATTTTAGCGGCCGGGACGGCCGCCTCCGGCTGCAGCAGAACCCTGCCTCCGGCGACTGCGGCGACGGCACCCGCGCCGCCAGCCCCTGCCGAGAAGAGGAATTTCCTGCGCTTGAGATCGATCGGATTGCTAGCCATGCCAGTCCTCCTCAAATCGTCGCCTAGATATATGTCTTCGTATGCCTATTGTTTCACTTTACCTGAAATAGATACTTTTCCAAAGCAAAAAAAACGCGCGTGAAATTTGCGGCGGCACGATATAACCCCGCCTCGGCTGCAGCGTCTAATGCATCGCACAATTTTTCGCTCCAAGGATCTATATGTGCGAGAAAAAACCGCTGCTGCAACGCAATGCGCTCGTCTTCGGACCGGCTGGCGTCGCCTGTAAGGTGGCGCATCGCCTCCATCAGCGCGGCGAAGTGATCCTCGGGTTCGCGCACCCCATCCAGGCGCGCGAGACCCAGCGCCGCCAAGTCGTCGCGCAGGGCGGCGAGCGGCTTCTCCATCATGAAACCGGTCAGATACCATGAAGCATAAAGGACAACCTGCGGCCTGCCGATGGCGACGAACAAGGCGCCAAATTCTTCTCTGGCGCCGTCCGCTGTCGACTGCGCCGCGGCGACGCCGAGTTCACGCCATGCAGCCGGCAGCGCTGCTTCCGCAACGGCTCCCGCGTCCGCATCGACGGATTCGGCAAGGGCAGCGAGGAATCCGGCGTCCGGCGGCGCCGCGAACAGTCTGGCCAGGATGGCATAGCAATTGGCGCGCGCCAGATCCTCGGGGGCAAGATTCATTTCGCCGGCCCTCCCTCTTCCATCATGTCGATGACGCGGCAGTCGGCACACATCTGCAGGCGTGAGAGGCCTGGCCCGCTGGCGAACATGCTGTGGGCCGAAAGCCGGCTGAGCATCGCTTCTATCATCGGCTTGGTGCCGAAAGGCTTGCCGCAGCGCAGGCAGGCGAACGCGGGGACTTCGTGGAGTACGCGCGCCCGCCGCACCTCATCGGAAAGCAGCAAGCGCGGCGAAAGCGACAGCGCCTGCTCCGGACAGGTATTGACGCACAGTCCGCACTGCAGGCAGTTGCGTTCGAGAAAGCGCAGGCGCGGCGCCTCGGCCGTGTCCATCAGCGCGCTCGAGGGGCAGGCGCCGACACAGGCCAGGCAGAGCGTACATTTCCCCCGGTCGATGGCCAGATCGCCCCAGGGCGAGCCTCTTGGCAGCGTCACCTGGGCGGGTTGTCTAGGCGCATGGGCCAGCAAGTGCGCGATGGCGAATTCCAGGCTGCTGCGTTTGTCATCGAGGAGATTGAAGCTGGCCGTTGGTATCGCCAACAATCCCGATGGCAGTGACCAGAGCAGAGCATCCAGCGGGGCAATATCGTCTACAGCCGAAACCTCCAGCGCCCGTCGGTCAAAGCCCAGCGCATCGAGCAAGGTCTTGCCGATTACGATTTGCTCGGCGAGCGTCTCGCGATAAGTTTCTGGCTCCTCGTTGTCCGTCATCACCACGCACTGGGCCGCGCCATAAGCCAGAGCACCGAGCAGCAAGTCCAGCCCGATGGAAGCGATGTCGTGCACCTCGAAAGGGATGACCCGCGCGGGCAGTCCACGGGCTTGCCCCTTACGGCCGAACCTCAACAGGCGTTCGCGGCCGCGCCGGCCATCGTGGAACAGCAGGCAGGCATCGCCTCCACCGGCCTCGCGGTAGGCCGCGAGAATGATTTTCAGGCGCGCGCCGAGATCGGGCAGGCGCGGATAGGCATAGCGCAGCGCACCGCTCGGGCAGGTGCTGGCGCAGCCGCCGCAACCCTGGCAAAGCGCGGTATCGACGCGAATACGATCTCCGTCCGGAAAGATGGCGCCGGTTGAGCAGACATCGAGGCAGCGGCTGCAGCCCAGGATTTCGTTACGGCCGTGGGCGCAGAGCTTTTCCTGGTAGTCGGCATACTTCGCTTGCTCGAATTCGCCGACCAAACCCAGGAGCCGTTGGGCCGCCTCGAACTGCGCCAGGACATCCCGGCCGGGCGCGAGATAGCCTTGAGGCAGATGCGCAGTCCGGATCAGCGGCTCGGCAGACAGATCGAACACCAGGTCGAAGCGATCAGTGCGCAGGACGTCGATCCGATTGAAATCGATCGCGCGGTTATCCCCGCAAGCGGCGACGCAGGCCCGATGGCCGCGGCACTTGTCCAGGTCGATCTGGTAGGCGTAATTGATCGCGCTCTCGGGACAGGCCTGGATGCAGGCATTGCAGCGGGTGCAACTTTCCAGATCGATGGGGTTGAGCTGCCGCCAACTCGCTTCGAATGCGCCCAGATGCCCGGACAAAGCGATCTCGCTGCCTGAGAACACCGGGTAATCGTTTCGCGTCGGCAGATCACAGGAATTAGAGCGGGTCAGCAGCACGGAGACGCCGAGGCTGCCCTTCAGACGCTCGGCCCAGTCGATGGCCGCCTCGGCCGGACCGATGATCAGCGTCTCGCCGGCCGAGACCAGTTCGATCGCCTGCACCGGCGAAGGCGGAGGCAGGCGCGCTTGCGCGAGCAGCGCCGCCATCTTCGGCCGGGCTTCACGGCTCTGGGCCGACCAGCCGGCGAATTCGCGCAGATTGACGAAATGCAGTGCGCCGCTGAAGGCCGCCTGCTCCGCCATCTCCGAAAACAACGGCGCCTCCTGCGTGCAGCCGATGACCAGGTCTTCGTTGCCGGTCAACAGGGCCTCGACCCTGGCGAACTCGCGCCGGCACAACGCCTGGCCTGCGACGACCACCGAGCCGCCGGGCAGAAGCTGCTTCAGGCCGTCAACATCCAGGGCAGAAGTGCCATTGCAGCTGCATAGCGCATAGCGACCTTCACTCATGACGACTCAGCTGGCTCGCCATTCGCAGGGTCCGGCGCCGCGACCTCCTTGCCGCCATCCGCCGCCGGCAAAACCTCTCCAGCCGCTTCCGGCAATTCATCCGGCAGCAGGCTGCGGGCCTGCATCAGTTGCTGCAACATCGCCTCTCCGATCGGTTCGAACTTGTTGTAGTCATCGATATAGACGTCGAGCCCGTCCATGACATTGAAATGCTCGGCGGCAAACAGTTTCTGCAGCGCGGCGCGGCGCAGTTCTTCCGCCACTTCACCCTCCATGAACGGGAGGAAATCCGAGGACAAATCCAAACCATCGACCGGGGGCAAGAGCGCGGGCGGAGCGACGGCAGTCTCCGCCTTCACCGCTTCCGCCGGCAGCGTACGCTTCAGCCGCGACCAGCGCATGAGAAAGTTCTCTTTCATGTTTCCCCGGCTTTCGAAATGCTGTTGGCGTAACGGCGGCGCCTCTTTTCCGGCGGACGGTAGTGGCTCCTGGCGAAATCCTCGATCCAGCCGAACAAGTCTTCTGGCAGCGGCACGCCGTCCACCTGCTCGTTTGCGTCCATCATCCGCGCCGCCTCGCCATAGCTGACCGTGACCAGAATCGGTCGCGCGAGTTCGCCCTCTAGTCGCCACATGACGAACACGCAGGGCAGAGGGGCGCCGATATTGAGCTGGTAGTTTTCCGCCTCGTCACCATGAAGTCTCAGCACCAGGCCCGGAAACAGCCACCGCTCCGCGCCACCCTCGCAGAGCTGCCGTGGCCCCGCCTCCGCATCCTCCGGTTCGGGGACGACGCCGACGGCTTCCCAGCGATGATCCGCCCACTTGCTGGCGATGCGCTTACGCTCCATAATCACTGCCAGCGTGATTGCGTTATCCGATTGTGATGACACCCGCGACCCGCCCCCTCGATTCGTAGCCCTTAGCGATTAGCTTAACCCAAGCATGAACAATCTGGTAATTCCGATACTCGACGCGCGCAGCGTCATCCCGCCCACGGCCGGCGATGAGCCGCCAGGGCCGTTTGCCGACACGCGCGGCCGGCGACTCGCAGACCTGCGCATCTCGGTCACCGACCGCTGCAATTTCCGCTGCGTCTACTGCATGCCGAAGACCGTTTTCGGTCGCGATTACCCATATCTGAAACATGGTGAATTGCTTTCTTTCGAGGAAATACTCCGCATCGCCCGGCTGTTCGCCGAACGCGGCGTGAGGAAGATCCGCCTGACGGGCGGCGAGCCGTTGCTCAGGCGGAACATCGAGCGCCTGGTGGAGATGTTGGCGACCATCCCCGGCCTCGAGTTGACGCTCACCACCAACGGCTCACTGTTGCGGAAGAAGGCACACGCCTTGCGTGAGGCCGGTCTGCAACGAGTGACGGTGAGCCTCGACGCGCTCGATGATCAGACCTTCCGCAAGATGAACGATGTCGACTTTCCGGTATCGCAGGTACTGGACGGCATCGCCGCAGCCGAAGAGGCCGGCTTCTCGCCGGTCAAGATCAACATGGTGGTCAAGCGGGGCACCAACGATCACGCCATTCTGCCGATGGCGCGTCATTTCCGGGGATCGGGGCGTAACCCGGGGCACATCCTGCGTCTGATCGAATTCATGGATGTCGGCGCGAGCAACGGCTGGAAACTCGACGAGGTCATGCCGTCCGCCGAAGTGGTGCGCCTCATCAGTGCCGAAATGCCGCTCGAAGCGATCGGCGCCAACTACCCGGGCGAAGTCGCCAAGCGCTGGCACTACCGGGATGGCAGCGGGGAGATCGGCGTCATTTCTTCGGTGAGCCAGGCCTTCTGCTCCAGTTGCACGCGAGCCCGCCTGTCCACGGAGGGCAAGCTCTATACATGCCTGTTCGCCCAGCGCGGTCACGATCTGCGCGCACTGCTCCGCGCCAATAAATCGGATGGCGACATCGAGGCGGCGATCGGGGCCATCTGGGGCGCTCGCACCGACCGCTATTCCGAAATCCGCACGGCAGAGACAGCGACGCAGGAAAAAATCGAGATGTCCTACATCGGCGGCTGAGCGCTGATTCCTCCAGATGCCCCGCCCCCAGCTCACCGACTCCGCTCGTCCCGCCACGGTCACCGTCTCCGCCGTCAACGAGCGGGGCGAAGCGGTGCCGACGCCGATTGCCGGCGAGCACCCGCTGACGCTCTATCTCGACAAACGCGAGATCGTCACCCTGATGACCCTGGGTGCTGCCCCCGAAGCTTTGGTGCTCGGCTACCTGCGCAACCAGCGCCTGGTCGCCAGCATCGAGGATATTGCCGCGGTGCAGGTGGATTGGGAGACCGATTCCGCCGCCGTCACTACTCATGCCGGCAGCAGGGACATCGAGGAACTGATGAGCCGTCGCACCGTCACCACCGGCTGCGGCCAGGGCACCATGTTCGGCGACCTGATGGAAGACGTCGGCAGGATCGCCTTGCCCGAGGAAGGCCGACTGGAACAGGCGACCCTTGCCGTCCTGCTCGACAACGTGCGCCGGCACGAATCGATCTACAAGCAGGCCGGCGCGGTTCATGGTTGCGCGTTGGCGGCGGCAAGCGGCGAGATCCTGATGTTTGTCGAAGACGTCGGCCGCCACAACGCGGTGGACGCCATTGCCGGCCAGATGTGGCTGGCAGACTTGGCCGGCGGCGACAAGATGTTCTATACCACAGGACGACTCACCTCAGAGATGGTCATCAAGACGGCCCAGATGGGCATCCCCATCCTGATATCGCGCTCGGGCCTCACCCAGATGGGCTACTCGATTGCGCAGCAGGTCGGCCTGACCATGATCGGCCGCGCCCAGGGCAAGCACTACCTGCTGTTTACCGGCCATCAGCGCTTCGTCGCAGGCCCGCTCCATGAGTGAGATCACGGCCTCGCGGATCGCCGGCGTCACCGGCCTGATACTGGCTGGCGGCCTGTCCCGTCGCATGGGAGGCGGCGACAAAGGCCTGCAACCTTTCCGCGACAAGCCGCTGGTCGCGCATGCGATCGAACGCCTGGCCCCGCAGGTTGATACCTTGATCATCAACGCCACCCAGAACCGGGAGGCTTATGAAGCGTTCGGCCATCCGGTCGTCAGTGATGCCATAACGGGCAACCCCGGCCCGCTCGCCGGCCTGCATGCGGGGCTTGGCGCCTGCGCCACGTCGCTCCTGGCCACCGTGCCCTGCGATTCACCCTTCCTGCCTGTCGATCTTGTCGGCAGACTCCATAGAGCGCTGATCGGCGCCAGTGCACAACTGGCGGTAGTGCAAACCGGCGGACGCCCCGAGGCAGTGTTCATGCTTTGCCGCAGGGAGGTGCGGGACAATCTCGGTCGTTACCTCGCCAACGGCGGACGCAAGATCGACGCCTGGTACGCCGCCCTGAGCGTGATCGAAGTGCCCTTCGACGACGAGGTGGCCGCGTTCGCCAATATCAATACCCTGGAAGAACTCAAGAGACTGGAATCGAAATGAACTCGCTGCTGCAGGCACTCTCCTGCACCGATGGCTACGACCCTAATTCCCTGGCCGTTTCCCGCGCCCGGGAGCTGATTCTTTCTCTTGTCGCCACCGTGGCTGGCCGAGAACGCGCCTTCGTGCGTCTGGGGCTCGACCGGGTGCTCGCCGAGGACGTTATCGCGCCAGTGAATGTGCCTGCCCACGACAACTCGGCGATGGACGGCTACGCGGTGCGCCACGCCGATCTCGCCGCTGACGGCGAGACGAGACTGACCATCGCCGGCACGGCCTTCGCCGGCCGACCCTTTGACGGCGCGCTGCCAGCGGGCAGCGCGCTGCGCATCATGACCGGGGCCATCTTGCCGGCTGGCCTCGACACCATCGTCATTCAGGAAGTCGCGCGAACCGAGGGCAGCATGGTGGTCATCCCGGCGGGACAACGGGCGGGCCAGCACTGTCGTCGCGCCGGCGAGGACCTCAAAGCGGGAGAGCCGGCGCTCAAGGCAGGCAAGCTGCTAAGGCCCGCCGAAATTGGCCTGCTCGCCTCCCAGGGTCTGGTGGAAGTCATGTTGCACCGGCGTCTGCGCGTGGCGGTGCTGTCCACCGGCGACGAACTATGCTCGATAGGCAGCCCTTTGAAGGACGGCCAAGTCTATGACAGCAACCGCTATACGCTCTGGGGCATGCTCCAGCGCCTGGGCTGCGAAGTGCTCGACATGGGCGTGGTGCGGGACGACCCGGCGACACTCGAAGCCGCGCTGGCGGAAGCGGCGGGCAATTGCGACGCGATCATCACCAGCGGCGGCGTCTCTGTCGGCGAAGCCGATTTCGTGCGCGAACTGATGGCCAGGCTGGGTGAAGTGGCCTTCTGGAATATCGCCATGAAACCCGGCCGGCCGATGGCCTTCGGCAAGATTGGCAATGCCTGGCTGTTCGGCCTGCCCGGCAACCCGGTCGCGGTAATGGTGACTTTTTACCAGTTCGTGCGCCCCGCCCTGCTGAAAATGATGGGGGCTGAGCCGGCTCCCCTGCCCACTTTTACCGTCCCCTGCGCTGTCGCCCTGAGGAAGTCGCCCGGACGCACCGAATTCCTGCGCGGCCGGCTCTTCCAGGACCAGGGCGCATGGCATGTGCAGCCGACCGGGGCTCAGGGCTCAGGCATCCTGCGCTCGATGTCGGAGGCCAACTGCTTCATCGTCCTGGAGCATGACCGCGGCAACGTCGCCGCGGGAGAGCCGGTCGGCGTCCAGGCCATGGACGGGCTGGTCTGATCGATCATTTGGTTGGTATCAAATCGTTTGATAGCCAACAATTCATCCATGAGTTGATCGAGATCAATCAAATTTCCGCTGTCGCCATTACCATTTCGAAAAGTCTGAAGAATATATGTGCTCCCCGGAAGATCATGAATGCATCGGGAAATGCGCGTCCGTCGGCAGAACGGGGACGGAAGACGGTTCGGAAAATGGCCTTTATGCCCACCTTTCGAACGGGAGCAGCAGATTCGGCTAACAGCGACGAGGTAAAAAATGAGGTACGCAGAGGCAGGGTTTGATCTGGAAATCGATCTGTCGCGGGGCAGCATCGAAAAGGTCGCGACCGATCCGGACCTGGCTGAATTCTACCTGGGTGGGCAGGGATCCGCGGCCAAGCTGATCTATGAACGGGTTCCGCCGGATGTTGACGCCTTCTCTCCTGACAATCTGCTGATCTTCAGCACCGGACTGCTGCACGGCACCCCTGCTCCCGCCGCCAACCGTACCGCGGTGAACACCATATCGCCCCAGACCAATCTGATGTCGCATTCCCTGTTTGGGGGGTTTTTCGGACCGGAACTGAAATATGCCGGTTACGACAAGATCGTCATCCGCGGCAAGGCTCCGGATCTTGTTTACCTGTACATCAACAACGACAAGGTAGAAATACGCGACGCTACCCATCTCAGGGGTAAGGGCAGCACCGAAACCGGTGACCTGATCAAGAAGGAGTTGAATGATCAGAAAGTCCAGGTCGCCGCGATTGGCCTGGCTGGCGAAAACAGGGTTTACATGGCGTCCATCGAACACAACCACGCCAGCGCGGCGCGCGGGGTCGGGGTCATCATGGGAGACAAGCGCCTAAAGGCAATCGCCGTGCGCGGAACGAAGGATATCAATGTCGCCAATCCGGCCGGACTCTTCGAGATCAGCCAAGAATTGCACCAGAAGATCGGCGGCAGCGACGGCAACGGCGACTGGATGGCGGTCGATGAGGACGACAGTTTCCACCACAACCATTTCGCCTGGGGCAATGCCCGGACGCGGATCAAGAATTACTGGAGTCCCGAACTACAGGAACGATGGACGAAGCTGAAATACGACCACATGGACCGGCAGACGGGTTGCTACAACTGCCCGAAAAAATGCCGCAACGTGATCAAGTGGCCGGGACGACAAAGGTTCGGCTACAAGTGCTACGGCAAGGACACCTACCACATGGCGGCCTTCCAGGAACTGGACTTCAGCTACGACATCCTCGGTCTTGCCCAGGAGTACGGCGTGGACTCGTACTCGACGCCACAGGTCATCGCCTTCGCTCTGGAACTGCTGGAGGCCGGCATCCTGACCGACAAGGACTTTCCGGACATGCCCGCCGACAGCCGCGGCAGGTTCTTCTACCTGCTGGAAAAAATCGTTCGTCGGGAAGGCATCGGCGACATCCTCGCCAACAGCGTTTCCCAAGCGGCGAAACAGATCGGCAACGGCGCGGAGGCCTACGACCACAATACCACGAAGAAATTCGAGCAGCTGCCGATCAAGCTAGGCAAGGTCAACCCCGCCTACTTCCTGATGATCGCCACCGGCGAGAAGATGAGCATCACCCAGATCGAAGGATCGTTCCCCCAGGACCCCCTGCCCACCCGCGAGGAACGGGAGGAATTCGTCAGCAAATGGGATGCGGTGCCTGACGAGAAGTTCAAGGACTACTTCCTCAACAGGGAAAAGCGCAACGAAATTTCCGACGAGGCGACCTGCGACATCGTCGACTGGAACGAGGCGATGCATTACATCGACGACTCTACCGGCCTTTGCGGCTTCGTCTCATCGTTCCGGGGCCAGTTTGGCGGCGGCGTCGCCTATCACATGAACAATATTCCCCAGGTCATTTCGCTGGCGACCGGCATCGCGATGGACAAGGAGAAACTCTGGAAAGCCTTTCAGAGAATCCGGACCCTGGTCAGGGCCGTGAATGTGCGCAGGGGCTTGCGGCGAAAGGACGAGCGGCCGCCAGAAGACCACTGGGCGGTCAGAGACGAAGAAGCCGAGCAGGAACTGCTGAGCAAGTATTACGCCTTCAAGGGCTGGAACAGCGAGGGTATTCCTACCCGGCAGACGCTGGAAAGACTGGATCTGGGCTATGTCGCCGACGATCTTGAACAGAGAGGAATCCTGGCGGCCGGGGACAACGCCGCTGGCGGACAAGCCGCCCTCAGCCAAAAGGGAGAATTCCAGTGAAGCCCGGTCCAACTACAAAGACGGTCAAGGAAATCAAGGTCGATATCGACAAGTGCACCGGTTGCCGGGCCTGCGAGATGGCCTGCTCCGCCTATCACGCACAACCCCGATACAGCAGCATCAATCCGGCCCGGTCCCGGATCAGGGTGATTTCCGACGAACTGAATGACGAGTATGTGCCGATACGCGCCGGCGACTACACGCCGGCGGAATGCAATGGCAGGCACATCTATACGATCAATGGCAAGCAATACAGTGAATGCAGTTTCTGTGGGGCGTCATGCCCGTCGCGGGACTACTTCATCGAACCCGACTCCGGCCTGCCGCTGAAATGCGACATGTGCGAAAGCGTGCCGGCGCTGGCCGAACCGATGTGCGTCAAGGTCTGTATGACCGATGCCCTGACCTATGTCGAGCGGGAAGTCGTTCGGGATGAAAAGCCGCAGCAGAAACGGGGCCAGATCGAGGTCGGCCTGGAGGCCCTGATCAATCAGTACGGTCTGGAAGCAGTCATCGACAGCCTGAAGCAGATGCCCCAGGCGAAGAACCACTAAGGCGTAGCCCACTAGACCACCCGGCCGGAGAACATCTTGGAAACTGTCGCCCCGATCAAGGAAATAACCGACCTCATCAGAGCGAACGGCGGAAAGACCTTCGACCTCTGCTATCAATGCGGGACCTGCGATGTGGTTTGTCCCTGGAACCGGGTCCGCAACTTCAGCATACGCAAGATCGTCCGGCAGGCGGCACTGGGCCTGAGCGAGATAGAAAACGAGGAGATTTGGCGCTGCACCACCTGCGGCACCTGTCCTACGCGCTGTCCGCGGGGCGTGAATCAGATCGAGCTGGGCGTCTCGCTGCGCCGGATCGCCACGGAATACGGGGCGTTCCCGGATTCCGTCGCGCCCATCGTCACGGTCAGCGACAACCTCCGGGCCGAAGGCAACCCCTTCAACATGGAGCGGGCGAAGCGCGCGGACTGGGCCGAATCGCTGGGGGTCAAGGATTACGTCGAGGGCATGGAAATACTCTATTTCCCCGGCTGCTATCTCAGCTACGACCCGCGCCTGAAGAAGGTCGCGGCGGCCACGGTGAATATCCTCAACAAGGCCGGGGTGGATTTCGGCATCCTGGGCGCCAAGGAAAACTGCTGCGGCGAGAGCATCCGGAAGACCGGCAACGAGGCACTGTTCAAGCACCTGGCCCGGCAAAACATCAAGACCTTCATCGAGCATGGGGTGAAGAAGATCCTGGTGTCCTCGCCGCACTGTTACCACACTTTCAAGAACGAGTATCCGGAGTTCAACGTGCACTTCGAGGTCATCCACATTTCCGAGTATTTGTCGGAACTGTTTGCGACCGGCCGATTGAAACCGGTCAGGGATTACGGACAGAAGATCACCTACCATGACCCGTGCTATCTGGGCCGGCACAACAAGATCTTCGATGCGCCGCGCGACGTCTTGAAGCGGGTGCCCGGCGGCGAATTCGTCGAGATGCAGGATCATCACGAGAACAGCCTGTGCTGCGGCGGCGGGGGCGGCCGGATCTGGATGGAAACGCCCAAGGCGGAAAGGTTCTCCGATATCAGACTGAAACAGGCCGTCGATGTCGGTGCCCAGGTGATGGTGACGGCCTGTCCGTACTGCATCACCAACTTCACCGACAGCAGCCTCGGCCTGCCCGAGGGGCAGGCGATGGAGATCAAGGACATCACCGAGATTGTCCAGGAAATCATTTAGCCGAATGACCAACCGGGTAGATCACAATTGAACAACATGCCCCTTGCAGGACTGATCGCGAACGCTCCGAAAAAAGATACGCTCGGCGACGTGCTGGTGGTCGGTGGCGGGATGAGCGGTATACAGGCCTCGCTCGATCTCGCCGATGCCGGCTTCAGGGTCTATCTGGTCGACAAGTCGCCCGCCGTCGGCGGCAAGATGGCGCA
>CAIVDC010000025.1 GCA_903904605.1 uncultured Sterolibacterium sp.
GTCGACATCGGCCCGCTGTTCCAGACGCCGGAAGAAGCCGCGCGCCAGGCCGTGGAAAATGACGTCCATGCGATCGGCGTGTCCACCCTCGCGGCCGGCCACAAGACCCTGGTGCCCGCCCTGGTCAAGGCCCTGGCGGCACAGGGCGCGACCGACATCGTGGTCTTCGTCGGCGGCGTGGTGCCGGCGCAGGACCATGCTTTTCTCTACGCCGCCGGAGCCCGCGGCATCTTCGGACCGGGCACGCCGATACCTCGATGCGCCCACGAAGTGTTGCGCGCCATCCGCGCCGCCCACCTGCCGGCCAGCGTCTGAGACATGACTGATGCGACGCTGGTCGCGGGCGTGCTCGCCGGTAGCCGCCGCGACCTGGCCAAGGCGATCACCCTGGTCGAGTCGACCCGCCCCGATCATGCCGAGCGCGCGCTGCAGCTGCTCGAGGCAGTCCTGCCCTGCGCCGGCAAGTCGCTGCGGATGGGCGTCTCGGGCGTCCCGGGCGTGGGCAAATCGACCTTCATCGAAGCCCTGGGGATGCATCTGATCGAACAAGGCCACCGCGTCGCGGTGCTCGCGGTCGACCCCTCTTCGTCGCGTTCGGGCGGCTCCATCCTCGGCGACAAGACGCGCATGGAGAGGCTCTCCCTGCGCGCGGAAGCCTTCATCCGGCCGACTCCCGCCAGCGGCGCCCTGGGCGGCGTCGCCGGGAAAACGCGCGAAGCGATGCTGCTGTGCGAAGCCGCGGGCTTCGACGTGATCATCGTCGAGACAGTCGGCGTCGGCCAGAGCGAGACGGCGGTGGCCGGCATGTCGGACGTCTTCGTGCTGCTGCAGCTGCCCAATGCCGGCGACGAACTGCAGGCGATCAAGAAGGGCATCGTCGAACTGGCCGACATCGTCGTGGTGAACAAGGCCGATATCGATCCCGCGGCCGCCGAACTGGCCTGCGCACAGATGCGCGGCGCGCTTTCCCTGCTCCGCCCGGGCTCGAAGTCCTGGCGGCCGCCGGTGCTGGCGCTCAGCGCCGCCCGGAACCAGGGGATCGACGGCTTCTGGCGGCTGATCGAGAAGTTTCGCGAGACCCAGCAGGCCTCAGGCGAGTTCGAGGCCAAGCGCCGTCGCCAGGCGCTGGCCTGGATGTGGACGCTGATCGAAGCCGGTCTCGCCAGCCGCTTCAAAAGCCACCCGGCCGTCCGCGCGGCCTTGCCGGAACTCTCCGTCGCCGTCGAAAGCGGCACGATCGCTCCGGCCGCCGCCGCGAACCGGCTGCTGGGGTATTTGAACCACTCAAGTCTCTAAAACGGTATCGGTCTCGAGGGAGCTTATCCATGCACACCATCATCCGGCAGCTCGAAGAAAAGCGCGAACAGGCCAGGGCGGGCGGCGGCGCGCAGCGCATCGCGGCGCAGCACGCCAAGGGCAAGCTGTCCGCCCGCGAACGCATCGAACTGCTGCTCGACTCCGGCACCTTCGAGGAGTGGGACATGTTCGTCGAGCATCGCTGCAGCGACTTCGGCATGGGCGAACAAAAAGTTCCGGGCGACGGCGTGGTGACCGGCTATGGCACCATCAACGGCCGCATGGTATTCGTCTAGTCCCAGGACTTCACGGTGTTCGGCGGCGCGCTGTCGGAGGCCCACGCA
>CAIVDC010000026.1 GCA_903904605.1 uncultured Sterolibacterium sp.
CCTTGCCCATGTAGCCGGCCCACTCCGGGTGGAAGTGAAAACGCCCCTGGACATCGGCCGCCTCGGACTCGGCGGTCTCGTAGCGCTTGTCGCGCGGGTGCAGGTAGCCTTCGAGCACGTATTCGGCATCGGCCAGGGTGTAGGCGTCGATGGTGCGGCACTTGACCAGACGGATCGGCGAACCCTGGATGGCGCCGGCGATGCCGATTTCGTCGCAGCCCTTGGGCAGGATCGCATAGTCGAAGCCTGAACCGGCGACGTAGGTGCAGGCCGGGGGAACGCCGAAGCACATGGTGAGCGGAATCGGCTGCTCGTCCTTGTAATGCTCGGTCATCACCTGCCACATGTGGGAACCGGGGGAAATCTGGAAAGTGCCGACGTCGCCCCAGCGGAAGTTCATGCGGTTGTAGCCGATGTGGCTGCCGCCGTCGAAGTAGTCGCCGATGACGCAGGAAATGCCCGAGCCTATGGTCAGTTCGGTTTCCAGCGGCGTGTGGCGGATGGCGGTCAGCCACTTGTTGACGTCGATGTTCTCGGTGATGACGTCCTCCTGCACCGGCGCATCCTTCTGGTCGATGATCACCGACTTCAGCGGATGGTCGATGGCGCGCGCCACCTTCTTGACGCGGTCGAGCGAATCCTTCCAGTCGAACATGTCCTCGATGACCCGGATGTCGCCGAACAGGTTGGTGATCGCGCGGGCGTGCGGCTTGCCCTTGACGTTGTTGAACAACATCGGCAGGCTGCCGTCGAAGATTTTCTGCAGGCCGGTGATCTCGAGGTCGGGATTGACCTCCTTGTCGGTTTCGACCAGGTAGCCCTTGGTGCGGAACCAATCAAGCGTCGAGCGCAGGCTCGTGACATCCTTTTTCGAACTAGTCATTTTTCATCCTCCGTGGTCTTCAGTTGAGTGTTAAGTGTTGGGCGCTTCCTGCGCCGACTGGAGCTGCGCGACCTTCTTGCTGCGCATCTTGCCTTCCCAGCGCCGCGCGAAATCGACCGAGATCCCGAACTGGTCGAGGACCCGGGCGACGATATGATCGACCATGTCATCGAGCGATTCCGGATGGTTGTAGAAAGCGGGCATCGGCGGCATGATCGTCACGCCCATCCGCGACAGCTTCAGCATGTTTTCCAGATGCAGGTCGGACAGCGGCATTTCCCGCGTCACCAGCACGAGCCGGCGCCGTTCCTTGAGAATCACGTCGGCGGCGCGGTGCACCAGGTGATCGCCGGTGCCGTGGGCGATCGCCGCGAGACTGCGCATCGAACAGGGAATGATGACCATGCCTTCCGTGACGAACGACCCGGACGAGACGGACGCACCCATATTGCCCTCGGCATGGTCGAAGCTGGCCAGGGCCCGGACCTGCTTCACGGTATAGGTGGTTTCGTGTTCGATGGTCTGGATCGCCCACTTGCTGAGAACCAGATGGGTCTCGACTTCCGTATTCTTCAGGGCCTCGAGCAGACGGACGCCGAAGATGACCCCCGTCGCACCGGTGATGCCGACAATCAAGCGCTTCATCTTAGTCTCCCGAACAAGCCACCGGTATCGATATATCGCCATTGCCAGTCCATACTCTGGACTTCATTTCAGCATTCTGGCAGGCGCTGGTAAAACCTCTCAGAGCCACTGGATAGCTCGACATGGAGGCGTACTTTAGCAAGCAATGGCGGAACAAACAACTCTTGACAAGGCAATTTTAGGGATTAAACTTCCACAATATGGATCATCAAGGCAGACCTGCTTCCATGGAGAAAAACAAATCCGGCGCCGGCACCCAGAGCATCGAGCGGGCCGCCCACGTGCTGCGCATCATCGCCTCGCGCAACAGCGTCGGATTTCGCCTGGTGGACGTCTCGAAGCAGGCCAAGCTCGAACGGCCGACCGCGCATCGCATCCTGAAATGCCTGATGGCCGAGGGCCTGGTCAGCCAGAATCCGGAGACGCGCCGCTACTTTCTCGGCCACCTCATCTTCGAACTCGGACTGGCCGCCTCGTCGAGCTTCAACCTGAGGGATATCTGCCGGCCTTCGCTGCTGCGCCTCGCCGAGAAGTCGGGCGACACGGTCTTTCTCTCGATCCGCAGCGGCGCCGATTCCGTCTGCATCGACCGGGTCGAAGGGGTCTTTCCGATCAAGACCTTCACCCTCGACGTCGGCACGCGCCGGCCGCTGGGCGTGGGCGCCGGAGGCCTGGCGTTGCTGATGAAACTGCCCGAGGAAACCCAGCAGGAAATCGTCGCCGCCAACGCCCTGCGCTTGCCCGCCTACAACAGCCTGACGGTCCCGCTCGTGCTGAAGCTCCTGAAACGCTGCCGGGACCTGGGCTTCGCCCTGAACGACGCCCAGGTCACCCCGGGCAGCACCTCGGTCGGCCTGCCGATCCGTTCCCGCTCCGAGGAGCCCGTGCTGGCCATCAGCATCGGCGCGATATCCAGCCGGATGACCCGCGAGCGGCAAAAGGAGCTGGCCGCGATGATCCGGGCCGAACTGGAGAACCTGGAACCCTATATCGAGGAAACGGCTCACCCTTGAGCGAGCCCGGTCCCAGTCCATATCGTGGATGCTTTTGTCAATTGCAGCGGTTATCCTGAAGAATGTTCGATGCTAGCATTCCACTCCCTGGAAGGTCCGAGCGGCGGATCGAACGGCGTTGAGATGCGCGACTTATAAGGAGAGCAGAATGGGCGTGAACGAGAAGGACATCGATGCCATGGGCAGCCCCATGGGGCAGTTTTCGGCGGACGAGGAGAAGAGCCAGCGCGAGGCCCTGGGCTTCAAGATCCCCTACGAAGACCTGCGCGAATGGCTTGCGGAAACCGACAAGCTGGGCGAACTCCGGGTCGTCAAGGGCGCCACCTGGCAGGAGGAGATCGGCATGGCCGCCGAACTCGTCCAGCACGACGAGGACGCGCCTTGCGTGCTCTTCGAGGACGTGCCGGGTTGCCACAAGGACTACCGCATCATGACCAACTTCTTCGGCGGCCGGCGCAAGAACTTCACCCTGGGCTTTCCCCTGAATTTCACCAAGCTGCAACTCTCCGAAGCCTTCCTCGAAAACTACATGCGGGAACTGAAGCCCATTCCCCACGAGTTCGTCGAGACCGGCCCGGTGATGGAGAACGTGCTCACGGGCGACGCCATCGACGTGACCAAATTTCCCGTTCCGCTCTGGCACGAGGGCGACGGCGGGCGCTACATCGGCACGGGCAGCTACAACATCACCCGCGACCCCGAGGAGAACTGGATCAACGTGGGCACCTACCGGGTCATGATCCACGACAAGAACACGCTGGGCTTCTACATGTCGCCGGGCAAGCACGGGCGCATCCATCGCGACAAGTACGAGGCGCGCAACCTGCCGATGCCGGTCGCCATCGTCCTCGGCGGCGATCCCCTGCAGTTCCTCGTCGCCTGCAGCGAAATGCCCTACGGCGTGTGCGAACTGGACATCGCCGGCGGACTGCGCGGCAAGGCTGTCAAGGTGATCAAGGGTCCGGTCACCGGGCTGCCCATTCCGGCCAATGCCGAGATCGTCATCGAAGGCTTCGTGCAACCCGGCAAGCGCAGGCTGGAAGGGCCTTTCGGCGAGTGGACCGGCTACTACGGCAGTGACATCCGCGAGGAGCCCGTGCTCGACATCAAGGCCATCTACCACCGCAACAACCCGATCATTCTCGGCTGCCCGCCCCAGCGCCCGCCGGAAGAGCAGGCGCGCTACCGCGCCATCACCCGCTCGGCCCTGATCCGCAAGAACATCGCGGCGGCCGGCGTGCCCGACGTGACCGCGGTCTGGGCCCACGAGGTGGGCGGCTCGCGCATGCTGCTCGGCGTCTCGATCAAGCAGCGCTACGGCGGCCACTCCAAACAGGCCGGCCACGTGGCCGCGATGTGCCACGCCGGCGCCTATGCGGGCAAGTACGTGGTCGTGGTCGACGACGACATCGACGTGTCCAACCTGGAGGAACTGATGTGGGCGCTGCTGACCCGCTCCGACCCGGCGACTTCCATCGACATCATCACCGGAACCTGGAGCACGCCGCTCGACCCGCGCATCTCCCCGGAGCAGAAGGACAAGGGCGACAACACCAACTCGCGCGCGATCATCGACGCCTGCCGCCCCTTCGCCTGGCGCGACAAGTTCCCGAAGGTCAACACGCCGAGCCCCGAGCTGGCCAGGAAAACGTTGGAAAAGTTCGGCTACCTGCTGAAATGAGCGGGGCGGCCAGGGGATGATTGACACTGGTCTGCCAAGGATCACTCATCCCGCCGCGCCCGTCGTCTGCCATGACGACGGCGCGGACCATTTCCACGATTACTCCGAAGCGGAGAAGAGCGCTCTCGCGGAATTCTTCTGGAAGAGCGACAACGTCGAACTGACCACGGTCGGCATCGACATCGGCAGTTCGACCTCGCACCTGATGTTCGCCCGCGTCCATCTGCAGCGCAAGACCCAGCTGCTCTCGTCCAGCTATCTGGTGGTCGACCGCAAGATCCTGTGGAAGTCCCCGATCCTGCTCACGCCCTTCCTGCCCGACAACTCGATCGACGCGGCACGGCTGAAGGACTTCATCGACGGCGCCTACCGGGCCGCGGACCTGGCGCGCGAGGCGATCGACAGCGGCGCGGTGATCCTCACCGGCGAGGCGATCAAGCGCAGCAACGCGCAAGCCATCGCCCAGCTGTTCGCCGCGGAATCCGGCAAGTTCGTCTGCGCCTCGGCCGGCCATCACCTGGAATGCACGCTCGCCGCCCATGGTTCAGGTGCGGCGGCGCTGTCGCGCCTCACCCACCGCACGGTCCTGAACGTCGACGTCGGCGGCGGCACGACCAAGTTCGCCCTGCTGCAGAAGGGCGAAGTGCGCGCGACCTGCGCCGTGGCGGTCGGCGGCCGGCTGCTGGTGCAGGATGCCGACGGCGTCCTGACGCGCCTGGACGAATCGGCGCGGCTGACCGCGGACAGCCTGGGCCTCGCGCTGCGGCTGGGCGAAACGCCCGTCGCCGCGGACATCGCGCGCATCACCGAGGCCCTGGCCGAAGTCGTGATCGCCTTCATCCGCGGCGAAGCGCCTGGCGCACTGGCCCAGGCCCTGCTCCTCACCGAACCGCTCGAGATGGGCGTCCGGCCGCACCTGGTGACGTTCTCCGGCGGCGTTTCCGAATACCTGTTCGGACGCGAGACGCTGAGCTACGGCGACATCGCCAAACCGCTGGCCGAGAAAATCGCCGACGCCTTCAGCAGCGGGCGCATCGCCGCCGAGCTTCGCGACCCGGGCCACGGCATCCGCGCCACGGTGATCGGCGCCTCGCAATTCACGGTGCAGGTCAGCGGCAAGACCATACACATTTCGGCGAACGCCGGCCTGCCCCTGCACAACGTTCCGGTGGTGTTTCCCGCCCTGGCCGAGAACGCCGCGTTTTCTTCCGCCGACGTGGCGCACGAAGTCCGCGCGGCCTTGCAGCGCGCCGATCTGACAACGGGGCAGAGCGTCGCGCTGGCCATACCCTGGCACGGCGATCCGCACTACCTGCGCCTGCGCAGCCTGGCCGAAGGACTGGCCATCGCGCTCGACGATGCCGGCGCGGCGCCGCTGATCCTGATGGTGGACGGCGACGTCGGCAAAACGCTCGGGCATATACTGAGCGATGAACTGCAGGTCGCGCGGCCGGTGATCTCGATCGACGGCGTGAAGCTGCAGGAACTGGATTATGTCGATATCGGCAGGCCGGTGGAGCCGGCCAATGTGGTGCCGATCGTGATCAAGTCGCTGCTGTTCCCGGCGGGCCGCTGAGGCCGGGTATTTTGAGAGGAGAAATGAATGAATGATGCAACAAAGCCCAATCTGAATCGCGACCCCTACCTCGAGTGGGTGGCGCAGGAAGGCCTCCCCGTCGTCGAAGGTTTCGGCGTCGATCTGTTCGCAGTCGAAGCCCGGCCCTGGGCTCGCTACGAGGTGAATGGCGCCGCCGTCCATCTCAAGGGGCGCGGCGATTTCATCTCGATGTTCGTGCTGGAGATGGCGCCGGGCAAGGCGACGGCGCCGCAGCGCCATCTCTACGAAGAAGTGATCTATGTCCTGGCCGGGCGCGGCAGCACCTCGATCGTCGCCAGCGACGGCCGCCGGCACAGCTTCGAATGGGGCCCCGGCAGCCTCTTCGCCATCCCGCTGAATACCGAATACCGCCACTTCAACGGCAGCGGCACCGACGCCGCCCGGATCGTGTGCACGACCAGCCTGCCGGCCGTGCTGAACATGTTCCACAATACCGAGTTCATCTTCGCCAATCCCTGGAATTTCGGCGAGCGCATGGGCGGCGACAAGTACTTCAGCGGCGAAGGCGACTTCATCCCGGTCCGGCCCGGCAATCATTTGTGGGAAACCAACTTCGTCCCCGACTTGAACGCGATCGAACTGAAGGACTGGGCCGAGCGCGGCGCCGGCGGCAAGAACATCATGTTCGTTCTCGCCGACGGCACGATGCATGCGCATATTTCGGAAATGCCGGTCGGCACCTACAAGAAGGGCCACCGCCACGCCGCCGACTTTCACGTCATGTGCGTGACCGGCCTGGGCTACTCGCTGCTCTGGTATCAGGGCGAGGAGGATTTCGTGCGCGTCGACTGGAAGCACGGCATGGTCTTCGCCCCACCCGATCAGATGTTTCACCAGCACTTCAATACCGGCAAGACGCCGGCACGCTATCTGGCCACCGCCTTCGGCAGCTCGCGCTACCCCTTCACCGAAAGCAAGCGCAAATCGCTGTTCGGCGGCGTGTCGACCAGCGTCAAGGAAGGCGGCGCACAGATCGAGTACGAGGACCAGTCGCCGAAGATCGCGCGGCTCTATGAGGAAGCGACGCGCAGGAACGGGGTCGAGGTGAAGATGTCGCAGTTCAATATCCCCAAGGGCTAATCAGGAAGCATCATGACCCAAGACGAAGCCAAGCAGAAGATCATCGACGCCGGGCGGATTCTCGAGGCGGAGGGAATGGGCGACCTGACCCGCGGCCACGTCTCCCTGCGGGTGCCCGGCGACCCCTCGCTGTTCTTGATGAAGCCCCACAGCTACGGCTTCGATGAAATCACCCTGGAGAACATCGTCACCTGCAATCTCGAGGGCAAAAAGGTCGGCGGCGGCGGACGGCGCCACAGCGAAGTGTTCATCCATTCGGAGATCTTCAAGGCGCGCCCGGAGGTGATGAGCGTGATCCACGCCCATCCGGTCCACGCGGTCGCCCTTTCCGCCACCGGCCGGGCGCTGAGTCCGATCAGCCAGCCCGCCGCTGCGTTTTCGGACGGCTTGCCGTATTATCGCGACACCATCAACCTGATCCGCAATCAGGCGCTGGGTGCCGGCGTGGCGCGGGCCCTGGGCGCGGCCAAGGCCGTGCTGATGAAGAATCACGGCGTCGCCATCGTCGGAACGAGCGTGGAGGAGTCGACCATCCTGGCGATCATGCTCGACAGCGCCTGCCGGATCCAGCTCCTGGCCGAAGCGGCCGGCGGCATCGGCGAGGTGTTCCCGCCCGAAGTGGTCAGGGAACTCCATGAGGACATAACCAGGCCTGAGCAATACAGCATCAATTTCGAATTCCTGCGGCGAAAGGTGTTGCGTTCGATGACACGATAGCCGCCGCGAAGAAGGCACCGGTTCGGTGCCACCCAAAACGACAAGGAGACATGCATGAAAACGTCTTTGCTGAGGTATGCTGCGTTGTTGCTGCTGGCGGTCCGCCCCGCCTTTTCGACGGCCGCCGAGCCCGACAAGAGTCCCGTTGCGGCGAACGCCATGGCCCTGTATCAGGGCGCCGACCGTCACGAGCGCCTGGTCGCGGCGGCGCAGAAGGAAGGCGAATTGTCGGTCTATCACGTCTATCCGAGTCTGACCATCGTGATGGCGGCATTCAGCAAGAAATACGGGATCAAGATCAAATCGTGGCGCGCCGGCTCGGAAGCCGTGCTGCAACGCGTGGTCAGCGAAGCCCGCGGTTCGCGCTACGACGTCGACATCGTGCACAACAATGCGCCGGAGAACGAGGCGCTGCATCGCGAGAAACTGGAACAGGCGGTCTGGTCGCCTTATCTCTCCGACCTGATTCCACAGGCCAGCCCCGCCCACAAGGAATGGGTCGGCATCACCATTGACGTCTTCACCGCTGCCTACAACACCCGGCAGATCAAAAAGGAAGACCTGCCCAAGACCTATCACGACCTGCTCGATCCGAAATGGAAGAATCGCATGGTGATCGAAGCCAATGACTACGGCTGGTTCGGTTCCCTGATCGAGGCAATGGGCGAGCAGCAGGGACGCAAGCTGTTCACCGATATCGTTGCCACCAACGGCATGACCTTCCGCAAGGGCCATTCGCTGATGGGCGCGCTGGTCGCCTCGGGCGACACGCCGCTGGCCTTGTCGGCCTACAGCTGGAATGCCGAGCAGATGAAAAAGAAGGGCGCCCCCATCGAGAACCACATCCTGCAGCCTCTGATTGCGCAATTCAGCACCATCGCCATGCTCAAGAAGGCGCCGCACCCCAATGCTGCCCTCCTGTTCTACGACTACATGCTGAGCGAAGGCCAGCAGCAGTTGGCCAGTCTGGACTATGTCGTGACCAGCAGGAAGTTCGAATCGCCTTTCAGCAAGGTCCCGATGAAGTTCATCGACCCCGACCGGGCTCTGGACATGCAGGATAAATGGACCAAGACCTTCGAGGATGTGCTGGTCAATAATGCCCGGCACTAGCCACCGGCAGGGACAGGTCCGGCAAATCTTCCGCACCGGGCCGGC
>CAIVDC010000027.1 GCA_903904605.1 uncultured Sterolibacterium sp.
AGTTATAGGGAGCTTTTTGAAACGAGCCCAGTGGCCATCTATCTGGCAGAGGTCATCTGCGACGTCGAAGGACAGCCGAACGACTTACGGTTCCTGTACGTCAATCCCGTATTTGAACGCTTCGTACGCTCGAAGGCGGCAGACATCATCGGTCGCACCGCCTCCGAGCTCTTTCCGCAAGGCAACCGCGCCACGATCGAGCGGCAAGGCCGCGTGGCGCTCACCGGCATCCCGGACTTCTTCGAGGGATTCAGCGTCCCGCTCAACACCTACGCCTTTTTCGGCCAGCAGGCGCTCTCCGTCGGCAGCCAGAAGGACGGGGACGTCGTGCTGCAGGAAAGCAGCGGACACGACTATCTGAAGATCGTCATGAAGGACAGCCGCCTGACCGGCATCTTCGGCATCAACCGGCCCTTCGACGCCGGCATCATGTGGCAGCTGATCCTGCGCCGCACCGATCTGTCTTCGGTCCGGGAACAGTTCATCGCCGAGCCACAGAAGACTGCGCGGCAGTTGATGTCGAAGCTCTGGAGATAAAGTCATGTCCGCTTACGCCACCATTGCCTTCAAGCCGGAACGCTGCAACGGCTGCAACGACTGCATGACGGCCTGCGCCGCGGGCAAGGGCAGCGACAGTCCCGGCGATTCGCGCATCCAGATCGTTGCTTCCGACACGGGCTTCGAACTGGCCATGTGCCGCCAGTGCGGCGACCCCAAGTGCGTCTCCGTTTGCCCCGCGGCGGCCCTGGCCAAGGACGAGGACTCCGGCCTCATCGGTTGGGACGGAGCGAAGTGCGTGAACTGCCTGCTGTGCACCGTCGGCTGCGCCTACGGCGGCATCGTGCACAACGTTCGCGCCGGCCACGTCGTCAAGTGCGACATGTGCCTTGCCGAGGGCACGCCCGCCTGCGTCACCGCCTGCGACCAGGGGGCGCTGCAATTCATCACCAGCGCCCGCATCTACAACGAGGTCGGCGACCTCGAGGACCTCTTCGTGCCCGGCCTGTCCGGCTGCCAGGGCTGCAACACCGAGCTGATCATGCGCCATGCGCTGCGCCGAGTCGGTCCCGAGACCGTACTGGCGACGCCGCCCGGCTGCATTCCGGGCATGGGCGCGGTCGGCTACAACGGCCTTACCGGCACCAAGGTTCCGGTCTTCCATCCGCTGCTCACCAACACCGCCTCGATGCTCACCGGCATCAAGCGCCACTACAAGCGCCTGGGTCGTGACGTCACGGCGATGGCCCTGGCCGGCGACGGCGGCACCTCCGACGTCGGCTTCCAGTCGCTCTCAGGCGCCGCCGAGCGCGGCGAGGAAATCCTGTTCATCTGCGTCGACAACGAAGGCTACATGAACACCGGCATGCAGCGGTCCTCCTGCACCCCCTACGGCGCCTGGACTTCGACCACGCCGGTCGGCGAGCGCGGCCAGGGCAAGAGCCAGGACGCCAAGAACATGCCGGTCTTGATGATGATGCACAACTGCGCCTACGTCGCCACCGCCTCGACGGGTTTCATGGAAGATCTCTACGCCAAGCTCGACCGCGCCATCGAGGCTTCCAAACATGGCTTCGCCTACTTGCACATCTACTCGCCGTGCACCACCGGTTGGCGTTTCCCCTCGCAGGACAACATCGAGGTGGCGCGGAAGGCGGTGGAGACCAACTTCGTCATGCTCTGGGAGTTCACCCCGGAAGCAGGCCTCGCCCTGAGCCGGCCGCTCGACAACGCACGGCCGCTGGCCGAGTACCTCGAGGCGCAGGGCAAGTACCGCCACCTCTCAGCCGAGCAGATCTCCCACATCGAGGCATCGCTGGCGAAGAACGTCGCCTTCATCCAGAAGCTGGCCGGAGACCGCGAGCCGGCTCGGCATATGGACTCTTGAGGGCGAAATTCCGCACGGCCTGAACGCGGCGCGGCGGATTCGAACGGCGACCGTCGCGAACCGGGCAGCGCGCTGACATCCGCGATAAGCGCGCAACGGCGCTCGATTCGACTGATCGTCGGCGGCTGATGAATAGCTAGGATTGCCGCTCCCCGCACCCCATCGCTCTCACGATCAGACCGATCGAACCGGGCCCGCCGACCGCGCATTGCAGGCTTCCCGATCCGCCAGTGCTGCCTCGTTCGCGCCGGTGGCGGTTGTCGAAGGTCAATGGCCATCGCTGACATCGGCCCGCCGAGCAATCCGGTTGGTACCATATTATTTATACTTCAAGCTATACTCTGATGGTCTGTCCCGGCGCAACCAAAACGGAATCGCGCCCGGCCTAGGCCAAGGTGATCTGATGAAGCGTCTCGCGTAGTCTTCACGTCGGTAGTCGCCCCCGAAAGAAAGCCCATGAAATGCAATCGCCATTGCCGCAATGATCGAAAGGTCGCGAAACGCAGGTACGAAGGTACAGCGCGGCGCTTTATGGCCGAATCGAATGTGACAGGCAGCTAGCCGCCATGGAAAGATCGTTCAAGACCGAAGTCGATAAGCTGCGCCTGGGCCAGGGCCAGACCTTCACCGGCGAGGGCATACTCGCCGTCACCAAGGCGCTGCTGCAGTCCGGCGTATCCTATGTCGGCGGCTACCAGGGCGCGCCGGTCTCGCATCTCATGGATGTCCTGGCGGATGCGGAGGACGTGCTCCGCGAACTGGGCGTGCACTTCGAAGCCTGCGGCAACGAGGCGGGGGCTGCGGCCATGCTCGGCGCCTCGATCAATTACCCCTTGCGGGGAGCGGCGACCTGGAAGTCGGTGGTCGGCACCAATGTCGCGTCGGACGCCCTGTCCAATCTTTCCTCGGCCGGCGTCATTGGCGGGGCGCTGATCATTCTCGGCGAGGATTACGGCGAAGGCGCTTCCATCATTCAGGAGCGCAGCCATTCCTTCGCCCTGAAGTCGCAGATGTGGCTGCTCGACCCGCGGCCCAACCTGCCGATGATCGTGCGCATGGTCGAGCAGGGTTTCGAGTTGTCCGAGGCCAGCAACACCCCGGTGATGCTCGAACTGCGCATCCGCGCCTGCCATGTCCATGGCAGCTTCGAGTGCCGGGACAACCTGAAGCCGACGTTTTCGCGCCTGAACCCGATCGGCAAGCCTGCCTTCAATATCGCGCGCATTCCCTTGCCGCCCGCGAATTATTCGCAGGAAAAGCACAAGATCGAGGTGCGCATGCCGGAAGCGCTGAAGTTCATCCGCGATAACAAGCTCAACGAATTCTTTCCGGGCGAACTGTCCGGGATAGGAATCATCCTGCAAGGCGGACTGTACAACACCGTGATACGGGCGCTGCAGCAGCTGGGACTTGCCGATGTCTACGGCGATAGCAGGGTCCCGCTCTATGTGCTCAACGTCACCTATCCGCTGATCCCGGATGAGGTGAGCCGGTTCTGTTCCGCCAAGCGCGCCGTCCTGATCGTCGAGGAAGGCCAGCCGGCCCACCTCGAGGAGAACATCAATTCCATCCTGCGCCGTGCCGACATCAACGGCCCTCAGGTTCTCGGCAAGGACCTCCTGCCCATGGCCGGAGAATATACCGCCGAGGTCGTGCTGGGCGGCATCGGCCGCTTTCTCAATCTGGCGCTGCCCGACGGGGTCGATCCCGAGCGCGTCGAAGCGGTCCTCGAAGGCGTCGTTCGGGCCCGGAGCCGCGCTGCGGAACTTCTCGGCAGCCCGGTGCCGGTGCGCCCTCCGGGTTTTTGCATCGGCTGCCCCGAGCGGCCGGTGTTCTCGGCCTTGAAGCTGGTTGACAAAGAACAGGGCGGCATTCACATCAGTTCGGACATCGGCTGCCATACCTTCTCGACGCTGCCGCCCTTCAACCTCGGCAACACCGTACTCGGTTACGGCCTCTCGCTCGCCGCGGCCGCCGGCATCAGTCCCAACTTCGGCAAACGCGTGGTCACGGTGATGGGCGACGGCGGCTTCTGGCACAACGGCTTGTCGTCGGGTGTTGCCAATGCGCTGTTCAGGAACGACGATGGCGTCCTGATCATCATGGAGAACGGCTACACCTCGGCGACCGGCACGCAGAACCTTCCGTCCACGCCCGGCCTGACGGCCAGGGAAGGCAGCCCGATCAACATCGAGAGCACGCTGCGCGCCCTGGGCGTGAAATGGCTGATGCGCGTCGACGACTACAGGGTCGGCAAAGTCGCAGATGCGCTGCGCCTTGCCCTGGGCACGAAGGTGAAAGGGCTCAAGGTGATCATCGCCGACGGCGAATGCATGCTCGAGCGGAGCCGCCGCACCCGTCCGATCATTGCCGCCAAGCTCAAGGCCGGCGAGCGCGTCGTCCGCACCCGCTTCGGCATCGATGAGGACATGTGCACCGGGGACCGTTCCTGCATCCGGCTCTCGGGTTGTCCGGCGTTGACCATCAAGGAAAATCCCGAGCCTTTGCGCACCGAACCGGTGACGACGATCAACGGCGGCTGCGTCGGCTGCGGCCTGTGCGGCGAGGCGGCGCACGCGGCGGCGCTTTGCCCCTCCTTCTACCGCAGCGAAGTGATCCAGAACCCGGGTTGGTGGGACCGGATCGCCCATGGCCTTAGGCTCAAGGTGATCGCCGCCCTGGCCGGTCGCGGCAGGATACGGGAAGCGCAGGAATGAACGAGCAAGCCGTGCGCCCCTTCACCATCCTCGTCGCCGCCCTGGGCGGCGAGGGCGGCGGCATGCTGGCCGACTGGCTGGTCGATGCCGCGATCCACGAAGGATTCACCGTGCAGAGCACATCCATCCCCGGAGTCTCGCAGCGCACCGGCGCGACAACCTATTACGTCGAGATCTTTCCTGCGCCATCGACGGGCCGGCTGCCGGTGATGGCCCTCGTCCCGAGCCCGGGCGGCATCGACCTGATGGCGGCGTCAGAACTGGTCGAAGCCGGGCGCGCCATGCAGAACGCCTTCGTGGTCGCGGACCGGACCACGCTGGTGGCATCGACCCACCGCATCTACGCCACGTCCGAGAAAATGGTGCCGGGCGACGGGCGTTACGCCGCGGAGAGGATCATCAGCGCGGCGCCGCAGCTCGCGCAGCGTGCCATCCTTTTCGACATGCTCCGTCTGGCGCAGGAGGCGGGCACGGTGATCAACGCCGTACTCTTCGGCGCCATGGCGGGTTCAGGCGTACTGCCGCTGTCCGTGGCTGCCTGCGAGGCGGCAATCGGTCGCGGCGGCAAGGCATCGGCAGCCAGCCTGCGCGGTTTTCGGCTGGGTTTCGCCCAGGCTGCGGGAGAAGCGGCGCGGCCGGTCCTGCGCTCCGGCGCCGGCGCCGCCATGGCAAACGTGGACGATCGGGTGCATCGGGAATTTCCGGGCGTGCTGCATGAGCTGCTCGACCGGGCGGTTGCCCGGCTCCTCGACTACCAGGATGCGGCCTACGCCGGACGCTTTCTCGACCGCGTGCACCAGATCCTGGCCGTCGACCGCGAGACGGAGGGCGGCGCCGACGGTTTCCAGCTCACCCGCGAAGCGGCGCGGCTGCTGTCTCTGTGGATGAGCTACGAGGACGTGATCCGCGTCGCCGACCTCAAGACGCGCGGCAGGCGCTTTGCCCGGGTGCGCGCCGAAGCGCTTGCCGAGACGGGACAGCCGGTGGTGATCGTCGACTACCTGAAGCCCGGCATCGTGGAAGTCGCCGACATCCTGCCGCCCGGACTGGCAGATCCGCTGCGCAGATGGGCGCGCGGCAGGCCGCTCGCTTTCGCTTTGCGGCTCAAGACGAGTTCGATCGCCGGCTTTCTCTCGCTGCGCCTGCTCGCCCTGCTGAAGCCCTGGCGCCGAAAGAGCTCGCGCTTCCTCATGGAAGAGGCAACGATCGAGCGCTGGCTGGCTGCCCTGAAGAGACTCGGCTACGCCTCGCTCGATCGCGGCTTGGCGCTGGAGATCGCCCAGTGCGCGCGCCTGGTTCGAGGTTATGGCGAGACGCAGCGGCGCGGCCGGCAGGCCCTGGAGAAGATATTCACGACCCTGCTCGAAAACGAGGCCGCCGCCGGCCCGGGTCCGGTCCATCTCAAGCAGGCCATACGCGGCGCGTTGACCGCGGCGCTGGCCGATCCGGACTGTGCACCGCCGCCGGTCGTCGCATCGGGCGGCAAAGACAGGACGGTGGTCTGGCTGAAGGCCGGTTGAGGCCGGAGCGCCGAGCGGATCGGGCGCCTATAGATGCGTCATGCCGTCGTAGATCAGCTTGATGCCGATGCTGAGCAGCGCCCAGTAGCTGATCTGGTAGAACACGCCATCGTTCAGCTTGCCCTGGATCAACACGCCGAGCCTGACGCCGATCGGCACGAAGGGCAAGAGCACGAGTGCCGTGACCAGGTTGCTGGTGTCCAGCTGACCGAGGAAGAGGTAGGGGATGATCTTGGCGTAATTCGAAGCGAAGAAGAACCACACCATCGTTCCGATATAGGCGCGCTTGTCGAGGCGCAGCGGCAGCAAATAGGCCATGATCGGCGCTCCACCGGCATGCGCGAGAAAGCTGGTCAGCCCTGACAGCGACGACCAGAACACGCCGATCGGCCAGGAGGTCTTGGCCGGTGGACGTTTCTTGGCCCAGCCGAAGATGTTGTTCAGCGCGAAGGCGATCGCGATGGCGCCGATGACCAGGCGCAGCAAGTCCTGCCGCACCAGGCCGAACACCAGGATGCCGATCACCACGCCGATGGCCAGGCCGCTCATCAGGATCGGCATGTTGCGCCGATCATAGACGCCGCGGAAGGTGCGCAGGCCGAACAAATCGATGAAGCAGAGTATCGGCAGCATGATCGCCGCCGCATGCAGTGGCGGGATGACCAGCGACAGCATCGGCACCGCCATGCCGCCGAACAGGCCGGGAATTCCGGTCTTCGATATGCCGGTCAGCAGGACGACGGGAATCGCGATGAGATAAAAGAGCGGATCGGTGATGAGCATGCGGGATGAGGTGGCTGCCGAACCTGATCAACAGGCGCCGCGGGGGCCGAGGTCGAGAAGCGCCACGGCCCTTTCCCGGCTCAGCGCAACAAGGTCACGTAGATGGCCGCGATGATTGCGGAAGTGATGACGCCGCAGATGTTGGCGCCCATCGCCCAGGGGAGGATCACGGCAAACTTGTTGGCGCTGCGCACCTCCTTCTGGGCCACCTTGGACGTCGTCGGGATACAGGACACGCCGGCGATGCCGATGACCGGGTTATAGGTCCGGCCGCTCATCCAATAGACGACATATCCCCCGATGATCCCGCCGATGCCCGAGAGTAGAAGAGCCGTGATGCCGAGGATCAGGAGCATCAGAACCTTGGGATTGAGAATGGTGCCGGCTTCGCAGAGCACCCCGAGCAGCAGTCCCAGGAAGAACGTGGAGCCATAGAGCAGGGGGCCGCCGATGAAGTCTATGAACTGGGTCACCCCCGATTCCCGGATGATGATCCCCAGGAAGAAGGACATGAACAGGGGCGCCGCCACCGGGAAGAGCAGGCAGAGCAAGGTGTTGACGATGACGGCGAAAGTCATCTTCTCCGCCCGGGTAGTGGTCGGGACGGCCTTGAGGTCCATCTTGATCCCGCGCAGATGCTTTGGGATCAGGAGCCGGATCAGGTAGGGGTAGCCGGCATAGGTCAGGCTCAGATAGAGATAGGCCACGATCGTGATCGGCACGAAAATGTCCCGGGCCAGCATCAGCGAGGTAAACAGGACCATGGGGCCGTCGGCGCTGCCGACCATGGCGATCGAGGCGGCCTCCTTGTAGGTCAGTCCCATGGCCACGGCGATGGGGAACGTCAGCAGGGTGCCCAGTTCCGCGGCAAGGGCGATGAACATGCTGCGAAAAGGGGAGATCAGCATGTATCCGACATCCGTGATCACGCCGATGCCCAGGAATATCAGGCAGGCGATCAAGCCGTTGCTGAAGGTGAAGGTATAGATGGGCTGCAGGAAATCGATCTGCAGCACATCCATCAGCTTGACCGGCTCGCTCGCCATCGGATCGACGAAAAGAGTTCCCATCGCCGTCTTCGAGAGAAACAGGACCGCCGCGTTGACCGACGACATGCCGACGCCCATGGGGATCATGATGAGCGGTTCGAGCGTCCCCTTGGCGCCCAGGTAGACAAAGGCGATGCCGAGGGCGATCAGGGCGATCCTGGCGATGGCGATGACCGGGTCGGACGCCACCATGGTGGCGAGCCCCTGAAAGATCTGAAGGAATTCGATCTGCGGCATGCTCAGGTATTCCTTTCCAGCGCCGCATTTCCCAGTTCAGCCGCCGCGCCGGCTTTCGCTTCGGCTCGCGCTCCGGCGCGAGTTCCCTGCAGGCGGATGCCGGCGAAGATCAGTTTGATGATCCAGGCCACCGCGAACGAAACGACGGCTGCCAGCGCATAAACGAAGAACATCAGTTGGACGGAACCCCAGAATGACTCCATTATTTTTCCTCAACGATACGACAGGTTTCTGATTCATCAGGCAAGCCCGAGCCGCCCCGATTCCGGGGCTTCATCAGGCGCCGCGGAGCTACTCGAGGACTATCAGTACCTGCTCGGCCTCGACCGTGGCGCCCAGGGAAACCTTTATCTCGACGACCTTGCCATCGGCGGGGGCGTAAATCGGATTTTCCATCTTCAGGGCTTCAAGGAGCATCAGTTCATCCTCATAGCTCACCCGATCGCCAACCTTGACCAGGATTTCCAGAACCTTGCCTTGCATGGGGGCGGCGACTTCTATACTCATGGAATTCTCCTCTGATTGGTGTCCGGCGAAGCGGCTATCCCTTGATGATGCGGGGCAGCAGCATCTGGTGGACGGGTGTGATCGACTTCGGGTTCTGATAGTTGGCGCCGGTAAAGGCCTGGATGTATTTGCGCAGATCGGTCAGGGAGACGATTTCGTCCACGAAGCCTTTCTTCGCGCAGTAGGCCGGGCGCGACTTGTCCTGATAGTCCTGGATCATCTGGTTCATCTTGTCGAGGATCGGGCTGATGTCGCGGCCCGCCTCTTCTTCCTTGACCAGGCGACGAGCGTAGGAAGCCGCCGCCGCCGTCTCTCCGTGCATGACATAGATTTCGGTCAAGGGCGTGCCGAGGGTGAAGGCATTGTTGTTGTTGGCCTGCGGGCCGCACATGATGTAGTGGGCGGCGGCCGTGCCTTTGCGCAGCACGACGCACATCATGGAAAGTTCGGTCTGCTCGATGGAGTACACGAGGGATTGGCCCAGCGCGAGCAGTTCGGCTTCCTCGGCAAGATCGCCGACGTCGATGCCGGTGGTGTCCTGCAGCCACACGATCGGCAGGTTGTCGCGGCCGCACAGGGTGACGAACTCGCCCTGCTTGATCAGCCCCTGGCGGTAATGCTTGCCGCCGACGGCGGGATAGGCGCCCTTGGCATACTCGGGATAGTCGGGAAAGACTCCCTGACGATTGCCGATGAAGGCGACGGGGAAGCCGTCGATCTTGGCGATGCCGGTGAAGACCTCGCGACCGTAGTCGGGGCGGTACTCCATGAACTCGCTTTTGTCGGTAAGGCGTGCCAGGACCTGGACGGCGTCGTAGGTGCGCTTCTGGTTCGCCGGCAGTATCAGGTCGAGGTCGGAGGCCGGAAACTTCGGTTCTGCCGGTGCGGCGACCCGGAACATGGTCGGATCGAAAGCCGGCATCATGCGCATGTAGTCCTTGATGCCGTCGAGCACGCCTTTCTCCGAGTCGTGGACTTCGCGGAAGTAGGCGGTCTTGTCGAAGTGAGTCTCGACCCGGCCGGGGTCCTTGGCCTTGAAGCCCTTGGTGGCGTCGATCAGGGCACGCGCCGCTTCGGCGTCGATGTGTCCCTTGGGATTCATGCCGCCGACGATGCCGGCGCCGCCCACGGCGATGTTCGCACCCTCGTGGGCGATCAGGATGGTCGGGCTGATCCCCTGATAACCGCCGCCGGCCGGGTTGGTTCCGTAAATGCCGTTGAGAATGGGAATGCCCAGATGGTTGAGGTCGGCGTGGCGGAAGAAAGGCGCCCCGCTGGAGCGGCGACCGGCGTAGACGGTCTCCTGTTCCATGAGCTTGACGCCGCTGCAATTGGTCAGCCAGACCAGGGGCACGTTGAGGCGCTTGGCCATGTCCGTGACCATGAGGATATTCTCCGACTGCCCGGCGATCCAGGCGCCGGCCATGACCTTGTTGTCGAAGCCGATGATCACGGCCCACTTGCCCTCGATCTTGCCGATCCCGTTGACGACGCCGGTGCAACCCTCCTCGTTGTCCTGGGGATTGTAGAGGGTATGCAGCGGGTTCCAGGTGCCCTCATCGACCAGGTAGTCGAGGCGGTCGTAGATCGTCATGCCACCCCGCTCATGAATCTTGGCGGCGGGAATCCCCGCGTTCCTGACCCTCTCGTTTTCCTTTGCCAGGATCGCCTGCTGTTCGCGCACGAGATCGAGATTCTCCTTGGAGCGCCGCAGTTCTGCTTCGCTGAGCGGTTTGCCGATATCCGGCATTCTTTCGAAGTAGGGGCGCAGGGGTGTTTGTTTGCGTGACATTTTTCTTCCTTGATATCAGATTAGGGTCAGGAGGACTTGGCCGATCGCGACCTTGCTGCCTTGATGAACGAGAAGTTCGGCCACCGTCCCGTCCCTGGTGGCGATAATCTCGTTTTCCATCTTCATGGCCTCGAGAACCATCAACAGGTCCCCTTCCTCGACACGCTGCCCCTGGGTCACCTCTATTTTCCAGACATTGCCGGCCAGCGGCGCAGCGATGCCGCCTTCGCGGACTGCAGGGCTGGCGGCGACCGGCGCGAGCGGAGCAAGGCTGGCGCCAGTCTCGCCGACAAAGTTCAGCAGTGGCTGTCCGACGACAACCTTGTCGCCTTTCTTGGCCAATAGCTCGGCAATGATTCCCGCCCTCTCGGCGCGCACCTCGTATTCCATTTTCATCGCCTCGAGGATGAACAGAAGATCCCCTTCCTCGACCGCCTGGCCGGACTCAACTTCGACAGTCCAGATATTTCCGGCCAGGGGAGAAGCCATGGCCGATTTTTGCGCCGGGGCGGCGGGAATGCCGTTCAGCGCCACCGATGCGGCGGCCGCCGCCGCGGGCGCTCCGCCGAGCGTCGATACCTGGACCTGAAAGCTCTGCCCCCGGCCGCTGACCGTGAATATTTCGCCGCCGGTGATTGCCGCGGCGGCCGGCTTGGCCGGGGCCTGCTCGGCGCCGGGCGTCGGCTCGAACGCCGCCGGGTTATCGCGGTTTTCCAGGAACTTGAGGCCGACCTGCTGAAACAGCGCGTAGGTCAATACATCCTCGACTTCATGATCGCCGGCCCTGATGCCCTTCTCGGCGACGATGCCGCGAAGTTCGCCGGTCAGCCGGTCCATCTCCGGCGCCAGCAGGTCCGCCGGACGACAGGTGATGGCTGCGGCGCCGCCGAGGACCCTGGCCTGGAGCTCCTTATTCACCGGGGCGGAAGTGGCGCCATACTCCCCTTTGAGTACGGCAACGGTCTCCTTGGTCATCGATTTGTAACGCTCGCCGGAGAGCACGTTGATGACCGACTGGCTGCCGACAATTTGCGAGGTGGGCGTAACCAGCGGGACGAAACCGAGATCCTCGCGAACCCTGGGGATTTCGGCCAGCACTTCGGCCATCCTGTGGCTGGCGCCCTGCTCCTTCAACTGGCTTTCCATGTTGGTCAGCATGCCGCCGGGAACCTGCGCCATGATGATGCGGGCATCGATGCCCTTGAGCGAACCTTCGAACGCCGCATACTTCTTGCGCACTTCGCGGAAGTAGTCGGCAATCTCGGCGAGCAGAATCGGGTCCAGGCCGGTGGCCCGATCCGTGCCGTCGAGTATGGCCACCAGGCTCTCGGTGGGAGAGTGGCCGTAGGTCATGCTCATCGAGGAGATGGCGGTGTCCACGGCGTCGATACCCGCTTCCACGGCCTTGACGCAGGCAGACGTGGACATGCCGGTGGTGGCGTGGCAGTGCATGTGGATCGGAATCTTGACCGCCTGTTTGAGACGGCTCACCAGCTCGTAGGCCACGTAGGGCGTAATCAGGCCGGCCATGTCCTTGATGCAGAGGGAATGGGAACCCATATCCTCGAGGCGCTTGCCCAGCTCGACCCACTTGTCTATGGTGTGGACCGGGCTGACGGTGTAGGACAGGGCGCCCTGGGCGTGCTTGCCCTGCTTGATGACCGCCCTGATCGCCGTTTCGAGATTGCGTGGATCGTTCATGGCGTCGAAGACCCGGAACACATCGATGCCGTTGACCGCGGCGCGCTCGACGAACTTCTCCACCACGTCGTCGGCGTAGTTGCGATAACCGAGGATATTCTGTCCCCGAAACAGCATCATCTGCGGGGTATGGGGCATGGCCTTCTTCATCGCGCGGAGGCGTTCCCAGGGATCTTCGCCGAGATAACGGATGCAGGCATCGAAGGTAGCCCCGCCCCAGGTTTCGAGCGCCCAGTAGCCCACCTGGTCGAGCTTTGCCGCGATCGGCAGCATGTCGTCCAGACGCATGCGCGTCGCCAGCAGGGACTGGTGCGCATCGCGCAGGACCAACTCGGTGATGCCCAAAGGCTTCTTCCCGGCTTTTTCTTTACTCATGTCTGCACCTGCGCATGTCATCGGACAATCTGGAGGAAAGGGAATCAACGGTTCACCGCATCGCCCATCGAGATGCCCGCGATGATCGTCTTCTGGATATTGCTGGTGCCCTCGACAACCCGCAGGGACTGGGCGTCGCGCAGGAAGCGTTCGGCCGGATACTCGGTGGAGAAACCGTAGCTGCCGAAGATCTTCATCGTATCGAGGGCGCAATGGACGGCGGATTCGGAGGAGAACAGCTTCGCCATGGAGGTCTGGTGCTGATTGGGCAAGCCCTGATCCTTGAGCCAGGCGGCCCGATACACGAGCAGTTGGGCAGCCTCGTGCTCGGCGACCATGTCTGCGATCTGCGCCTGAATCATCTGGTAGGAGCCGATCTTCTTGCCGAACTGGGTCCGCTCGTTGGCATAGCCGATGGCCGCCTCGATGGCCGCGCCGGCGATGCCGATGCCCCCCGCGGCGCAACTGATGCGGGTGTTATTGAGTTGCCACATGCAGATCTGGAATCCCTGGCCGACTTCGCCGAGCACGGAATCCTTGGGGATCTTGGCCGAGGAGAAGGAAATTTCGCCGGTCGGAGCGCAGTGCAGCCCGAGCTTGGTCTCGATCGGCGCGGTGACGATACCCGGATTGTCCTTCAGGTTGATGATGAAGCAGGTCAGTCCCTTGTAGCCCGCGGCCCGGTCGGTGACCGCGTAGAGCAGGCCCCAGTCGCCTACGTGGGCGTTGGAGATCCACATCTTCTGGCCGTTGAGTTCCCAATGGTCGCCGCGATCGACGGCATTGGTGCGCATGCTGACCACGTCGGAACCGGAATTGGGCTCGGTGATGGCGAAGAAGCCGAAGTATTCGGCGCTGACCCACTTGGGTATGAAGCGCTTCTTCTGCTCTTCGCTGCCAAATTTATTGACGGTGATGGCCGGGCCGATGTTCTGCATGTTGAAAGGCAGCCGCCAGGAGGCGCTGACCTTGGCGAACTGCTCGGCGAGGATGACCGACTCGAGAAAGCCAAAGCCGTTGCCGCCATACTCTTCGGGCAGAGCGCAACCGAAGAAACTCAGTTCGCCCATCTTCCTCACCAGTTCCGGGCGGAAGCGGTGATTCGCCTCGTCTTCCTTCATGGTGGGCAGGATTTCCTTGTGCGCGAAATCCTTGGCCATCTGCTGCATCATCCGTTGCTCTTCCGTCAATCCGAAGTCCATCTTTCGCTCCTAGGCAATGTTCAACGTTGTTTGAGTCCGCGGTCTCGCCGCAAAAGCCATCCGGCTCGGGCTGTTCCGAGCCGTCAATGTACGGCCGTGCCGGGAAAATTCTTCATGCTGCGGGTAAAGGCCTGGATTCCCGTCTGCGCCCGGCCGAGGATCAGGGCATGGACATCGTGCGTGCCCTCGTAGGTGTTGACCACTTCCAGGTTCACCATGTGGCGGATGACGCCGAACTCGTCCGAGATGCCATTGCCGCCGAGCATGTCGCGCGCCATGCGCGCCACGTCGAGCGACTTGCCGCAGGAATTGCGCTTCATGATCGAGGTGATCTCGACCGACGCGCTGCCCTCGTCCTTCATCCGCCCCAGGCGCAGGCAGCCCTGCAGCGCCAGCGTAATCTCCGTCTGCATGTCGGCCAGTTTCTTCTGGATCAGCTGGTTGGCCGCCAGCGGGTGGCCGAACTGTTTGCGATCGAGCACGTACTGGCGCGCCCGAAACCAGCAGTCCTCGGCTGCCCCCAGCGCACCCCAGGCGATGCCGTAGCGTGCCGAGTTCAGGCAGGTGAACGGACCCTTGAGCCCCTTCACTTTCGGCAACAGGTTCTCCTCCGGAACGAACACGTCGTCCATTACGATTTCACCGGTGATCGAGGCGCGCAGTCCGACCTTGCCATGGATGGCGGGTGCGGTCAGACCCTTCATGCCCCGTTCGAGGATGAAGCCGCGAATCACATCGTCCTCGGTCTTGGCCCAGACCACGAAGACATCGGCGATCGGGGAGTTGGTGATACACATTTTCGCTCCCGACACCGAATAACCGCCGGCCACCTTCTTTGCCCGCGTCGCCATGCTGCCCGGGTCCGACCCGTGGTCGGGCTCGGTCAGACCGAAGCAGCCGATCAATTCGCCGGCGGCGAGCTTGGGCAGGTATTTCTTCCGCTGTTCCTCGCTGCCGAATTCGTAGATGGGCACCATGACCAGCGACGACTGCACGCTCATCATCGAGCGGTAGCCCGAGTCGACGCGCTCGACCTCGCGGGCGATCAGGCCGTAGCAGACGTAGTTCAAGCCGGAGCCGCCATACTCGACCGGAAGGGTGGGACCGAGCAGGCCCAGTTCGCCCATCTCGCGGAAGATTGCCGGGTCCGTCTTCTCGTTTCTGAAGGATTCCAGGATGCGCGGAGCGAGCTTGTCCTGGCAGTACTGCTGGGCGGCATCGCGGATCATGCGCTCATCTTCGGACAGTTGCAGGTCGAGGAGGAGCGGGTCGTCCCACTTGAAGGAGGCGGCCAGCTTTTCAGTCGGTTTGGTCATGATGGTTCCAGGTGGAAGTGATGGTCGGGGGGCGCGGGAAATCCGCTGCCGGAATTCTTCGCCGCTTGTCTTGCCGCGGCGAATTGAGTCAATGCCTGTTCTATTTCGGCGAGGTTTTCGGCGGTGACCTCGGCGCCGCATTCGTAGCAGGCATTGCCCCCGGTGCGGTCGAACCAGCGGCAGCCGCACTGGTCGCAGGCCAGCTCGGGGGCGCCGCTCGGGTTCATGAAGATCACCGGCAGGCCCCGAGAAAGGCGAGGCCCAGGGATTCGAGAAATTCTTCGTAGCCGGCGTCCTGCAGTTGGTATTTGTTCTTCATCACGTAGAACATGATGCCGCCCTTGCGGATCAGCCTCTTGATCAGCGCGAGCGCCTCGCCGTTCAAAGACTCACGCAGGGTCGCGAGCGCATCGTCCTCGGCGACGAAGAGCAGATCCACCCGGGCATCCTGGAAACCCGCATAGCTTTCGAGGCGGGTATGCATGCCGGCCCCCTGATGCTCCCAGGCCATCATGTCGCCGGCGCCAGGGGCCGCCATCAGGCCGGCCGCATGCTTTCCCGGGGTGATGCCGGAGCCTGCCCGGGAGACGAATCCCACGCGCGACCCGGCGCTCATCTCGGAGAAGAGTTCTGCGTGGCGATCAAGCATCGCCTGCCAAGCCGAAAGATCGCCGAAAGCGGTTTCCATTTATGTGTCTAAAAGTGCGGGCCAGCGGGGATGTCTGACATGATACGACACTTCATCCCAGATACTGCATCTCCGAGTAGGTATATGCATGATAATGCATTGAAATCGGGCGGAACGGCTGAAAACCCGAGGCCTGTTTTTCAGGCCGTCTAGCCGCAGACGGCCCGAACCTGGGGCATGTCGGACACGCCCTGGAGAATTTTCTCGATGCCGTTCTGGATCAGTGTGCGCATCCCGGCGGCAATGGCGACGGCCTTGATTTCGCTCACCGCGCCGCGGGTCTGGATCAAACGCCTCACGCTCGCATCGGTCAGCAGCAGTTCGTACAGTCCGACCCGGCCCCGATAGCCGGTATTGCCGCATTCGTCACAGCCCGATGCCCGGTAGAGAATGATGTTGCCCTGCGGATCGCCATAGTGCTCCTGCCAGGAAACGAGCACCTTGTCCGCCTCCAGGGATCCGTCGAGGCAGTATTCGCGCAACAAGGCATCAAGCTCGGTCATGCCGGGCATGTAAGGCTTCTTGCACGCCGGGCACAGGCACCGCACCAGGCGCTGGGCCAGGATGAAGAGCAGGGCATCGGCGAAATTGAAGGGATCCATGCCCAAGTCGAGCAGGCGCACCACGCTTTCCGGTGCGCTGTTGGTATGCAGGGTGGACAACACCAGGTGGCCGGTCAGCGACGCCTCGATGCCCACCTTGGCGGTTTCGGCGTCGCGCATTTCCCCGACCATGATGACATCGGGGTCGGCGCGCAGGAAGGTGCGCATGGCTGCGGCGAAAGTCCAATCGACCTTGGTATTGACCTGAACCTGGCGCAGTCCTTCCTGGGTGATCTCGATGGGGTCTTCTGCGGTCCAGATCTTGCGCTCTCCGGTGTTGATGTAGCCCAGCAGGGCATGCAGGGTAGTGGTCTTGCCCGATCCGGTCGGCCCGCAAACCAGACACAAGCCGTGGGGTTTCGTCACCATCCGTTGCAGGTTGCGCAGCACGTCTTCGCTGAACCCGAGTTGATCGATCTGCAGCGCTTTGGTGGCCGACAGGAGGCGCATTACGACATCTTCCAGGCCGTTATTGGTCGGCACCGTGGCGACGCGCAATTCCAGGTTGACCGGGCCGAAGCGGCTGAAGTCGATCTTGCCGTCCTGGGGCTTGCGCCGCTCGGAGATGTCCAGCGTACTCATGATCTTGATCCGGGACACCATCGCGCTGCGGAACTTCGAAGGCAGCTCAAGATACTTGAACATCGCGCCGTCCTTGCGGAAGCGGATGCGGATGTTCTTGTTGCCCGGATAGGATTCGACGTGAATGTCGGAAGCGCCCTGGCGATACGCGTCGAGAATCATCTTGTTGATCAGCCTGACCAGGGTGGTGTCGCTCTCGACCACCTGGTCGTCTGCAAGTTCTATTTCGTCGCCCTCTGTGGCAAGCTGGCTGGCAAGGTCATCGATCCGGGTTGCGCCGGCGGCCTCCGGATGGAAGGAGACATTGGGCTTGCTGCTGTCCTGGGTCGAAAACTCCAGCGAGCCGTCGGAGGAGTATGGGGAATAATGGTCCGAGTATTCGGCAGCGCCGTAATTCTTCTGGATCGCGGCGCGTATATCGCCCTCCGAGGCAATCACCGGCAGGACTTTCATGCCTGAACTGAAGCGCAACTCCTCGAGCATGGCGGTAGCCAAAGGGTTTTCCACGGCGACCACCAGCGTCGCGTCCATCTGGAAAATCGGGATCACGGTAAGCCGCCTTGCCAGAGTCTCCGGCACCTTTTTCAGCAGTTCGGCGGGAATGAGAAACTTGCGCAGGTTGACAAAGGGGATGCCGAGCTTGATCGCCAATGCGGCCCTGATCCCGTCCTGATTGATCACGCCCATGTCGATCAGCAGCTGCCCGAGCGGAACTTTGCGGTTCCTTTCCTGTTCCTTCAGGGCGTTGCCCAGCTCCTCGTCGGAGAGCAGACCCATTTCGATCAGCACTTCCCCGAGTTTGCTGATCGGCCCGCGTTCCTGGCGCGCGAGGGCCGCGGCCAGTTCATCCGCGGAAACGATCTGATTGACGGTCATCAAATCGCCCAGCTTCTGCACGCGCAATTCGCGCTGCCTGGCCACTGCAGCGGCAACCGCCCCCTTGGTGGCGATGCGATGGTCGATCAGGATCTGCCCGATCGGGTCGCCGATATGAAAGTCCTTGATCCTCCGTGCCGGTACGAAATAACGGGTGACCTGATCCATGCCGGCCGGCGGGAAAAGGAAAAGACCGCACTGCGCATTGACGCAACCCCGGGTCTCGCCGCTGAAGATTTCGCCGTCATGCATCTCGATGCTGAAAGGCTGGCGCTCGGACACCGCGAATATGTTTTCCTTGGCGAATTCCGGCGGCAGCTCCTGGCGGGTCAGGCGCACCGGGCGCGGCAGGCGCAACTGGAGTACCTGGTCGAACTCCGGCGCAGAGCCGCCCGGGATATCCAGGTCCATTATTGCCGCGTCGGGGTCAAAATGGAGCAATTCACCCTGCAACTTCTGTCCGCCGGCGAGCACCACCAGGCATTGCTTCCGGGAGGGCTCGTCCTGACCCGGCAGAAACTCCAGGTAGGGCGGCGCCGGCCATTTGAACTCCTCCTTGACAGGCGGCGAGCCCGCTGCGCGGTTCATCATGTTCATGGGGCTCTCCTCGGATGGGCTTCAGGGCAGATGAAGGACTTGGCGAAAGTGCACTGCGGATTCTATCGCAAGATCGCACGACGCCTGCGGCCAAGCCGCCCCGGCGTCAGTTCGTGCCGGGCCCGTCGGAGCTCACGTCGCCAGCATGGCGGTCGCTTCAATTTCGACTTTTGCGCCGACCTCGACGAAACCGGCGACCTGCAACGCAGTCATGGCGGGGAAATGCCGGCCGATGATGGTGCGGTAGGCGTCCCCGATCTCCGGCAAGCGTGCGTTGTATTCGTCCTTGTCCGCCAGATACCAGTTCAGGCGCACGATGTCGCTGGGGCGGGCGCCGGCCTCGGCGAGGATGCCGACGATATTGGCAAGCGCCTGGCGTACCTGTCCGACCAGGTCGTCGGTGCGGAAGACTTCCTGTTCATCCCAGCCCACCTGGCCCGAAACGAAAACCATCCGGCCGGTAGCCGCGACTCCATTCGAATAGCCCTTGGGGCGGACCCAACCGGGCGGTTCCAGAAATTTCATAAGATGATGCTCCGATCAGTCACGGGTTCTCAATCGCGCGCAGGCGAAAGCGTTGCAACTTGCCGGTCTCGGTGCGCGGCAGGGCTGTGGCGAATTCTATGGTGCGCGGGTACTTGTAGGGCGCGATGCGCTTCTTGACGAAGTCCTGCAACTCCTTGATCAGCGCGGCCGACGCCGTGCAGTCCGGGCGCAGCACGACCACGGCCTTGACCCGCTGGCCGCGTTCCGGGTCGGGAACGCCGATCACGGCGCATTCGGCCACGGCGGGGTGCGCCAGGAGCGCGTCCTCGACTTCCGGACCGGCGATGTTGTAACCGGCGGAAATGATCATGTCGTCGGTGCGCGCCTGGTAGAAGAAGTAGCCGTCCTCGTCCATGCGGTAGGCGTCGCCGGTCAGATTCCAGCCGTCGACGACGTAATCCTTCTGCCGCGGGTCGGCAAGATAGCGGCAGCCGGTCGGTCCCTGAATCGCCAGCCGGCCGACCACGCCCGGCGGCAGCGGGCGGCCATCGGCACCCACCACGCGCGCCCGGTAGCCGGGGATGGCGTACCCGGTGGCGCCTCGCCTCACCTTCTCGGGGGTGTGGGAGATGAAGATGTGCATCATCTCAGTGGCGCCGATGCCGTCTATGATCTCGATGCCGGTTGCCTGTTTCCACGACTGACGGGTGGCGTCGGGCAGCGCCTCGCCCGCCGAGACGCATTGCTTCAGGCTGGAGAGATCATAGTCCTTCGCCAGCGGCGCCATCAGCCGCCAGAATGTGGGCGCTGTGAAGCAGATGCTGGCCCGGGAATTCTGGATGGTCGCCAGGAGCGATTCCGGCAGCAACTTTTCGACGAGTACGGTGGAGGCGCCGAAACGCAGGGGGAAACAGAGCATCCCGCCCAGGCCGAAAGTGAAGGCCAGGGGCGGCGTGCCGCAGAAGATGTCGTCCGCGTCCGGCTTGAGGATGGCACGCGCGAAACAGTCGCACATGGCCATCACGTCGCGGTGGAAATGGATCGTGCCCTTGGGTTCGCCCGTCGTGCCCGAAGTGAAGGCAATCAGGGCCGCGTCGTCGGCGGCCGTGTCCACGTTGACGAAGTCGTCCGCCTTGCCTTCGAGCCGCTCCTCCAGGGAGCCGGCGCCGCCGTCGTTGAAGAGCAGCACTTGCCTGAGGAAGGGCGAGAGGCCGCGAGCCGCTTCCAGTTCATCGATCAGGCGCACGTCGCAAAGCGCCGCGCCGATCTCCGCCTTGCCGACGATCTGCGCCAGTTCCCGGGCGCGGAGCAGCGGCATGGTGGCGACCGCAACGCAGCCCGCCTTGATGACGGCGAGCCAGCAGGCAGCCATCATCGGATTATTCGGCCCGCGCAGCAGCACCCGGTTGCCGGGAACAAGTGCCAGGTCCTCGCGGAGTACCCGGGCGATTCTGTTGGCGCGGCACAATAATTGCCGGTAGGTGCAGGCGGCCTCGGGTGTGCGCAGGGCGATCCGCTCGCCGTGACCATCGGCGACCATCCTGTCGAGCAGTTCGACGGCGCAGTTCTGCCGCGCCGGATACGCGAGTTCGGGCAGCTCGAAGATCAGTTCCGGCCATTGCGCTCGTGGCGGCAGATGGTCCCTGGCAAAGCTGTCGATGTGCGCCGATGGGGTCATATCGCCGTCGCTGGGCTGGCCTTCATCAGATTCTCACGCCCATCCGATAGCCTTCGTGTATCGCCGCGTCGAGACCGCGGGCGATGAGCGCATCGCCGGCACCGTGCAGTTCGTCGACCATCCACTGGAATTCGTGGAACAGGTCATGGTTGGGCTTGCGCGGACTCGACACGAGAACGGTATCGGCGGCGAGGAAAGTCTCTTCGCCCTTGACATTCTTTACCGCAGCGCCCTCCGCCGTGACTTTCACCAGATGCGAGGAGGTCAGCGTCCTGATGCCCAGTTCATCGACCCAGGCGGTATGGCGCCACTTGAAAGTCGGCATGACGTCGCCGGCAATGCGTTTGTCCTCCTCGATGACGGCCACCTCGTGGCCCGCCTTGGCCAGCGTTTCGGCGATGGTGAGGCCGATCTTGCCGCCCCCGATCATTACCACGCGCCTGCCCGGCTTGATCCTGCCGTGGGCGACGTCGAGGGCATCGACCAGCAGATTCGCGCCTTCGAGATAACGGAAAGCGCCCAAGTCGGTCCGGGCGCCGGCGGCGACTAGGCAGACATCGTACTGATGCAGCACGCTCCTCATGAACTTGGCGTTGGCCTCGGTGTTCAGCCGAATCTCGATGCCGAGCTTGGCCGCCATCACCTGATAATAGGCGACGACGCTCTGGAGGTCCTGCGGGCGGGCTAGGTCGTTGGCGGCATAGGCGGCCAGATTGCCGCCTATGCGGTCCGATTTCTCGAAAACGGTGACCTCATGACCGCGCTTCCTAGCGGTGATGGCCGCCTCCATCCCGGCCGGGCCGGCGCCGATGACCATGATTCTCTTCTTCGCCACGGCGGGCGTGACGGTGTATTCGGGCTCGATTTCGTGCCCCAGGACCGGATTCATGGTGCAGGTATAGGGCAGGTCGCGGAACAGCCGGGACAGACAATTGAGCGAGCCGATGCAGGGGCGCACTTCGTTCAGCCTGTCTTCGCGCGCCTTGTGGATCAGTTCCGGGTCGGCCAGGAGGGGCCGGCACACTTCCCAGTAGTCGAAGATGCCGTCCCGGATGCACTGGTCCGCCATCACCGGATCGGGCAAACGGTTGCCGAAGGCAATCGGCGTCTTCGGAAAAAGTTTCTTGGCCTTGGCGGAAAGGTAGTTCCAGTGGCCTGGCGTCACATCGCGACCGAAGGAAGACTCGGGCGCCTCCTGCCAGCCGACGGTGACGGAAATCATGTCGACGCCGCAATCGACCGCCTGCTGCATCAGTTCGAAGCATTCCTCCTCGCTGTTGCCGCCCCAGCGATCCATCAATTCCGCGGCATTGAGACGAATCAGCATCGGACTGTCGGGTGTCGCCTGCTTCACCGCATCGATCAGTTCGCGCATGAAGCGGCCGCGGTTTTCGATCGAGCCGCCGTATTCGTCGCTGCGCTGGTTGGTGAAGCGCGAGTTGAAGTTGGCCAGGAGGTAGCCCATGAAGCTGGTCACTTCGGTGCCGTCGAATCCCGCCCGGATGGCACGCCTGGCGGCATCGGCATGCTGGGCGACGATGGCCCTGATCTGGTCCCGGTCGAGCTCGCGCGGCGGCCGGAAATGGGGCAAAGTCTGCGGTACGACCGAGGGCTGGATGCAGTAGCCCAGATCGATGCCGCCGTAACGGCCGGCATGGAGAATCTGCTGAATGGCGAGTGCGCCGGCGTCGTGGATGTACCGGGCGATGGTCTCGAACTGCGGCAGGAATTTGTCGTCGAAAATCGCCACTTGGCGAAAATAGGCCTTGCCTTCGCCGAGAGGGTCGGGATAGGCGCCCTGATTGGTGATGATGCCGCAGCCTGTGCCAGCAATCACCCGCACTCGCGCCAATTCGCGCGGCGTGATGAAGCCGTCGCGGGCGTTGTAGTTGGAAACGCAGCAGGCGCCATACTTGACCTGGTTCCTGGTCTCGAATCGGCCCAAGGCGCCTGGCCGGAACAAATGCCTGAGCTTCTGCTCTCCGGGTGTCTCCACTGGCTCACTCCTCCAAGCTGTACGGCGGCTTCGGGCGCTATATGGATACTGTATACATTCACTGATGGCGTGTCAAACGGACGGCCGACGCTCCACGGGGAATCCCCGCGCGAGACGTCGGCCTGAAGCTTGGCAACGCTGGATTACTTCGGCTTTGCCAGTACCTGCTCGGCAAAGCTTTGATCGAAGACATGGCCTTCGGCGACGAGCTGGCGATACTTGACGAAGTCGATCACGTCCTTGCCCGTGGTCTTCTTGGAATCGAAGGCGCTGAAGCCCAGGTAGGCCTCGTGGTTCATGTTGGCCGCGAGCCAGTGGCGGTTCGGGACCTTCATCTGGTCCCAGAAGAACTTCTTCTTGCCGCGTATGCCGTCTATGGACTTGATCAGGCAGTGCGGAAAGAGGTTGGTGAATTTCCAGATGAGGGCATTGACTTCCTTGTCCAGCAATTCGAAGTCGGTGCTGCACTGGGCCACCAGTTCCTTGGCCTTGGCGGCTTCTTCCTTGCCGACCGGCTCGCCGTAGACGATCTCGCCGTCATCGACGTAGGTGTCGGTGCGCACCAACGGATTTCTCACCCATAGTCCGTCCTTTTTCAGCACCGGCACGGCTTTGGTGATCAGTCCCTTGGACTTCATCTTGTAGGCGCTCCAGGGTTCGCAGGAGATGCAGTTGAACATGGCATCCTCCATCGACAGGAACCAGGGCAGGAAGTCCGTCGCGCCGCCGTCTGGCGCCGAGCCGTGCTTCGGGCCGGCCTGGCCGTAGATGGCCATGTCGGATGAGAGCGTGATGTCGCAGGCCATGCCCATTTCCTGTCCGCCTGCCACGCGCATGCCATTGACCCTGCAGATGACCGGCTTCTTGCAGTTGAGTATGCCGTCCACCATGGCGTTGAACAGGTCCATGTACTCGCCGTATTCGTTGGGACGGCGCGAGTAGTAGGAGGCGTACTCGGCGGTGTTGCCGCCGCTGCAGAAAGCCTTGTCGCCGACCGCGGTGAGCACCGCGGCAACGACCCGGCGATCGCTGGAGGCCTTCTGGAAACCGGCGACCATGCCCTTCACCATCTCCGTGTTGTAGGAGTTGTATTGGCTGGGGTTGTTGAGCCAGATCCAGGCGGAACAGATGCCCGGCACCGCCTGCCCTTTTTCGTCCAGCACCGGACGCTCCTCGTAGACCAGGGTCGGCGCATCCTTGCCGAAGTGGCTGTTGTCGAAGAGTGCGTGATCCTTGAGTTTGTCGTCCTTGCGCAGCCATTCCAAAGCCATTTTGATTCTCCCTAGGTTGTAGTCAAAAGTCAGGCGTCAACACCACGCGGCGGCTAAGCTTGCCGTGGTGCGCCTGGTCGAATACCTGCTCGATCTGGCTCATGGGCCGGGTCTCGACAAAAGGCTCGAGCGCGATCCTGCCGTCCACGCACATCTCCAGCACCGAGGGATATGACAGCGGGGGGCAGCCCCAGGTGCCGATGATCTCGGCATCGAAGGCCATGAGCTTGGAAAGCATGTAAGAAGTTTCGTCCGTGCCGTAGCCGACGACGATCAGCTTGCCGACGAAGGACAGCAAAGCGAGCGCCAGCTCCTGCCCCGGCTTGGATCCGGTGACCTCGAAAATCTTCCAGCCGTAGTTGGCCGGCAGGCCCTGTTCCTTGCAGTAGGCCTTGACCAGGTCCTTCACCTCCCGGGGGCTCTTGCCCTTGGGATTGATGGTGAAGTCGGCGCCGTAGCCTTTCATGAATGAGAGTTTTTCCTCGTTGAGGTCGATGCCGATCACCGCGCGGGCTCCCATGCCCTTGGCAACCTGGGTCATGAAGCTGCCGACGCCGCCTGCTGCACCGATCACCATGACCAGGTCGCCGCTCTTGATATCCGCCCGTATCGCCGCATGATAGGGCGTGGTGACGGCATCGGCGACCACGGCGAGATGTTCCAGGGGCAGCTTGCCGCGGTTGCGCACGACGCACAGGTCGTGGGCGAGAACCGGGATGTGGCTGGCGAAGCCGCCGTAGATGCCCATCGAGTTGCCGGGCATCTTCTGGTTGAGGCAGCGGTTGGGCCGGCCCATGCGGCAGATTTCGCAATCGTTGCAGGGGAGCACCGCGGGCACGATGACTTCCCTGCCGAGCAGGCCGGGATCTCCCGCTACCACCACACCGGATATTTCGTGGCCAAGCGTCAGGGGCGGCTTCTGGATGGTCGGCACGCCCATGTAATAGTAGGAGAGATCGGTGTGGCAGACGCCACAGCCGCGGATCTCGACCAGCGCCTCGCCGGACTTCAGTTCCGGCATCGCGATCTCGGTACGCAGCATCTTTCCCGGCTCGGTCATCTGCCAGGTTTGTATGGTTTTGGGAATCACTGCTTCTCCTGCAAAGTCGTCGCCGAAAAACCGCCTGGAGGCGGAGACAGCGTACTGAAAGGAGCCGCCGTGAGGCGGCGAACGGACACCACCCCCCAGGGGTGGACTCTCACTTGTTGGTCCAAACCGGCTTGCGTTTTTCCATGAAGGAATTCAGGCCCTCGACCGCATCGGAGGTGGCCATCAATTCCTTCAGGTATATCTGCTCGACGGTGAACAGCGCCTCGAAGAATGGCTTGCCGGCCGCCTCGCGCACGGCCCGTTTGGTGTACATGAGCGCCACGCGCGAGAGCGAAAGAAACTGCTCGAGAAAATGGCGGCAGTCATGGACGAAGGTCTCGCGCGGGAAGACGCGGTTGAGCATGCCGAGGTTCAGCGCTTCCTGCGCGCTGATCAGGCCGCCGCCGAGCAGCAGTTCCATCACCCGGGGCAGCGGCATGATGCGCGGCATGAGGATGGCGGCGATTGGCGGGAACACGCCCAGCTTGATTTCCGGCTGACCGACCTTGGTCTCCTCCGTGGCCACGGCCATGTCACAGGCAAGCGCCAGTTCGCAGCCGCCGCCCATGGCCGAACCATTCAGGGCGGCTACCGTCGGCAGCGGAAAGACCATCAGACGTTTCAGAATTCCGTGAAAGACCTCGATCATCTGCACCACCTTGTCCGGCGTGTGGTCCATGACGTCGACGCCGGCGGAAAAAACCTTCTCTCCTTTGCCGGTGATCATCAACAGCTTCGCGGAATCCTCCTTGGCCGCGACGTCCAAGGCATGGCCCAATTCTTCCATGGTGGCGATGTCCAGCACATTGTACGGCGGACGGTTGAGGGTGATGGTCACTAGGCCTTCGCTGCAACTGTATTCAAGAAATTTGAAATCAGACATGGCTCACTTTCAGATCAAGATAAATCGTCCATTTCGTCGGCACTGACCCAGCGAGGCATGCCGCCGATTTGTTGCGTATAGCCCTGGATCATCCGGTTCCGGCAATCTCGACCACGCGCCGATTGCAGTCGAGGCGGCAATCAGGGTGAGCGCGCAGCGCCCGGAAGCGAATTCCGGCCGTCTGCCGAGAGGCTCATCAGCGACTGCCCGATCCCTGCCCGCTTCTTCCAGCAACCGACCGCTTGAAAGCTCGTTTCCATGGCGCACCCCTGCATGACTCCCGCTGTCCGTCAGGGGCGCGAGTGCCGGATCGGCAATGCAAAATAGCGCATGCAGAAAAAACAATAGGTATTAAAATGCATTTCTGTGATTTTAGGGGAAGATGGCAAAGTAGCTATTTGACCCAAGTCAAAGGAGCCCATAAAAGGGAGGAAAACCCGCACCGTCCGCTTTTGCTGGGCACCCCTTTCCGATCGGGAAGCTGTTCGGCCCCCAGTCTGCTGCGGTGAAGCAGGCATTCCGAAGAGTGCTATTCGGCGGCGCAATCTCCTGCCATGGACCCTCATCGATGCCCCTCGAAGGGGCATCGCCTGCACCTCCTTGGCGCGTCCATCCCCTAAATGGTTCGCTGCCCGCGCGAAGCCAAGCCGCCATCGTCGATGGGCAGGGCCACGAATTCGCCGGTGGCATCGTTCGTGCTTACAACCGTGAATGGACAAAGAGGCAGCGAAGCGACGGCGTACAATCGGCATGACCCGCGCATGTGCGTTTGCCGTAGGTTTTCACCAATCGTTCCAGGCAAGGTTTGATTTTGCGTTGCTGCGGAGAACCCGAAACCATGACAATTATTTTCGATGAAATGTATTCCGACGCCGCCACGGTGCGGCCGCACTACCGGGAATTCGCCGCGTGGCTGTCGCGCCAGCCGCCGCAGGCAGTCGAACAGAAACGGGCCGAAGCCGAACTCATCTTCCGGCGCGTGGGCATCACCTTCGCCGTCTATGGTGACAACGCGGGCAAGGAAAGGCTGATTCCGTTCGACATCATCCCGCGCATCATCGATGCCGACGAATGGGCGGGGTTGCAGAAAGGACTGGTGCAGCGCGTCACCGCCTTGAACCTGTTCCTGCACGATATCTATCACGAGCAACGCATCCTGAAAGAGGGGATCATTCCGCCCGAACAGATCCTGCAAAATGCGCAGTACCGGGCGGCGATGCAGGGCATCGAGGTCGCCTCCGACATTTACGCCCACATCGCAGGGGTCGATATCGTGCGCGCCGGCGAAGGCGAGTTCTACGTCCTGGAGGACAATCTGCGCGTGCCTTCCGGAGTCTCGTACATGCTGGAAAACCGCAAGATGATGATGCGGCTTTTTCCCGATCTGTTCGAGCGCAATCGGATCGCACCGGTCGAGCATTATCCCGATCTGCTGCTCGACAACCTGCGCTCCGTCGCACCCCAGGGGATCAGCGATCCGACCGTCGTCGTGATGACCCCGGGCATGTACAACTCGGCCTACTTCGAGCACGCCTTCCTGGCCCAGCAAATGGGCGTGGCCCTGGTGCAGGGCGAAGACATGTTCGTTGCCGACAACCGGGTCTTCATGCGCACCACCAACGGACCCGAGCGGGTCGACGTGATCTACCGCCGCATCGACGACGACTACCTCGATCCCCTGGCTTTCCGTGCCGATTCCACCCTGGGCGTGCCCGGACTGCTCGAAGTGTATCGCGCCGGCCGAGTCAGCCTGGCCAATGCCATCGGCGCCGGCGTGGCGGACGACAAATCGATCTATCCGTTCGTGCCCGACATGATCAACTTCTACCTGTCCGAGCGACCGATTCTCAACAACGTCCCGACCTACCAGTGCCGAAAGAAGGAAGACCTGGCGTTCACCTTGGCCCATCTGTCTGAACTGGTGGTCAAGGAAGTGCACGGCGCGGGCGGTTACGGCATGCTGGTCGGGCCGGCCTCGAGCAAGGCCGAGATCGAAGCCTTCCGCCAGCGCATCGTCGCCCGACCGGAAGGCTACATCGCCCAGCCGACCTTGGCCCTGTCGACCTGCCCGACCTTCGTGGACTCCGGTTTGGCACCGCGCCATCTTGACCTGAGACCCTTCGTCCTGTCGGGCAAGACCGTCACGATGGTGCCGGGCGGCCTGACCCGGGTGGCATTGCAGGAAGGCTCGCTGGTGGTCAATTCCTCTCAAGGCGGCGGCACCAAAGACACCTGGATCCTGGAGAAATAATCATGCTGAGCCGCACCGCCGATCACCTGTTCTGGATGGCCAGGTACACAGAACGCGCCGAAAATACCGCCAGAATGCTCGACGTCCGGGTCCAGAACGCGCTCCTGCCGCAGTCGGCGCTGGCGGCCGAACAGGGATGGCGCGCCCTGCTCGGCATTTCCGAACTGGAGCCGGCTTTCAATGCCAAATATCCGGCGCTGACACAAAACAACGTCATCGATTTCATGGCGCGCAACCCCGACAATCCCTCCTCTATCGCCAACTGCCTGACGGCGGCGCGCGAGAATGCCCGTGCCGTGCGCGGCACCCTGACGACGGAAGTATGGGAAACCGAAAACGCCACCTGGATCGAATTGCAGCAGCATCTCAAGGGCAAGTTGCCGGAGAACAGCCCGGGCAAGTTCTTCGAGTGGGTCAAGCACCGTTCCCACCTGTCGCGCGGCGTCACGCTCGGCACCATGCTGCAGGACGACGCATTCAGCTTCATTCGGCTCGGCACTTTCCTGGAGCGCGCCGACAACACGGCGCGCATTCTCGACGTGAAATTCCTGGCGGCGCAGGGCAGCGACGCAGACGAGCCGGGCGGCCAGCCGGAGTTTTACTACTGGGCAGCCCTGCTGCGATCCGTCTCGGCCTTCGAGATCTACCGCAAGGTGTATCGCGATGTGATTACCCCGGTACGGGTGGCCGAACTGCTGATACTGCATCCGAAATTGCCGCGCTCGCTGATGGCCTGCATGGACGGCGTCGTCGCAACCCTGGAGGACATCCGCAACGACATTTCGGCCGATACCGAACGCTTCGCCGGGAAACTGCGTGCCGAACTGCAGTTCGCGCGCATCGAGGACATCCTCGAAGAAGGTCTGCACAGCTATCTGACCCGATTCCTGGAGTGCATCAACGAACTGGGCGGGCGCATCAGCAGCGACTTCCTGGTGCCAATGGCCGGCGGTCAGGAACAATCCCAGTCGCAGACTGCCCCCGACGGCCGGTCTTGACACGGCCTGCCTCGCGCCTCACACATCGAAAGGCACCATCGAATGGCCATCCGCATCGCGCTGCACCACAAGACCAGTTACCACTATGACCGCCCGGTCACCCTGTCGCCCCATGAAGTGCGCCTGCGCCCCGCGCCGCACGCCCGCACTCCGATCCTGTCGTATTCGCTGACCGTCACGCCGGCACAGCATTTCATCAACTGGCAACAGGACCCTTACGGCAATTATATCGGCCGTTTCGTCTTCCCGGAAAAATCGGACATACTGGAATTCACGGTGGATCTAGTGGCGGACATGACCGTCATCAACCCTTTCGACTTCTTCGTCGAGAAGTACGCCGAGCATTTTCCCTTCAGTTACCCGGCGCAGCTCGCGGCCGAGCTCGGCGCCTATATGAAGACCGAGGCGCCCGGGCCGCTGCTGACGAAATGGGTGGAGGCGGCCAGGCGCGACATTCTGAAGAAGGAACTGGTGACCAACGACTTTCTGGTAGCCATCAATCAACGTCTGCAGGGCGACATCAAATACCTGCTCAGGATGGAGCCCGGCGTGCAGACTGCCGAGGAAACCCTGAAGAATGCCTCGGGTTCCTGTCGCGACAGCGGCTGGCTCCTGGTTCAGATACTGCGCGAGATGGGCCTGGCGGCGCGCTTCGTGTCGGGGTACCTGATCCAGCTGCGCGCCGATCAGGAAGCGCTCGACGGTCCCAGCGGCGCGGCGGCCGATTTTACCGACCTGCATGCCTGGACCGAAGTGTATATCCCGGGCGCCGGATGGATCGGCCTGGACCCCACTTCGGGGATGCTGGCCAGTGAAGGCCATATCCCGCTCGCCTGTACGGCGATGCCTTCGTCGGCGGCGCCGGTGACCGGCTTTACCGACAAGGCCGAAGTCACATTCCATCACGAGATGACGGTGACGCGGATACACGAGGACCCGCGCGTCACCAAGCCCTACAGCGAAGCGGACTGGCAGGCGATAGACCGTCTCGGCCAGCAGGTCGACGCCGACCTGAAGCGCCAGGATGTCCGCCTGACCCAGGGCGGCGAGCCGACCTTCGTCTCCATCGACGACATGGACGGCGCGGAATGGAATACCGAAGCGCACGGCGACAAGAAGCGCGAACTGGCCGGGCAGCTGATGCATCGCCTGAAGAATCATTTCGCCTCCGGCGGCATGCTCCATTACGGGCAGGGCAAGTGGTATCCCGGCGAACCCCTGCCGCGCTGGGCCCTCAATATTTTCTGGCGCATCGACGGCCAGCCGATGTGGCTGGACGAAACGCTGTTCTCGGACGAGAACCTGGACGACGGCTACGACGGCGGCGAAGCCGCGCTCTTTTCCGCCGAACTGGTCAAGGCGCTGGGCCTGCCGGCCGACAGCCGGATCGCCGCGTACGAGGATGTCTGGCTGCAAGCCCAGCGCGAACAGGCGTTGCCGGCGAACCTCGATCCGATTCAGGCCGACCTGAGCTCGCCGGAATATCGCCGCCGCCTGGCGCGCCTGCTTGAGCAGGGCCTTGGCCAGATCGTCGGCTATGTCCTGCCCCTGGCCGCCAGGGAATTGGATCCCGGTGTGGCGCTCGGGACAGCCTGGCGCACTTCCGCCTGGCCGCTCAAGCGCGAGCATCTGTACCTGATCGAGGGCGATTCGCCGATGGGTTTGCGCCTGCCGCTCAACACGCTGCCCTGGGTGTTGCCGGAAGAGCAGCGGCACGATTTCGATGTCGATCCGTTCGCGCCGCGCGCCGCGCTCGCCGCCGCGACCAAGCCGCCGATGGCCGGCGTCAACCGGGACAGGAACGGCAAATTCAGCGCCGTCGCCCCGGTGGACCCCAGGCCCGCGCCGCGGGACGTGATTCATACCGCCTTGTGCGTCGAGGTGCGTGCCGGCCGGCTGCATGTCTTCATGCCGCCGGTCAAGCGCATCGAGGATTATCTGGCGCTGGTCAATACGGTGGAAAATACCGCGGCCAAGCTGAAGCTGAAGCTGCGCATCGAAGGCTACCCGCCGCCGCGAGACCCGCGCATCAAGCTCCTCTCCGTCACGCCCGACCCGGGCGTGATCGAGGTGAACATCCACCCGGCGGCCAGCTGGAACGAGCTGGTCTACAACATGTCCACCCTGTATCAGGAGGCGCGCCTGGCCAGGCTGGGCACGGAGAAGTTCATGCTTGACGGCCGGCATACCGGGACCGGCGGCGGCAACCACGCCACCCTGGGCGGCGCCACCGCAGCAGACAGCCCGATGCTGCGCCGCCCGGACTTGCTGAAGAGCCTGATCACCTACTGGCAGAACCATCCGGCGCTGTCCTACCTGTTTTCCGGCACCTTCATCGGTCCGACCAGCCAGGCCCCGCGGGTAGACGAGGCGCGCGACGACAACCTGTACGAACTGGCGATCGCTTTTCAGCAGATGGACAAGGTCCTGCTGACACTGCAACCCGGCGACAAGCCCTGGATGGTGGACCGCCTGCTGCGCAACCTGCTCGTGGACCTGACCGGCAATACGCACCGGGCGGAATTCTCCATCGACAAGCTGTATTCCCCCGACGGCCCGACCGGCCGTCTGGGTCTGGTAGAATTCCGCGCCTTCGAGATGCCGCCGCACGAACGCATGAGTTTGCTCCAGATGCTCCTGCTGCGTGCCCTGGTGGCGCGTTTCTGGCGCGAGCCCTATCCGGCCAAGCTGGTGAACTGGGGCACGGCATTGCACGACCGCTGGATGCTGCCGCATTTCGTGGCGCAGGATATTCGCGATGTCGCCCGCGATTTGCGCGCCGCGGGCTACATGTTCGAGGAGCATTGGTTTGACCCCTTTATCGAATTTCGCTTTCCCCGTTTCGGTACGGTGGTCTATGAGGGTGTGGAGATGGAGTTGCGCCAGGCGATCGAACCGTGGAACGTGTTGGGCGAGGAGATGAGCGGCGGCGGCACGGCAAGATATGTCGACTCGTCGGTGGAGCGCATGCAGTTGCGGGTGCGCGGCCTGACCGACGGACGCCATGTGGTCGCCTGCAACGGGCGCATGCTGCCATTGCATCCGACCGGCGTGCCGGGCGAATATGTGGCCGGCGTCCGCTTCCGCGCCTGGAGCCCCTGGTCGGCGCTGCATCCCACCATCAAGGTGCAGGCGCCCCTGACCTTCGATCTGGTCGACACCTGGAGCGGGCGCGCGATCGGCGGCTGCACCTACCATGTCGCGCATCCGGGCGGGCGCAGCGAAACGAGTTCGCCGGTCAATGCCAATGCCGCCGAGGCGCGGCGCTTTGCCCGCTTCTGGGCGCATGGCCATACCCCGGGCGCGATGACCGTGCCCAGAGAGCCGCTCAATCCCAGCTTTCCGATGACCCTGGACTTGAGATGGCAGCCGGATTGATTTGCAGGTCGCCCTTCAGGGCGCCCTGCGTCCTGAGATGAAGGAAGATCCGAACGAATGTTAGAGCAGCTTCTCGCCCAGTACCGGGCGGCGCCCGACAGTTTCGACGAAATGCTCGACGCCTCGGGCCAGCCGCGCCCGCAGTGGCGCGCCATGCTGGAGCTGATGGCGGCGGATGCGCCCGACGCGATGCGCCAGCGAATCGATACGGTGCAGAGCCAGGTGCGCGAAAACGGCGTCACCTACAATGTCTACTCGGATGCCAGGGGCATACAGCGTCCCTGGGATTTGAACGTGCTGCCGCTGATCCTGCCGCAGGACGAATGGAGCGGCATCGAGGCGGCGGTGATCCAGCGCGCCACCCTGATGAACCTGATCCTCGGCGATGTCTATGGCGAACAGAAAATGCTGGCGGAAGGCCTGCTGCCGCCAGCCTTGATCCATGGCCATGCGGGTTTCCTCAGGCCCTGTCATGGCATGAAGCACAGCGACGGAGTCGCCCTGCACTTCTATTCATGCGATCTGGCGCGTGCCGCCGACGGGCAATGGTGGGTTCTCTCGGACCGCACGCAGGCGCCCTCCGGGGCCGGCTACGCGCTGGAAAACCGGTCCATCATCTCGCGCATATTCCCGGACATGATGCGCGATCTGAAGGTGCAGCCGATCACCGGATTCTTCCGGACCATGCGCCTCAGCCTGGCCGATTGGGGGCGCCGTTGCGCGGCCAATGGCAGCAGCGGTACGCCGCTGCGCGACAGCGAAGCGCCGCTGATCGTGCTGCTCACGCCCGGCCCTTACAACGAGACCTATTACGAGCAGGCATTTCTGGCGCGCTATCTCGGCTTGCCGCTGGTCGAGGGCAGCGACCTCACGGTGCGCGGCGGGATGGTCTGGCTCAAGACCCTGTCCGGCCTGCAGCGGGTGCATGTGATCATGCGCCGGGTCGACGACGATTTCTGCGATCCCCTGGAATTGCGCTCCGACTCCGCCCTGGGCGTGGTCGGCCTGACCGAGGCGGCAAGGCTCGGCAATGTGCTGATCGCCAACAGTCTGGGTTCAGGCCTGCTCGAGTCCGGCGCACTCCTCGGCTTTCTGCCCGCACTTTGCCGACGCCTGCTCGGCGAGCCGATGAAGATGCCGTCGGTGGCCACCTGGTGGTGCGGGGAAGCCGCCGCGCTCGACCAGGTGATCGGCCAGCTGGACCAGTTGGTGATCAAGCCGAGTTTTCCGCAACTGCGTCAGTTGTCCGTCTTCGGCCAGGACCTGGAAGGCATCGCGCGCGCCGACTTCATCGAGCAGATGCGCGCCAATCCGAGCAACTATGTGGCCCAGGAACAGGTGCGGCTGTCGCAGTCGCCGGTATGGCAGCCGGGTTCGCCCGGAGGTTTGAGCGCTCGCGCCATCGGCCTGCGTGTCTACGCCTGCGCCACGCCGTACGGCTATGTCGTGATGCCCGGCGGCCTGACCCGGGCGGCGACGGGCCGGGACGCGCGCGTCATCACCATGCAGCAGGGCGGCGGCAGCAAGGATACCTGGGTCCAGTCGAGCGCCGAACGCGGGCTGCAGCGTCCCCTGCTGCGCAGCACCCGGAGCCAGGACCTGATCCGGGACGATACCCACCTGTCCAGCCGGATGGCCGAAAACCTGTTCTGGTTCGGCCGCCACACCGAGCGCTGCGACAATATCGCGCGCCTGCTGCGGGTCGCGTTGAATGTCCTGTTCGAAGTCCGGCCCGGCTATCGCGGCGCCGAGTGGCCGACGATCGAGGCTTTGTGCACATGGTTCTCCTTGCTCGATCCCAAAGCGAAGAAGCAGGCGCAGGGCCAGGCGCAGGCGCAAATCCAGGGACTGGCGGCCAACCTGGGGAAGGACTTGAGCGATGAAGAAATCGAGTCCGCGCTGTTGCTGGCGGTGGTTTCTCCCGAGGTTCCGGGACTGGCCAGGCAGGTGCGGCAGTTGTTCCGTACCGCCAGCCACCTGGGCGAGCGCCTGTCGGTCGACAACTGGCGCGCCCTGAACTGGATGGTGCAGCGCGTCCTTGACCTGGAGCAACAGCCCTCCCAGTCGGAAGCGATGACCATACTCGACGATACCACCACTTCGCTGATGACCATGGCCGGCTTCGCGATGGACGGGATGACCCGCGACATGGGCTGGCGCTTCCTCTCTCTCGGCCGGCGCCTGGAGCGGCTGCAATTCCAGAGCCTGGTGCTGCAGCATGCATTGGGCATGCCCGCCAACGGCAATCTGGACTGGCTGCTGGAACTGTCGGACAGCATCATCACCTATCGCACCCGCTACCGTGCGCAGCCCGAGTGGCTGCCGGTACTCGACCTGCTGGTGCTGGACGAAAGCAATCCGCGCTCGATCGTGTTTCAGATGGATGGCATCCTGAAGGGCCTTGGGAAGATTTCACTGAGCTACGGCCCCTGCGGCTTCGAACAACTGCTGCCGCTCAACGACGAGCTTCTCGCACTGGCCGCGGCAACCGACTTGTATTGGCGCAATGCGCGCTTGATCGACCTCTTGGTGCGCATCAATGTCGCCAGCGCGGCGATGTCGGAGCGCATCGGCTTGAAGTTCTTCACCTATACCGACAACCTGCCGCACAGGACCGGGAACGTATGAGCGATTCATCGGCGAGTGCCGGCCATGCCTGGCCCTGCGCGCGTTACCGCGTCGTGCACGAGACCCATTACACCTACCAGAGTCCGGTCTCGCTGTCGCAGCAATACCTGCACATGACGCCGCGCTCGTTTAACTACCAACAAACCGAATCCCATCGGATCCTTATCGATCCCGCGGAGGAGGAAGGCCGCGACGGCACGGACTATTTTGGCAACCGAACCCGGCATGTCACGATCACCGTGCCGCACAAGGTACTGCTGGTGCGTGCCGAATCGACCGTCGCGCTGACGCCGCGCCACGACCTGGAGCGGATAAGGGCGACGCTGCCGTGGGAACAGTTGCGCGCCATGATGACGAGAGACCGGAGCGCGGAAATTCTGGAAGCCTGCCGCTATCTGTACGCCTCGCCTCACGTCAATTGCAGCCCGGCACTGGAACGGTATGCGCGCATCAGCTATACGCTAAGCCGGCCGCAACTCGATGCGGCACAGGAGTTATGTCACCGGATCCACGAAGACTTCGAATTCGACGACAAGGCGACCGACATTTCGACGCCCCTGGAAGAAGTGCTCGCAGGCCGTCGGGGCGTGTGCCAGGACTTCGCCCACCTGATGATCGGCTGTCTGAGGAGTCTCGGCCTGCCGGCGCGCTATATGAGCGGCTATATCCTGACCCACCCGCCGGCGGGACAGCCACGCATGATCGGCGCCGATGCTTCCCATGCCTGGGTGTCGGTCTATTGCCCGGACCTGGGCTGGGTGGATTTCGACCCGACCAACCGCAGCCTGGTGCAATGCGAGCACGTCACCCTGGGCTGGGGCCGCGATTACAGCGACGTCGCGCCGATGCGCGGCATCGTCCTGGGCGGCGGCGAGCAGGAACTCGAAGTGAGGGTCACCGTAAGCCCGTTGCCGATAACCGGTTCGACTCCGGCCTAGCCCTCACCGACCAGCGGCTACGCTTCGACGACGGCGACCACTCCCGCGGGCGTGACGTAAATCGCTTTTTGTCCCCCGGCGGCGGCCAGGATCCTTTGCCGCTGTTTGACCGGCGCCAGCAGCATGGCTGCGGAAAGGCCGTCGGCGATTATGCCGCTGTCGGCCAACACCGAGACGCCCAGCAAGGCCGGCGCGGTGCCGCCGGTGCGCGTGTCGATGAGATGGGTGAAGGCACCCGCCTCGTCGAACAGGGTGCCGTAGCCGCCCGAAGTCGCAACGCATTTATCCACGACTTCCAGCGTGGCCACCGTGCGGCTCGGGTCGGCAGGGTTGCTGATGCCGATGCGCCAAGCCGAACCGTCCGGCTTCACTGACACCGCGCGCGGCTCGCCCATGTCCACCAGCATCCGGTCGAAGCCATGGGCGCGCAGCACATCGACCACGCGGTCGGTGATGTAGCCTTGGCCACCGCCGTTGAGCGTCAGTCCCATGCCGGGACGGGCGAAGGCGATGCGACGGCGGCCGGCGTCCACCTCCACCGCGCGCCAGTCGACCTTGGCCAGCATCGCGGCGATAGCCTGCCGCGAGGGTCCGGCGGGATCGGGCCGGGCGGCGGTAAAGTGGCGGAAGTAGAGTTGCCATAAAGGCTGCACGCTCGGGTCATAGACGCCGTCGCTGATCTTCGCCAGGGTCAGGGCGCGCGTCAGCAGGGCGATGAAGTCGTCCGGCGCATTCTCCAGGACGCCGTCGCGGTTGAGTGCGCTGATCGCGCTGTCGGCGCGATAGACGCTGAATATCGCTTCCAGCCGCTGCAACTCGGCCTGAGCCGCGTCGATGGCGCGGCGCGCCTGCCCCTCATCGGAGTGGAACAGTTGAATGGAAGCGGGTGCGCCCAGTGAGGTGCCGTCCCAACGGGCGAGCTTGGCCTCGCCGCTCGCCTCCTTCAGCAGCAGGGGCAGGCCGGCGGCGGCGGCGACAAAGGTGATGAAGCGACGGCGGGTCAAGGGAATGGACATGGTCTGTCTCCTCGGAAATGCTCAATCAGGCGTAGGCCGGCTTGAACGCGCGCTCCGGACTTTCGACCGGACCATCGACACTCCAGTAGGGCGAAAGCTTCCTCAATTGCGCGATGATCGGCGGTACCGCGGCAATCACGCGATCGACTTCCTCTTCGGTGTTGTAGCGCGACAGCGAAAAACGGATGGTGCCGTGCGCCGCGGTGTAGGGAATGCCCATGGCCCGCATCACGTGGGAAGGTTCGAGCGAGCCCGAGGTGCATGCCGAGCCGCTGGAAGCGGCGATGCCCTGCTTGTTGAGCAGCAACAGGATGCCTTCCCCTTCCACGTACTCGAAGGCGATGCTGGCGGTGTTCGGCAGGCGGTGGACGGTGTCGCCATTGACGAAGGCATTGTTGACCTTGGCCAGTATTCCACGCTGGAGGCGGTCACGCAGGGCCTTGACCGTGGTGTTCTCCGTTTCCATGTGCTGTTGCGCGAGTTCGCAGGCCACCCCGAGACCGACGATCGAGGCCGAGTTCTCGGTGCCGGCACGCCGGCCGCGCTCCTGGTGGCCGCCGCGCAACAGCGGCCGGAAGCGCGTATTGCGGCGCAGATAGAGCACGCCGATGCCCTTGGGCGCGTGCAGCTTGTGGCCGGAGCAGGACAGCATGTCGATCCGGGTCGACTTCAGGTCGATCGGCACTTTGCCCACGGCCTGCACCGCATCGGTGTGGAACGGGATGCCTTTCTCGTGGGCCATCTCGGCCATTTCCTCGACCGGAAACAGGGTTCCGGTTTCGTTGTTGGCCCACATCGCGGAGACCAGCGCGACGCGCTCGGAGAGCAGCGACTTGTACTCGTCGAGATCGATCCGGCCCCTCTTGTCGACGCGCAGACGCTGGACGACGACGCCCTCCTTTTCGAGGTAATCGCAGAGCGTCAGGATTGCCGGATGCTCGACCACCGTGGTGATGATCGTGCGCCGCTCCGGATTCGCCTTCAGCGCGGAAAGGATGGCCGTCGAATCGGATTCGGTGCCGCAGGAGGTGAACACGATTTCCGAATCGTGGGCTGCGCCGAGCAGATTCTGCACCCGCCCCCGGGCTTCCTTCAGGGCCTTGCCGACCTGTTCACCGAAACTGTGGATCGACGAAGCGTTGCCGAACTGCTCGGTGAAAAACGGCAGCATGGCTTCGACGACGGCCGGATCGCAGGCCGTGGTGGCATTGTTGTCCATGTAGATCGGCGTCATCATCCTGCCCCTTCAGCCGGTCGCCAGAGCGCCGACCGGCAGCACCTGCAGCAGTTCGCCCAAGGCTTCGATCAGTTTCTGCTGTATCCCGCCCAGGGTGGCCGACTCCATTTGGCAGCCCTGGCAGGCGCCGGACAGCGCGACGTAGATCTTCTTGCCATCGACTTCGACCAGGGTGACATCGCCGTGGTCACGCTGCAGCATCGGCCGAATCGCTTCCAGCGTCTCCTCGATCTTGCGGATGCGCTGGTAGTTGGTGAGCTTCGGTTTTACCGGCGACTCGACCGGCGCGGTCTTCCCCTTCTGCGGCGCATCGCTCGAATAGAGACGTCCATTCACGGCGATCAGGATGTCCTCGATCTTCTCGTGGCAGGCCGAACAGCCGCCGCCGGCCTTGGTATAGTTGGTGACGTCGGCCATGGTCTTGAGATGGTTGCCGCGGATGGTCTCCTCGATCATCACGGCATCGATGGCGAAGCACTTGCAGACCAAGTCGCCTTCTTCGTGATCGTCCTGCCAGGCTTCGCCGCGGTAGTTGGCCACCGCGGCATGCAGTGCTTCGCGCCCCATGACCGAGCAGTGCATCTTCTCCGGCGGCAGGCCGTCCAGATAGTCGGCGATGTCCTGGTTGCTGACCTGCAAGGCCTGATCCAGCGTCTTGCTCTTGATCATCTCGGTCAAGGCCGAACTCGACGCGATGGCCGAGCCGCAGCCGAAAGTCTGGAAGTGGGCGTCCTCGATGATTTCGCTTTCCGGGTTGACTTTCAGCATCAGGCGCAGGGCGTCGCCGCACTTGATCGAGCCGACGTCGCCGATACCGTTGGCGTCGGTCAACGGCCCTGAGTTCCGCGGGTTGAAAAAATGCTCGCGGACCTTGTCGGAATAGTCCCACATGACTTGACTCCTCAGGCGGAAAACGACTGGCCGCAGGAACAGGCGCCGGAGGCGTTCGGGTTGTTGAACTTGAAGCCGGTCTGGGTCAGGCTGTCGACGAAATCGACGGTCAGTCCCTCGAGCATCGGCCGGCTCATGGGATCGACCAGAAGCTTGGCGTTGGCGCCGATATCGAATTCGAAGTCGTCCTCGTCCTTGTCCTGTTCGAGACGCAGCCCATACTGCAGGCCCGCGCAGCCGCCCCCGGAAACGAAAATGCGCAGTCCGGCGACCGGATTTTCCGCGCCCCTGATGAAGCGGTTGATGGCAGTCGAAGCGGCAGGCGTCAGATTGATCATGGCAGCTCTCCTTTTGCGCGTGTCAGTGAAAGGGTCTTCACCCGAGCCTCCGCAAGCTCCATACCAGTTTGCCACTTCATCCGCGTCGCCCCGTATTCGCGCGGCTTCCCGCTGATCGACCGGGGCGCCGCGGGGTGTCGCAGAAGCGACAATGTGCGATATCAGGCAGCCGCCGCGATGGCGTCGGCGGAGGCATAGCTGTAGCAGCCCTTGGGGCAGACCCGGCCGCAGGCGCCGCAGCCGATGCAGTCGCCGGCATTGGCGATGGTCATGACCGAGGCGGTATCGTCCTCGTCGTAATCCTCGTCGTCGTCCATTTCCATGTCTTCGCCGCGCACGATCAGGTCGAGCACGCTGCGCGGACAGACCTTGAAGCAGCGGCCGCAGCCGATGCATTTCTTGGGGTCCAGCGCAGTGACGAATTCCGGGGTCCAGATGGCGCCGCCCAGGGTGGTTCCGACGATTTTGCTCATTTCAATATTCTCCAGAGGTTTGATGGGCCGTCAGGCGCTGCGCGGCCTCGGCCCAGGCCTTGCATGCGTCATAGGTGGATTGGGCGATGCCGGGGATTTCCTGGTAGCCGGCCGGCAGGCGCTCCTCGACCAGATCGTGCAACTGCGCCGCCCATTCGCCGGCGATGCGCTTCAGCTTCTTCACTTCTCTGTCCAGTCGTTTCAGTTCTTCGTCGCTCATGGTCTTGCCTTTCGGGATCACCTTACATTCCGGCCACCTGGGGATACTTGCCGATGACTTCGAGGGCCACCGAGAGATACTTGTCGGCTTCCGTCTTCATCCTCGAAAGGCTCTCGAAGCCGAAGCGATGCACGTCGCGCAGGGTGCGCTCCATCACCACCAGCTTGCCCACCACGATCAGGGCGCGGCCGAAGCCTTCACGGGTCAGCTGCACGAAGGGCACGGCCATCAGGCTGCATTCCTTTTCAATCAGCACGGCGATCGCGTTGTGAAAGGCCTTGACCCGGGCAATGATCTGCTCGTCCGGGTCGCCGATCGCCGGAATTCCGCGCTTTCTTTCCTTGGTCAGCACATAGCTGTCGAGAATCTGCGGCGGCGCCTTGCCGTCCCACTGTCCATAGTTGTCGAGTGCGCGTGTCTGACGGAGCATTTCCTTGATGAAGTCCGTCTGGTAAATGGGGTCGTCGGCAGCTTCGGCGGCCAGGGTGGCGGTAGCCGTCATGGTCTATCTCCAGGAAGTGAATCGGATCGGCAAACGAAGAAGGCGTTGACCTGCGGACTGTTCGCCATCACTCATCCCAGCCGTCGGCCGCCATGCGCTCGAAGCGCGAGGCATCGGTATCCTTGCTGCGCAGCGCCTTGTCCACCCAGGCGATGCCGCCTTCGCGAATCGCCCTGCCGATCTCTTTCAGCAGGGTTTCGATGGGCGTTTCGTCGTCGAGCCGGATCGGCTGAACGCCCGCCGCGACCAGGTGCTTGACCGCCGAAGCGCCGGCGGCCAGGCAAAACACCGCCGCGCAGCCGTCGAGCGCGGCGATCTTGGCCGGCAGCTTGTTTTCGTTGCCATCCATGGTGTCGCTGGGAAATTCGGCGAGCTCGATCAGTTGTGCGCGATCGCTGTCCAGGGCATAGATGGCAAAGCCTTTGGCGGCGCCGAAGTGCTGGTTGACCGTGAGCCGGTCGTCGCTGGCGAAGGCTACCTTGAGCATGGTCGGCGTCTCGCTAATGGCTGACCAAGCCAGTGCCAGGCGCCGTCCGGCCTTCCTGATCGCGCGGGGTGTCGGCCCAGTAGATGGATCGATGAACAGGGGTGTCATGGTGATTGCCCAGGAAGAGGTTGGCGACGTCGAACAGGGCGGCGCGCGCACCGCGATAGCCGACCCAGGTTCGCGCATAACCGCCGACCCAGTCGTACTGCGGAAATCCGGCGCGCAGCAGCGGCAAGCCGAGGCGATCGGCACACTGGAGGGCGTGGGAGTTCGAAATGATCAATTGCGCCCCGCCCGCGAGCGCCGCGCGTTCGAGGTCCTCGAGGTCGCCGAGAAGCACCGAATCGGCCGGCATGTCGGAGAGCACCTCGGCTCTCGCCGGCGCGATCGCGGCGACGATCTCAGCACCGACGCCGGCGAGAAACTGGCCGAGCGCCACCAGGAGATCGGGATCGGCCGCGATCCCGACGCGCAGGAAACCGGTCATGAAGTGGCTGTCCAGCATCGCGTCCTGCAACTGGGCCCGCTGCCGGTCGATCTGTGCCGGCACCGGCTGGCCGGAGATTTCCGCCAGCGTCTGGGTGAACGCGTCGCAGGCATCCAGCCCGAGCAGATGGTCGAAGCGGTAGTCGGGCACGCCGGTGCGGTCGCGCAACAGATCCGCGGCCCGGCCCAGGGAACGGCCGATGACCAGGGTGGCCACCGATTCGCCGATGCGCGCGATCTCGCCCTTCGGCGTGCCGCCCAGCGTCAGCGGCGTGGTCTCGGCGTCCACCAGATGACCGTCGAGGGAATCGCCGATATCGGGCAGGACCACCGGCCGCAGGCCGAAGGCGCCGATCCACTCCTTGATCGCCTCGATATCGCCGGTGGTCAGCATCGAGGGTGCAAGGACGTTGACCTGCTTCTTGCGCCGCCCTGCCGAATTCGTCACCGACTGTTCCACCAGGCAGTCGATGATCGCTTCGACCGCCAGCGCATAGCCGGACTCGAGACAGCCGGAAAAGTCCGGCGTATTCACCGGCACCACCGCCGTGGCCGCGAACTGGGGATACCGCTCGCGAAACTGCCGCACCAGCCGCCGGATATCGACGCCCTGGAGTTCGGACAGGCCGGTGGTCGGCAAACCGACGACGTCGGGCTTGTTTTTTTCGCAAATCGCCTTGAGACCTTCGATCACGTTCTCATCGGCGCTCATGATGGTCGACACCTGATCCATCGCCGTCGTCTGCAGCGGAATCGGTTCGCGGAAATGACGCACGAAAAACACCTTGCCGAAGGCCGTGCAGCCCTGCGAACCGTGCAGCATCGGGATGCTGTTCTTGAGCCCGAGAAAGGCCAGCGCCGCGCCGAGCGGCTGGCTGGCCTTGAGCGGATTCACCGCCAGCGCCTTGCTGCGCTTTAGGATTTCAGCCATGGGGGCTCACCGCGGCGGAGCTCAAGGCTTCGCCCATCGTCTTTTCCGCCGACCAGGGCGCGCTCGCGCGAACCTTCGCCCACACCGGCGCCTCGAGCGTCAGGGCAAGCTGGCGCACGAGTTCCAGCATGCCCCGGTAGCCGGCATAGCCGAACTCGCGCTCCTGGTTGATGTCGAGGAAGGGAATGCGCGCCTTGAGCGCCGTGTAGAGGTTGCGCCCGCCGGCGATCAGGATGTCGGCCCGGTAATCCTTGAAAGCCTGGAGCAAGCCCTTCGGGCTGCCGTCTGTGATCATCCTGGCGTCCTCGCCCATGATTTCGCGAATGCGCTGCTTGTCTTCCGCGGTGGATTTGTTGGTGCCGGTGGCGACCACCGTCATGCCCAGATCCTGCAAGGCCGAGACTACCGACCAGCTCTTCACGCCGCCGGTATAGAGCAGCACGCGCCTGCCTTTGAGCCGTTCCGCCCAGGGCGCCAGTGCGCCGCGAATACTCGTTTCCTCGCGGGCTATCATGAGTTCGGTGCGGGCGGCGAGATCGGCGTCGCCGAGCAACCGGGCGAAGTCGCGAAAAGCCTGCGAAGTGTCGCTGATGCCGTAGAAACTGCCCTCGAAGAAGGGCACGCCATGATCTTCTTCGAGCCTGCGCGCAACATTCAACAGCGCCTTGGCGCAGACCACCATGCTCGCCTCGGCCCGGTGCATGGTCTGCACCTCCCGGTAGCGGGCATCGCCGGACAGGGAGCCGAGGATGCGCAGGCCGAGTCCGTCGAACAGCGGCGCGACATGCCAGAACTCGCCGGCGATGTTGTATTCGCCGATCAGATTCACGTCATGGACGCGAATCCCCGGGCGTTGCGCCGACTCCGGAACCGGATCAGGCTCGCGGGTGCCGATCACCTGGGTGAACATGGCTTCGCCCGCGATGCGATTTCCGAGATTCTTGGTACCGTAGAAGCCGGCACAGTCGACCGCTACCACCGGTGTGCCCCAGCGCAGGCTGGCTGCCTTCGCCACTGCTTTCAGGTCGTCGCCGATCAGCGCAGGCACGCAGGTGGAATAAAGAAATACCGCCGCCGGCGAATAGTCGTCGATGGCCTGCTTGATCGCGTGGAACAGGCGCTTTTCGCCGCGGCCCATGATCACGTCCTGTTCGGTCAGGTCGGTGGTCATGCCGATGCGGTAGAGCGCGGGACCGGAGGATCGCGCGCCTCGGTTGTCCCAGGAGCTTCCGGCGCAGGCGATCGGGCCGTGTACGATATGCGCGACGTCGGCAATCGGCAGGAGTGCGATCTGCGCGCCGTCGAAGGAGCAGCCGCCGGCTGTCGCACCGGGCTTGGGTCTGGCGCAACCGGACTTCTCCCCCTTGTTGTGGGCGCAGGCGGGTTCGTTCAGCAGTGCGGCGATTTCGGCGGATTTCATGGCGGGCCTCGTTGGGTCGCACAGGGAACTGCAAGCCGCGTGCCAGAGGCCAACTCCTTGACGGCGCTGAAAAGTCGGCGTCGAGAGGATTACGTCCTGTCGCGTTTGCGACAAAAAACATGGCACTGTTTGTGCGTCAGTGACAGCCATGAACGCGACCGATCTCACCCGCTACCTGCTCGCTTCGGCGAGAACGCCCGGCCTGCCGGAGATTCAGGCGCTGGCCGGCACCATCGCGCTCGCGCCGCGCCGGCAGGGACCTTGGCGCGCGCCGGTGACAGGTCTCGAGGCCGACGAACTGGACGCCCTGCTCAACGATTGCTTTCCTCGGGCGGCTTCTTCGCTTTGCCCCCTGCTTCAAGGCTGGCGCGAGCAGGCCCAGTCCCTGCCGCGGCCCGCCCACGACGAATTCGACGACCTGGTCACGCTGCTGCTCGCGCATCAGTCGACCCCCGCGCGCGATTCGCGCTGGTTGGCCTGCGCGATTGCCACGGCGAGCATGGCCGACAACCATCTCTGGCAGGACCTCGGTCTGCCCAGCCGGGCGGAGCTGAACGAACTGATGCAGAAGCGTTTCACTTCGCTCAAGCGCAAGAACGTCGGCGACATGAAGTGGAAGAAGTTCTTCTACCGCCAGCTTTGCCAACAAGCCGAGGTGCCGATCTGCAAGTCGCCGAGCTGCATGGCATGCACCGACTACGCCTTGTGCTTCGGCCCCGAGAACTGAACAAAGGAAGCTTCCATGCCATCGCTCGGCAAAGCGCTTGTCTTCTGTGCCCTGGCCCTGTCCGGTCCCGCCCGCGCCGACGAAGTCCAGGTCGCCGTCGCCGCCAATTTCACCGCAGCGGCGAAATTGATCGCCGCAGGCTTCGAACGGGAGTCCGGCCACAGGATCATTTCCTCCTTCGGATCGACCGGCAGCTTCTATGCCCAGATCAGGAACGGCGCGCCCTTCGACATGTTGCTCGCAGCGGACGAAGAAACCCCGGCCAGGCTGGTGAAGGAAGGCTCTGCCGTGGCTGGAAGCCAATTCACCTGCGCCGTCGGCAAACTGGTGCTCTGGTCGGCCACGCCGGGGACCGTCGATGGGCAAGGCGAAATCCTGAAGCGGGGCGGCTTCGACCACATTGCCGTGACCAATCCCAAACTTGCCCCCTACGGCGCAGCCGCCGTGGAAGCCATGAAGTCTCTGGGCGTCTATGACGCGCTGCAGCCCAGGTTCGTCATGGCGGAAAACCTCACGCAGACCTATCAGTTCGTCCGCAGCGGCAATGCCCAGCTCGGCTTCGTCGCGCTCTCGCAAGTGCTGCAGGACGGAAAGATCGAAGGCTCGACCTGGCTGGTTCCGCCCAATCTTTACCCGCCCATCCGCCAGGATGCGGTGATGCTGGAGAAGGGCCGGGGCAAATCTGCCGTCCTGTCCTTCATGATGTATCTGAAGGGAAACGAAGCAAAGGCCATCATCAAGTCCTTCGGCTACGGGGTCTAGGTGTCCGCCGATCTTGCCGCCATCCTGCTGACGGCCAGGCTCGCCGGCCTCACCACGGTGCTGCTGCTCTTCATCGGCACGCCCATCGCCTGGTGGCTGGCGCGCAGCCGATCGCGCCTGAAAAGCGTGGTCGGGGCGCTCGTCACCTTGCCCCTGGTGCTGCCGCCGGCCGTGCTTGGCTTCTATCTGCTGGTGCTGCTCGGGCCGGACGGCGCCATCGGGCGAATGACCCAGGCCGTGGGCCTGGGGCTGTTGCCATTTACTTTCCCCGGCCTGGTCGTGGCCTCGCTGATCTACTCGATGCCTTTCGTGGTCCAGCCGCTGCAGCAGGCCTTCGTTGCCGTGGGTCGCAAACCGCTCGAGGCGGCGGCTACGCTGCGGGCGTCGCCGCTCGATGCTTTCTTCAACGTGGCTCTGCCCCTGGCGCGCCCGGGATTCATCACGGCGGCGGTCCTTGGCTTCGCACACACGGTGGGCGAGTTCGGCGTGGTCCTGATGATAGGCGGCAACATTCCGGGCAGGACCCAGGTTCTGTCGATGGCCATCTACAACCATGTGGAAGCCATGGAATACGGCGATGCCCACTGGCTCGCCGGCGGCATGCTGTGTTTCTCCTTCCTGGTGCTCCTGCTGCTCTACAGCCGCGGCTGGAACCGTCCGCAATGACCATTGCCGCCCGCTTCGAGCTTTCCTATCCGGGCTTCACCCTGGACGTCGATCTCGATCTGCCGGGCCGCGGCGTGACCGCCCTGTTCGGCCCGTCCGGCTGCGGCAAGACCACGGTGCTGCGCTGCATCGCCGGCCTGGAGCGCGGCGAAGGCCGGCTCGGGGTGAATGGAGAAACCTGGCAGGACGGCCGGACTTTCCTGCCGGCACATAAGCGTTCCATCGGCTACGTGTTCCAGGATGCGCGCCTGTTTGCCCATCTCGACGTGCGCGGCAACCTCGACTTCGGCCGCCGCCGCACCGGCAGCGCCGCGCAAGGTGTCAGCCGCGACACCGTCGTCGATCTGCTGGACGTCGGGCCGTTGATGTCGCGCCTGCCGCCGCGGCTTTCCGGCGGAGAACAGCAGCGCGTCGCCATTGCCCGCGCCCTGCTCACGACGCCCCGCCTGCTGCTGATGGACGAGCCGCTGGCCTCGCTCGATCAGGCACGCAAGCAGGAGATCCTGCCCTACCTCGAGCGCCTGCGCGACGAACTCGAGATACCCATCATCTATGTGAGCCATGCGCCCGACGAGGTGGCGCGACTCGCCGACCATCTCGTGATCATGGCCGGCGGCCGCGCCGTGGTCCAGGGCGAACTCCCGGCAACGCTGGTCCGGCTCGACCTGCCGATCAGGCTCGGCGAGGATGCCGGCGCCGTTTTCGAGGCCACGGTCGCCGAGCGCGATGCCGAGTGGCACATGGCCCGCGTCGAATTCGACGGTGGCGAACTGTGGGTACGTGATTCCGGAGCCGCCCTGGGCCAGCGCGTGCGCCTGCGCATCCTGGCCCGCGACGTCAGCGTTGCCGGCAGTCGTCACGACGACGTCAGCATCATGAACCTGTTGCCGGCAACGGTCATGGCCCATGCCGGCGAAGACCATCCGGCGTTGGTGCTGGTCCAGTTGCGTATCGGCAGCGCGGTCCTGCTGGCGCGCCTGACGCGGCGCTCGGCGCAGCGTCTCGAACTCGCACCCGGCCGCCGGGTCTGGGTTCAGATCAAGGCCGTGGCCCTGATCGGCTGAGGGACGGCGCCGGGGCCGAGCAGACGGCGGCTGCCGCCTGGCGCCGCGTCCCCGATCGGAGTTGCCGTTAGCGGACCGGCACGGGTCAGGTCTTGGGGATTCTGCCCATCGAGTAGAACTCGTCATTGGGGCGCATCTCGATCATGTTGGCCATGCGGTTTGACAGCCCGAAGAAGGCGGATATGGCGCCGATGTCCCAGATGTCCTCGTCGGAAAAGCCGTGCTCGTGCAATGCGGCAAAATCGCAATCGGCGATGGCGCGGGAATCTTCGGTCACCTTCAGCGCGAAAGCCAGCATCGCCTTCTGCCGCGGGCTGAGGTCGGCCTTGCGGTAATTGATCGCCACCTGGTCGGCGATCAGCGGGTTTCTGGCGCGGATCCTCAGGATGGCGCCGTGGGCGACGACGCAGTAGTGGCACTGGTTGGCGCCGGACGTGGCGACCACGATCATCTCGCGCTCGGCCTTCGACAGGCCGCCTTCCTTTTCCATCAGGGCGTCGTGGTAGGCGAAGAAGGCCCTGAACTCGGCCGGCCGGTGGGCCAGGGTGAGAAACACGTTGGGCACGAAACCCGATTTCTCCTGCACCGCGAGGATTCGGCCGCGAATGTCCTCGGGCAGTTCGCCAAGTTCCGGCACCGGGTAGCGGCTGATCGGGTTCATACTGTCTCCTCGTTGAAATTATAATTTCCCCAAAACATTTTACCTGGAGCCCGAATCACCGGCGCTGCCGGGAACGCGACCAAGGAACGCCCGCACTATTCACCTGGATACGGCCATGACCTCTTACCCTCATCTCCTCGCCCCGCTGGACCTGGGCTTCACGACGCTCAAGAACCGCGTCCTCATGGGTTCCATGCATACCGGCCTGGAAGACATCCCTGACGGTCACGCGCGCATGGCGGCGTTCTATGCCGAACGGGCCCGGGGGGGCGTCGGCCTGATCGTGACCGGGGGCTTCGCGCCGAATGCCGAAAGCGCGGTGATGCCGGGCGCCTCGATACTCGACAACGAGACCGAAGCCGAGAAACATCGCGCGATCACCGAGGCGGTGCACGCCCACGGCGGCAAGATCTGTCTGCAGATCCTCCATACCGGGCGCTATGCCTATTCCCGGCAACCGGTGGCACCTTCGGCGCTGAAGGCGCCGATCAACCCCGCGACGCCGCGCGCGCTCATGGACCACGAGGTGGTGCAGACCATCGCCGACTATGTCCGATGCGCGACGATGGCCCGGCACGGCGGCTACGACGGCGTCGAGATCATGGCTTCCGAAGGCTATCTGATCAACGAGTTCATCGCCCCCCAGACCAACCACAGGACCGACCGCTGGGGCGGGGATTTCGAGAACCGCAGCCGCTTCGCCCTGGAGATCGTCCGGAGCACGCGCGCGGCGGTCGGCCCGGACTTCATCATCATCTTCCGCCTGTCGATGATCGACCTGGTCGAGGGCGGCAGCACCTGGGAGGAGATCGTGCAGCTGGCGCGCGCCGTCGAGCAGGCCGGCGCCAGCATCATCAACACCGGCATCGGCTGGCACGAGGCGCGCATTCCCACCATCGCCACCATGGTGCCGCGCGCCGCCTTCACCTGGGTGACGCGGCGCATGAAGGGGCAGGTGGGCATCCCGCTGATCGCCACCAACCGCATCAACACCCCCGAGGTGGCCGAGGCCGTGCTCGCCCGCGGGGACGCCGACATGGTGTCGATGGCCCGGCCCTTCCTCGCCGACGCCGAGTTCGTGAACAAGGCGGCGGAGGGGCGCGGCGACGAGATCAACACCTGCATCGCCTGCAACCAGGCCTGCCTCGATCAGATCTTCTCGCGCCAGCTGTGTTCCTGCCTGGTCAATCCGCGCGCTTGCCACGAGACCGAATGGATCGTCCGGCCGGCGGCTAAAGTGAAGAAGATCGCCGTGATCGGCGCCGGTCCGGCCGGCCTGGCCTGTGCCACGACTGCGGCGGAGGCGGGTCACGCCGTCACCCTGTTCGAGGCGAGCGACCGGATCGGTGGCCAGTTCAACCTCGCCAAAAAGATCCCCGGCAAGGAAGAATTCGGCGAAACCCTGCGCTATTTCGCGCGTCGGCTCGAGATCACCGGCGTCCGGCTGAGACTCGGCAACCGCGCCAGTGCGGAAGACCTCAAGGAGTTCGATCACGTCGTCCTGGCCACCGGTATCGTGCCGCGGACGGCGGACATCCCGGGCATCGCTCATGCCAAGGTGACCGGCTACGTCGATCTCATCGAAGGCAGGCGGCAGGCCGGCCGACGCGTCGCCATCGTCGGCGCCGGCGGCATCGGCTTCGATGTCGCGGAGATGCTGAGTCATGCGCCGGAAGCGGCAGATCCGATCGATGCCTACCGCAAGGAATGGGGCATTGATCCCGACATCAGCCGCCGCGGCGGCCTGGCCGCGCCGCAGATGTCCGCACCCCTGCGCGAGCTCTGGCTGCTGCAGAGGAAATCCTCCAAGGTCGGCGACGGTCTGGCCAAGACCACGGGCTGGGCGCGCCGCCTGCTGTTGCAAAAACGCGGCGTGCAGATGATGGCCAGCGTCGAGTATGAAAAGATCGACGATGCCGGATTGCACATCAAGGTCGACGGTCGGCCCAGGCTGCTCGAGGTCGACACCGTGGTCATCTGCGCCGGACAGGAGCCGCGGCGCGAACTGGTCGACGCGCTGGCCGCGGCCGGCCTGCCGACGACGCTGATCGGCGGCGCCGACGTCGCCACCGAGCTCGATGCCAGGCGCGCCATCGAGCAGGGAACCCGGGTGGCGCTGGCGCTGTGACCCGGAGGCCGAGACGCCGCGTGCGACTATTGGTACTATCCGCCTGCCGTTGCCGCGGGCAATGGCCAAAACCCAGAGGGAGTGCAGGGAAATGCGCTTGATCAGCTTCTCCGATCGCGACGGAACGCGTATCGGCATCCTGGACGGCCAGTCCGTCGTCGACTTGGCGCAGGCCGCCCCTTCCCTGCCGCGCGACATGAACGCCCTCATCAAAATGGGCGAAGCAGGGCTGGCGGCCTTGCGCGCAGCCCAGACCAGCGCTTCCGCGCGTTTGCCACTGGCTTCGGTCAGGCTCCTGGCGCCGATTCCGCGGCCTTTGAAAAACATCTTCGCGGTCGGCAAGAACTACCACGAGCACGCCAAGGAATTCGAGAAGAGCGGCTTCGACGCCACCGGCGGCAGCGCCATTCCCGATCTGCCGATCTTTTTCACCAAGGCCAGCACCAGCGTCTCGGGCCCGAATGATCCGATCCCCAGCTATCTCGACTACACGAACTCGACAGACTACGAGGGCGAACTGACGGTGGTGATCGGAACCGCCGGCCGCGGCATCCCGCGTGCCGATGCCCTGAAGCATGTGTTCGGCTACACCATCATCAACGACGCCACCGCGCGCACCCTGCAAAGCGCCCACAAGCAGTGGTTTCTCGGCAAGAGCCTGGACGGCTACTGCCCGATGGGCCCGACCCTGGTCACCGCCGACGAGATCCCCGACCTGGGCGAGCTGCGCCTGCTCACCCGGGTCAATGGCGAAGTGCGTCAGGATGCCTCGGTCTCGGACCTCATCTTCGACGTGCCGACGATCATCGAGGCGCTCTCGGCGGTGATGACCCTGGAGCCCGGCGACCTGATCGCCACGGGTACCTCGGTCGGCGTCGGCATCGGCTTCAAACCGCCGAAGTTCCTCAAGAAGGGCGACGTCGTGGCGATCACCATAGAGCCTATCGGCACCCTGGAGAATCCGGTCGCCTGAGCCGTCCCAGATGAACAACGAGCAACTGCTCGAGCGCAGCCTCAAGGCCGTCTGGCACCCGTGCACGCAGATGAAGTCGCACGAGACCCTGCCGCTGGTGCCGGTCAGCCGGGGCGAGGGAGTCTGGCTGTACGACTTCGAGGGGCGGCGCTATCTCGACGCGATCAGCTCCTGGTGGGTCAATCTGTTCGGCCACGGCAATCCGCGCATCAATGCCGCCCTGCGCGATCAGTTGGAGCGCTTGGAGCATGTGATGCTGGCCGGCTTCACCCACGAACCGGTGGTGGAACTCTCGGAAAAGCTGTCGGCACATACCGGCAACAGTCTTGGCCACTGCTTCTACGCTTCCGACGGCGCTTCGGCGACCGAGATCGCGCTCAAGATGAGCCATCACTACTGGCGCAATTCCGGCCGGCCGGAGAAGTGCCGATACCTGAGTCTCGCCGGCAGCTATCACGGCGAGACCGTCGGCGCGCTCGCCGTCACCGACGTCGCCTTGTTCCGCGACGCCTACGCGCCGCTGCTGCATCAGGCAATGACGGTGCCCAGCCCGGACGCGCGGCTGGCCGAGGCGGGCGAATCGCCGGCCGACTGCGCCGCCCGTTGCGCCCGGGCGCTCGAGGATTGCCTGGCCGAACACCACGGCCGGACCGCGGCCTTCATTGTCGAGCCGCTGGTGCAATGCGCCGCCGGCATGGCCATGCACGACCCGGAGTACCTGCGCCTGGCGCGCGCCATCTGCGACCGCTACGAGGTGCATCTGATCGCCGACGAAATCGCCGTCGGCTTCGGCCGCACCGGCACGTTCTTCGCCCACCAGCAGGCGGCCATCCGCCCCGACTTCCTGTGCCTGTCGAAGGGCATCAGCGGCGGCTATCTGCCGCTTTCGGTGGTGATGACCAGCGACCGGGTATATCAGGCTTTCTATGCGGAAGACCTGACGCGCGGCTTTCTCCATTCCCATTCCTATACCGGCAATCCGCTGGCATGCAGCGCGGCCCTGGCGACCCTGGCGATCTTCGAGCAGGACGACGTCATCGCCGCTAACCGCCGCCTGGCCGCCCGAGTGACTGATCGTGCCGCCGGCCTGGCCGCGCATCCGCGGGTCAGGCACTTCCGCAATCGCGGCATGATCTGGGCTTTCGAGGTTGATAGCGACGATGCGCAGTTCTCGCGCAAAGTGTTCGCCGAGGCCCTGTCCCGGCAACTGCTGCTGCGGCCCATCGGTCGCACGATCTATTTCATGCCGCCCTACGTGATCGGAGACGACGAGATCGAACATCTGCTGCAGCAGACCCTGGCCGTCATCGACGCAGTCCGATGACGATAGCAGACAAGCTTGCCGCGCTGCGCGAACAATCGCTGCTGCGCATCCGTCGCCAGGTCGACTCCCCCTGCGGGCCGGAAGTCAGGGTCGCAGGCCGGACGCTGCTGGCATTCGCCAGCAACGACTACCTGGGCCTGGCCGCCGACCCCCTGCTGGTCGCAGCGGCCCGTGAGGGTGCCGCCCGCTATGGCGTCGGCGCCGGCGCCTCGCACCTGGTCAGCGGTCACTACGCCCCGCATCATGCGCTGGAGGAACGCCTGGCCGCCTTCGTCGGGCTGCCGCGCGCGCTGTTCTTCTCCACCGGCTACATGGCCAATCTCGGCGTCATCACCAGCCTCGTGGGCGCCGGCGACGCGGTGTTCTCGGACGAGCTCAATCATGCCTCGCTGATCGACGGCATCCGGCTCTCCGGCGCGGAGAAACACATCTATCCGCATCTCGATCTGGCGGCGCTGGAAGAAAAGCTGAAAACCTGTCATCGGCCGGGCAAGCTGGTGGTCAGCGACGCCGTGTTCGGCATGGACGGCGATCTGGCGTCCCTGCCGGCATTGCTGGAATTGTGCGAACGCCACGATGCCTGGCTGATGGTGGACGATGCCCACGGTTTCGGCGTGCGCGGCTCCGCTGGCCGCGGCAGCTTGTCCGACTCGGGCATTGTCTCCCCGCGTATCGTCTACATCGGTACCCTGGGCAAGGCCGCAGGCGTGGCCGGCGCCTTCGTCGCCGGCGCCGATCAGGTCGTCGAATGGCTGTTGCAAAGCGCCCGCAGCTACGTCTTCACCACCGGCGCTCCGCCGCTTCTGGCCCACGCCCTGCTGACCAGCCTCGACCTGATCGAACAGGGCGGGGACAGGCGCAGCCATCTGGGGCGACTGATAGCAGAGCTGCGCCGCGGCCTGAACTTCAGGCGCTGGCGGCTGCTCGACTCGCAGACCGCGATTCAGCCGATCATCATCGGCAGCAACAGCGAAGCCCTGGAGGTCGGCGCCGCCTTGCAGGAAGCCGGATTCTGGGTGCCGGTGATCCGTCCGCCGACGGTGCCGGCAGGCACTGCCCGGTTGCGCATCAGCCTGTCCGCCGCGCACACGTCGGAACAGGTGGCGCGGCTGGTCGCCTGCCTGAATACACTGGAGTAGGCGGATGAGATTATTCGTCATCGGCACCGATACCGGGGTGGGCAAGACCCTGGTCGCGGCAGCCCTGCTGCACAAGTGCCGCGAACGCGGCTTCACTTGCGTCGGCATGAAGCCGGTGGCGGCCGGCCGCGGCCAGAGCGGCGGCAACGAGGACGTCGACGCCCTGATCGCGGCAGGCAATCAGGCGGCAGACCGCCGGCTGGTGAATCCCTATTTCTTCGACGAGCCGATCGCGCCGCACATCGCGGCGGAAGAAGCCGGCGTGGTCATGGCGCTGTCCCGAATCAAGGACTGTTTCACGCAACTCTCGGCGGCAGCCGATGCGGTGGTCGTGGAAGGCGCCGGCGGCTTCCTGGTGCCGCTAGGAGCGGACCAGGACAGCGGCGATCTGGCCCGCCTGCTTGGTCTGCCGCTGGTGCTGGTGGTCGGCATGAGGCTGGGCTGCATCAACCATGCCCTGCTGACGCAGGAGGCGATCAGAAGCCGCGGCCTGACGCTGGCCGGATGGGTGGCCAACCGCGTCTCGCCCGACATGGAGCGCTTCGAGGCGAATCTGGCGGCACTCCGGCAGCGGCTGGCCGCGCCGCTGCTGGGCGTGGTGCCCTTCCTCGATCCGCCCGATCCGGCCGCCGCTGCGGACTACCTGATGCTCCCCGACGGCTGAGCGAGGGGGGCGGTCCCTTGCTCGATCCCCTGCTCCGCGCTAACGCTGCCCGGCTGGGCTCGACCACTTCTTCTCACAGTCCATCTGCCGGAAAGTCTCGACCATGAAGTCGATGAACACCCTCACCTTCGCCGGCAGATGCTTGCGCGTCCGGTAGGCGATGTTGATCGAGAGCCTGGGCAGATCCCATTCGTCGAGCAAGGGGAGCAGGCGGCCAGCCTCCACATCGTCGTAGATCAGCGAGCTGGCCTGAACGAGAATTCCCAATCCGTCCAAGGCGGCGGCGCGCAGGATCTGCCCGTCGTTGGCCTGAAGGCCGGTGCGCACCTTGACCACCTGCGTTGCCCCGCCGCGGGTCAAATGCAATTCGTTGGGTTTACTGATGTAGGTGTAGAGCAGGAATTTGTGCTGCGCCAATTGCTCGAGGGTTTGCGGCGTGCCGTACCGGGCAAGGTAGGATGGCGATGCGACCAGGATCCTGCGCGTCTGCGCGAGCCTGCGGACCGTGATGTTCGAATTCGGCTCGTATTCCCTGGTGCGGATCGCTACGTCGATGCCGCTTTCGATCAAGTCGAAGTAGCGGTTTGCCGAAACGAGTTCGATGTCGATGTTCGGATAGCGTTCGACGAAACGCGGCAACACCGGCGTGATGTACTTCATGCAGGATGAAAGCGAGCTGGTGATCCGCAGCGTGCCGGACGGATCGAGCGTCGTCGCATTGGCTGCGGCTTCCGCATCCTTCATGTCCGTCAGAATGCCTTTGCAGCGCAGATAGAATTCCTCGCCCACTTCGGTCAGGGCCAAGCCCCTGGTATTGCGCTCGATCAGGCGCGCATCCAGCCGTCCCTCCAGCGACGCGAGGAAGCGGCTGGCCGTGGCGTTGGAAATGGCCAGAACCTCGGCTGCCTTCGACAGGTTGCCCAGTTCCGCGGTCTGCACGAACAATTCGATTTCGGTCCATCGGTCCATCAGGGACCCCGGCATTCATTTGTGAAAAACAGATTTTCAAAACCCTTGCTCAGCTTCCGGCCAGCGCTGACGTATATTACCGCTTGCGCCGACGCTCATGATCGCGACGGATTTCAGACGGGGACAAGAATATGAAGCTGAAGGGACAGGTGGCAATCATTACCGGTGCGGGTCGCAACATCGGCGAGGAAACCGCAAAGCTGCTGGCATCGGAGGGCGCCAGGATAGCCGTGGTCGATATGGACAAGGGCCGCGGCGACAAGGTCGCCGCCCAGATCAATAGCGCCGGCGGCGAGGCCAGGGGCTTCGTTGCCGATCTCGGTTCCGAAGCCGATATCAAAAGCCTGGTGAAGGACGTGGTCGGGCAATGGGGGCGGATCGACATCCTGGTCAATAACGCCGCGATCTCCGACAACAAGAATATTCTGGAGATTACCAAGGAGGACTGGGACAAGGTGATCGCCGTCACCCTGACCGGGCCCTTCCTGATGAGCAAATATGTCGCGACGCGGATGGTCGAACAGGGCAGCGGCGGCAAGATCGTCAACGTCGGCTCGACCTCGGGGTTTTATGGACGCGGGCGGGCGATCGCCTACGCTTCCGCGAAGGGCGGCATCATCGCGCTGACGCGCGCGATGGCGGTCCAGCTCGGGCCGCACAATATTCGCGTCAATGCCGCGATACCGAACAAGATCGGCTCGCCGGTCGGCAAGGACGAGTTCGATCCGAGCCGTCCGGTCGTGAATCTGCGCGGGAGAACGGGCGTACCGCTCGATCTCGCGCGCGCCGTGTTGTTCCTGGTATCCGACGACTCGGACTTCATTGTTGGCGATATGCTGTTCGTCGATGGCGGCGTTTCATCGATGATGGTGGGGCAGTAAGCCTGCGCACTCGACCGCCGTGCCCTGCGCGAACTGAGCGTCCGGCCGGCCTCACCTGCGGGAATGGAGAGTCATGACAACGAGCGATAGGCGCTACCGGCTGGGCGTCGATGTCGGCGGCACGCACACCGATCTGGTGCTGCTGGACATGGCCAGCGGCGACCTGATGGTGGAGAAGGTGGCGAGCACGCCGAAGAATCCCGCCCTGGGCGTGCTCGGCGGGATCGCCCGGTTCGTCGCGCGCGGCCACCGGGCGCAGGATATCGAATTCTTCGCCCACGGCACGACGATCACGACCAACGCACTGCTGGAGATGCGCGGTGCGCAGGTGGGTCTGCTGATCAGCAAGGGCTATCGGGCGGTGCAGGAAGTGCAGAACCAGGCGCGCGACGGCAGCCTGTTCGATTACTTCTACGAGAAGCCTTCGCCCATCGCGCCGCAGAGCCTGACCCGGGAAATCACCGAGCGCTCTGATTATTCCGGCCGCGTGCTGCTGCCGCTGGACGAGGACGCCGTGCGCCAGGCGGCGCGCGAGCTGAAGGCCGCCGGCGTCCAGTCGGTCGCGGTGTGCTACCTGTTTTCGTTCATGAATCCGGCGCACGAGGAGTTGACGCGCGCATTGATTCAGGAGGAATTCCCGGGGGTTTCCGTATCGCTCTCCTGCGAGGTGCTGCCGCGCATCCGCGAATGGCCGAGGATGTCCACCACCCTGCTCAATGCCTATCTGGAGCCGGTCCTGGTGCGTTACATCGATCACCTGAACCGGGGCCTGGACGAAATAGGCGTCGTTACGCAGCAGCGCTTCCTGATGCAGTCGAACGGCGGCGTGATGCCTTTCAGCGCCGCCATCGCCGGCGGCAAGACCGTGCATACGCTGCTCTCGGGTCCTGCGGCGGGCGCCCAGGCCAGCGCGTTTCTCGCCGAGGAGGCGGCGCAGAGCGGTCTGGTCACCCTGGACATGGGCGGCACCAGCGCAGACATCGCCTTCATCGAGGGCGGCGTTCCGCTGGAAGTGACCGAGGGCATCATCGCGCGCCGACAGGTGGATGTTCCTGCGCTCGACATGACGACCATCTCGGCCGGCGGCGGATCGATCGCCTGGGTCGACGGCGCCGGCTTTCTCGGCATCGGACCGGAGAGTGCGGGCGCGGACCCCGGCCCGGCGTGCTATGGACGCGGCGGCAAGCGCCCGACCGTGACCGATGCCGACCTGCTCTGCGGTTTTCTGAACCCCGGCTATTTCCTCGGCGGCGCGCAGACCCTGAGCCTGGACGCGGCCTGGGAGGCGATCGAGAGGGCGGTGGCCGAACCGCTGAAGATCAGCGTGCTGGAAGCCGCAGCGGGCATCCGGCGCATTGTGGATATGCGCATGGCCGATGAAGTGCGCGTCTTCGCCGCCAGGCGGGGCGTCGATTTGTCCAGTTTCACGCTGCTGCCCTTCGGCGGTGCCGGCGCCGTTCATGCGGCCGCGGTCGCCGCGGAACTGGGGATGCGGCGCATCCTGGTGCCGCCCCGCCCGGGCGCGTTTTCGGCCCTGGGCCTGCTGTGTACCGACGTGGTGCACGACTACATCCGCTCCGATCTGAAGCCGCTGGCCCTGGTGACGCCGGAGCACGTCGAGGACATCTATCGCCAGCTTGAGACCAAGGCGCGCGGGGAACTGGCGGACGAGGAGATGAGCGTCGCCGACGCCCGCTTCTCGCGCGAGCTCGACTTGCGCTATAGCGGGCAGGGTTACGAACTGCGCACGCCGCTCGATGGCCTTTTTGTCGAGCGGCTCACCGCCGGATCGCTGGTCGCCGCGCGGGCGCGTTTCGATGAGCGCCACGCGCAGATTCACGGTCACGCGGCGGCGAACCGTCCGGTGGAAGTGGTCAGTTACCGGCTGCGGGTTCGGGTCGCGGTACCCAAGTACCAGCAGCAGGAAGAGGCGCCGGGGGCATCCCCCGGCGCCCTGTCGCGCGCTGAAAAGGCCAGGCGGGTCCTGCATATTTCCGGCGACGAGGTGGTCGAAGCCATCGTCTACGAGCGTGATCGGCTCGCGATCGGCGACGTGATTGCCGGTCCCGCGATCGTCGAGCAGTTCGACGCGACCACCGTGATTCCGCCGGAATGGCGTGCTCGGGTCGACGCCACCCGCAACCTGATTCTGGAGAGCTCATGAGCATGGACGCGATCACCGTTCAGATCCTGCGCAACAAGATTGCCAGCCTGGTCGACGAGATGCATTACCATTTCTATCGTTCCGGCTATTCGTCGATCATTCGAGAATCGCGCGACTTCAGCTGCGTGATCCTCGACCGCACGGGTCGTTTGATCGTCGCCCCGCCGATGTTCTTCCATGCGCCGGTGTACCGCCACCTGGTCGGCCGCATCCTCGAACTGTATGGCGAAGGGATAGCGGAAGGCGACGTGTTCGTCTCCAACCACCCCTACGAGGGAGGCTTGCCGCACGTCTCCGACATGGCATTCGTGGCGCCTGTATTCGCCGGGGGCGAGATCGTCGCCTTCGCCGGGACGATCGCGCACAAGGCGGACGTGGGCGGGACCATTCCGGGATCGACCTCGGCCAATGCCACGGAGATCTACCAGGAAGGCCTGCTCCTGCCGCCCCTCAGGATCTGGGACGGCGGCCGCGAACTGCCCGACATCGAGCGGCTGATCCTGGCCAACAGCCGTCAGCCCGATCTGGTGCGCGGCGACATGCGGGCGCAGATCGCCATCACCCAAATGGGCGCGTCGCGCGTCGGGCAGCTGTGCCAGCGCTTCGGCGCGGCGACCCTCTGCGAGGCCTTTGCCGCCATTCTCGGCGGCGCGGCCGAGGAGTTGCGCCGGGCACTCGCCGGGCTCCCTGCCGGCACGGCGTCGGCCGAGGGCTACTTCGACTCGGACGGCTTCGACCTCGATCAACCGGTCAAGCTGGCCGTCACCATCACGGTCGCGGACGGTGCCGCCAGCTTCGACTTCTCCGCCAGCGGGCCGCAGACCAAGGGGCCGATCAATCTGCGCCCGTCGATGGTCGAGGCGTGCGTCTTCTATTCCCTGCTCGGCAGCCTCGGGCCTAAGCTGCAGTTCAACGACGGCATGCGCGACGTGCTGCGCTTCGTCTATGCGCCGCGCACGGTGACCAACGCGCAGGCGCCCGCCTCCGTTTCCAACTACCAGATGACCAACCTGAAGCTGGTCGACGTGATCCTGGAAGCGCTGGCCCATTTCAATCCCGCGCGCGCGACGGCCAACGCCGGATCGTCAAGCGCGCTGGGCATCGCCTGGGCCAGAAGCCGGCCCGGACAATCGAACATCCAGTACGAAATCATGGGTTCGGCCTACGGCGGCGGCATGGGCCACGACGGGGCGTCGGGGACGGCGACCCATCTGAGCAACCTGCATATCGCGCCGGTCGAGATTCTCGAGACGGAGAATCCGTGCCGGATCACGCGCTTCGACCTGGTTCCCGACTCGGGCGGCGCCGGCCGGTGGCGCGGCGGCCTGAGCTACCAGCGCGAGTACGAACTGCTGGAGGACGCGACCGTGACCCGCCGCTTCGACCGCACCCGCTTCCCGCCCAATGGCGTGGCCGGGGGCAGCAAGGGCAGCCGCAGCCGCTTCGTGATCCGGGTCGGCACAGCAGGCGAGCAGGAAACCCAAGGTTCCGGCCGCTTCGAGATGCGCGCCGGCGAGCGCTTCCTGCTGCAAAGCGCCGGCGGCGGCGGCTTCGGCGATCCGCGCCGGCGCGATCCGGCAGCACTGGCCCACGATCTGGCCGAAGGCTATGTGTCGGTTGAAGGAATCTCCATGGACTATCGCCTGGAAAGCTCGGAGACAATATGACAAACAGCAAGGAACGCGTCGGCGTGATCGGCATCGGCCGCATGGGACTAGCCATGGTTCGGCACCTGATCAGGGGCGGCTACACCGTGACGGTGGCGGATATCAACGCAGACAACGTCGCCAAAGCGCTCGAGATGGGCGCGGTGAGCGCCGCTACGCCGGCGGCGCTGGGCAAGCAGGCCGATTTTGTGATTCTCGGCGTCGGCTATGACGACGAGGTCAACCAGGTGGTGCTGGGCCAGGACGGATTGCTCGACGCCCTGGCTGCGGGTTCCGTCATCGCCGTTTCATCGACCGTCGCGCCGGACACGGTGAAAGCCCTGAACCAGCGCGCCTGCGCCAAAGGAATCGCCGTCCTGGACGCGCCGATCTGCCGCGGGCGCTGGTTTGCCGATGAAGGCAAGCTGCTCGCGCTGTTCGGTGGCGACAAGCCTGTGGTTGAGCGCGGACGGGCAGTCTACGGAACATTCTGCTCCGACATGGCGCATCTGGGCGATGTCGGTCACGGGCAGGTGGCCAAGGCGATAAACAATATGCTGCTTTGGGTCAATTCCATCGGCCTGATAGAAGCCGGACGGGTTGCCGAATCGACGGGTATCGACCTCCCCGGACTGCGCGCAGCGCTGATGATGAGTTCGGCCAAATCGCAGGCGCTGGAGGACTGGGATCAGACCACATTTACCTGGGCGCTAAAGGATATGCAGATCGTCTCGAAGATGACCGACCAGGCCGGTTTGTCATTGCCCATCACCGGGGCGGTGAAGGAATTGGTGAAGGAGGCGCGCCGCATCAAGGCGACCAACCCGCCGAACTGGACAGGCAAGCCGAAGTAGGATTTGATTGAGACAAACGCCGATCGATAGGGAATCTGGCGAACCGAGGAGACGACAACCATGACGAAAACCCTTTTGGGGCGCTTGCTGTTGGCCGCCATGATCGCGTTCGCCGGAATCGCGGGGGCGCAGGAGTACCCTGCCAGACTGATCAAGATCATCGTTCCGTTTCCGCCGGGTGGCACGACCGATGCCTTGGCGCGCCTGGTCGCGGCAAAGTTGAGCACGAAATGGGGCCAGGCCGTGATCGTCGAAAACCGCGCCGGCGCGCAGGGCAACATCGGCACGGAAGCGGTCTGGCGGGCTGCGCCGGACGGCTACACGCTGCTCTTCGCAACGCCTGGGCCGCTGACGACCAACAAGAGCCTGTACCCGAAGCTCGGCTACGATCCGGAAACATTCGCGCCGGTATCGCTGATCGCGGCGAGCACCAACGTGCTGATCGTCCGCTCCAAGCTGCCGGTCGACACTTTGCCGCAATTGATTGCCTACGCCAAGGCCCACCCGGACAGTCTCAACTACGCCTCGCAGGGAAACGGCAGCACTTCGCATCTGACCGCCGAGCTCTTCAAGCTGGCGGCCGGGGTCAGGATGACCCACGTGCCCTACAAGGGCAGCGGCCCTGCGATCATGGATGTGCTCGCCGGACAGGACGACCTGATGTTCGTCGAACTCAGCTCGGTCCTGACCCACATCCGCGCCGGGACCGTGCGCGTGCTCGCCGTCTGCAGCCCAAAGCGCAATCCCCTGCTGCCCGATGTTCCCGCCGTCGCCGAAGTCTTGCCGGGCTTTCTCTCGAGCACATGGTTTGCGCTGGCCGCGCCGCCGAAGACGCCCCCGGCAATCGTCAACAAGCTGTCCGCGGCGGCGGTCGAGGCCCTGAAGCAGCCGGATGTCGCCA
>CAIVDC010000028.1 GCA_903904605.1 uncultured Sterolibacterium sp.
ATCTGCGGGAGTGGCTCTCGCGCGTCGATGAGATGGGTGAGCTGGTTCGGGTGAAACAGGCGGTGGACCGGGACGAGGAGATGAGCGGGATCGGATATCTGCTGGCGAAGCAGGCGCCGTCGCCGGCGGTGCTGTTTGACCGGATCGCCGGCTTTGAAAAGAGCCCGATCGGCGCAAGATCTCTGTGGAACATTCTTGGCCCCAGTCTCAAGCGCATTGCGATGACGCTGGAGGAGCCGGTCGATACGCCGACGGTGGAGTTGATTCGCCGGGCGAAGGACAAGCTGAAGACGCGCATTCCGCCGCGGGAAGTGTCGGCGAAGCAAGCGCCGGTGTATGAGAACACCCTGACCGGCGACCAGATCGATCTTGATCTGCTGCCGATACCGCGGCACTGGCCGCTGGACGGCGGACGCTACGCCGGCACGGCGGACGCGGTGATCACCCGCGATCCCGACTCGGGGTATCTGAACATCGGCACCTACCGGATGATGCAGCAGGGGAAGAAGGAGGTGGGTTTGTACCTGTCCCCGGGTAAGGATGCCCGCCTGCACATCACGCGCGCCTGGCAGAAGGGCGAGGCGATCCCGGTGGCGGCGGCATGGGGGATCGATCCGCTGTTCATGATGGTGGGTTCGCAGACTTTCCCGAAGAATGTTTCCGAGTACGAGTTTGCGGGCGGCATCAAGGGCCAGGCGATCCCGGTGGTGCGCGGCACGACCACGGATCTGCTGCTGCCGGCGAATGCCGAACTGGTGATCGAAGGGGTCATCCGGCCGGGATCGGTCAGGGCCGAAGGCCCGTTCGGAGAGTTTCCGGGGTACTACGGCCGGCCCGAAGCCGGCTGCCCGCTGGTCGAGGTGACCGCCGTCCATTACCGCTCCAACCCCATCCTGACCAACGCCCTGATGGCCGACTATCCGTCGTGCGAGCAGAGCGGGTTTTTCTCGATCATCCGTTCGGCGAAGATCTGGGACGACCTGGACAAGTTGGGCATTCCGGGGATTCACGGCGTCTATGCCCACCCTGCCGCGGCCGGCGGCTTCGGCATGACGGTGATCAGCATGGAGCAGCGCTACGCCGGCCATGCCGCACAGGTGCTGGCGCTGGCGGCGCAGTGTCCGGGCGGGGCGTATTACACCAAGTTGATCATCGCCGTCGATGAAGACATCGATCCGACCGACACCGACCAGGTGATCTGGGCGATGGCGAGCCGCTGCAACCCGATCGACGACATCGACATCCTGCGCAATACCTGGAGCACGTGGCTCGACCCGACGCAGAACCCGCCGGAGAACCGTCCCTACGGTTCCAAGGCGCTGATCAACGCCTGCAAGGAGCACCGTCACCTGCCGGTGTTCTCGAAGCGTACCGCGCTGACCAAAGACAACTACGACAGGATCGCCTCGCGCTGGACAAAGCTTGGCTTGCCCGGGCAAATCCCGACGGTACGCGCCTTCGAAGAAGAGAACAAGATTCTCTACCACGAGGTCGGCGGCTTCGAGCCCGGCAAGCAGCCCGGCGAAGAAGACTGAACAGGGTCGGAAACGGCCAGCCAGGTTTTTTGAAGCTACGCTCGCACTCGGCTTGGTCGTTCCGGCGTACCTGATGTTCTCCGGCCTGACCGGACCGCTCTCGATCGGCCTGATGGCGGTGCTCGGCGTCACCTCGGCGGGGGGCGATTTCTTCATGAAGTTCTCGACGCTGCGAGCAGGCGTATTTCTGCCGGTGTGGACGCATACCTCGCCCCAACGCCGTTAAAGCGGAACGAGCCGCGGGGCGGCAGAGCGGGAATTGCCTGTTCTTCAGGTCGTTCCGCCGCCACCCCGTTTCTGCACCCAGAACTGGTACATGCCCACGAAGGCATCGGGATTTTCCGTCTCGAAGATGCTCCAGGAATCGAGGTTCGTCATGGCTTCGTCGTTCGGAAAACGCTGCTGATACTTTCCAAGCGTATCCTGCCTGAGGTTAAAGCCGATAAAGCTCAGGTCCAACTCTTCAAGAATTCCACTGATTTGACCAAGGGAGTAGCGGTGTTCCTGAACATGAAATAGCAAGTCGCGGCACTCGCTTGTTCCGTAGAAATCACGCAATGACGTCGCCAGCGCGAATCGCCGGCCATCCGGCATGGACAGCAGTTCTTGGCGGCATTGGCGGATGTCCTCCGGATTCCCGCCAAAGCCCCTCTCGGCAATGAAGTTCCGGGCCGCAACGACATCCTTACGGGCCAACTCGCTATAGAGACCGAGCATCATCACGCCCCCCGGCCTCAGCAAGGAAAGCAGTATCCGCCACCCCTTCACCGGGTCGGCAAGATGGTGCAGGACGCCTACCGACTCGATGACGTCGAAGTTTCTCCCAAGCCCCTCCAGCCTCATGATGTCGGCCTGTGCGTATTCGATGTTCCTCAAGCCCAGTTCGTCCGTTTTCCGCAATGCATAGCAAAGACTCGTTGCGCTCAGATCAAGGGCCAGCACTCTGGCTCCACGGAATTGCTGCGCCGTCGATATCGGATGCTGTCCGGTGCCGCATCCCGCAATCAGGATGTCGATCTCGCCGCTGCTGCC
>CAIVDC010000029.1 GCA_903904605.1 uncultured Sterolibacterium sp.
CCAAGCCGGCGCCGATGCCGTAAGCCGCGAATCCGACCAGGGCCATGCCGCCCGCGAGGCCGTCCGAGCCGTCCATGAAATTGTAGCAATTGGTCATCCAGACGATATAAGCGACCAGACCAGCGGCCAGCAAGAGGTTTCCGACAGCCAGATCCGCCGCCACGACCAGGGCTGCCAGCCCATGCACCGCCAGGCGCAACACCACCGGCAGCCCCATCCTGTCATCGACCGACGAAATCAGCGCCAGGGCGGCGGTCAGCAAGGCCAGGGTCAGCGGCAATTCCCGGCCGACACTCCAGGCAGCGAGCACGGCAACGACGATGGCGATGCCGCCGACGCGGGGAACCGGTACGGTGTGCAGGGAACGCCGGTTGGGCTCGTCCATCGCCAGGCGCCGGCCCGCGCCCGACTTCAGCAAGACCAACAGGATCAGCCAAGACAGGGCAAAGGCTATCGAAGGCGGAAGCAGCAACGAGGCACTCGTCGTCATTCAGCGGGACGAATCGGGCTGACGCCCGACCTGCACGGGGAATTCAGCATGGTCAGGGGATGAATTTCTTCGGCAGGTAAGCGAAATCACGTGTCGCCTCGCCGTGCTCGTAGATCAGATCCTGATTCATGCGTTGCGCCATGGCGATGTTGAAATCGCGGTATCTCGGGATGAGGGACAGCGCCTTCAGGGCGGGGCCGAACAGGGCCAGGGGAATGTTCAGAAACCTGGGCCTGTGGCCCAGGCTGTCGAAGATGCGCCCGACCATGGCACGATAAGTCAGGGTCTCGCCGCCGCTCAAGTCATAGGCCTTGTCGTAGGCGCGGGGATTGGCCAGCGTCGCCACGCAGGCCGCGGCGAGATCGTCGGCATGGACCGGCTGACGCAGGCCGGAACCGTCGCCGAGCAGCGGGAAGAAACCGGCCATCTTGACCAGCCGCCTTATCAGGGTGACGTTTCTGTCCATGCCGCGGCCGTAGATGAGCGTCGGGCGGAAGATGGTCCAGCGGATGCCCTGACGCCTGCAATGCCCGGCAAGCGCCTCTTCCGAGGCGACGAGGCGCTCGGCGAAGGCGCGCTCGGCGGCGATCGGCGAGCTTGCCTTGCTGTGCCTGCTGGAGGAGCTGAAGGCGATGACGCGCTTCACCCCGATGGCGGAGAAAGCCTCGATCTGCCCGGGCAGGATCGCCAGCGGCGCGAGGTGGATCAGGCAGTGCGCCGACGGCAGGGCGACGAGAGAAGCGGTATCCCGGATGTCGGCCTTGAGCCAGAAGATCTTGCCGGCATGCGCCGCTTGCCATGCCGGCGCGCTCACTCGGCTCAGGGCGATCACGCGATAGCCGGCCTGGGCGAGGCGCGGCAGGAGGAACAGTCCGACCTGGCTGGTCGCCCCGCTGACGATGACGGACCGCGATGCTTCCCGGGAAGCGTCCATCCGCCATGGCTTCGCGTATTCGTCGTAAGCCGCCCGCACGTCGGGGTGCGTGACCCGCCCTCGCCTGAGCAGGAGTTGCGGGGTCAACAAGAGCAGGCGCAGCCACACCGCCGTGATCACCAGGATCATCAGCGCCCAGGGATACTGATGCCGGAAGAATTGCTTGTAAAACCGCGTCATCCCCTTGTGCTTGTGCCATTCGACGAAGATCGCCGACGCCAGGCTGCCGCCCTTGAGATGGGTGATTTCGACGCCCGGCACGAACAGGATCGCGTAGGACGCCTGACGAAAACGCATGCACCAGTCCAGATCCTCGCAATGCAGGAAATAGTGTTCGTCCAGCGGACCGACGCGAAGAATGGCACTCCTGCGCACGAACATGAAGGCGCCCGAGATCGCCTCGACCGAAATCGGCTGCGTCGGCAGGGGCGTGCCGACCATGTTGAAAGTCTGGAACAGCGGGGAGCCGGCGAACTGCCGGTCCAACCGCAACACCCGGACGAAGGAGCGCCAGGGGGTCGGCACGAAGCGTCGGCAGCCAGCCTGCTCCGAGCCATCGACGTTGCGGATCAGGCAGCCGGCCATTCCGGCTTCCGGATGGGCGGCCATGATGTCGCGCATCCGCTCGAGCCCGTCGGGCCGGATCACGCAATCGGGATTGATGAACAGCACGTAGTCCCCGGCGGCATGGGGCAAGCCCTTGTTGCAGCCGCCGGAAAAACCGAGATTCTCGCCGTTCCGGAGGACCACGAGGCGCGGGTCGCCGCCGAAGAACAGCTCCAGGCGATCGAGGCTGTCGTCCGAGGACGCATTGTCGGAGACGACGACCTTCAGCGGACAGGAAGAGGCGAACAGCGATGCCACGCAAGCCGTGAGCAAGACGCCGCTGTTGTAGTTGACGATGATCGCGGTGATCATTGCGGCCTGGTCAGGAGAGTCATCGTGAATAGGCGGGAATCGGCGCCGCGCGGGCAGAAGCGGGCTCGGGTCTGATGAAGAAGCCCCGTAGTATACCGTCTGGGCGGTCTCATCGCGGCGCCAGCTCCCGATAGACCGCCAGCGTCTGCGCCACCACGCTCTCCTCGGAGAACTCCGCCGCAACCAGTTCCCGGCCGCGTCTGCCCATCTCGGCGCGCAGTTGCGGCGCGGCCAGCAGACGCCCGATCGCCGCCGCCAGGGCCGGCGCATCGCGCGGCGGCACCAGCAGTCCTGTGCGCCCGTCGATGACGATTTCCCGGCAGCCCGGCACATCGGTCGCCACCAGGGGGCGGGCGCAGGCGGCGGCTTCGAGCAGGACCTTGGGCAGCCCCTCGCGATAGGACGGCAGGCAGACGATATGGGCAAGCCCCAGCACCTCGGGCATATCCTCGCGCCGGCCCCACCATTCGACGACCCCGCCTTCGCGCCACGCCTCGATTTCTTCGTCGGCAATCGCCGCGGGATTTTCCGCATCGCCGTCGCCGACCAGCGCAAAGCGCGCGACGGCGCCCTGCGCCTTCAGCAGCCTCGCCGCCGCGACGAATTCGCCCACGCCCTTGTCCCAGAGCAGACGCGCCGGCAGCATCACGAGCGGCGTGCCTTCGGGCTCTGCGCTCGGCAGATAGCGCCGGAGATCGACGCCCGAGCCGCGGATCAGGCGCACTCGCCCCGCCGCCGAAATGCCGCCCTCGACCAGCATCCGGCGATCGTCCGGATTCTGCACGATCAGCCGGCTGCCCTCGGCGTCGATCAGGAGACGCAAGGCGCCGACCACCCAGGGTCGCAGCAGCCTGGCCTTGAGGCTGGCCGAGGCGAAGACGAACCCGAGCCCGGCCAGCGCATTGACCACCGCCGGCACGCGCGCCAGACGGGCGGCGATCGAACCGTAGAGCACGGGTTTGAGCGCCACGTGGTGCACCAGGTCGGGCCGCTCGCGGCGGTAGACGCCGGTGATCTCCAGGATCGCGGCGAGTTCCCGCAGAGGGTTCTGGCTGCTGCGGCGGAGATTGAGCGGAACCAGCTTGAAGCCTTCGCCGGTGATGGCGTCGGCGTGCCGGCCGACCCGCGTCGCCACCACCACCTCGTAGCCTGCCGCCCTGGCGGCACGGGCCAGCGGCAGGCGGTGCGAGCAGAAGTACCAGTCCTCGGTGACCAGGAAAAGCAGCTTAGGCATCCGCGTTCGCCTTGGCCGAGGCGGCGCCGTTGTGCTCCAGCCACGCCTGGAACATCAGCACATCCCACAGCAGGTACTGCCAGTTGCGCCGGCCGGACAAGTGCTCCAGCCACTTGGCGCGGATCGGCCGGGCATTGAAATAGCCTTCGCGACGCAGCCGTCCCTCGTCGAGCAGGGCCTCGGCCCAGTCGCGCAAGGGGCCGCGCAGCCAGGCATCGATGGGCACGCCGAAACCCATCTTGGGCCGTTCCACCAGGGCGCGCGGGACATGCCGGTAGAGCACCTGGCGGAGCAGCCACTTGCCCTCGCCGCCGCGGATCTTCATCGACAGCGGCAGGCGCCAGGCGAACTCGACCAGCTCGTGGGCGAGCATCGGCACCCGCGTCTCCAGGCTCACGGCCATGGCGGCGCGGTCCACCTTGACCAGAATGTCGTCGGGCAGGTAACTCACCAGGTCGAGGAACATCATGCGCTGGGTGAAGTCCGGCAGCATCGCCCGGTTGCCGCCATCGGTCAGCACCGTCGCCGGCTCCGTGCCGCGGATGAGCACCGAGGACGGATGCTGCCAGTGCGAGACCAGCCGGCGGTAGATGTCGTCGGCATCGGCCGCCGCGAGAATCCCGGCCAGCTTGTGCAGCTTTTCGCCGGGGCGGGCATGGCGCAGGCGGGACGGCAGCAGTCCGGCGAAGACCGCGAACAGCGCATCCCAGCCGGCCGGCGGGACGGCGTCGATGGCCGCGGCCGCGGCCCGGCGCAGGCCGCGCGGCAGCCAGCCGGTGTTGCGCCAAAGGCGGGCGCCGACGGTATACCGGTTGTAGCCGCCGAACAGTTCGTCGCCGCCGTCGCCGGACAGGCTCACCGCGACCTGCCGTCGCGCCAGTTGCGCCACCAGGAAAGTCGGGATCTGCGACGAATCGGAGAAAGGTTCGTCGTAGAGTTCCGGCAGCCGCGGTATCACGTCCATCGCCTGCCGCGGCGAAACATAGAGCTCGCAGTGCCGGGTGCCGAGGTGGCCGGCCACCGCCCGGGCATGACCGGCCTCGTCGTAGCCCGGCTCGTCGAAGCCGATGGTGAAAGTATTCACCGGATGGGCGCTTTGCGCCTGCATCAGCGCCACGACGACCGAGGAATCGATGCCGCCGGACAGGAAGGCGCCGAGCGGCACGTCGGCGACCATCTGCCGGCCGACCGAGAGGGACAGGAGCCGCTCCAGTTCGTCGGCGGCATCGGCCTCGCTGCCGGCGAAAGGCTCGCTCACGCCGCGCCGGGCGGCTTCCCCAGCCGACCAGTAGCAGGTCTCGTCGGCGGAGCCGTCGGCGCGCAGGCTGAGGATCGTCGCGGGCATCAGCTTGCGGATCCCCAGGTAGATCGAATGGGGCGCCGGGATGCAGTTGTGGCGCAGCAGGAGCGCCAGGGCGCCGCGATCGACCTCGCCGCGCCACGCGGCGTGGGCGCGCAGCGCCTTGAGTTCCGAGGCGAAGACCAGCGTGCGCCCGAGCCGGCCGTAATACAGCGGCTTCTCGCCGATGCGGTCGCGCGCCAGGTGCAGCACGCGCTGCGCACGATCCCACAGGGCCAGCGCAAACATTCCGGCACTGCGCTGCAAGGCGGCGGCCAGGCCCCAGCGCGCGATCGCTTCGAGCAGCGTCTCGGTGTCCGAGTGACCGCGCCAGTCGGCACTGGCCAATGCCGCGCGCAATTCGGCGTGGTTGTAGATCTCGCCGTTGAAGACGATGACATAACGGCGGCAGCGGGAAACCATCGGCTGATGTCCAGCCGGCGAAAGATCGAGGATGGACAGCCGGCGGTGGCCCAGCGCCAGCCCCGCCGCTTCGTCCTGCCAGACGCCGCCGTCGTCGGGCCCGCGATGGGCCAGCGTCGCGGTCATGGCGCCGACCGCGGCCCGGGCTTCCTCGGCCGACCCCGGCGCCCCCCACAAGCCCGCTATGCCGCACATCGGCTAGTCGCCCCCATCCGGCGCCGCAGCGGCCCGATGCCGGACCAGCGCCAGTCTGCGCAAAAACCGGAACCACGACCAGAGGCACAGGCCGCTCCAGACGAGGGCCGAATAATAGCCGGCGCTGCGCAGCCGGGAATAGGTTTCGAGTTCGCCCTTCTCCATTTTCCACAGCGAAGCGGAGAGACCCGAAGCGCCGAAATCGGCCTTGAACGAATAGCTCAGGGGCATTTCCAGCAACCAGGCGCGATCGCCGCGCAGCACGATGCGCAGCCACAGGTGGTAGTCCTCCGAACGCCTCATCCCCGGCTCGAAGCGCAGGCCGAGTTCACGCCTCAACATCACCGAACGCGTCGGCAAGACATTGCGCAACAGCAGCCGGCGTCGCGATACCGGCGATGCCTGCAGCGCTGCGCGCAGCCCCCCGGTCGGCAGCGGATCTTCCCGGCCGTCCCACAAGCGGGTCCGGTGCCCGGTCATGACCGCCTGCGGATGATCGAGCATCCACGCGCACTGCAGCCGCAGTTTGTCCGGATGCCAGGCGTCGTCGGCATCGAGGAAGGCGACGAACTTTTCGGTCGCCCGTTCCCAGCCGATATTCCTGGCTTCGCCCGGCCCCACGTTGGCGGGCAGCGCGATCACCACGACCTCGTCGATGAGGCCCTGCGCGCGGCGCTGGAATGCCTGGAGGCGCTCGAGCGTCCTGCCGCCGTCGGCGCTGGCATCATCGACCAGGATCACCTGGCGCGGCAGGCGGGATTGCCGCTCCACCGAGAGCAGCGCGCGATCGATGGACTCCGCGCATTCGTGGCAGGGGATGATCACCGAAACCGGCAATGCTTGGTCGCTCATGGCAGGCCGTCCGGACTCAGCTCTCGCGGTAGAAAAGCTGTCCCGGCAAGCCGGCTGCCGAATACGTCCGGGCGCCCGCCAGGCGCCAGCTGAGCTCGAAGAGAATACGGCGCGCCGCCCGGGCACCGCGCGCCCTGCCCCAGAGCGCGCCGCAGCCCGACACCAGGATCGTGCGCAGCCATCGGGCCCAGCGTCCGGGCCGATGCTTCCGCACGGCCCGCTCGAAGTCCGGCCAGTCGGGCGCGCCGGGCCTCGCCGCAGCGCGCCCGGCGGCACCGATTAGGCCGAAGATGGCGGCGAATCTCGCATCGTAGGTGTGCTCCTTCTGCACCCTGCGGTAGCCGGCCCAGGCGACGGCATCCCTGGCCGCGGGGTCCCCGAGGTAGCGGCGGACTTTTCCGGCCAGATCCTCGATGCCGCTGAAGATGGCCAGTTCCCGGTCAGGATCGAACACCTGGCCCAGACCTTCCGCATCTTCGGTCAGCAGGAAGCCGCCGGCACCCGGCACCTCGAAGACCCGGGCCTTGATCTGGCGGTTGCGGTAGGGAATCAGGCCTTGCAGGTGCAGGCCGGAATCGCCGAAATTGAGGCTGATCACCGATTCGCGAATGATCCGGGCCAGGTCCTCCGACGACACCGGGCCTTGGTCCCAGCCGTGACCGAAACACGCCACCTCGATGCCCCGCGAACGCAGGGCGGCGATCCAGGCCGGCCGGTTGCCGTAGGCCGAGCCGACGAATGAAACCGGATAGCGGCAACGTGCGGCCGGCAGCGGCTCCGCCAGCGCTTCGCCGTTCGCGGCCCACTGGGTCAGCATGAAATTGTCCAGGCCGTCGCGCTTCGCCCGCCTATACGCTGCCGCACTGGTGGTCAGATAATAGTCGAGCACGGGGGCAAGGAATCTCGAGAACTGCCCGTATTTCCATGAATCATCGGTGCCCCAGTTCATGACGAGTACGCCGGTCTTTCTGATCAGCTGCAGCGTTTCGAGCCAGATCTCATAGCCCAGCAGCACGAAGAAAACGACATCCGGCCGATCGGCCTCGACTCTTGCCAGCAAGTCGCGGTTGAGTGCGCAAAAGTCCGGATGGCGGCTGCGATCCCAGGACTCGAAAAAGGTAACTTCCAGCCCGAGCTTGCGCAGCGCCGGCAGGAAATTGCGGTATTCATAGCTTTGCCCGCGCTCGGGCCGGCCATAGTTGTGCTCGCCGAATACGCAGAGAACTTTCACGGCGCCGGCCGGGAAAATTCGAACAGGCCGCAACCGTAGTCCATTGCCGGTGCAGCCGACGGCGCGATGCCGCCGTTCATCTTGCCCGCGTCGTCGATGAAGGAAAACGACTCGAGCCTGAGTTCCGGAAAAAGCTTCGGAACATTTTCCGGCAGGTGAACGCGATGGGCATTGAAGCACACCCTTTCCCGGCCGATCGGCAAGGACAGGAACAGGCGTCCGCCTGGCGCCACGACGCGCTGCAATTCCCGCGCCGCCTTTTCCCCGCCCTGCGGATCGCAGGGGTCGCCGTACCTGCCCAGACCGATATGCTCGATCACGTGGAGACATGACAGGGAAGCGAGACTCAGGCTGCGCAAAGGCAGACGGACAATGTTCCCGGCGACCGGCGACATGCCCGGCAACTGCGCGCGGAGCGGCCGGTAGTCGAAAAATATCACCGGCACGAAAGCCGACAGCATGCCGATCATCTGCACGCTGGAACCGACATCGACATGGCGGGAAGGACGGACCTCGGCGAGCCGCCGCGCAAGCCAGGCCGCCTGAAAAAAATAATGGGGATCGAAGGGCGTGCTGGCGACCCGGTCGAAGAGGCAGGGATAGAGTTCCGCGGCATTGGCCCGGCCGCCGGCCGCCAGATAGGCGCGCCGCTCCCGGAAGAAGCGGATATAGCCCGGAATCGCGGCCAGCGGATGGCTCAGCAAAGGCCCCAGGCAGCGCACCGTCCGGTAGGCCCAGCGCAACAGCGCCGGATGGCGGCGCACCAGGGCTTCGAGGCGGCCTGCCGATGTCACGTGCCGCCTCCGGCGGGCGATGAACGAGGCATGCCGCGCATTCGCGCGGCACGGGCGTTGCTCGCCAGAACCAGCAGAAGATAGAGCACGGCTGCCGCCACTCCGGCGATGGCCACCCCTTCGAGTTGCCAACTGCGCACCAGCCAGAGGGAAAGACCCAGGAAAGTCGCGGCATAGAGCAGTTTGGGCAGGAACAGCAGGAAGGGTCGGTTGTAAAGGAAAGCTTCGGACGCCAGGGCCTGGGCAAGCTGGAATATCGCGGCGGACAGGACCAGCACCCAGAGAAGTTTGGCGTAGGGAGCGAAGGCGGGACTGGTCATCAGCCTCACGATCATTTCACCGAAGACGTAGCTCGCGCCGGTGACGACGATCAGGACGACGGCCAGCAGGAGCAGGGCGCGGTAGAGCAGGCGGCGGCTGGCGCGCATGGCTTCGGCGGAGGAAGTGTCGCCGGCGCGCTGGAAGATGATCGGGTTCATGGTTTGCGAAAAGACCGCCAGCAGCAGGTTGGCCGGTGCATTGGCGATTTGCAGCAGCGCCACGTAGATGCCGACATGGGCATCGGACAAGGTGCGCAGAATAACCCAGCGGTCGCCGAAACTGGCGAATATTCCCGGGATCGCGAACAGCATGATGGAAAGCGCATAAGCGCCGAACTCCCGTCCGAGTGCACCGGCGCCGAACAGACCCCGGACATCCCGGCCGGCCGGCGCCTTACGCAGCGCGAAGCGCACGATCAGCAGGGACACCAGGGAGCCCGCCAGGAATCCGCCCATCGCCGCAGCGCCCGTCGCTCCGACCGCCAGGATCAGCGCGGCCGCGGCCGCCAGCCGGAACAGCGCATCGGCCGACTGCAGCAGCGCGTAGCCGCGCCGTTCGCGGCGGGCGTTCATCTCCGCCAGGGACACCGAGAGAACGCCGCTCGCCACGCCGTAGGCCAGGGCGACGAAGACCAGCGCGCCCCAGGCTGCACCGGCGGCCGTTGCCGCCAGGATCGCCGCGACGCTGCCGACGACGGCGACGACCAGCGCACTCCCGCGCAGCAGGTAGGCGACCAGCCGGTCCATCTCGCGCACGGTGCCGCGGCCGGTGCAAATGTGGAAATAGCGCGCCAGGGCCTGTCCGATCGGGCCATAGACGAAGAGATTGAGGCTGCCCGCGACGGTCAGGCCGAGCGCAAAGCGGCCGTAGTCCTCCGGCCCCAACAGGGAGGTCAGGAGCTTCAGCGTGACGACGCCGGCGAGCAAGGTAGCCGTCTGCCCCAGCGCGACCCAGAGCAACTCGGGGCGGGCCAGGCGCCCTATCATAGCCCGCGCTTCCTTGCCGTCATGCGTCCGGCAGCGTCGCCAGGTAGTCGGCAAAGGCCCGTCCGACGCCTTCTTCGAGCGCGATGCCGGCCCTCCAGCCCAGGCCCGCCAGCCGCTCCACGTCGAGCAGCTTGCGCGGCGTGCCGTCCGGCTTGCTGCGGTCGAAGACCAGTTCGCCGGGGAAATCCACGACCCGTTTGACCAGCTCCGCCAGCTCGCGGATGGAAAGATCCTCGCCGCAGCCGATGTTCACCAGCGGCGGCGAATCGGCGTTCAGCAGTCGGCCGAATTGCGCGTCGGGCAGCGCCATCAGATGCACGCAGGCGTCGGCCATGTCGTCGCTGTAGAGGAATTCCCGGCGCGCCGCGCCGGTGCCCCAGATCACCACCTCGGCGTCGTGCCGCTGCCTCGCCTCGTGCATCTTGCGGATCAGCGCCGGCAGGACATGGGAATTGGCCAGGTCGTAGTTGTCGCCCGGCCCGTAGAGATTGGTCGGCATCCCCGCCAGGTAGCGCGTGCCGTATTGCCGGTTGTAGCTCCAGCACATTTCGATGCCGGCGATCTTGGCCACCGCGTAGGGCCGGTTGCTCGCTTCCAGCGGCCCGGTCAGCAGGTACTCTTCCTTGATCGGCTGGGGACAGTCGCGCGGATAGATGCACGATGAGCCGAGAAACAGCAGGCGCCTGACGCCGCTCTGCCACGCCTCGTGGATCACGTTGCCCTGGATCGCCAGATTCTGCCGGATGAATTCGGCCGGGTAGGTGGAGTTGGCGAGGATTCCGCCCACCTTGGCGGCGGCCAGGAAGACGACCTCCGGGCGCTCGTCCTCGAAGAAGCGGCGCACCGCGGCCTGATCGGTCAGATCGAGCTCGGCGTGGCTCCTGACGATAGGCGCGGCGTAGCCCTTCGCCTCCAGCCGCCGCAGCAGGGCCGAGCCGGCCAGACCGCGGTGGCCCGCCACGTAGATCCGGCTGTCGGCCGGCATCGGTTCATTCACGGTAGTCATAGGCGAGGTAGCCATGGCGTTTGACCAGTTCGTCGCGCTCGGCCGATTTCAGGTCCTCGCGCACCATCTCGGCGACCAGTTCCCTGAAACTGATCTGCGGCGTCCAGCCGAGCTTGGACCTGGCTTTGCCGGCGTCGCCCAGCAGCGTCTCGACCTCGGTCGGCCGGAAATAGCGCGGGTCGACCGCGACGATGCAGCGGCCGTCCCCGGCGTAGCCCTTCTCGTCCACGCCTGCGCCCTCCCAGCGCACGGCGATGCCCAGTTCCGCCGCGGCGAACTCGACGAACTGCCGGACGCTGTATTGCACCCCGGTGGCGATCACGAAATCTTCCGGGCTTTGCTGCTGCAGCATCAGCCATTGCATCTCGACGTAGTCCTTGGCGTGGCCCCAGTCGCGCAGCGAATTCAGGTTGCCCAGGTACAGGCAGTCCTGCAGGCCGAGCTTGATGCGCGCCAGGGCGCGGGTGATCTTCCGGGTCACGAAGGTCTCGCCGCGCACCGGCGACTCGTGGTTGAACAGGATGCCGTTGCAGGCGTAGATGCCGTAGGCCTCGCGGTAGTTGATAGTGATCCAGTAGGCGTAGAGCTTGGCCACGGCGTAGGGCGAACGGGGATAGAAGGGGGTGGTCTCCTTCTGCGGGGTTTCCTGCACCAGGCCGTAGAGTTCCGAGGTCGAGGCCTGGTAGAAGCGCGTCTTCTGCGCGAGGCCCAGGATGCGGATGGCTTCGAGCAGGCGCAACGCGCCCAGGGCATCGGAGTCGGCGGTGTACTCCGGCTCCTCGAAGGACACCGCGACATGACTCTGCGCCGCGAGGTTGTAGATCTCGTCGGGCTGCACCTGCTGGATGATCCGGATCAGGCTGGACGAGTCGGTCATGTCGCCGTGATGCAGGACGAAGCGGCGGTCGGCGACATGCGGGTCTTCGTAGAGGTGGTCGATGCGGTCGGTGTTGAACAGCGAGGTTCGCCGCTTGATGCCATGCACCGCATAGCCCTTGTTCAGCAGGAACTCGGCCAGGTAGGCGCCGTCTTGGCCGGTGATGCCGGTGATCAGGGCGATTTTGGTCATCGATATTGTCCTATTGTAGGTCCGGCTTCAGCCCGACACGAGCGCTGCCGCCGGGCCGAAGCCCGAGCTACGAAGCCGCCCGGCCGTAGACATCGTCGAAACGCACGATGTCGTCTTCGCCCAGGTATTCCCCGCTCTGCACCTCGATGATGATGAGCTCGGTCAGGCCCGGGTTCTCCAGGCGATGCTGGTGGCCGGCCGGGATATAGGTCGATTCGTTGGTCCGGATCAGGAGATCGGCTTCGCCGTTCCTGACCCGCGCGGTGCCGGCGACCACCACCCAGTGCTCGCTGCGGTGGTAGTGCATCTGCAGCGACAGCGCCGCGCCGCGCTTGACGGAGAGGCGCTTGATCTGGAAGTTCCGGCCTTCTTCGAGGACCGTATAAGTGCCCCAGGGGCGATGCACCGTGCGGTGCAGCCGGACGCTCGGATGCGCATCCAGTTTCAGCTGGGCGACGATCCGCTTCACGTCCTGGGTCCGCCCGCGGTCGGCGATCAGGAGCGCGTCGGGCGTATCGATCACCATCAGGTTGGAGAGGCCCACGCCGGCGACGAGGCGCCCTTCGCTGCGCACGTAGACGTTCGTCGAATCGACCAGCAGCGCCTCGCCGTCGATGCGGTTGCCCTCGGCATCCGGCAAAGTCAGTTCCGACAGCGCGCTCCACGAACCGATGTCGCTCCAGTCGAAGGCGGCGCGGACCACCGCGACGTTGGCCGCATGCTCCATCACCGCGTAGTCGATGGAGATGTCCGGCAATGCGGCGAAGGACGCCGGATCGAGCTCGAAGGTCCGTCCCGGCGCGGCCGCCTGCCGGGCGGCGGAGGCCTCGAAGCAGACCAGGGCCTTCCGGTACAGATCCGGGGCATGCGCTTCCAGCGCCAGGAGCAGGATATCGGCGCGGGCGCAGAACATGCCGGCATTCCACAGATAATTGCCGGCCGCGAGAAAGGCTTCGGCGCGATCCTGCGCCGGCTTTTCCACGAAACGCGCGACCCGGGAAACCGTCACCCCGTCCGCCAGGCCGGGCAACTGCGAATCGGCAGCGAGTTCGATGTAGCCGAATCCGGTTTCCGGCGCAGTCGGGGGAATGCCGAAGGTCACGATGTGGCCGGTGGCGGCGGCGGCCTCCGCGGCCGCCACGGCGAGCGAAAAGGCTTGCCGGTCGGCGATCAGGTGATCGGCGGGCAGCACCAACAGGACCGCTTCGGGTCCGTATTCGCGGGCGAGCTTCAGGGCGGCCAGCGCGATCGCCGGCGCGGTATTGCGGCCGCAGGGTTCGAGCAGGTAAGTGACCTCGGCGGCAGGACTGGCGGAGGCCGGCCTTTTGCCCGCGACGGCCAGCTCGATTTCGTCCCGGCTCTGGAAATAATAATCGCGGTTGGTGACCAGGACGACCTGCCCGACGCCCGCCAATCCCGCCGCCTTGAGATAGGCTTTCTGCAGCAGGCTCTGGCCGTCCGACATGCGGATGAAAGGCTTCGGATAGGACTCGCGCGACACCGGCCACAAGCGCGTGCCGGCGCCGCCTGAAAGAATGACGGGGATGAGCATGGGAGTTATGAGGCCTCGTCTGGTCTGTCTGTCGCGTTGGGAGTGCCGCTCGCCACGGCCGGCCGGCGAATGATAACCCAGGAAGCGGAACCGGGCATGGCGGCGGCATCCGGGATTGGGGAAGATGGTATGCTCCCCGTGCCGAAATGTCGCGGCATGATTCTCGCTCCAATACTTACCGAAGGGTTTTCCCGATGCCCGCAGAAGTTGCCATACGCGTTCAGAATCTAAGCAAGTGCTATCAAATATACGACAGGCCGCAGGACCGCCTCAAGCAAAGCCTGTGGCGCGGACGGAAACGGTTCTACCGGGAGTTCTGGGCACTCAGGGATGTGTCCTTCGAAGTCGGCAAAGGCGAGACCGTCGGCATCATCGGTCGTAACGGTTCAGGCAAAAGCACGCTGCTGCAACTTATTGTCGGGACACTGAACCCGACCGAAGGCGGCGTGAAGACGGATGGCCGGGTAGCCGCCCTGCTGGAACTGGGAAGTGGCTTCAATCCCGATTTCACCGGACGGGAAAATGTCTACATGAATGGCGCCATCTTGGGCTTGAGCCGCGAGGATATCGACACCCGCTTCGAGGCCATCGCAGCCTTCGCCGACATCGGCGACTTCATCGATCAGCCGGTCAAGACTTATTCCAGCGGCATGATGGTACGGCTGGCCTTTTCGGTTTCCATTAATGTGGATCCGAATATTCTCATTGTGGACGAAGCACTGGCGGTCGGCGACATGGGCTTCCAGATCAAATGCATGGAGCAACTGGACAGGCTGACCAAGTCCGGCATCACCATGCTATTCGTTTCCCACGATATCGGCACCATCAAGGCTTTTTGCAGCAGGGTCATCTATCTTGTGGACGGCCGAATGAAGGCCTTCGGTAGCGCCAGCGACATGGTGGAACTCTACCTGCTCGATATGCGGGATGCCCAAAAAAAGGCATTGTCTTCTGCTTCCCAGATAAAAATAAAAACCCCGTTGGGAGGAGAAAAAGCCTTTGCCTTCGGTACCGACCAAGGTCACGTCCTCAACGCGGTCTTCCCGGATACGAATAACACACAGTCCGTGTTCTCGACCGGCGACATCGTCGATGTCAAAGTTGAAGTCGAGTATGGCTCCACGGTCAAAAATCCCGCCGTCAGCCTCGTCCTGCACGATCATCGCATGATCGACCTGTCTGGCCGCTACTTTCGCCTACCGCCCAGAACCTCGGACGCCGGCATCACCAGACGAACCGTCCTATTTTCATTTCCTGCCGACTTGAACAACGGCCACTTCTTTTTGACCGTCAGACTGGAAGACCGCTTATCCGACGACAGTTTCTTTCCTATCGATAAGCAGGTGGGAGCCCTTTCTTTCAGCGTCATCCGACCGGCCAGCCAGCACTTCATCGGACTGGTCCATCTCCCCATACAAGCAGAAGAGCCGTAAAGACCATAACGCCCGCGCTCAGTGCGCGATCGAACCCTTCAAGTTCAGCGCATTCTTCAGCACCGCAACCACTCTCTCCTGCTGGCCTGCCGTCAAGCCTACCCACAGAGGCAGGCGGATCAACCTTTGCGCAACCGAGTCGGTGACATTGAGGTCGCCATGCGCCCTGCCAAACTTTTGTCCAGCCGGTGACGAGTGCAGCGGAACATAATGGAATACCGCCCCGATATTGTTCTTCTTGAATTCATCGAGGACGATTTGGCGATCGATTTCGGGCGCGAGCAGTAGATAGTACATATGAGCATTGTGGCGGCAGTCCTTCGGAACGACCGGGCGGCGCAGAACGCCTCCCGCTTCCAAGGGCGCCAGCAGATTGTGATAATTCTGCCAACTGACCAGACGCTTTCGGGTGATGCGGTCCGCTTCCTCGAACTGTGCCCAAAGAAAGGCCGCAATCAATTCGCCCGGCAAGAACGATGAGCCCAATTCCTGCCAGGTGTACTTGTCGACTTCACCGCGAAAGAAACGGCTGCGGTCGGTGCCTTTTTCGCGAATGATTTCAGCCCGGGAGGCCAGACCAGGATCGTTCACCAGCAAGCTACCGCCCTCGCCGGAAATCACGTTCTTGGTTTCGTGGAAGCTGTAGGCGCCCATGTCGCCGATACTCCCCAACGCGCGCCCCTTGTAGCTGGCCATGACGCCTTGAGCGGCATCCTCGACTACTTTCAGTTGATGGCGCCTTGCCGTCGTCATGATCGTATCCATCTCGCAGGCAACACCCGCGTAATGCACCGGTACGATTGCGCGGGTACGGGCGGTGATGGCCGATTCGACCAGACGCTCATCCAGATTGAGCGTGTCTTCCCTGACATCGACAAAAACGGGCTGCGCACCGCGAAGCGCGAAGGCATTCGCCGTGGAGACAAAGGTATACGAAGGCATGATCACTTCATCGCCGGGCTCGATGTCCAGCAGCAGCGCTGACATTTCCAGTGCCGCCGTGCACGAGTGCGTCAGCAGCGCCTTGACACAGCCGCTGCGATCTTCAAGCCAAGCATGACAGCGACGGGTGAAGGGCCCATCGCCGGCGAGTTGCCCTTCTGCATGTGCCTCGGCGATGTAGCCGATCTCCTTGCCGGTCATGTACGGCCAGTTAAACGGGATAGGGTTTTCATTCATCGGGTCGGCATTCCTTCCTCGGTCGCAGCGCCTGATAGGCCAGAGCCGTCAGCACCAGCAACCAGAATACATGGGCAAGCCAGGCAAAGCGCACAAAGGGCCGGAATTGCAGACGAAGCTTCTGCGCCCCTTCGGGCAACAACACGCCCTGAAACACTTCATTGACCGGAACGGTCCTCGCCTCCACCCAGCCGGCCTCTGTCTGCACCTGCGCGTGCCAATCCCGATGGAATTTCTGGCTCAAAACCAGGAGCGCGGATTCCTTGGCCTCTACGTCGAACTCGAGCAGGTCGCCTTTATCCAGGGTCCTGGTCAACCGGCCTGCGGCCAGGCGTCTCGGATCGGCAATCATGATGCCATCGTTAGTCATGCTACCGGCGGGGGGCGCGACTAACAAGCAGCAACCCATGCGCGAAATCACCCGTTGGAGGTGAACATCGCCGATCTTCCCCAGGTAGTCGAGATTCTCATGGTCCAGTCTCGAAGCCGACAACACCAGGCCCACATTGCTCATCCAGAACATCGCGCTGCCGTAGTCCGGCGAGACCGAGCCATTCCATCGACCGTAGGTCAGGACCTTTCCTCCCAAGGCTTTGATCAAGGTGTGATAGCGACGGGAAGACAGACTGTTGTAGCTATGAATCGAAGGCAGGCCCAGTGCCGCATTCAGGTTAGGCGGCAGGACCGCCAGGCCGGGACTGGCCACGGCATAGCGCGAGTCGGGTGGCAGGTTGCGCCGCACCTTTTCCACCAAGGGAGAGGTGGTGACAATCTCCGCAGCTTCCTGCCGCAGCATCAGGGGGAACGAGAGGTAGCTCACGGTGGCCAGCAAGGCTGCCACGAGCAAGGCCGGGCGAGTCCTGTCGATCTGCGCCGCAAGAAGCCCCGTCACCAGGAGAGACAGGGCGACAACGCCCCAGCGGATGGACAGGCCTGACGCCAGACCGAAGCCCAGCGCAAGAAGCAGTGCCAGCAGCGTACCGCCTGCGGCCATTATGACCCCCCGTGAATGCTGCCACGCCTGCGAGCGGCGAATCAGCGCATCCGCTCCGTAGGCGGCGATCATGGTCACCGGCAGCATGATCATGCCGATCGGATTGCTGCGCGAGAGGTTGAAGCCCAGATGCTGCACGCCGAACACGTAAAGAGGGCGAATGAACATCAAAGCGCACAGAATCGCGACCGCGATCCACCAACCCCAAGTCTCGCGAAAGCGCAACCGCAAGCCGAGCAAGCTTAGAAAGATGACGAGCGGCGTAACGCTTCGACCATCATAGGTAAGCGGGTACGACGGGGAAATCGGGTTGCCGAGAATCTCGGGGAAAGTGCCGAGCGCCACAAAACGCAGCATCGCCATCAGCGTATCGACGTGGGGGAAGTTGGCCATGAAGAAGGATGGGTCCGGCGCTACGCGCGCCGATTCCGATGCGGTATGGGCAAGGTCCGCGTAGGTCGGAAGGGCAAGCAGAGCCCCGACGGCAACCGCACTGATGACCGCCGCCAAACGAAGCGCCGTCGATCGCGCACCGGCTGCCCGCCAATGACGATGGGTCAGATATATCCCATAGCCGGTCAGGAGATAGGCGTGAAAGACGACGGGTTGCGGGTAAGCCGTCATCAACAGGCTGTAGGCGCTGAATGCCAGGACGCTCCAAGCCGCGAAATCAGCTTTCCTGAACAATCGGATCACTGCATACAGCGCCCCCGCAGACCAGCACCATACGGCCGGAAACATCGGAAACGTCAGCCAATACATGAAGAAGGGCGACGCAGCCAGACTGGCTGCCGTGATCAATCCGGCGAGGGGCGATAGCCGCAATTCCTTGCATAGCAGCAACACGAACAGGCCGGCCAGAAAGCAGGTGCCGAGGGAAAGAATGGTGATGAATCGTTGCGGGGAATCGGTGAATAGATCGATCAGCAAAGCGGGCAGGTAGGCGGGGCTAAAGCCGGAAATCTGCTCGAGCGGACGACCCAGTTCATTTTGGTCGGTCCACAAGGCCAGCCAGCCGGAGCGCCGGCCGTGCATCAGACTGGTCAATTCCGGCACATAACCGTTCGAGTAGTCGCTGAACTTCCGGTTTTCGAGGTGGCCGGCGTCGATGACTTCCGGAGCGGCAAGCTCGGCTGCTTGTCGATACGGCGCAACAACCTCGCCCTGCAACCAGTAGGGAAAGCTCAGCCCCAAAAAGAAAAGGACGTAGACCAGCAGGATGTTGCGGAACGCGGCGCTATTCACCCGGCCGCCCCGCAGCGCACTTGCCGCATCGTCAGCGATGGCCTCTTGTATGTCGCAATCTCGCGAAACTGGCCATTCAGGTGTTCCCGGCAGAAGATGGCCAGCATATCGATTTTTCGTTGCGGCGCTATGATCGACAGCCCTGCCGGACTGCGCAACCGATCGACCAGGCCGGTGCCGGCGATTTCCTCGGCCGATCCCACCGAGTAGGGGGCAAGCGTCAGGGCGTCCAACGCATAGAGCCGGATATCTCGCTGACGCGGATCGGTGGACAACACCTGCAGCGCGAACTCATAGGGGAATTCGCCTCCCCAGGCAACGATGGGTTCGGCGGGAAGCGACGCGACATCCCTCTGTGCCTGCCGTGCCATGTGCTTTGAAGCGATGGCCTCGGGCACGAGGAGATAGGCATTTCCGGCGCACGCCGCAAGGACCGCAAGGGCAGCGGTCCATCGTTTCACTCCGCTCGCCCGCCCGATCGCGAGCGGCATGACCAGCAGCAGACTCACCAAAGGCACGTACACGCGCAGAATCCCGGGCCGCCCCGCCGCACCCAATGCGAACAAGGCGGCCAGACCGAAAGCCCAGGCAATGGCCGCGGACCATCGCGGTATCAGGGCAAAAAGCACAAGCGCGGCGCAGAGCATGGGAAGCAACACGGGGTTGAAGAGCGAAGCAATGGCGGCAAAACCCGACTGGCCATAATCCTTCAGGATGGGCGGCCAGCCCGACGCCACCAGCATGGCCGTCAGCGCTTTCGGATTGGCGATCTGGGGATCGACATAAAACCAGGCCCGTATCAAGTCGACATCGTTTTGCGAGTATTGCCCGCGAGCCAAGATCTCGGGGTATTGCTTCAGATGTTGGCCCGCACCGAAATCCGTGAAGGAAGCTCGAACAGGATCCAACTCCAGGAACTGCTGCCACTCCGGGCCCGTGTACGACCAGTGATCGAACGCCGCCGCCGACGCCATCGCCATTGCCAGCAACAAGACAGCGATCTTCATCTGCCGCCGCTCTCTCAGAACTCGCCACGGCAGAAATGGCAGGGCGACCCCCAGCACCAGGAAGAATTCCTGGTCCCTGATCAGGTAGCCGAAAAAGGCCAGCAAACAGGCGACCACCAGACTGCCAAGCCCGCCATAGCGCGCATATACCTGCCAGCCGATGACCGCGGCCACTGTCAGAAGGCCGGCATTTACGGTGAACTGCGGAAACAGCGTCGGCCGCGCAATGAGCAGGGCAAGGGCAAGCGCGCCGAGGAGGCGCCCGGCGCCGAGTCGCAGCAGAAAATACAGCATCGCCCACCCGACCGAAAACAGGACGCCCACCGTGGCCAGCGAGTAGCCCAGCACGCCGTTGATCGTCGGTAAGCTGCGAACCAGGTAACCCCACAAGACATTCGAAAAGACCAGCTTGGGCGAAGCGTACGCGGCAAGCCCGTAGCCCTGCGCGATCATGGACATGCTGACGTCATCGTTCGTCTCCCAGCGCGGGTCAAGCGCCAGGCAAAGCGTGGCGATCAGCGCAGCAGCCAATACCAGGGAGAGAAACGCCGGTCGATCTTCCAGGGTCCGCAGAACAGCGAGCGGCCTAGCCACGGGCAGCCACCACCGTACCGATGACGATCAGCGCGATGCCGACAAGTTTCTGGATAGTCAGCGGCTCGCTGAGCAGCCACCCGCTCAACAGCAACACTGCGACGAAATTGAGGCTCATGAACGGATAGGCGTGGCTGAGCTCGAACTTCGTCATCACGGCCATCCAGGCCAGGGAGGCGAGAAAGGCCGCAACGAAGCCGGAGAATATCGCCGGGTCGAAGAGCAGGCCAAGCAGGAATCTCAGCTTTTCGAAAGAATCCGCGGGCAAGGGACCGAAGTCACGAATGCGCCATTTGAGGATGAGCTGCCCGTAAACGGTAAACCCGATGGTGAGCGCGATGTAAAGGTAATCGAAGAAACGCGGGTTCATTGAATGACAAGGGCTCCTAGGGATGCTTTCTCACCAGAATCGTGAAATCGTAAAGATCGTAGTCATGCAACAAAGCGACATTGCGCGAATAGCGTCGCTTGCACAGATCGAACAGGACACAGGGGTCGGCATAATAGAGATCGTCCCGCATCTTGTCCGCATCCGAATAAACAGTCAGGGAGTTGAATGCGAAGCCTTGGCGACTGGTTCGGTCCATTTCATCGAGCGTCGCTTCGAGGTAGTCGCGGCATTGTGCGTCGCTCCGCCCGAATCGCAGGTTGAAGATACCGCTGGCGATGCCGTAATCCGCCGTCTCGGGAGGGACGCTGGCAACGAAGAACCGGCTATCCGACTTGTCGGCGAGGCGTGCCTGCGCAGCGAGAACCATACCCTCAGACACGTCGCAGCCCGCGTAAGTGAATTCCCGAAAGCGCGCTTGCAGGTAATCGTAAAGGGCGCCATAGCCGCAGCCGAGATCGTTCAGCGAAAACCCTTCCCGCTGGCGGATGATCTTGACCAGTTGTTCGAAGCGCCTGATCTGGCTTTCTTCGCCGTTCCAGCTGAGGCCGTGAGGCGTGGCCCCGTGCTCTGCCAGGCGGCCGGAATAGTAGTCGGCCACGGTCGTCAGGACGCCCTTAAATCTGTTCGCTGCGTTTTCCATAAATCTGCCGAACAATCGTATAGGGGCGCCGTTTGATCTCCAAGAACACTTTCGAGAGATAGATGCCGATGATGCCGATGAACAAGATGATCCAGCCGCCCAACAACCAGATGGAGGCCATGATCGACGTCCACCCTATCAGAGGTTCTTCAAGGAAGAGCCATTGGAAAACCAGGAAGGCAGTATAAGCGCCGGCCATCAGCGAAATGGTCAAGCCGGTGTAGAAGATATAGACCAGCGGCGCACTGCTGAACGAGGTGACGGAATTCACAAAGAGCGAGACCTTGCGCCGGAACGTGTAGGTGGTTTCACTCGTACTATGCTTGTCGATGATCTGCGGATGCTGTTCGAAGCCGGTGATGAGCCACAAGCCGCCGATCTCGAATTCACGCTCGTCGTGGCGAAGCAGGGCGTCCACATAGCGGCGGGACATCAGTCTGGCGGTGACCATATTGGTCGGCAGGGCAAGACCGGTGAGCGCCCGGAAGAGGAGGTAGAACCATTGGCCGCTCCATCGTTCGAAAAAGCCGCCCTTGCGTTGCCGCTGCACGCCAAACACGACATCGCAGCGCTCCCGCGCCATTTGCTCGGAGAAGCTAGGCAGCCACTCGGGCTCTTCTTCCAGGTCGCTGTCGATCAGAAAGACCTGTGCCCCGCCGGCATGTGCCAGCCCCGTCATCATGGCCTTGTGGTGGCCGAAGTTGCGCGACAGATCGACCACGGTGAGATGCGGGTCCGATTCGCACAGGCGAACGGCCACCTCCAGGCTGTTGTCGGGGGAGCCGTCATTGACCAGGACGATCTCGTAGTCGTCTCCGGCGAGCAGACGCGCCGCCGCAGTCGCGCGGCCGCAAAACTCCTCGACATAGTGCGCCGACTGATAGAGGGTGGCGACGATGGAAAGCTTCATGGGCGAACATTCTTCATGTAGCGCGGCGCATCCTTGCCGCAGTTGAACAGCAAATCAAGAATCGTGACCTCGTGGGCAAAAGCTCCCCAGAGCTGAGGGTATTCCGGATAGCCGGAGTAGTCCATCCACTCGAGCCTGATTCCACGCGCCGCAAAGACACCCTCTTCGATGTAATCCCTGGCGGCAGGTCCGGACAGATACGCCGTTCCGCCGGCTTGCGCGCAAAGATCAGCCAGGCGCTCGGTCTTGCCGTCGATCAAGGTGTAATCCCGGGAGTCGCTGATCTTGGTGGCGATGCCCAGGTAAGAGCACACCGTCTCGATCAGTTCGCGGTTGAGCGCCGATAGGCGGGTGTGCCTGCGCTCCAGGTAGAGCGGCGCAAACAGGGCGGCAATTTCTTCGAAGTGAGGTGCACGGCGGTAGTTGCTCGTGAGCGTCTTCCAGTGCTTCCCCTGCCACCGGTCAGTTGACAATTCCACGTCGCGAATGCATCGTCCGATGTCGACGCCGACGGGGATGCTGATCCACTCCAGGCCCTTCGGGGTCTTGATCTTGTTCCGGTTGCGCCAGTCGTTCTTGGTGAATTGCATGTCGTCGTAGAGAATGAGTTCATCCGCTGCGGCGATCATATCGAAATAGCCCTTCCACGGGAGGTAGTTGGACTGAATGATGGCGACTTTTTTCATTGCGCGGCCTGCTTGTTTATAGCGCTGTATCGCATTCAAGGCGTTCGGTGGATTTGAGAGGCGTCGGTTTATCGACTCGAAAACAACCCACGAAAACCCGAAGGTAGGCTCGCTTCAACCTGTTCTGTGTCAGGAGGTTAGTGGGAAGCTGTATTGACAATGTGTATGCGCCGCCCCACAATGTCGATTGTGTATTCATTGTGAGGGCATCGCCATGCGCGACATCGCCATTAACTTGCGGGCACGCTCAGAGCAGCGTGATCTGATCGACCGGGCTGCCAGTACGCTGGGCAAGAGCCGCTCTGATTTCATGCTCGAGGCCGCCTGCGAAAAAGCGCAGGCGATCGTCTTGGACCGCACATTTTTTTCGCTGGATGACACGGCGTTCGCCCGGTTTACCGCCTTGCTGGACGCGCCGGTCGAGCCGAACGCTGCTTTGGATCGTTTGCTGTCGCGGCAACCTCTTTGGGAAAGGTGAGCTTTGTGCAAGCGCCGACCCTGCTTCATGCTGGCCATGAGGTAGATACATTCGACTGCGGCGAAGCCGTCATGGATGACTGGTTGAAACGGCGCGCTTTGGCCAACCAAGCGTCCGGTGCATCGCGAACCTTCGTGGTTGCCGACGAAGCGCAGATCGTGCGCGGTTACTACGCGCTGGCAGCCGGGGCAGTGGACCATGCGACAGCCAGTAGCGCAATACGCCGCAATATGCCGGATCCCGTACCGGTCATGGTGCTCGGCCGACTTGCCGTCGACCGCAGTCATCATGGCAAGGGCCTCGGTGCCGATTTGCTTCGGGACGCGATATTGCGAACCGGACGCCTGGCACAAGAAGTGGGCATTCGCGCGCTGGTCGTGCATGCCTTGAATGATCGGGCCAACGCGTTCTATCTTCATCATGGATTCAGCGAATCCGCCATCGATCCGTTGATTCTTATGCTGCGCATTCGTCCGGGGATTTGACGCAAAGGAACTCCCAATGCGGCTGCCGTTCACAACCCTAAGCATAGCCCAACTCGGCCGCGACCTGGCCGCAAACCCCGCCGATGGCCCGGTAATCGGCTTCATTCAGGATATCTCGCTTGATCCGGGGTGAAGAAGGCGGGAAATCGCGCGCCAGGCGCAGTGCGGACGTCCCTGCAATGTTCTTCAGAATTCCGGACAAGGTCGATCGAGGATCGGCCACCAGGTCCTCATACTTGATCAGGACGATCCGGTCGCGGTTTTCCAGCAGGATCTCCGCCAGATAGCGCCACAGCAGGGCACGCCTGAGCGCTTCGTCGTCGCTGGCCGCGATTTCGCGCAGCCGCTGGCGCTGGAATTCGGTCAGGAAAGGATCGTCCGGATGGCCTATCGGCAATGACCCAACCGACGCATTCTTGAGGTGGGGAAACGTGGACTTCCACGAGGCGATCGTATCCAGCGGATGGCGGATGCAGGCGATAATCGGCGCAGCGGGCATCACCCGCCGCAAATGAGGCAAACGCGCCAGGTAAGCCAGGGTGTTCTTGGTCGCCAGCAAGAAGTCCGGGCGCGTCACCCGGGGCAGATAAGCCTCGACGCCGTCCACAACGGCAGTGTCCTCGATGAACTGGCCATTCTTCAGCTTGTTTTCTATCGCTTCGCCGCTCAGGATGCGGCTGCGCAGATCGCGGTAAATGAGTGGAATGCCCCAGGGCATGGCCTGCTGCGCCAGCGGCGCAAAGATCTCGCCCGGCTCGTTGATGACCACGCAATCCTCGACCCTGTTCAACTGGGCGCACAGATAGCTGGTGCCGCTGCGCGGCATGCCGGTGATGAACACTTCGGGGGCGGCAGCTGCGCTCCGATACGGACTGGCCGTGCTCTTGCCGAAGGACCATATGCGCGTGGATCGGGCCGCAGTCGCATAGGGCTCGAGCAGGGCCGCCCAGGCCTCCTGTTCAAGCATCATGCCGCCCAGGGCGGGATGGCGTTCGGCCAACGCCGCCACCAGGGCATTGGCCAGAGGCTCACGACGCAGCACCGCGGGGCTGTGGTAATGACAGAAGTACGGCAGTTCGGCGTTGTTCAAAGGCTTGAGGTGGGCCGGAAAGTTGAACCGCTCGTCCAGGCAATCAGCTGGCAGCCCCAACTTTGCCAGGGCCACCGGCAGCGCGATCTGGTCGAGCCAGGGGCGCTTGTTCGCCACGCCCTCGTCCGCATCGATCGCCCGGGCGACTTGAATCCAGGCCTCGCCCAGACCCGCCGCACGATGCACCGCGACCATGCCGGCATTGAAATAGGGAGGCATCAACTGCCCGGATACCGTCGCCGTCATGCGCTGTGCGGGCAAGGGCAAACCCAGTGCCGCGTAGCAGCGCTGCCATTGCTGAAGGTCTCGAGTAGCCGGGGCCAAGTCCGCAGGCTTGGCGTTGAAAGGCTTGTCGAAGCGCTCTTCGTGCCGGAACTCCCGCAGGCAAACAACATCGCTATCGAGAAAGACGATCTTTTCTGCGGATGTCTCGACGTTCAGGCAGGCCAGTTTGTTGCCGATCGGGTAACCGACGCCGATTGGGTTTTCGATGTCGACCAGGCGCACGCCGAGTTCGGCCAGGAGGTCGAGCGCAGCTGAAGACGGGCGCCCCCATACTGTTTCAGGCATGGGCAATGCGGCGACCAGTTCGAAGTCGCAGCGCAGGTAGTGCCGCAATGACGCGGCCAGCAGCAAGGACTTGAGCTCCAACTCGCCCTGCTGGGAGACGAAGACAAAACAGTAGCGGAATTCGACGGCCAAATTTAACTCCATCAGGCAAGAGGGTAAATTCTTGGGGCGCCAATGAAGAAGGGCGGCTTGCGCCGCCCTTCCTTTGAAACGAGTACTTGTTGCTTAGTTGTTGGCGCCGTTGGACGTATCAGCGCTTAGGTTGGTCAGAACGCCGCCCGTACGCGCCAGGCCCTGCGCCCGCAGGGTTGCCATGGCACCGTTAACAACCACCCGGTAACGTCCGGTAGCCGGCGGCGTGATACCGCACGTGGACTCGATGGAAGCAACGCTGTTAACCATAGTACCCTGTGCGGCCAAAACACCCAAGGAACAAGTCGTGGCCAAAGCAGTACCGGCTTCGTTGTAAACCGTGACCGTCACGGCACCTGCGGCCGGCGAATTGTTGTAGACGCGGAGGTAACCGGCATCCACATTCGTCGAAGGTGGCAGGTTCAACACTTCCGTGCTGGAACCGTTGCGCGTGATGGTGCCTATCGTGGTGCCGGCTGCGATCAGCGTGCTGATCTGGTAGGCGGAGCCATTCACACTGGACGGATCGGTATTAGGAGTTCCTGTGACGCCCACCGTGATGGTCCCCGACGGAATGGTTGCTCCCGACACGGTCATGCACACACCGTAGGTATAGCCCGACGTCGCGCCGCCGGCCGCCGGCGCAATTGCGCTGAAGGAAATGGTGCTAACGCCGCCCGCAGCACTCACGAGCTTCGTACCAGCGCACGTCGCTGTTCCCGCAGCGGCTGAATCGTAAGTGATGAATACGGCGCCCGAGGTGGCACCGGCGTTGGATGCAGCCAAGGGCGCACCCGCGAGCGAGATGGCAATGGCTGTTACTGTTGCAGTCAAAGCCGTACCATTAGCAGCGTTACCGTTGCTCAGCGGCGTGGGATTCAAGGTAATCGAAAAGTTACCAATCTTAGCCGTCGTAGTGGTCGACCCGGTGTTCGCTGTCGTGCCGAAGGTGATGAAGCCGGTAGCCACCAACGCGGTGTTCGTGAGAGCCACCGCAGTATTCGTAAACATGCTCTGGCCACTGTAGAGGGCAGTGCTATTGGTCGTGGACGGGGCCACGTTGCTGCCATATACGGCACTAACACTCTCGGTCAGTGTAGTAGGCCAGGTAGTGCCCAGCAGCGCCGTGCCGTTGGTGATGGTGCAACTTGAAATCTGAACTGAGGCAGAACTGGCGGTGACGATGAAAGTCGCGAAAGCCGTACCCACGCCGCCGGCTGCCATCGTAATCATCCCTGCGGTCGTGACGGCACTAGTAAGGCCATTACACGCTAAGCTGGTATTCGCTATCGTTTGGAAGGACGCACCACTGGATAGCGAAAACGTCAAATAGAGCGGGTTCGCGGTCGATGGTGCGAAGGATGTCGTTGGTGCGACCCAGGTCGCGCTTGCCAAGGAGGATGTAGCCGGAAGTTCCGAAGCATACATTGTTGCTGCTGCATTCGCATTCGCAACTGCACCCGCTCCCAAACTTGCGGCCACTGCGATATACAGTGCTTTCTTGTTCATAGTCATGTTGCTGTTCTCCTTAAGGGGAAGTTTGTTAACTACCAATTTTTTAACTACACACGTGTGTGAAACGGGCCAAGTCTAACTTGTTTCAATGGTCTTTGCCATCGCTTCTTAGCTGTCGACGGACCATTTCGGCAAACTATGGGCAACGGCCAACAACTCAAGCGGGTTGAAATTTAGCAATCAGCGTACAGGATGTCAAGGAAAGCGGCCCTATAATTTGATAAATATCCCCTTAGTCGCATAATTACAACATCAATGGTTGATTCCATCGGCACTCAGTGACATCGAGGTGTCGGGTAATTCGGCGGTCTCCAGAGCAAACCCATCGAGTTCCGGGGCAAAGGTCAAGCTCCCTAGCGCCTCATGAAAAGCCGCGAGACCAAGCTGATAAACCTTCCTTGCTTCGGCCGGCGTCCGCGTGTGGCAGAGGATGCGATACCAGTCGGTGAGCAGGTCCTGGATCAGTTTTCCAAATGCCTCGGTACGAAAATCATCGCCGCCTTCGGCGATGTTCTTCATGGCGGCGACGTGCCATGCCGTGTCCGCCGCACGGGCAAAGGCCAGCCAGTCGAAGGTCTTCATAGTCATTGTTGTGATCAGACTTGCACGGAAACTCTCGAGCGCTCCATTTGCGCTCCACTTATAGGGCTTCCAGATCGTTGCGGCGTCCGTGGAAAAGGCCGCCCGAATTGCCTGCAGATCGGATTCTTTGGCAGGATAGGACTCGATCGATTCATCGGCGCTTCGGGTGGGGGTCGAATTGGCAATCCTAATGCCGTCGGAGAGATTGGCCACCCGCGTCGCGTCCATAACGGTTGAGAGTGATAACTCGATGCCGATACGGGCGTTGTTGAGATAGGAATAGGTGAAAATGTTCCCTGCGCTTTGTTCAAAATTTGCGTCGGCCGGCAAGACGTCGGCGGCCTGCGTCGCTCCGTGGCCCGCGCCTTCGTCGTCGTCGTGCCAGGTGCCGGGCGCGTGACTCTGGCTGGCATCGCGAAAGCCCAGATCGAGCCCGGCGAGATAGATCACCGAGGGTCTGAAGCACACGGCCAGGGCTACGGCGACGTTGCCGGAAGTCGGGTGTGTGTAGGCCAGCTTGAAATTGAAATCGACCACATTGGCCTTGTTTTCTTCTGTAAACAACAACACCTCGCGGAAATCCTCGAACAGCTTCGGATCGGCCTTGTAATAGGCGATCAGCGGCACGTCGTGATAGAGATCCAGTTTTTTCAACAGAGGCTCATCGATTTCCGTATCCAGCGTGCACTGAAAATCAGGCTTGATGCCCGCGCCGCGCAGCACGCGCACGGCGGAGTGGGCGGAGATGACGATCAGTTTGTCCCGGTTCTCCTTGAGCCAGGACAGGTCGTTGGCTAGCGAGGGGCCGCTGGCCACGAGGACGATGCGGCTGCCCTCGGAAAGCTTGGGAGCAGCTGCGAGGACCGGCAGGCCGGCTTTTAGATTCCTTGCGCCGTAGCTCAGGTTGCGAAGTTCGCGATCGAAAGGGACTCGGATTTCGTGAAAAGCGTTCCAGCGTATCGAGACCCGGCGGATAATCTCGTCGAAGGTGCCGAAGGGATAGGCCGGCAGCATGCGCAACCAGACGGAGGACGTGACGGTGGCCGTCGAGAGGAGATAGTCGATTGGGTTCTCCGGCATATTCTGTCCGACATGCATCACGACCTTGCCAAAGCTACGGTGGATCGCGGAATAATCGAGAAAGAAGCAGGAGAGCGCCAGGCACTCCATGTCCGGTTCGATGAAAATGACATCCTTGACGACGGTGGTGTTGAGGTACTGCGCGATGTGCAGACCGGTATAGATGCCCAGGAATATCGTCGCACCGGAGTAACGGCGGCCATCCCCCAGCTTGGGCAGAACGACTTCGCCCGAGGCAAAATGCTGCAGCACTTCCGATGCGTGGTCGTAAATTCCGGAAATCAATTTCCGCCGGACGTCGGAATGCTCCTCGTTACCGAGGAAGGCGTGGGTGACCGACAGTCGGTCTATCCAGGCGCTGTGGTGCCAGGATCCGAAATCGCGCACGTATTCGAGCAGGCGCCCAGGCGGGTGACAAAAAGAGTTGCCGGCGCGACGGTCGAGGATGTCAAGGAAAGTATTGTTCAGCCTTAGCTCGAAGCGACCACTCCCCAGTGCATAGAGCTCGTCAGCAAGTGAGCCCGGCGCATGTTTTCTGAAGTAGGTAAGGTTTCTGGCGTGCATTTCCTCAAGCACTTTCTTCCGTTTCTTGATAGTGGCCTTGAGCAGATCGTCGATGATGGTAAACTTTATTGCAGACATTTCTTTCTTTCCAGCAAACATTCGGCCAGCGCCAGGTCGGCCGGGGTATCGATATCCAGGGCCCGCGCGTCGGGCATGACAAAGGCCACGGCGCCGGGCATGAGAAAGTCGCGAGTGTGCCTCAAATCCAGCGTTCGTGCGACATAGACGGCACCGTTCAATGCATAGACGTCGGGAAGATCCTGGCGCCGGGCGGGGATATTGTCGAAGAGCGGCGACATGCGACCCTCTTCATCGATCCGGTAAGTCCAGTAGGGGTGTTGCGCCGGTGGCGAGACACTGACGCATGCCGGGGCATCGCCGTCAGCGCACCGGAAGATGCCGCCATCGATATCGGCGGTCTCGCGCAGCGGCGAGGTAGGCTGCAGCAACACGACATAGTCGTACCCCGGCAGAGCGTCGAGGGCGTGCAACACCGGGTCTATGCCCGGAGTGTCGTCGCGGGCCAGCTCGGCCGGCCGGATGAAGGGCGCTTCGCAGCCCCACGCCTTGGCGACGGCTATGATCTCCGCATCCTCCGAGGACAGGATCAGGCGGTCTATGTAGGCGGACTTCTGGGCTGCCGCTATCGTCCAGGCGATCAGCGGCTTGCCGGCCAGCGGCCGGAGGTTCTTGCGCGGCACGCCCTTCGAGCCTCCTCGCGCGGGAATGATCGCGAGCACGGACTTGCCATTAATCATGCGGCGAAGACGCCCGCGAATTCGCCGTTGGCGCGGTCGTAGTCGGCCAGTTGGCCGATGTCCAGCCAGTACTCTCGTATGGGGAAGGCGGCCGTTTCGCGGTTCTCGGCGATGAGTTTTTCGAACAGCGAGGGCATGTCGAAGAAGGTGTCACGAGGGACGAGTTGCAGCGCCTCGGGTTCCAGCACGTAGATGCCTGCGTTGACAAAGAAGCGCTGCACCGGCTTCTCGTCGATACCGGCAATACGCTGGCCGTCGAGGCGGACCACGCCATAGGGCACCTGGAAATCGTACTCGCGCACGCACATGGTGGCCTGGGCGCGATGCTCACGATGAAAATCGAGCAAATGACGAAAATTGACCTTGGTCAGCAGGTCGCCGTTCATGACCAGGAAAGGGGAGGTCGGCGGCTCCGGCAGGAGGCTCAGCGCGCCGGCCGTACCCAGTTTGCGGTCTTCCTCCAGGTAGTGGATTTGCGCGCCCCAGCGGCTGCCGTCGGCGAAGTGATCCTTGATCATCCCGGCCATGTAATTGACGGAAATGAAGAAGCGGTGAAAGCCTTGCTCGACGAAGTTTTCGATGATGGTTTCAAGCAGCGGCTTGTTGCCGACATTGAGCATGGGCTTGGGTCTATCGTTGGTCAGCGGGCTCAGGCGGGTGCCCAGTCCGCCGGCCATCAGCACCACCCAGTTGTCACGCTCGCTTGGACGGATCAGCTCTTCGAGCAGTTCGACGCCGATCACCCGGCCTTCGTCGTCGACCACGGGCACGCGGTGAATCTGCTTGCGCTGCATATCGGCCAGGACTTGCGAGATATCGTGCTCCGCGCGCGCCACGGTGGGCCGCGGGTTCATGATAGTCTGCACCGGCTGATCGAGGCCGAAGCCCTTCAGAATTGCCCGCCGGAGGTCGCCGTCGGTGACCGTGCCGAGCAACCGGCGCCCGCCATCGACCACCAGGGCGATCTGCAGCGCGCCGTTGTCGATGGTCTGGATAGCCTCGCGCAGGGTCGCATCGGGGGCGATCAAGGTGGATTTCCAATCTTTCACGCTGCCCCCCTCCCGAGCTTGGTGCCGGCAATCAGCCATTCGCGCACGGTGCGAGTCTCATGTTCGTAGCTGCGGGTGAGCAGTTCGACCTCCGTGACGCTGAAGCCCTGCACCAGCGCGGCAATTTCGTCTCGCCCGGTAAATCGCGAGTAGCCCTTGCCGTGGAGCGGACCTTCCGCCACGACCCAGGCATTATGCCCCGCAGTTTCGCCAGTGCCGTCGCCCCAACTGCCCGTTGCGAATGTGCGCGAATACAACTTGTTGCCGGGGCGGGTGACGCGCGCCATTTCTCCATAGATGACCCGCGAGGCATCGATCGGGTTGCAGTAGATGGCCTCGTTGTCGATCACCGCATCGAAGCCGCCATCTGCAAAAGGCAATCTGCTCATGTCGCCGCAATGAAGCTCGCCCTTCCATCCGGGACACTCAAGATCGAGACGCTGGCGCGCCTGCTCGACGGCGGTGGCCGAGCCATCGACGCCATAGACGCTGAAACCCTCACGGGCCATGAACCACAGATTGGCGCCGGGCCCGCAGCCGACCTCCAGCAGTTTGATCCGGGCGCGGTCTGGCTCCCGGTAGAAGTTCCGGGCGACAAAGCGAATCAAGTCCTCGCCGGGGTATTTCCCCCAGGCCTGACTGCTGAATACATTCTCCCAGATGGGATCCCACGCCATCGCAAATCCTTTACCGATAAAACAGTATTCTATTGCCGCTCGCGCCGTGGCGACTAGCCCAATACACTTTGAGGGCAGAGTAGGCCTGCGGCTCGTGTATCTGCCGGCCGATACGGAAGCGGGCACGCTGTGATGAAAAGCCGGCTTTGAAGAACAGCAGGGGGTTGGCAGGCGCGGCATTGCTGCCGCCGCCCAGATGCAATCGTCGCTTGCCCGCCAGTTGACCCCTGAGTGCCGCCTCGTGCAGGATCAGGTTGGTGGCGCCTCTCGACTTTCCCTCGACATTGGCGGCGGACAGATGATACTCGACCATTTCCGCGCCGGGGAGAAAGATGGCGCCGGCGAGGACTTTCCGGTCATCGCGACAGATGGCGAGCCAGGGTGCACCGGCCCCTTCGGCCGCGCCGGTCAGCAAACGCTCGAAGTAGGAGGGCGGGAAGAAATACTCGTCATCGGCGCCTATGGCCCGCATCGTGTCCGTATAGAGTTCAGGGAATACCGCCCGGAATTCCGCTGCTGCCCACCATTCGACGTGCAGCCCAGATTTCAACGCCTTGCGAACAGCGGTGCGCACCCGCGTCGTGTATTGCGCCATCAGGCCGGGAACGGCAAGATCGATCCACACGGTCATGCGGTCATCGAAAATATCGCCGGAAAAAAACCGCCAGTTCTCGAGCAGGGGATGGAAGCGGATGAATTCGACCAATACCTTCTTTTCCTGGCACCAGTCCTTCCAAACTGCCGAGGCGGACTGGAGAAACGCGGGGTCGGTGGTGCTGGCCACCGGGCCGCCGTAGCCATAGGCCGATTGCACGTCGACGAACTCCGTACCTGGCACCGGTTCGGTGTGAAAAGCGTGGTAATAGGACTCGCCGCCCTCTTCATGGACGAAGAAGCATGGCGAAAGGCCTCGGTCGCGCTCCGCATCGGCCAGCAGGTAGTAGGGATGGAGCGAAGGCGCCTGTAATTCCGCCGGCAGGCGGCGCAGCACGTCGGCTGCCTTAGCGGGGGTGACCAGCATCAAGGGGCGGTTTCTTAGAGCGTTTCATCGTCGCCATAGTCACGCGTCGCAGCCTTCCCGAGATAAGCCCAATAGTCCATCGGACTCACGCCATTACCCGGTCGCTTGGATGTCAGGTTTTCTTCCGAGAATACTTCTCCGGCCCGGATGGATCGCGATGCCACCAGGCTCTTGCGGGCAATGGGCTTGTTCTTGAGTTCCGATGCGCTCGGGATCTTGATGCCGTTGCCGAGCGCCTGCTCCACCTGCCGGATCGCGGTCACCAGGGCGGCCAGTTCGGCGGGCTCCAGCGAGGCCTTGTGGTCGGGGCCGGGCAGGTTGCGGTCCAGGGTGAAGTGCTTTTCGATGACGCTGGCGCCGAGTGCGACAGCCGCGACGGGAATGGCAATGCCCTCGGTATGATCGGAATAGCCGACGGGAAGGCCGAAGGCGAGCCGCAGGGTGGCCATGGCGCGCAGATTCACTTCGGCAATCGGAGCCGGATATTCCGTGGTGCAGTGGAGCAAGGTCACAAGGTCTCCAAGCACGCCGCGGCCCGCGGCCGACAGGTAAGCCGCCTCGAACCCGTTGCGCGAGGGCAAGGCTGTCGGCTCCAGGTAGCCGAAGGCAAGCACGCCGAGCGCAGCCTCGATATCGCCCAGGGTGCACATGCCGGTCGACAGAATCACCGGCCGGCCGGTGCGGGCGATCTTGAGCAGCAGCGGCCCGCTGGCAATGTCGCCGGAGGAAACCTTGATGATCGGCACATCCATCTCATTGACCAGCAGGTCTATGCTGGGCTCGTCGAAAGGCGTGGATAGAAAGCGGATTCCCCGATTGCTGCAACGTGCGGCAATGATCCGGTGCGCCTCCAGTCCGAGTTCCAGTTGCTTGACCATGTCCAACTGGCTTTCCGCGGCTTCGGTGGTCTGCTTCTGGTAGTCGGCCTTTTCGGCGTAGCGGCTGATTTCGGCTTCGGCACGGAAAGTCTGGAACTTGACGATGTCGGCGCCGGCGGCGGCGGCGGCATCCACCAGCGCCAGCGCCCTGTCCAGCGAGCCGTTGTGATTGACGCCGGCTTCGGCAATGATGAGGGTCGGGGTCGCGCTCATGTTGCTGGCTGTACGCTCATTTCCGCCTTGTCCGATTGAAACCGGATCGTGTACTTGCGAAATGGCGCGCAATCGAAGGCGATTTCGGTTTTCAGGTCGAAATCGGTCATGCTCGACGCTCTGGGCCGGAGGCCGGGATAGAAGCGATCGAACAGGCCGCGCAAGGAGGCGCCCAGGCCGTGATCGAGTGTCTTGATGAACTGGCCATCGACATCCTGCTCGGTCACTTCGACGAACTCGACCTCGTTCCGGTTGTCGCGCAAAGCCTGGGCATAAGATCGCCAAGCAGCGCATGGCTCCATCGAGTCCCGGGTCGAATGAATCATGCGGTATTGGACCGGGCACAGCGTTGTGCGGCTGCGGATTTCCAGGTGCTTGGTCAGGTCCCGGATCTCACTATGCCCCTCGTCGAATGAGCGGCCGTTCACAATCGAACCCGTAGTCCACGGCGTGATCGTATTCAGCAGCAAGACTGCCCGCAGGCTTTCCACGGGCTGGATCGTTTCAATGTTTCCGCTGAAATGGATCTGGGCGGGATCGACTTCGCCGGAAATGAAACGCCGGGTTCCCGCTCCCACACCCAAGTAGCCGGAATTCGACACCACGGCACTGATCGAGTTGGCCGCGAACTTGGCCACCAGGTGCGCGATATAGCCGCCATGGCTGGACCCGAACAGGATGATGTTGCGCCGATCGAAGCTCAACTTCTCATGCGAGTTCAATCGGCCCAGCACCGTCAGGTAATCCATCGCCTGAAGCACGCCGAAATTCTGGTAGTCGCCGTTCTGCGGGACGAGCACGCCACCGATGGCCAATTCTGGAAGCTTTTCACCCAGACCGGCAATGCTCTTCTCGATGTCCCCCGGCAGGAATTCGCTGCCGTAGGCGGCGCACAGCGCCCTGATCCTCACCAGGTTTGCGGGCGGAACCCGGACTGAGGCACCGGTCGATAATCTGCTTGAGACGCAGTGATGTTCGACGGACGCCACTGCCAGTTGGTAGCGCTCGGCGATATAGGCTCTGAGCTTGCCTTGATAATCTGCCGACGCATCTTCACCAAAACCGGGCATCAGCACCACCAGTCCCTGGGCGGGGCCAGCGCGCGGCGCCGTGCAGTGGTAGATCAAGGGGCTGACGCGGGGGATCTCCAGCTCCACATCGTCCGGGCCGGCCAGCGTTTCGGTCCATTCGAGCAGTTCGGATCCGCCCTCGGGGTCGGCGGCTGCAGCAGCTTGCACTTTCCCGGTCAATTCGCCGACGATGCGCGCATCGTCGGCGCTGGCATGTTCCGACCCAACCAGGCCTTTGAGCAATTCCAGCGCCTTGTCGTGTCGGTCTATGGCACGCCATGCCTGGGCCAGTTCGCGGATGATAGGCGCTGCGGAGTTGCGCTCTGCCGCTTCGGCCAGATATTTTATGGACAGCGCATGCTGAAAGTTCCGCGCGGCAATTCTCGCGAGAATCACACGCGCATTGACGTTGGGCGGATCTTCCGCGAGCGCTCTGATGCACAGGGCCTGGGCGAGCGGGAGCGCCTCGTCGGCGCCTGACTGCAGCAGCGCGTAAGCCTCTTCGATGACGGGTTGCAAATCCATTTTGTCTTTGGTCAGTGAATTGGCTAGATGAAGCGATGGCCGGACAGATATTTTACTGGAGGAACCAATCCAGGCGCCGTGTAATTTCGAAACATATATCGCGAGAGTTCCTTAAGCTGCTCCGAGACGATCTGAATGATTTCTTCCCAGGGCTGATCCCAGCGCCGCGGGAATCGCCGCATGGTGGGATGCCAGGGGTTGTGACCGGTGCCGTGGGTCTGCCAATCGGCGCCATAAATCATCGCCCAGGTATGCACCCCCAGTGCCGCAGACAGAATGCTCGTCGAGGTGGGGGGCGCAATCACGAGATCAAGAGCCTTGGTCAATGCCGCGGCCTCGGCCAAATCGTCGAAAAGATCGACTTCGGGATACGCCACCAAAGAAACGCCGAATTGGCTGCGTGCTTCTGCCAGTTCGCTTGCGCACTCGTCGTACTGGAGGTTTATGAAATGAACACCGGGCACCGAAAATATAGGTCCCCATTGATTGATGGCCGTGCTGTACGGGCGAAGCGCGGCGGACCGATTGCTGCTGCGCCAGGCAAAGCCGACTTTGGGGCCCGGACCCAGCGCAGCCAGGCGCTTTTTCCAATAGGCCACCCTGCCGGGCGCAGGAGCGAGATACCCGTCATGCCGGGGGAAGCTTTCAAGGGAAGGGCGGAGCCACCGCGCCAGGCTACCGGCGGAACATTGAACGTCCACGCCCTGCAGCGTGGCCGGGTGTGGCGGGTCGGTTCTCGGCACCACTTGGGCACCGGCAAATGAGTGCGCAAACAGGGGGACGAGCTTGTTCGAGCATTCGATGATGCAACGATCGGCGACGGCGATGATTTCGCGAAACATGCTGGCAAACTGGATTTGATCGCCGATGCCTTGGTCGCCCCATATCAGGACTGTTTTTCCGACCAGACTCTCCCCGCTCCAAACTTTGTGAGGAAAATAGCGCTTGGGAACCGTGTCGAAGCGATGCTCGTACAGTGTCCAGCCCTGGTCGAATCTTCCGCAGGAGAGCAGCGCCTGGGCCAAATTGAATTCGGGTTTGATTGCCGGCTTGAGTCTCAGCGCCAGTTCAAAACATGACACCGCTTCTTCGGCTCGCCATGAGTCGTGCAGCACGTTGCCCAGGTTGTTGCTTGCTTCCGCATGGTCCGGTTTCAGCGAGAGCGCCTTCTCGTAAAACGCTCTGGCCATCGCCAACTCGCCTTGTTCCTGGAACAGGATGCCCAGGTTGTAGCAGGCTTCCACGTGATCCGGCTTCAGCGAGAGCGCCCTTTCGTAGCAAGCGCGGGCCGGTTCCGGCTCACCGTGCCTGTGAAACAGGATGCCCAGGTTGTAGTGCGCTTCCGCCGAGTCGGGATCGATGGCAAGCACGCTTTGAAAACATTCCTTGGCCGCTTCCGGCTTGCCTTGTTCCGAATACGTGAAGCCCAGTCTGAAGCGGGCCTCTGCAAAATCGGGTTTGAGAGACAGCGCCTGACGATAACAAGCCTGGGCCTCGTCCAGCCTTCCCAATCCCTGATAGGTCGCCCCCAGGTTGAAGTGGCCGATAAACACCGAGGGATTCGATGAAATGGCCGCGTTAAAATGTTCGACGGCCTGCGCGTATCTTTTTTCCTGGTGGGCGATCATGCCGAGCAGATGCAAGGCATCATAATTGGCGGGGTCGAAGCTCAGAACCTGCTCGTAAATATATTGTGCTTCATCCAGACGGCCTGCATTGTGATGCTCCAGGGCAATCTCAATCGCCCTGGGAAGGCTGATGTCTTCGGCCGCATCATCCATGACAGTTATGTCTCGATTTCAAAGAAACGTTTCCGGATAAGTGCCTGCGGATCCGGAAAGCACTTGAGAACTTCGGCAATCTTCTGCGATGCGTCGCCCTGACCATAGGGATTGAGCGTTTCCGAGCAGTCGGCGTCAAAAGCTTGGCGGATGGAACGCAGAATTGCATTCTGCTCGGGCGCACAATTGATGATCGAGGACGCCTGAAGGCGCCCTTTCTGGCGATCGCCAATGTTGACGGTCGGCTTCTTGAATGAGGGCACTTCGTAGAGCCCGCTCGATGAATTTCCGACGACGGCATCCACCGCGGCGATCGCACTGAGGTAATTGGTCTGGCCCAAGGACGGGAACGCCTTGCAGTTCGGGTGCGAAGAAACAAAGCGCTCGATCATTTCGATCAGTTCGCGCCCTTCGTTGTCGGCATTTGGCAGCGTAAAGATGATCCCCACCGACTCGCCCAGGGCCGCCAGGGCGGACAGCAGTTCTTGAAACTGTTCCGTGGAAGGCTGGCTATCCAGGGTGACCGGATGGAAGGTGACGAGAAGATTCCGTTCCTTGAAATCAAAGGCGAGCAGATCCGCCAGTTCCCGGCGCGTCTTCAAGGGCAACCGCTGGATGTTGTCGATGGCCGGGGTGCCGAAGTTGTAGATGTGAGCGGGATCTTCGCCGAGTTGCCGCACACGCCTTGCCGCATCGTCATGCGTGACAAAATGCAGATGAGACATCTTGCTGATGCCATGGCGGATGGCTTCATCGTAGGCGCCTTCGGTGGTATCTCCGCCGCCAATATGGGCGACGGGAATCTTCGCCACCAGCGCCGCCTGCGCGGCCGAAAGAATTTCGTAGCGATCGCCGAGCAGTACGAGGATATCGGGCCGCAAGCGGTCAAGCGCATCGGCAAATCCGATCAAGCCGAGCCCCATCGATTTTGCAATGCCCACCGAGGTATCGGAGGAGAGCAGCATTTCGACCCTGGCGTCCAGAGTGAAACCGTCCTGCTCGATGACCCGGTAGGTCAGGCCGAACTCCGGGGAGAGGTGCATGCCCGTAGCGACGACCTGGAGTTTCAGGTCGGGATCAGCCTGGATTTCCTTCATCAGCCAGTACAGCAGCCCATATTCGGCGCGGCTGCCGGTGACGATGCAGATTTTTCGTGGGTTCACGGCTATGTTTTCTATGAGGACTTTCGGGATGGACCATAGAGCCAGTCCAATGTGACTCTTCTGACACACAGATCCTGGAGCACGCCGCTGCCGACACCGCCGCAGGAGTAGGCCAACAATACAGCATCCCGGTCGAAGTGGATGGCGGTATAACAAAAGCCGCGATGGCTGTCGCTTTCCAGAAGCTTCGCTTTCTTCCAGCTTTTTCCTTCATCGTCGCTGATGGCGGCCGCCAGCGGGGTTCGCCCCCAACTCGACTCGAACGGCTTTTCCAAGCGCCATCTGCCGCCGTGGTCGTTCCATACCGCCAGGAGGTCGCCCGTGGCGGGAATGCGCTTGATCGAGAGGGCCGAGCAGGGAGAAAGAAATCTCGATGCCTTCGGCGGCGACCAGGTCATGCCCTGATCCCGCGAACTCATTTCCCATTGCCTGCCGGTATCAGTTCGCGCCCAGGCGTAGAGACTGCCGTCCTTGAGCTCCACCAGTCCCGGTTCCTGCATGCCCGACTGGTTTTCGACCGGCAGGCCCCACCAATCGGCCGACTCGCGCCAGATTTCGCCGTTGTCGTCCGAATGGTAGAAAAGCGTGATGGCGCGCCAGTCCCAGCCCGCCAGCTTCGTTGTCTCGGCCTCGATCCGAGGCCGATGATAGGCGGCGGGAATGACCAGCCGGCCGCTCTCCAAGCGAACCACGCGGTCGTTGTTGACCACGAAATAGCCCGGCGCCGGGATGCACCTGGCCGCCCCGCTCCAGGTACGCCCCTCGTCGTCGGAAGTGCGCAGAAACAGGCGGCAGTCATGCAGATGGTTCTTCTTGAGATAGAACAGACCGATCCGCTGAGCATTCAGGCGCAACAGGGAGGGACTCATGACGTTGAAGCCGCCTTCATTGGCGACGACCACCCGGCTTCGTTGCGACCAGGTCAGGCCGCCGTCGCGGGAGTGGAGCGCGGAGAGGGTCGCCGGGGCGTTGTCGTTCCAACTGTCGCCATAGTAGCGGGTGTAGACGAACAATATCCGCCCGTCGGCCAGGTCGAGGAACGCACCTTCGGAATTTCGCGGATTATTCCGCTTGTGGGCAAGCTGCAGGGTGATCTCTGACGGCATCGGGACTTCGGATCGCCAGTTACAGACTCGCGCTGCTGGGCAAATTGATCAGCCTGCTTTCGAGATCTTCGGCACAGCGCAAATCCATGCGCGGACAGTCCCGATACATCGGCAGTTTGTGCATCAGGGTCCATACCGGACGGGTCATGATGTGGGCGCCATTGGTGGCGGCGAGAATCGCATCCCTTTCCCGGGCTTCCGATGGCTCCAGCAACAGCACATTGAGCCAGTAATTGCTGCGGCTGCCCGGTGGCTCCCGGAAGAACCGGACTCCCTTGACGTCATGCAGTGCCGCGGCGTATTTCTCGGCAAGCGCTCTTTTCCGCACGAGAAAGCCGTCCAGTTGCTCCAGTTGGGCGCAGCCTAGCGCGGCATTGATGTTCGGCAGGCGGTAATTGTAGCCGACCCGGTCGTGAAGGAAGGACCATTGGTGCGCGACTCTCGCCGTCGTCGTCAGATGTTTGGCCAGATTGCCCAAGTCCTCGTCGTTGGTGAGCAGGGCACCGCCGCCGCCGGTGGTGATGACCTTGTTGCCGTTGAAGCTCAGGGCTGAAACCCGGCCCAGGTTTCCGGTGTGGCGGCCTTTGTAGAAGGAGCCGAGCGACTCGGCCGCGTCTTCCACCAGTTCGATGCGGTATTGTCGGCAAACCTCGACCAGCCGGTCGAGGTCGACCGGGTGGCCGAAGGTATGCATCGGCACGACGGCCTTGATGCGCCGTCCGGTGAGCTTGTTGAAGCAGCCTGCCGCCCGGACTTCGGCGATTTCTGCCAGGTATTGCCCGAGTTTGTTCGGATCCAGCCCCAGTGTGGTCTCTTCGCTATCGACGAAATGGGGAATCGCGCCGCAATAGCTGACGGCGTTTGCCGTGGCGATGAAGGTCAGGGTAGGCACCAGCACTTCGTCGCCCTGCTCCACGCCGACCAGCAGGAGGCAGACATGCAGCGCCGCCGTGCCATTTACCACTGCGATGGCACGCTTGGCTCCGGTATAGCGGGCCAGTTCCAGTTCGAAACGATCGACAAACTTGCCTGCGGAAGAAACCCATCCCGTGTCGAGGCAGTCCTTCACGTAAGCCCATTCATTGCCCGCGAAGCTGGGCTCGTGCAAGGCGATCGGCTTGCCTCCTTGCGGCAATACCGATTTGAGGGCGTTGATAACGGCGTTTTGGTTGAAGGCGGGCATTGGGTTTAACTCGGTATGCTCAGACAACCCGGATCAAGATAGCGATGACGGCCGCCAATGTTCCCCCGGTCATCCATTTCAGTTGTCGGATTTCGCATCGATCTTTGGAAGGAGGAATCGGATTGACGCAACATCGTCCTTCGTGGCGTCTTCCAGTGTGTTGATGAATTGTAACGTATCGAAAGGGACGGCACTCATAGCGCTCATGATCGGCCCTTCATCTCTATTGACCTTGCCGATCAAGTCATCTGAATAATTCGTAATTCATCCCCCAGGCGGTTGAACGGGTCTTACCCGTAACCTTTCAAGCGCCCGTTCCAGTATTCGCCGGTCCGCAACATCTTTATCTCGCATCGTTTGTTTGGTGAGCAACAAGCCTTCCAGGTTAATGGTGCGAACGGGAATGCCGTCCAGATCGCGACCGTCTCGGCATACTGCTTCAACGTTTCATAGGTCTCTCCGCAGGCGTTGAGCATGATGTCCACCACAAAAGCGTCCGCCACGCGGACGTTCTCGCCTTCATCAAACCAGGCCGGGTCGATGTCCTTGGCTGCCTGATCAGGCAGCACCATCAGCGCCTCCTTGATCTGCTTTCCCGTGTTCCGGGTGGCGGGAACAAGCAAATCGATATCGGTTGTGGCCCGGTGGTAGCCGTGTGCAAACAGCGCATAGCCGCCGATCAGGAGATAATCGACGTGCTGCTGGTTCAATGAGCCAATCAGCGTCTTGAGGTCTTCCAAGGTATCAGGGCGGCTGTATGCTTCCATCAGCTTCGCTTCGAGGCGATTTGTGCCATGACCTCGATCAGGCAATCCAGTTGGTGCCGGTTGGCGGCCTCATGGCTCTTGAAGCGAAACAGACCCTTCGGGATAAGTGTTGCGAATCCAGTCGGCAACCGGTGAATTTCGTCGTTAAACCGTGCTCCTTCCGCCAGCAATTCAGCAGACGCTGAGAAGCTGATAGGGCGCTCTTTGCGGTGGCCAACGGTTCTCATATAAAGTACTTTATCAGCCCGTCCTTAGATGTTGTAGATGTCGGCTTTGTAGGCTTTGAGGTTTTCCGGTTGGCCGAACCAGGCGACCGTCTCCGCCAGACCGCGCCTGAAACCGTCCTTGCCGCCGTATTGCGGTTCCCAGCCGGTCAGTCGCCTGGCCTTGCTGTTATCGGCCCAGAGGCGGTCGACCTCGCTTTTCTCGGGGCGCAGCCGGACTTGTTCGGTTTCGATCTCGATCTCGACGCCCATTGCTTCGGCGATCAGGTTCACGGTGTCGCCGATGGAGATTTCGAAGTTGCTGCCGATGTTGATCACTTCGCCCACGGCGCTTTCGGATTCGGCGATCGCGATGAAGCCGCGCACCGTATCCATGACGAAGTTGAAATCGCGGGTGGGCGTTATCGCGCCCAATTTCAGGCGGCGCTTGCCGCTGGCGATCTGGGTGATGACGGTGGGGATGATCGCCCTGGCGGATTGCCGCGGGCCATAGGTGTTGAACGGCCGGATGACGGCGACCGGGGTGTCGAAGGCATTGTAGAACGACAGGGCAATCTGGTCGGCGCCGATCTTGGTGGCCGAGTAGGGCGACTGGCCTTGCAGGGGATGGTCCTCGGTGATCGGGACGAATCGGGCAGTGCCGTAGACCTCGCTGGTGGAGGTATGGACCACCTTGGCCACGCCGAGTTCGCGTGCGGCCTGGACGATGTTCAGGGTCCCCTTGATATTCGTGTCCACATAAGTGTCCGGCGAATGATAGGAATACGGAATGGCGATCAGGGCGGCCAGGTGCATGACGATATCGCAGCCTTCCATGGCTTTCCGAACGCCATGCGGATCGCGGATGTCGCCGGCGAAGATGTCGAGTTGGTCCCTGATCTGCCTGGGCGAATGATCCAGCCAGCCCCAGGAGTTGAAGGAGTTGTAAAGCACGAAGGCGCGGACGTCGTAGCCCTGCCGGAGCAGCTGTTCGGTCAGGTGCGACCCGATGAAGCCATCGGCGCCGGTGACCAGGATCTTCTTACCGGCCATTCTTGTCTCCGGAGTCCGCTCGGGATTTTTTGGCGGCTTTTGCCGGTATCGTGTCGGCCCAGGCGCCGAGTTGCTTCTTGAAGGCACCCGTCACGGCCTGGGCGTCGCTGTCGCTGGAAATGATGTAAGGCGTGATCAGAATGATCAGTTCGGTGCGGTTACTGGTGTCGGTGTTGGTGCGGAACAACTGGCCGAGGCCGGGGACGTCCTTCAGCAACGGAATCCCGGCGTCGCCTTGCGAACCGTTGCTGGATATCAGGCCGCCGAGCAGCACGGTCGCGCCGTCGTTGATCGACAGTTTGGTCTCGACCTTACGCGTGCTGATGGTCGGGGAAGAATTGACCCCGGTGGTGGTGGTCTGCGCCGCGCTCACTTCCTGGGAGATGTCCAGGTCGATCTGGTTTCCCGAATGGATCACCGGGCGGACTTTCAGGATGACGCCGGTACTCATGTACTGGACCGCCTGGACTACGCTGGGGGCGGTACCGGCAACCGGAATCGTCTGCTGGCTGGTGACGATCGGCACTTGCTGGCCGACCTGGATCGTCGCGGTCTCGCCGTTGCGCGCCATCACCCGCGGACTGGAAAGAACGGTGGCGTGGTTGTCGCTGGCCAGCGCATTCAGCAGCACCTGTCTGTTGCCGGCGCCGTTGATGCTCCGGACGTTGAAACCTGCGCTGCCGATGCCCAGGCCTCCCAAGGTTCCCGCCACGACGCTGCTGCCGCTCAGGTTCGCCTGGCTGATCAGCCACTCGACGCCCAGTTGGGAATTATTGGACAGATCGACCTCGGCGACGGTGACCTCGATCAGCGCCTCCTTGCTCGGATGGTCGAGCATTTCGAGCAGGCTCTTGACCTGCCCGTAGTCCTCGTTGCTGCCTTGAAAGATGATGGTGTTGCTGGTCGGGTCCACCACCACGCGGGAAGCCAGGGAGGCGGCCACGGACCCGGCAACTGCGGCAGTTCCGCCGGGTTTGGCGGCCTGCGATCCGCCCAGTATCTTGTCCAGGGTTCCCGCCAGTGCCTGCGCATCCGTATATTTGACCTGGTAGCTGAAGAGGCTGCGGCCGATGCTGTTGGCCGCGGGCTTGTCCAACTCCTTGGCCCAGTTCACGACATGATCGACGATGGCCGGGCTGGCGGCAAATGCGATGATGGCATTGACCGCCGGAATGGCAACGAGGGTAATCGGCGAAGTGACGGCACCGGGGGGGCCCGCACTGTAGCCTTCCGCCTGCAGGATCTCGGTCAGCTTCTTGGTCAATTCGTCGGCCGACATGAAGACCGGCGTGATGCGCACGCTGTGCCGTCCCTTCATCAGCGGTTGATCGAGCACATGAATCGCTTCCAGCGCCGCCGTCACGTCATCCGACTGGCCGCTCAGCCAGACCGCATTGCGGCTCGGGTCTTCCTGCAAGGTGACCTTGTCGCCGAACATCGTTCTGATCCAGGTGGTAATGTCGGTATTCCGCACCGCCTGGAGTTCCACCAACTGGAAAATCGGGCGCAAAGGCAAGGGCGTATCCGGCAGCGCGCGGCCCCGGCGGATTTCCGGCAGGTATCCCGATTTGGCGCTGTCGGGCACGATGCGGACGATGCTGCCCAGGTCGATCACGGCAATGCCGTAGCTCTTCAGCAGCATTCTTGCGGCGTCCGCCGCCTGCGTCGCCGTTTGCGGAGAGCCGGTGCGGATCGTGACCAGGTCCTGACGCGCGACCACGGCCGGATCGACGTTGATATTCCGCTTCAGGATGGTGCCATAGACAATCTGGATGAAGCTGGGCAAGGGGATCTGCTCGAAAGCCAGGGTGATGTTGGCTTCTTCGTTTGCCGCGGGCGCCTTGGGCGGCGGCGTCTTGATGGTCTCCGTCTTCGCGGCAAGGGGCGGCTTCGGCGTTTCCGAGATCTGCAGGGAAGGCGCCGCGTCCCTGGCCGAACCCGACTGCATCGTGACGTAATCCTGGACCTTTTTCGGCAAATCCAGAGGAGACGGGATCATCGGCTTTTCCGTGGCGCAGCCGGCCAGCAGGAGTAAGCCAGCCCAAATAATCGTGTTTTTCATAAGACTCGCGGACCCGTTTTATAGATGCCGATACTGCGTTTTTTGCCATTGATCAGGAGGCAAATCTGGTCGCTTTCAATTTTCAAAATCTTGCTTCCGCCCGGCAATTTGTCGTTGATGGTCAAGCTTTGTTCCGGCTGACCCTCGACCTTGATCATGACGAAACGCTCCTTGCCATTGGTGACGATGCCGACAAAACGCCACTCGGGATCGTTCAGGGACTTCGCCGCTTCGGCTTCGGGCAGCTTCCCCCAGAGGCTGGTCCTGTTGAGGATAGCCACTGCCTTTTCCGCCTGCGTCCTGGACGCCTCCGGCAAAACCCAGGGCTCGGCCCCCGTGCGCAACGGCCTGGGCTCGGGCGGCGCGGGCGCGAGCCACCAAGCGGCATACGCGATGACCGCCAGCATGCCCAGAAAGACCATTCGTCCGCGAGGAGATGTCAGCATGCGCGGCCCCTATCCTTAGCGCGGGCCATTCTTCTGGGCAAGCTCCGCCGGCGCACCGGGTGCCGGCTTGCGGAAATAGGCGACCAGCATGAGCTCGGCCTTCGGTGTCGGCGTGCTCCGTATCACCAGCGACTCGACGGTCACTTTTTTCTCATAAGTCGAGATCCGCGTCAGCAATGGGTAGAAGTTTTGCGGGTTGAAATCGAAACTCAGCTTCGCGCTGACTTTCCACAGATCCGACGCAACGCGCGTTGTAACGCCGTCACCGCCTGCCTGCTCCTTGCCGCCGGCGCTCTCGTCGTCCTGCGCGGCAACCAGCAACTGTACCTTGGTCAGGGCCGCCTGCTGGGCAAGCTGGTTCAGCCAGTCATGGAAAGTCGCCTGCGCCAGACCGATGGTGCTTTCCCGCCACAAGCGGCTTTCCAGATCGAGCTGCATTGCCCGTGCATCGCCGAGGCGGGCGGGCCATTCGCTTTGCGCGGCCGTCCCCTTCATGCGCATCACCTTCCTGCTCAAGGCCAGATAAGCATCGCTCTTGGCTTGCACTTCGTCGCGTAGGGCCAATACACCGTAGAACCATAATACGCCGACTATCGCCCACAATCCCCAGCGCAGGCGCGGATTGGCTTTCAGCTCGGCAAGGAGCGCCGTTGCGGATCGAGGGAGGTCCATCTTGCCGCCGCTAGCGGGCGCTCTCCTTCTTGGCTGAATCCACGTTCGCACCGACAAACTTGATTTCCGCCTGCGGGAGAACGTCCATGCTCAATGCCAATGTCGCCTGATCGCTGGTTGGGGAAGCCTGCACATTCTTGAAGACACCGAAAGACTGGAACAGCTTGATGGCGTCGCTGCTCACCAACTTGTTCGGCGATGCCAGGAGCAGCTTCAGCTTGCCGTTCAGGAATTCCCACTCTCTCAGATAAGCCCCGTCCTTGGGCAGGGATTCCGCCACCATGGCCAGGAGGCTGAGTTGATCGGGATAGGGATCGGTGGCCTGCAGGGCCTTGATCCGGCTCAACGCTTCCAGCGCCTGTCCGCGCGCCTCGACGATCGGCCCGGCTTGCCGGTTCAAGGTCTCCAGTTCGCTGCCCTGATCGCCGATCGCCGACTGCAATTTGACCAGGTGCGCCCCGTACCACATGGAAGCGGCAAAAAGACACAGGCCGAGGGCAGGAAGGACTCTTGCCTCCAGGCCTGCCCCGTACATCGCCGATCTGCCCAGCGTCGACGATCTGGCCCAGGGTTTCTCTTCCCAGCGCAGGGGACGCGGCCCCGGTACTACATTCGACTGATGCTCGGGCAAGGTGCCCGCATCGCGCTGGAAATTGAGCCATTCGCCTGCGTCGGGCGGCCCCGGCCACCAGCGGCTGCTGATCAGCGAACGCTGCTCCGACCAGACCTGCCCCTCGACGCCTTCCATGCAGGCCACAAGACAGATCCCCTGCTCGCGGCCTGGATGCAGCAGGGTTTCAGGAACGACCGTGGCGCTGTTCCGCTTGAGCTTTCCGTCGGCGATTGCCGCGTCGACGCGATCGGCATCCCATGCCCAAACCAGCGCATCGTCCTGCTCCCATAGCAGGTACCAGCCTGTTTTGGCGAAAGGGGTCCATTGCCGGATCTGCAACTCCAGTGCCTGGATGCGCTGCGGCTTGGGAACCGTCTGCAGTTCGAACCGGGCGAAACGGTATAGGGGCCGGGACAACACCCATTCGCAACGGCCGAACCCCTTTGCCGGAGCGGAAACACTCCCAAGCAATTGTTTATAGCGTTTTGTCGTCGCCAGCTGACGCCGGAGCCCATGCCGGAAGTTTTTGAATTTTATCAGCATTTTCAGAGGGATATGTTACAGCGGTTTTGACATAATAGTCAACGCGCCAAGGCGATTTTTCGCTTGTCGGGGTCAGCGTCACGGAGTATTGCACGGCCCAGGGCAGCGCCTTGCTTTGCTGCGTAAGCCGTATGCTGTCGCTGGGAAAGAAATACAGGAACTCCGGATCGAGCACGCCCGCAATGAAACCCGGCAAGGGCGTGCCGGCATAGAACGGCTTCAGGTTGCGCATCCTGATGATAGCGGCGGCCGTATCCCGGCTACCTCCCGGCAGGCTGGCCAATACTTCCAGCGGCGCGGTGTTGGGGTTGAAGCCGAATAGCCGGCTGGTCGTCACGAAACGCAACATGTTGTCCAGTAGCTCCGGCTGGTCGCGCCAGCCGATGATATTTCTGAGCTGGTAGGGAGTCGCCAGCCAGTCATTGACCGGCGGCGGCAAGCCGAGCGCCGCATACTCGGACTTCTCCGCGCCGTTCAAGCGCCTCAAATCATCGGTGTCGACATAATCCAACAGCGTGTCGATCATGGCATCGCGCTTCTCGATGGGCACCCCCAATTGTCCCAACAGGCGCGTCATCATGTTCCGTTCGACGAAGTTCAAGTTGAGCAGACCGCGGTTATCCTGCAAGCGCACGATATCTTCGCCCGAGCCACGATAAGGTCGGTCGTCCAGGGCAATCGCGGGCGAGTTCCCCAGCCCGCTGAAAGTGATCTGTGTGGTGCCCAGCCGATACAGAATATCGGCGCGGGTGTTGGCAAACTCGACCAGTTGTTCGGTGCCCGCCTGCTTTTGCCGGGCGAGTTCAATGGCCTGACCGACCCGCTCGGCAAAGTAGGAAGCGGCGATGGTGATGACCGCCAGGATCCACAAGGTGGCGACCAGGACGAAGCCGCGCTGTGCGCCGGTCGACATCAACCCTGCAAGTCCACTTGCCGCGGCAGGGGATCTTCCAGCCCCTTGGGAACCGCCACGATGATGCGCGGCGCATCGGAGTTCTGTGTTTCCAGGTAGATCGCCTTGGGCAATTGCGGCCATTTCCCCAGGAATGGCGGCCAGGCGTCATGCGCCTCGTTGTTGGCATCGAAATAGACGAAGCGCCCTGAATTGCCCGGCCAGGCCAGCACCGCCGGGGCGTCATCGTCCGGCCCGTATTGCAGTTGCGTCTGCCCCGTCTTCGGCTCGAATCTCAGGCGCCAGGTAAACGGCAGCAAGGCCTCGGTCGCCGTGTCCAGCGGCGAGAGCGTCAAGCCGCCGAACGCCCGCTGCGAACCCTTGAACTTGTTCCTGCCGTCGGCATTGTCCGGCATCAGGCCATTGACGCTTTGCCGAAACCATTCCGTGTACATTTCACCCTGCTGGGTGTTGAACAACTCCCTGCCGAAACGTGTCTGCAGCTGAAATACCTGATGCAATCCCTGCATCAGGATCGTGGTGATCATGCCGGTCAGGATCAGCACGACCAGCATCTCGAGCAAGGTGAATCCTCGCTGTCTTGAGTTCGAATAAGCCGATGTGATCACGCTAGACCTCTAGTCCACAAGACTGTTGCTGCGCACTCGTTTATAGCCGACCTGCTGCAGCTTCAACTCGAACCAGAGCTGGTCTCCGGCCGCGCTGACCGATACCGCCGTGCTGTAAAGCGCCAGCTGGTAAAGGCTTCGGCCACGAGGATAGCCTACCCCTTCGGTGATTTTCGACGTGGCCTCGGCATGCCATTTGATCGAATACGCGCCAAGCGGCGCCGTGCCTTCAGGCGTGAGCATCGGATTGACCCGGTCCATGTATTCCAGGATATTGGCCGTCGCTGCGGAACGCGCATTGACCTCGTGGATCCTGTTCAATGCCGTGATGTTGCCGTTGATCCAGCTGAATAGCGCCAGACCCGCGCTGCTGATGAGCACCAATGCGACGATGGCTTCGAGCAGGGTAAAGCCCGCCTGCCAGGTTCGCGGATGCGCCGATCCCTTCACTCCGGGTTGGCGATCGGTTCGAGACGGCATTTCGGCGGCCTCAACAGGAAAGTCTCGCGGCTGTGCTCGGGATCGATCAGCGAAATCTTTCCCCCGCCGCAGACTCCGTTGATGGCATAGCTGATCGGCTGCAAGACCTTTATCTGCCATCCTGATGGAATGGACACCGCGGGCTGCGTGCTGTTGTCGGCCAGCGCCTTTTCGTTCAGGGAAATAGGCTTCCCGGTGACATAGGCCCGATAACCCAGGCCTTCAATCGCCAGCTTGATGTTCGTTCTTTGGTTGCCGAGCTCCACGCTGGTCGCCATTCTTTGCAGCTGCGGCAGGGCCACCCCAGCCAGCAATCCCACGATGGTCAGGACGACCAGAATTTCGAGGAGGGTAAAGCCATCGGACATTCTGTCGTCCGTCGGCCTGAAGGCCGAGCTACGTATGGGTAGGTCGGCCTTCAGGCCGACATTTGTGGAATGCTCCTGGGACACTTACGGCTGCTTGCTCGCTTCGACCGGCGGTAGATACCCCAGGTCGGCGTCGAGCCCTTCCCCGCCCCGCTTGCCGTCCGCGCCCAGAGAATACAAGGCAAAAGGCTGGCCGTTTGCGCCGGGAATGCTGTACTGGTAGGGATTGCCCCAGGGATCCTTGGGCAATTCCTCGTCGAGATACGGGCCGCGCCAGCGGCTCTTCAGCTTCTCGTCCGTGGGAGCGGTATTGAGCATGGCCAACCCCTCGGCTTCGGTCGGGAAGCGGCCGATGTCCAGGCGCAGCGTTTCCAGGGTGCCCTTCAGCATCTTCACCTGGGTTTGCGCGGTCTGGACCTTGGCCGAATCGACCTTGGTGAATAGCCTCGGGCCGATCAGGCCTGCCAGCAGGCCGATGATGACCAGGACCACCAGCATTTCGATGAGGGTGAAACCTGAATTCGCTGTTTTGTTTGCCATGTCTTAGAAGGTTACGTTACTCAAACTGGTTATTGCCAGCATCACGGCGATCATGATGGTGCCGATCACGGCGCCGATGATCAGGATCGCGAGCGGTTCCAGCAGGATCAGGAAGCGCTTCAAGCGCTCGCGTCCGGCATTTTCATAGAGCGTCGCCAGGGTGCGCAACATGTTGGCCAATTCTCCGGAACGTTCCCCCACCCTGATCAGGTTGAGCCCGGTCACGTTCAACATCTGCACTTCGGCCAGCGCCGCCGCCATCTTCTTGCCGCCCCTGACCTCTCTCAGCGTTTGCTGCAGCTTATGCTTGACCGTCGTCAGACGCATGCCGTTTTGCGTTAGTTCCATGGCCTTCAGGATCGGCACCCGGTTCTCGAGCAGCGTGCTCAACATCGAGGCCCAGCGTCCGATCTCGGTCTCGACCAGCCAGCGGCCCAATACCGGAACGCGCGACAGGGTTTGCAGCATCCTGGAACGCATCGCCGCATTGCTCACCAGGCTAACCATGGTCAGCACCGCGGCAGCCGCCCCCAGACCCACCCAGAGCAGGTGTTCCTTGACGAACAGCCCTGCCGTCAGGACCCACACCGAAATATCCGGGATCTGGGCGCGGCTGCTCTTCAGGATGCTGGCGAATTTCGGCACCACGACGATAAAGATCAGCAGGGTCGCCGCGATGCCGGAGAATACCAGGATGCTCGGATAGATCAGCGCATTCCTCGTCTCGCTGTTGATCCGCTGCTCGTACTCCATCTGGGTCGCGGCGCTCTTCAAGGTCTGGGCGAGCTTGCCGGTATGCTCGCCGGCAGCCACCAGCTGGAACAGATAATCGGGCCATTCCATCGGCGCGGATTTCAGCGCCTCTGAGAAGCTTTCTCCGCCGCGCAGCTTGCCGTGAACATAGCTGAAAGTCTTTCCGATCGCGCTGTCGGTGTGGGTCTGGCCGATCGACTCCACCGCCTCCGCCAGGGGAACGCCGGCCGCGAGCAGGATGGCCAGTTCGCCGATGACGATCGCCTTTTCCTGGTGGCTGGCTCGGCGCGTCCGCGTTCGGGCAGTTTCCGAGGGCTGGCCGACGGGGCCGATTTCCACCGGGGTCAGTTCCTGCTGGCGCAGCAGGCGCGCCGCCTCCCGCTCGCCTCCGGCACCGATGATGCCCGCAACGGTATGGCCCTGCGCATTCACCGCCTGGTACTGGAATTCCACGATGCTATTCCTCGGCCTCGGCGATTCCGGTCACGCGCAGGACTTCATCGATGCCGGTCATGCCGCGCCAAGCCTTGATCAGTCCGTCCTCGCGCAGGCTGCGGTAACCTTCGGCCCGCGCGATGCCGACCAGTTCTCCCGCCGTGGCCCTTTGCATGATGGCATTCTGGATCGCCGTATCGACTTCGACCAACTCATAAATGCCGATGCGCCCCCGATAGCCGCTTCCCCGGCAATGGGGGCAGCCTTCCGGTGCGCGCCAGTTCGCCGCCTGGCCCAACAGCTCGGGATAGCGTTCCTGCAACTGCCGGGCTATCTCGACGATGGCCTGGGGCGGCTCGACCGGCCGCGCGCAGCGGTCGCAGAGCCTTCTGACCAGACGCTGCGCCTGCACCGCCCTGACCGAGGAGGCCACCAGGAACGGCTCGACGCCCATGTCCAGCAGCCGGGTGAAGGCGCTCAAGGCGTCGTTGGTATGCAGGGTGGACAGCACCAGATGCCCGGTCAGGGCCGACTGCACGGCGATCTCCGCGGTTTCCAGGTCGCGGATTTCGCCGATCATGATGACGTCCGGGTCCTGCCGCAGGATCGCTCTCAGTGCGCGCGCGAAATCGTAGCCGATTTCGCTGTGGGTCTGGATTTGCGTGACGCCCGCCAACTTGAACTCGACCGGGTCTTCCACGGTGATGATTTTCTTGGTGCGGTCGTTGGCGGCGTCGAGTGCCGCATAGAGTGTCGTGCTCTTGCCTGAACCCGTCGGGCCGGTCACCAGGATGATGCCGTGAGGCTCCTGGACCCAGCGGCTGAACTGGACGTGATGATCGGCCTCCATGCCCAGCCATTCCAGGTTCAGGTTGGAGCGCTCCTTGGGCAGCAGGCGCATGACGATCGATTCGCCGTGCACGCCGGGCAGGGCCGAGACGCGGATATCCATGTCGGCGCCGCCGGCGCGAATGGAAATGCGGCCGTCCTGGGGCAGGCGGCGCTCGGCGATATCCATGCCGGAAATCAGCTTGATTCTCGACGCGACGGCGTCGAATCGGCTGCGCGACTGGGTCATGCGCGTATGCAGCACGCCATCGACCCGGTAGCGCACGGCAAAGGCATTTTCCTCCGGCTCGATGTGAATGTCCGAGGACTCCTCGTCGATCGCCTGCGCCAGGATGTTGCTGACCAGTTCGATGACCGGCGCCTCTTCCGCCAGTTCGCGCAAGTGCGCGACTTCGTCCTCGTACTCGCCCCGGGGGCTCAGTTCGATCAGCTTGAGGAGCCGCTCCAGGTCCTGGCTCCGGACGAAATGCCAGGCCTGCGGGTGGTCGCCCAAGGCGACGGCCAGCGTTTCGTGCAGGTAACTGTTGATGGGGTTGCGCGAGGCGCAATGGATTACCCCGTCGACGTCCTCCCATATCGCCAGTTGCTGGTCGGAGAACCATTCAGGCGATAGACCGCTCGCCTGGACCGCGTTGGCGATCTCCGCCGCTTGCGAGGGAAGTTGATCGCCAGACAACAAGGACAAGCCGAGCTGGTCCGACAGGACAGGCAACAAGGCATCCTCGGACAAGGCGCCCATCCGCACCAGGATGGAGCCCAACCGTCCTTTGAATTGGCGCTGGAAGGCGAGTGCCTTGTCCAGGTCCTGCTGGTCAATCAAACCGCGCTGAAGCAGCAACGCGCCGATGACCATGGCCGTCTGGTCGGTTCTTTGCTCGCTGGGAGCCGTCATTTGATGATTCTGGCAAGAATACGAAGTAATAGGGGATTGGCCGTGGTTGCCTGCATGGCGATTGTAACGTTTTTCACTGTCCGCAGGCCGGCCGGCCCGGTCGGCAGAGGAACTCCGGGCTGAAATCCCACTGCGTTGCGCCAGGACCAAGTAAAATGGCGCGCTCGACTATTCCCGGACAAACCCTGTGGCAAGCCGCATACTGGCGCTGAAAATTGGAATGGTGTCATGAACCGCGAGCAGTTGACTGCGCGCTCGGGAAGCTATTTGCGCGAACTGCTACAGGCGACTTTGCCTCCCCACACCCCGGTCTTTCTTTTCGGGTCCCGGGCTCGGGGCGACGCGCGCTGGAACTCGGATTTCGATATCTGGATCGACGCCGATATCGACTCGTCAACACTCTCCAGACTGGGCGATCTGGTGGAGGAGTCCTTCGTCCCCTTCCAGGTTGATTTTGTCACCACAAGCCAGCTTACGGGTCATTTTGGCGAGGAAGTCCGCAAGGAGGCCAAGCGATGGATCTGAGAACCCAGGCTTTTGCCGAGGCCCTGGAGAGCTTTGCCTATCTTGTCAATATTGATATCCCGGCACTATCGGAGACCCTCGACCCGCGCTTGATTGATGGCCTGCAGAACGGCAAGGCACAGAAATTCGAATACACGATGGAGCTTTGCTGGAAAGCCATCAAGGTCTTCATCAAACACCACGAAGGTATCGACGAGGCATCGCCCAAGAAGGTGATCAAGGCCTTCTATCTCACTGGCCACCTTGCTGAAGATGACTATCTTGAGTTGATCGAGGCGGTCGACGACCGTAACAAGCTGAGCCACATCTATGAGAAGGGGGAGTTCGATCTCATCGTTGCCCGGCTGCCGAAGTACGCCGAACTGCTGCAAAGAGTTCTCGATTCGATGCAGAAGACGCCCCGATAACCAGTACGCAGCACCGCTTCTCGCTGCGCACCCCAAAAGCAACCATGGACCCCCATCAACAGCTTCCCGCCTCGATAGTCGCGCTATTTGCCAGCCTTGGGCGAAATCGCCAACTCATCCTGCAGATGAGCAAGCGCGAAGTCGTCGGCCGCTATCGCGGATCGGTGATGGGACTGGCGTGGTCGTTCTTCAACCCGATACTCCTCCTCGTCGTGTATACCTTCGTCTTCTCGGTCGTGTTCAAGGCCCGCTGGGGTACCAACAGTGCCGAGAGCAAGGGCGAATTCGCCATCCTGCTGTTCGTCGGCATGATCGTCCATGGCCTGTTCGCCGAATGCGTCAATCGGGCGCCCGGGCTGATTCTTTCCAACGTCAATTACGTCAAGAAGGTGGTCTTCCCCCTGGAAGTCCTGCCCTGGGTGGCCATGGGGGCGACGCTGTTCCATACCGGCGTCAGCGTGGTCGTCTTGCTCACGGCTCAGTTGATTCTCAGCCAAAGCCTGCCCTGGACGGCCCTGTTGCTGCCGCTGATTCTATTGCCCCTGCTGCTCGTGACCATGGGCTTCTCCTGGTTTCTGGCGGCAACCGGCGTATTCATGCGCGACATCGCGCAGACCACGGGAATCTTCACCACGGTGCTGATGTTTCTGGCACCGGTCTTTTACCCGATAACATCCTTGCCGAAGGAATATCAGGGCTGGATGCAACTCAACCCCCTCACCTTCATCATCGAAGCAGCAAGGCAGGTGCTGATCTGGGGGAAAATGCCCGACTGGACGGGCCTGGCAATCTATAGCGCCATCAGCCTGCTCCTTGCCTGGATGGGCTTCTGGTGGTTCCAGAAAACCCGGAAGGGATTTGCCGATGTCCTCTGAGTCGCCGAACCCGCCGCCCGTCGAGGTCGTCTGGCATGGCGGCCTGGTCCATCCCGGGGACCGTCAGCAGTTGCTCGGGCAAAGACCCCTGACCGTTTGGTTCACCGGGCTCAGCGCGTCCGGAAAATCGACCCTGGCCTTCGCCCTGGAGCGCCGCCTGATAGACCTGGGCCACGCCTGTTGCGTGCTCGATGGCGACAACATCCGCCACGGTCTGAACAGGAATCTGGGCTTCTCTCACGAGGACCGGACAGAGAACATTCGGCGCATCGCCGAGGTTGCGCGCCTGATGAACGACGCGGGACTGATCGTCGTGACCGCCTTCATCTCACCCTACCGCGAAGATCGGCGGCTCGCGCAGGAAATCGTCGGCACGGACCGGTTCTTCGAGATCCACGTCAGCACGCCCATCGAAATCTGCGAAGCACGCGATCCCAAAGGAATGTACAAGAGGGCGAGAGCTGGAGAAATCCAGGGTTTCACGGGTGTCGGCGCACCCTATGAACGGCCGATATCCCCGGCCCTGGAGATCGACACTTCCGTCGATACGCTCGAGGAATGCGTCGGAAAGGTGCTCTCCCGATTGCTGGAACTGCTGCTCCCGGAAACAGAAGAGCAGATATCAGGAACCGTTCAGCCCTGATGAATATCAACGACAGGGAACCGAGCTTGCGGCCATCGACAAGAGAAGTCAGGTTGTCCGAGCCTCGACTTGCCGCCTTGTTGCCGATCGCGCGCGGATCCTGGTCTGGCGGAGCGGGGTTAGCCATTTTGTCGGCAGGTTTGGCCGCCTGCAAGACACCGTGGGTGATAAACTATCGGCTTTGCTCCTGGCTGCCCTTGGTCTAAGACCAGCCGCCACCATCGACAATCTTGACCGAGCAGGACGCTTGGAACTACTCGATTCTGCCGATGAATGGATATCCATGCGCAGCCTCGGAAACCAGATGATTCATGAATTTGTCGAACGCCCGGTCGTGCTTATTTGTGCCCTGCAAGCCGGCCATGCCTTTGTTCCAGGACTCATCGCCGCGGCCGACAATATGAGTGCGGAAATCGGGCGGCCGGAATGACCATGGGCCGAGCGAAGAAGCAGAAGGTCATCGCCGTGCTCGGCATGCACCGCAGCGGCACCAGCGCCATTACCCGGGGCCTCAAGGTCCTGGGTGTGGAACTGGGCGACCGCATTGCGCCGGGCTTGCCGGGAAACAACGCCAAAGGCTTCTGGGAGGATCTCGACCTGAACGCGTTGAACATTGAGATCCTCGCCGCGATCGGACACGACTGGCAGACCAATCCTTCGATTGCGTCATCGGACTTGACTGGCGGGGCTCTTTGGCAGTTCAGGTTGCGCGCCGTCGAGCTGCTCCGCGAGAAGATCGGGGGCTCTGCCGTTTGGGGTCTCAAGGACCCCCGCATTTCACGGTTGCTTCCCTTCTGGAATCCGGTTTTTGAGCATCTGGGACTTGAAGTCGGATACGTCATTGCAGTCCGACATCCCATGAGCGTTGCGCGCTCCCTCAATCGGCGGGATGGTTTCGAGGCGGAAAAAAGTCATTACCTGTGGCTGGAGCATATGGTGCCCAGCGTGCTGGAAAGCGCGGGGCACCTCCGGGTCGTGGTCGATTACGACCAGATGATGGATCAGCCGGAAGCCCAACTGCTGCGAATCGCAGACCAGCTCGGTTTGCCGCCGACGCTGGACGCCTCGGAACTGGCGGAATACAAGGAAGACTTCCTCGATGCGGAATTGCAGCATACCCGCTTTCAGCCCGAAGATTTGCGGCTGGATGCCGCAGTCCCCAAAGGCGTCATCGAAGCCTACGGCCTGCTAAGAAGCCTGGCCAGGGATGAACTGTCCATCGATTCCTCCGAAGTCCAAACGACGTTCGCCCAGTTGGCGCAGCATCTCGAGCTTATCGCGCCGGCCAAACGATACCTGAACGTATTGGAAGGTCATGTTTCGAATCTCAGGAGCGATGTCGCCGAACGTGAAGCTCAAATTTCCGCCCTGCATGGAGTCGTGGTCGGCAGGGACGAGAAAATTTCCGGGCTCAATCACGCCGTGGCGGAGCGTGAAGCCCAGGTCTCCGGACTTAACCAGGCCGTGGCCGAACGAGATGGTCAAATTCTCGTGCTTACTCGCGATATTTCCGATCGCGACGGGCGGATCGCCGGGCTGACTCAAGTCGTTGCCGAGCGCGACGGGCGGATCGCCGGGCTGACTCAAGTCGTTGCCGAGCGCGACGGGCAGATCGCCGGACTGACCCAAGTCGTTGCCGAGCGCGACGGCGCGCTATCGGTTCAACTTGGCATTTCACAAAGCCTGCAGCAGTCGCTGTTCGAGCAGCAGAACAGAGTGCAGCAAATACTGAATTCCCGGTCCTGGCGGGCAACGAAAGCCCTGCGCCTGTTCGGCCGTATTTTGCGCGGCGAGTGGAAAACGGTGGCGATCTCCCTCAGGAACTACGTCGGAGCTGCGAGGCCTCAGCCGGAAACGCAACAGACCTCCCCCAGGGACAACCCAGGAGTTGCCGTGAACTCCCTCTCACCGTTGCCGATTACCCTCTCCACCGAAGACGCGTCGAAGAAAAGAATTCTCCTGGTCAGCTACTACTGCCCGACCCGCGCCCATGGCGGCGGCTTGAGAATTCTGGATATGTATTCCTTGATCAAGACCCGCTATCCCGATTTCCAGCTGGATATCTATACCCATCGTCGCCCCGGCATAGACTGGACCACGGGAGACGTCGAAAATATCTTCGACCACGTCTATTATTCTCCATGCGAGGAGTTGACCCCCGATGATCTGGTGGCCCTGCGGGGAAGCCAGCCCCGGTATGACGTGATCGATCTCCAGTTCCACCAGTCGGCGTACCAGCTGGACCGGTTCCGGAAGCTCGGCGGCAAAATTCTCTTCACTCCGATGGAGTCGCAAGCAAAGGCCTTGTATATCGACTTGAAGTCTCTGTTCACTGAGAGAGGAAAATTCGGCCTGCGGAGGGTCGCCAGGAACGTCAAGCTTGCAGCGGAGGAAGTGGTGTTCAGTTTCAAGGCGGACGAGGTGGTCTGTGTTTCCAGAACCGATGCCGCCTTTCTGCGGACGATTACGGGGTCAAGAAAAGTCCAATACCTGGAGACGGGAATTTCCAGCCTAGAGTTTTCAGATGCCCTGGGCGAGCGTTGGCAGGCGACGGACCCGGGACATAAGGAAAAACGGATAATCTATGTCGCCTATTTCGGCTCGGAAACGAATATTGCCGCGCTGCAGTGGTATCTCGACAACGTCCATCCGCTCGTCAAGGCGCAGGTGCCAGGCTATGTCCTCGATGTAGTCGGCAGAGGCGATCTGACACCCTTCTTGCGCTACCGTGACGCTTCCGTCGATCTCGTCGGAGAGGTTTCCTCCCTCACCCCGCAAATCACCAAAGCTCGACTGGGCATAGCGCCTGCGCTCAGCGGCTCGGGCTTCCGGGGAAAAGTTAACCAGTATGCGATCTATGGCGTGCCCTGCGTCGTTTCGCCCATCGCCGCACAAGGCCTCGCTTACCGGAATTCCTTCAACATTCTCATTGCCGCCAGTCCGGAGGAGTTCGCACGGGGCTGCATCGAATTGCTGAACGATAGAGACCTCAATCGAACGATGGGGCAGCGGGCCCGGGAGACATGCCTGGCGAAATACTCCTGGGAATCGAAATTGAAGGCGATACGCGACATATACGAGCTGGACGATGCGGCATGAGCAATCAAGGCCCCAAGGTCACCGCGCTCGTTCCCTCATACAACCATGGGCGATTTCTGCGGCAGAGAATCGAATCGATCCTGCAGCAGTCCTATCGGAATATCGAACTGATCGTGATCGACGATTGTTCGAGCGATGATTCCGACGCGGTCATTCGATCCCTGCTGGCCGAGCACGAATTTCGCTACATCCGCAACGAAAGGAACTCCGGCACGCCCTTCGCAGCCTGGGGCAAAGCCGCATCGCTGGCGAATGGCGAATACATCTGGATTTGCGAAAGCGACGACTTCGCCGCTCCCGACTTTCTCGAGACAGCCGTCGCCAAAATGGCCGAGCACGAGGACGCGGTGCTCTTTTATTGCGACTCCTGGATTGTCGATGAAGACGGCCAGACCATCGACCATACCGACAGCTATTTCCACGATATCTGGCGCGAACTGCGCTGGGATGCGGACTTCCACAGCGATGGCGTCGGCGAGCTGGGCAATTACCAGCTGCGGGGACAGACCGTCCCCAACATGAGTTCCGCCTTGATCACGACGGCGGCCTTCCGACGTGCTTACCATCCTTTTCTCAAGAAGCTGAAGCTGACGGGCGACTGGCTCTTTATCGGCTGGGTCATGCGCTGCGGTTCGGTGGTCTTCTGCAAGAAGCCGATGAGTCATTTCCGAAAACATGAGCAGACCGCGCGGATTCGGGTCAAGTCCGCCCAATCGCAGGCCGAGTTTGTGCTGACCAAATATTTGTTGTTCAGGGCCGCCGGAACGCCGGCCAGGGAATTCGCCCATGTCATGCGAACCGACGCCGTCCGCTTCTTGTATGAGCCGGCCGGGCCGCTCGATGTCCTCAAGGCCCTATTCCAGGTGTCCATTCCGAAGACCTTGAAATGCGGCGCTTTGCTGGCGGCGTCCCTGGCGATGAATGGCCGTTATCTCAAGCAGTTTTACCAACGCTACAAACTGGTCAAGGGAGCAGAGTAAATGCAGGGCCAAGCAGCAATAGAAAAATCTTCCAGATTCCTGGTGACCGGCGGGACCGGGCTGGTCGGAAGGGCGCTGACCACCTTGCTAGCCGAGAGGGGCTTCAAGCACGTGACGGCCATCGGCAGCCGCGACTGCGATCTGCGCGATAGCCGCGAAGTGGCCAAGCTGTTCGCCGAGCACTCGCCCGACTACGTCTTCCATTTGGCCGCCCGGGTCCATGGCATCGGCGGAAACAAGAAATACAAGTCGGACATCCTGTACGAAAACGTCCTGATCAATACCCATGTGGTCGAACAGGCCCGCCGCGCCGGAGCAAAGAAAATCGTGGCCATGGGCTCCGGCTGCGTCTATCCGGAGCTGAAAGGCCAGGAGGAGCTGTTCGAGGACCAGATATGGATCGGTCCGCCCCATCCGTCGGAAGATTCCTATGCGCATTCCAAGCGCCTCATGCTCGCGCACCTTCTCGCAGCCCGCGAGCAATACGGGCTTTCCTCGGCATTTGCCATCAGCGGCAATCTGTATGGGCCTCACGACAGCTTCGATACCGAGGACGGCCATGTCATTCCATCCCTCGTGGCCAAATTCTTCGAAGCCAGCCGAAACGGACAACCCGTGCGGGTATGGGGCAGCGGCGTCGCCATCCGTGATTTTTCCTATTGCGACGACGCAGCCCTGGCCTTGTTCGAAGTCATGCTCAAGCTCGAAGGGCCGGTGAATCTGGCGAGCGGCTTCCGCCATCCGATCAGGGACATCGTCACCGCCTTGCAGGATATCTGCGGAGAGTCCGTTCGCGTCGAGTGGGACTCGAGCAAGCCCGATGGGCAACTCGAACGCTACTACAACCTGGACAAGCTGGCGACGACGGGATTCAAGGCCAAAGTGAAACTGGCGGACGGCATTCGACTCACCTATGACTGGTTCGCGAAGAATTGGCAGGTCGCACGGAAATAGCGCAGGCTATTGAAAGAATATCCATCCACTGTTCATTTGAGTGATCCCCCGATGAAATCATTGTTTATGAAGATCGTTCTGCTGTCCGCCGTCATTGCACTGAGCGGCTGCGGCGAGGAAAAGAAGGCGGTCGTGAGCCCGCAGCAACCCGCCGTCGCGAAGGTGGATAATTTCGAGAACGTCACCATACGCTTGAAGGACCCGGCTTTCGGAAGCGTCGACGGAATCAATGGCGTGACCGCTCCACCGTCGGGAACCGTCATTCCCATTGCCGACGACAAGATTCGGATCGGCGGATTCGCCGTGGATGCAATCAGGGGCGAGGCGGCCGCGGGCGTCATCGTACTCATTGACGACAAGCCGTTCGTTGCGATGTTCGGAGGGGACCGCCCCGACATAGCCAAGGCGCTCAACAACCCGAAGTATCTGAAGAGCCAGTTCTACGTGGAAACTCCGGCCGTCTCGCTTGGCAAGGGTAGTCATGACGTGAAATTCAGAGTGATCGCCAGCGACAGGTCCGGGTATTACGAAAGTGCATGGTCTGCAAAAATCGATATCAAATAGACGCTCATCTCCTCCGCAAGAGCGAATGCGGCCAGTTTGGGGTCAAGATTGAAGCTCGAAGAAAATGGAGAGGAATATGTCGGACGTGCCATCAAATGACGCAACTTCCATTTGGGACCAGCGATACGAAGAAGGCGGACTCGCTTGTACCGAGAAACAGGTGGTGGGTGACCCTATCGATTACACGCAGCACCCATTCCTCTATCGGCACTCTATTGCAAAACCGCTCACAGGCTCATTGAATGGCAATCCCCTCGAAATCATCGCATCCCGATTTCTGGACCCACCGCCCGATAACGTTCTGGCAATTGGGTCGGGGTTGGCATTCGAAGAGGAGTGGCTAATCCGCACCGGCCATGCCCGACATATTATTGCCTACGAGAACTCATCCGTTGCCGTCGAGTCCGCTCGCGAACGTTTTGGCAAAGCGGGGCTAGGCGAGCAGATTGAAATGCGCTGCGGTGATGTGATGTTGGATGATCTGCAACCCGGATCGTTTGATATGGTGTTCGTCCAGGCCGCCATCCATCATTTCTACAAGATTGAAGAAATGTTCGCGCTTTTTCATAGCGTGCTACGCCCAGGCGGACTGCTAATTTACGACGAATATGTGGGCCCCGACCATCATCTCTACGAACCGGAAGTGATGGCCATCCTCGACGAAATCAACGACTGCCTAGCGCCGCGGTATCGTCGTGATGTAATTCGCAACGAGACCCGAACTGCGGTACCGCGGGCCACCATGGAGTCGATGCTTCAGATGGACCCCTCTGAAGGAGTGCATGCGTCGCGCATTTTGCCGCTCACCTACAAATGGTTTGATGTGGCCTACCGCGGCGAATATGGTGGAACTGTAATGCGGCCTTTCTTTGTGGGGATACTTCCAAACTTTGATTGGGCCGATCCAAAAGACCAGACGGTTGCGCGGCTCATCATCCTTGTTGAGAATCTTCTTACCAAGTATGGAGTTATGCCCAACTACCACATGCGAGTGGTGGGACGAAGGCGCGACCAACCGCTAGCCGACCTTACAGCAGAAGAGGAAGCCCGGATCAACTTTTCGGACTGGCCGGGCCTTTCCCGGAAACAGGAATAGTTGAGATCGGAGTACCCACTATGTTTCGAGGATTTCTGGCCTCCAAGCCCTTGGCACAAGCACTGGGACGAGACGCCAACAACATTGACCTGTTCAGGCTTATTGCTGCCTGTCTGGTGATTTATGGCCATGCATTTGCCGTGGCGCCTGAACCGGGGAGGCAGGATCTCCTATTAACTTTTTCAGGCCACGCTTCGGCGGAGATGGCCGTCAAACTCTTCTTTTTTTAAGCGGCCTGCTGGTCACGAACAGTCTCCTGGAAAAGAGGTCAGTGGTCCAATTCCTAATTGCCCGGTTCTTTCGAATTTGGCCTGCGCTTGCGCTTGTCTTGATTTGCTCTGCGTTTGTGATCGGATCGTTTTGCACAACCCTTGACCTGAGCAGTTATTTCGGCAGTCCGAACACTTACCTATATATCAAGAGGCAGTTGTTGATGGACAGTTGGGGAACGCAGAAACTTGGGTATTACAACCTGCCCGGAGTATTTGGCGACAATCCGTACAAGGACACGGTGAATGGGTCACTTTGGTCGCTGGTCGTTGAAGCTTATGCCTACCTGTTCGTGGCCGGGGCGTTCCTCGTCGGACTGACAGAGAAACGTGTCGCAACACTATTGATTGCAGTCGTATTCCTGGATTCAATCCTGCCTTCAAGAATACTTTTTTCCTTCCTGCCGCAAGGTAATGAGGATTTTTCTTATCTTCCATTCTGCTTTGCGAGCGGGGCATTCATGGCGATCCATAAGGACAAGATCCGCATCTCGATCGGTGTTCCGTTCGGCTTTATCCTGCTTTTCTATCTTTTACATGGGACTACCTACGCACGCTACTGCTTTTATCTCATAACTTTCACCGGTGTTTTGTATCTGGCTACGTGCGATTGGGTCAGGAAAATCAAGTTGCCTGCGGATGTCTCATACGGAGTTTTCTTGTGGGGTTTTCCCATACAACAGACCCTTGTCTACGAATTCCCCCGGATGGGCCTGCTCGCGAACCAAATTGCGGCTACGATACTGGCAATATTATGCGGAACAGCCTCCTGGCTCCTGGTCGAGAAGCGGGCAATCGAATTCGGCAAGCGCCTCTCCCGCAGGCTGGGCACTTCCAATGCTGGCTTGCTCCCCAGCCATGAAACCGTTTCGTGAGGGATCCGCAAGCTAACGTTATTTATGTTTGGTGCAAGAGAATATGGAAACAGGATTATGACTACGCAAAAGAAAGCGCTAATCACGGGCATCACCGGGATGGTCGGCTCCCATCTCGCGGACTTTCTCCTTGAACATACCGATTGGGATATCTACGGGATGTGCCGCTGGCGCAGCCCCCTGGACAACCTCAACCATCTGCTGCCGCGGATCAACGCCAAGGACCGCATCCACCTGCTCTACGGCGACCTGCGCGATTATCTTTCCATCAACGATGTGGTGACGAAGTCGACACCCGACTATGTCTTCCATCTGGCCGCGCAGAGCTATCCGCGCACCAGCTTCGAAGCGCCGCTGGATACCCTGGAAACCAATATCCAGGGAACAGCCCATGTGCTGGAGGCGCTCAGGCTGAACAAGATCAACGAGGTGATCCATGTCTGCGCCTCTTCCGAGGTGTTCGGTCGCGTGTCCAAGGAAAAGCTGCCGATCGACGAGGAGTGCACTTTCCACCCGGCCTCGCCCTATGCGATTTCCAAGGTGGGCACGGATCTGCTCGGGCGCTATTACGCCGAGGCCTACGGCATGACCGTGATGACCACCCGGATGTTCACCCACACCGGGCCGCGCCGCGGGGATGTTTTTGCCGAGTCGACGTTTGCCAAGCAGATCGCGATGATCGAAAGAGGCTTGATCCCGCCGGTGGTCAAGGTCGGCAACCTGAAGTCATTGCGCACCTTCGCCGACGTCCGCGATGCGGTCCGCGCCTACTACCTGCTGGTCACGGTGAATCCCATCCCCGGCGAGTACTACAACATCGGCGGAACTTTTTCCTGCGGCATCGATGAATTGCTGAATACCCTGATTTCCCTATCGACCCGCAAGGACGAAATCCGCATCGAGCTCGACCCCGAGCGGCTGCGCCCGATCGACGCCGATCTTCAGGTGCCCAATACCGCCAAATTTTCCGCACACACCGGCTGGAAGCCGGAGATCCCCTTCGAGCAGACGATACGCGACCTGCTCGACTACTGGCGGGTACAGGTCGGGCGCGAGCAGGCATTCCTCACTCGATAGGCGAACCCCATGTTAATACGCGCTCGCGCGCCGCTGCGCCTCGGTCTGGCCGGCGGCGGCACCGATGTCTCCCCCTACTGCGACGTCCATGGCGGCTGCATTCTGAATGCGACCATCGATCGTTATGCCTACGCGGTCATCAAGACCCTGGACGAACCCTGCGTGCGCTTCGTGTCCACGGATCAGCAGAAGTCGTTGGCTCTCCCTCTCCAGGCGGAGTATCCGCTCGATGGCGAGCTCGACCTGCACAAGGCCGTGTATAACGAGATCGTTCGCACCTTCAACGACGGCCGGCCGATTGCGCTGGAACTCAGCACCTTCTGCGACGCTCCCGCCGGCTCCGGCCTGGGCTCGTCCTCGACCCTTGTGGTGGCGATGCTCAAGGCCTTCGTTGAACTGCTCAACATTCCCCTCGACGACTATTCCCAATCGCACCTGGCCTACAAGATCGAGCGGGTCGATTGCGACCTTCAGGGAGGGAGGCAGGATCAGTATGCGGCCACTTTCGGCGGCTTCAATTTCATGGAGTTCTACGCCAACGACCGCGCGGTGATCAATCCTCTACGCATCAAGAGCAGCTTCATCTGCGAACTCGAGGCATCGCTGGTGTTGTTCTATACCGGGGTGTCGCGCGAATCGGCACGCATCATCGCCGACCAGAGCGCGAACGTCACCTCGGGTTCGGTCGTCGCCATCGAGGCGATGCACTCGATCAAGCGGGAAGCGATGACGATGAAGGAATGCTTGTTGAAGGGCGACTTCGCCGGCATCGTCGATTCGATGCGCGATGGCTGGGAGAACAAGAAGCGCTCGGCCAAGACCGTGTCGAACAGGAACATCGAGGAAATCTACGAGACGGCATGCGCAGCCGGCGCGCTGGCGGGCAAGGTTTCCGGTGCGGGCGGCGGTGGCTTCATGATGTTCTTCGCGCCGCCCGAAAAGCGCATGGACCTGATTCGATCCCTGAACCGATTCGAGGGTCAGGTGAGCAATTGCCACTTCACCAAGCACGGCACCCAGAGCTGGAGAGTCTGATGAGGCAGATGATCAGAAGCCGGATGGCGGATACCGCCCGCGTGCTGGAGTCGATGCTGGCGGATGAGCAACTCGCCGCGGTGGTTCAGGCGGTGACGGAAACCTGCGTCAATGCCTTGCGGAGCGGGAACAAACTGCTGTTCATGGGCAACGGCGGCAGCGCGGCGGATGCGCAGCACCTCGCCGGCGAGATGGTGAGCCGCTTCGCCTACGACCGGCCCGGTCTGCCGGCCTTTGCGCTGACCACCGACTCCTCGGTGCTCACCGCCATCGGCAACGACTACGGCTACGAGCATCTGTTCTCCCGCCAGGTCGAAGCGGTCGGACGATCGGGCGACGTGCTGTTCGGCATTTCCACCTCGGGTCGCTCGCCCAATGTGATCGCGGGGCTGGAAGCCGGTCACAAAATGGGCCTCGTCACCGTCGGGATGACCGGGAACATGAGGGCGCGGATCACCGAAATCGTCGACCACTGCATCGAGATTCCCTCGGCGAGCACGCCGAACATCCAGGAAGGGCATATCGTCGTCGGCCACATCATCTGCGGCTTGATCGAACAGCAGGTCTTCCCCCGCTCGCCATGAAGGCAGTGGTATTGGCGGGCGGGCTCGGCACGCGCTTGCGCGAAAAAGTGCCGGACCTGCCCAAGCCCATGGCGCCCGTCGCGGGACGGCCGTTTCTCGAATACCTGCTCGACCATCTGGTCGCCGCCGGCGTCAGCGAGGTGATCCTCTCGGTCGGCTACCGGGCCGAGGCGATTCAGGCGTATTTCGGCGGCGACCATCGCGGCATGGCGCTGCGCTATGCCATCGAGGCCGAACCGCTGGGAACCGGCGGCGCGATTGTCCATGCGCTGCGCGGGGAGGGACCTGAGCCGGTGCTCCTGTTGAACGGCGACACCTTCCTGAATATCGACCTAGCCGCCCTGATCCGCTGGTACCAGGCGGCGCCGTCGCAGGTGGCGATGGTGCTCAGGCAGACGCCTGATGTCTCGCGCTACGGTGCCGTGGAATTGGCGGGCGATCGTGTCGCGCGCTTTGCCGAGAAGGGCCGGGCCGGGCCGGGACTGATCAATGCCGGCATCTACCTGCTCATGCCGGAACTGTTTGCCGCCATGGGATTGCCGGAAAGGTTTTCTTTCGAGGCCGAGATCCTGCAGCGTCATTGCGACACGCTCAGGCCGAGAGCCTATGTTACCGACGCCTATTTCATCGACATCGGCGTCCCGGAGGACTTCGATCGCGCCCAGCGCGAACTGCCGGTCATCGCCGCCCAATGAAACGTCGCGCGTTGTTTCTCGATAGAGATGGGGTCATCAATCACGATTCGGGTTATGTCTGCCGCGTCGAGGAGTTCGTGTTCATCGAGGGCATCTTCGAGCTTTGCCGCGCCGCGATCGAGTGCGGCTACTTGCTGATCGTGGTGACCAATCAGGCGGGGATTGCGCGGGGCTATTACACGGAAGAAGACTTTCTGCGCCTGACCGACTGGATGCGGGACCGTTTCGCGCAGGAGCATGCACCGATCGCGGAGGTCTATTACTGTCCAACCCATCCCGAACACGGCAAGGGCAACTACCTCACCGAATCTTTCGACCGCAAGCCCAACCCCGGCATGTTGCTGCGCGCCGCAGGACAGTTCCGGATCTCGCTGACCGATTCGGCCATGCTGGGCGACAAGGAGTCCGACATGGAGGCGGCAAAACGGGCGGGACTGTCATTGCGGATACTGCTGCGGACCTCTTCGACATTGAGCAGGGAAGGCACTGCCGCGACCCACGTGGTTTGCTCCCTGGCGGAAGCCGGTTCGCTGCTGCAACGCACAGCGGGAACAGAAGCTTGACCGTGGCCAGGCCGCCTGAAACACCGCGCGTTGGCGCCGTGGTCGTCAATTGGAATTCCTTCGATCACCTGCGCCGCTGCCTTGCTGCCCTTGCCGGGCAGACCACGCCCTTCGCCCAGGTCATCGTCATCGACAACGCGAGCGACGCGCCGCCGGACCACCTGGACTGTCCGCCCGGCCTGGAAAACCTGCGTTACATCCGCAGGCCCGACAATGCCGGTTTTGCCGGGGGCAACAATTTCGCGTTCGGCCAACTCGCCGATTGCGCGTGGATCGCCCTCGTGAACCCGGATGCGTTCCTCGATCCTGAATGGCTGCGTTGCATGCTCGGTGCTGCGGAGCGCCACCCGGACTGCGCTTCTTTCGCCAGCACGCTGGTGAGCGCCGCCGAACCGACGCTGCAGGACGGCGTCGGCGACATCTATCATGCCAGCGGACTGGTCTGGCGCAATGGCCATGGCCAGCCACGGCACGACATTTCAGAAGTCGAAGTGTTCAGTCCCTGCGCTGCGGCGGCCCTCTACAGGAGAGATGCACTGCTTTCTGTCGACGCCTTCGATGAGGATTTTTTCTGCTACGTCGAAGATGTCGATCTCGGCTTTCGCTTGAGGCTGGCCGGTCATCGCGCCGTGCTGGTGCCGAAAGCGGTGGCACATCACGTCGGCTCGGCCACGACGGGAGGCAAGCACAGCGACTTTGCGGTCTATCACGGCCACAGGAATCTGGTCTGGGCGTTCGTCAAGAACATGCCCGGCGCATTGTTCTGGGCCTTGCTGCCCCTGCATCTGGCGATGAACCTGATCAGTGTCGCCGGGTTCGCCTTGCGCGGGCAAGGCCGGGTGATCCTGCGCGCAAAGCGGGACGCCATCAAAGGGCTGCCGAAAATGTGGCGCAAGCGCCGTGAGATCCAGGCAGGTCGCCGGGTTTCCCCGCGGGAGATCTGGCGAATCATCGACAAGCGGCTGATCCCGAAACGGGACCGGGTCGGCCTGTCCAAGGAAATTTAGTTCACGGGCAATGGCGTCACCCGGATCCCCGTCACCGCTTCTGCAACTCGATCATCTTCGCATACTTGGCGAAGCTGTTGCCGCAGCCGATGAGGATGTGCACCAGCCCCGGCAGGCCGTCGAGAAATCCCAGGCGGAAGAAATAGAATTTGACGAAGCGCAGCAGGGGCGATAACAGCAGATGCCCGGCATGGGCCCGGCGTCCGGCGGCAATGGCCTGCTGCGCGGCCAGGGTGGTGTAGCGGTTCTGCTTGTCCAGGTAGCCGGCCAGCGTTTCCGCCGAGTCGTGCAGCAGATCGCCCGCCAGCGTGCCGACTTCGCCTGCCGCGACGACCTTCTCATGCACGGCATCGTCCGACCAGCGGGCGTGGCGCCGGTCGAACAGGCGCAGGCTCCAGTCGGGATAGCCCTCGCCGTGGCTCAGGTAGCGGCCGAGGAAGCGGTTGCGGCGGGCGAAGCGGTAGGCATGCCGCTGCGGATCGACCAGCGCCTGCAGGATGCGCTCCTGCAGGCGGCCGCTGACGCGTTCGTCGGCGTCGATGCAGAGCACCCAGTCGTGCGTCGCCTGCAGCACGGCGAACTGCTTCTGCGCGCCGAAGCCGCGCCACTCGCTCTCGATCACGCGGGCGCCGCGGCGCTCCGCCAGTGCGACGGTATCGTCCTCGCTGCCCGAGTCGACGACCACGATTTCGTCGCAGAAGGCGAGCCGGTCGAGGCAGGCCGGGAGCAGCGCGGCGGCGTTGCGGGTGATCAGCACCGCTGACAGCGGCAGCCGGGCAAAGGACATGACTCGTCTATAATCGGCGTTGTGCAAGCACCCCATTCTAGGCGGAAAGCCTCCTGCCCGGCGACCGCTGAGGCGAAAGCCGGCCCCCCGTGCACCATCCTCCTCGTCAAGACCTCCTCCCTCGGTGACGTCGTGCACAACCTGCCGGTGCTCAGCGACCTCCACGCCCGCTTCCCCGAAGCGGCGATCGACTGGGTGGTGGAAGAGGGCTTCGCCGACATCCCGCGCCTGCATCCCGCCGTCCGGCGGGTCATTCCCGTGGCGCTGCGGCGCTGGCGGCGGCGGCTCGCCTCGGCCGCCACCTGGCGGGAAATGGCGGCATTCCGACGCAACTTGCAGGCCGAGGCCTACGATCTGGTGCTCGACACCCAGGGACTGATCAAGAGCGGCCTGATCACGAGCCTGGCCAGGCTCGCCCCGGCCGGGCGGCGCGTCGGCTTCGACGGCGCTTCCGCCCGCGAACCGCTGGCGGCGGGCTTCTACGATCAGGGCCAGGCCGTTCCGAAGAAGCTCCACGCCGTCTCGCGCAACCGCCGCCTGGCGGCGGCGGCCGCAGGGGCGCCGGCCGATCCGATCGATCTGCCGCTCGCCTACGGCATCGCCGCCCCGCCGCTGGCCGCCGGCTGGCTACCGGCGCGGCCCTACGCCGTGTTCCTGACCGCCACCAGCCGCAGCGACAAGGGCTGGCCGGCGGCGGACTGGATCGCCCTGGCGGCGGCCCTGGCGGCGCAGGGACTCGGCATCGTCCTGCCGGCGGGAACGGCGGCCGAGCGCGCGCTCGCCACGCAACTCAGCCGTCGCATGCCCGGCGCCGTCGCCGCGCCGGCGCTGTCGATCGCGGCAATCGCCGGGCTTTGCGCCGGCGCCCGTCTGGTCGTCGGCGTCGATACCGGCATCACCCACCTGGCTGCGGCATTGGGCGTGCCGACGCTGGCGCTGTTTGCCGCCTCGGACCCGCAGCTCACCGGCGTTTATGCCGGCGCTTGCGCCGTCAACCTGGGCGCTGCCGGCAGGCCGCCCGAAGCCGGGGAGGCGATCGCCACCGCCTCGGCACTGCTCGCGACCGGGCCCACGCCTTGATGGCGCGCCTGCTCTATACGCTGGCGGTGATCCTGCTGCTGCCCTGGGCGATGATCCACCTGCTGTGGCGCGCGCGGCGTCAGCCGGAATATCTGCGCCACTGGAACGAGCGCTTCGGCTGTTACGGGCGTCGGCCCGACGCCCGGCCGACGATCTGGATCCATGCCGTCTCGGTCGGCGAGACGCGTGCCGCCCAGCCGCTGGTCGCGCAGTTGGCGCTGCGCTATCCGCGCCATGCGATCCTGTTCAGCCACATGACCCCGACCGGCCGCGCCACCTCCGAGGAGATCTTCGGCGACGCGGTCCGCCGCGTCTATCTGCCCTACGACACGCCTCGGGCGATGCGCCGCTTCCTGCGTCATTTCCGGCCCGAACTGGGCCTGATCATGGAAACCGAAATCTGGCCGAACCTGGTCCACGCCTGCCGCCGCCAGGGCATCCCCTTGCTGCTCGTCAATGCCCGGCTGTCGGCGCGCTCGGCGCGGCGCTACGCCGCCTTTCCGGCGCTGGTCGGCGAGGCGCTCGCCGGGCTCTCCGCCGTCGCGGCGCAAGGCCGTGACGACGCCGCCCGTCTGGCCGGACTGGGCGCCGGCGGCGTGGTCGTGACCGGCAATATGAAGTTCGACATCACGCCGCCCGAACAGCAGCTGGAACGGGGCCGCGCCCTGAAAGCCGCGTTCGGCGGACGGCCGGTGTTGCTGGCGGCCTCGACGCGCGAAGGCGAGGAGGAACTGATCCTCGACGCGCTGCGTGCGCGGCCGATACCCGGGCTCCTGCTGGTGCTCGTCCCTCGTCATCCGCAGCGCTTCGGCGCGGTGGCCGGCCTGACCGCAGGCCGCGGCTTCGCGCTGCAGCGGAAGAGCGCCGGCGAGCCGCTGCGGCCGGACACCGAGGTACTGATCGGCGACAGCATGGGCGAACTGTTCGCCTACTATGCTGCGTGCGATGTCGCCTTCATCGGCGGCAGCCTGCTCGACTACGGCAGCCAGAACCTGATCGAAGCCTGCGCGGCCGGCGTGCCGCTGCTGGTCGGACCTTCGACCTTCAACTTCGCCGACGCGGCGCGCGAAGCGCTGGCCTGCGGCGCGGCGCGCCAGGTGGCGGACGCCGCCGCCTTGTTCGCCGCAGCCCGCACCCTGCTCGGGGATCCGGGGCAACGCCTGGCGATGGGCGCTGCCGGGCGGGAATTCACCGCGCGCCATCGCGGCGCCAGCGAGCGGACGCTAGCGCTGATCGGCAAGGTCGCCGGGCTGAAGCCCGGCGGCACCCTCATTCCAGCAGGGCGTTGACCGCGGCGAGGTCGGCTTCGCCCAGAGTGCCGACGGCGGCCTTGAGACGCAGCTGGGCGGTCAGGGTATCGAGGCGCGCCTTGGCGAGGTCGCGGCGGGTCGAATAGACCTGCTGCTGGGCATTCAGGACATCGATGTTGATCCGAACGCCGACTTCGTAGCCGAGCTTGTCCGAGTCGAGGGCCAGCTGGGAAGAAACCAGGCCCTGCTCCAGCGCCTTGACCTGGGCCAGTCCCGAGGTGACGCCGAGATAAGCCTGGCGCGCCGAGAGCGCGGCCTGCCGGCGGGCGTTGTCGAGATTGGCGCGGGCCTGCTCGCGCAGCGCGACGGCCTCGCGGTCGCGCGAAGATGTCGCGCCGCCGGAGAAGATCGGGATCGCCAGTTGCACGCCGACCGTGGTGGTGTCCGTATCCAGGCCGCCGGCTATCCTGCCGGTGGCGCTCGAGAAAGTTTCCCCGACCGAATTGCGGCCCCGGCTGGCGACCAGGTCGAGCGTCGGATAATGGCCGGCGCGCTGCTTGTCCACTTCGCGCGCGGCGATCTCCAGCGCCGCCTGGCTCGACTGCACGGCAAGGCTGTCCTTCTCCGCGGCGGCGACCCATTGGCCGATGTCGTCGGGCTGCGGGCGGGCGATCTGCAACCCGGGCTTCAGCGTCTTCAAATGTTGCGCGTCCTTGCCGATCAGCATCTGCAGCGACTCGCGCTTGACCTGGAGATCGTTTGCGGCGGCGATCTCCTGGGCGGTGGTGAGGTCGTAGCGCGCCTGCGCCTCGTGGGTATCGGTGATGGTGGCGGTGCCGACCTCGAAGTTGCGCTTGGCCGAAGCCAGCTGTTCGGCGATCGCGACCTTCTGCTGCTGCGCCGTGGCCAGACTCTCCTGCGCCAGGAGCACGTCGAAATAGGCCTGGGCGACGCGCACCGCCAGATCCTGCCTGGCCTGGCTGAATTGCGTTTCGGCCTGGGCCACGAGCAGTTCGGATTGCTTGTAACTGGCCCAGTTCTGCCAGCGGAACAGCGGCTGGGTGAGGTTCACGGCCCAGCCGTTGCTGTTGTAGTCCGCGGGAAGGACGCCGGTGGAAGGACGCAGTTGGTAGCCGTACTGGTTCCACACGCTGTTGGCGGAAAGGCCGACGGTCGGCAGCAGACCGGCACGGCCCTGCGGCAGCTTCTCGCGGCCGGCGTCGAGCGCGGATTTGGCTGCGGCGAATTGCGCGTCGTAGCCGGTCGCGTCGCGGTAGATCTCGAGCAGGTCGGCGGCCTGCGCCGCGCCCATCGACAGCAGTGCGGACAGGAATAGCAGGACTCTCATGGGGGGCCTCATTCGATTAATACGTCGCCATGTCGGGATCGACCTGCTGCGCCCAGGCTGCGACACCGCCATACAGGTTGTAGAGATTCGAAAACCCTTGCTGCTCCAGGAACATCGCGACCTGGTAGCTGCGCGCCCCGTGGTGGCAGATCACCACGATGTCGCGCTCCCTGCCGTGCTCGCGCTGCAGGTCCGCGAAACGCGCCGGAATGCTGCGCATGGCCATGGCCTGCGCCCCCGGGATGCGGCAGACGTCGAACTCCCAGGGCTCGCGGACATCGAGCAGCAGAGGCCTGGGCCGAACCGGGTCGTCTAGCCATGCGCTGAGCTGTAGCGCGGTGATTTGCTGCATGGCGCCTCAGAAAACGAAACGATCCGGACGGGTCGCGTTCTGCAGCGGCGGCGCTTCGGTCTCGAACAGATCTTCGCTGCGATAGCTGTCTTCGCCGGTGCGGGTGACCAGTCGCGCCGTCATCACCGGCTCGTCGCCGACGATGGCGAAGAGGCGGCCGCCGACCTTGAGCTGGGCCAGCAAGGGCTTGGGCAGCATAGGCAGACTGCCCGAGACCATGATCACATCATAGGGCGCATGCGCCGGCCAGCCCTGCGCGGCATCGCCGGTTTCGACGCTGACCCGGGCGATCCCCTGGCGCAGCAGATTCTCGCGCGCGATCTTGGCCAGTTCGGGCACGATCTCGACGCTCCAGACGCGGTCGGAATGCATCGCGAGCAGCGCGGCCATGTAGCCCGAGCCGCTGCCGATCTCCAGCACCTTGTCCGACTTTCTCAGCTGCAGGGCCTGCAAGGCGCGCGCCTCGATCTTCGGCGCGAGCATCACGGCGCCGGCGCTCTTCCTGCCGTCGAGCGGAATCTCGGTGTCGGCGAAGGCGAGTTCGCGATAGGCCGGCGGCACGAACTCCTCGCGCCTGACCGCGTAGAGCAGATCCTGCACATCCTGGTCGAGCACCTCCCAGGGCCGGATCTGCTGTTCCACCATGTTGAAGCGCGCTTTTTCTAGGTTCATGAAGATTCTCCCGAATTCGTTATATTAGCATAACCTAATATACTACCGATCAAGGAATCATTTTAACCTAGCTCGGGGACCTATCGGGCCGAAGCCCTGACGACGACCGCAGGAAGTGTGCGGGACGAGAGCTGCGCCGGTCGGCGCTCAGGCCTTCGATCAGCGCGACTCCTTGATCAAGCGGTTGTTGGTCGGCTGCACCGGCCGCGCGTTATGGCGGTAGAGCCGGGCGAAAATCGCGATCTGCTCGGGCGAAATCTGCAAAGGCTGTTTCAGTACCAGCCACAGCACCTCCTCGGTGCAAGGCGGCGTGGTCAGGGAGCCCATGTAGGCGAAGTAGTTGCGATTTTCGGGCAGCAGGGCGGCCAGGTTGATGGCGACGCTCGGCTCCACGTCCTGCCCCACTTCCAGCGGCAGGTTGTTCCACAAGGTCTGGATCAGGGGATTCTCGCCGCCCCGCTCCAGCAGCACCGCCAGCACGGCCATGTGGCCATCCTCGTCCTTGTGCACGAGGTGCATCACCATGTCGTAGGAACGGCCGTTGATGCGCTCCTCGGACGGGCGGTGAAAGTGGATCTGCTTCAGCTCATACTCGCGCCCCATCACCTCGAGGGTGCTGCCCGGGCCGACGTCGACCTGGATCGTGTGGCCGTTGTCGACGATGCGAAACAGCGTGGTCTTGTAGTCGAACTTGATCGCTTCGAGATTGACCCGGATGCCGTCCCGGATGTCGATCGGCGACTGACGCTTGCCCGAGGCGCAGGTAGCGAAGTCCGGGCGCAGCTTGGCCCAGTTGTCCGGACCGCCTTCCCCTTCGTAGCTCCAGTGCACGCTTTCGGGCGGCGCTGCAGCAGGTCCGGCGGCGGCCGGGGGCCGCCGGCGGAACGCGTGCGCGGGCGATTTTTCCGCCGCTGGCGGCTTTGGCTCGGCGGCAGCCGTCACCGGCGCATTTTCCTTCACGGCGCCGCGCAGATCGGCATGCATCGCCCTGGCCGGCTCGGCCTGCTTCGCTTCCACGGCGACCTTGCCGGCCTCCTCGGCCACCTTGCCCATCTCGCCGACCGTACGCGGCTTGCAGGCCTCCTGGAGCAGCTTCTGGTCCACGCTGCCGTCCTCGGCGACCATTTCGATCGGCGAATCGACGGGTTCCTGGAGGACCATCTTGCCGTCGCGCAGATAGATGCGCTTGACCGTGGTGAAGCGCTGGCGCGCGCAGTCGTACCGGTTCAGGGCCTCGACCATGGAGTAGCTGTCCTTGGTGCCGGCGATGGGCTCGTCGCGGCCGAGCACGAGTCGGCTCCAGGCCATGGTCTTGCCTTTGCCGATGCGGGCGATGCGCGCCTTGTCGATCTCGACGCGCTCGCCCTTGTCGCTCACCACCGGTTGCCAGTTGGCGGCCTGCGCCGCGCCGCAGACAGCCGCAAGCGCCACGAGAATTGCCATGGTTTCCAGACGATGGTGCCCTGCCATGATGCTGCTCCCTTCAAGTCGTCTCAAACATAACGGCCGGAATGCCGCTTACTTTAGTGCCGGGGCCGGCACGGCCACGGCAGGCAGGTTGCATTCGGGCCCGCTTTCCAGTAACTTTGTCGGCCCCGCCGCGGGTCCTTCCTGCCCGCACCCTGGAGCTATCCCGATGAACGCCAACGACAAATTTCTCGCCTCGAACGCCCACGTGGACGAGGCCGCGGTCCAGTCCCTACCCCGCTCGCGCAAGGTCTACGTGCGCGGCTCGCGCCCCGACCTGCTCGTGCCGATGCGTGAGATTTCCCAGTCCGACACGCCGGCCGGCATGGGCGTCGAGCCGAATCCGCCGATCTGCGTCTATGACTGTTCCGGCCCCTATACCGACCCCGCCGCCAAGATCGACATCCGTTCCGGTCTGGCGCCGCTGCGCACCGACTGGATCGCAGAGCGGGCGGACAGCGAGGAGCTGCCGGCCCTGACCTCCGCCTTCGGCCGCGAGCGCGAGCGCGATGCGGAGCTGGCCGAAATGCGCTTCAAGCTCCAGCGCCGCCCGCGCCGCGCCCTGGCCGGCGCCGGTCACAGCGGCAACGTCACGCAGATGCACTACGCCCGGCGCGGCATCGTCACGCCGGAGATGGAGTTCGTCGCCATCCGCGAGAACCAGAAGCGCGAGGGACTCTCCGAACTGCTGCTGCGCCAGCATCCCGGCGACTCCTTCGGCGCGTCCATCCCCAAAGTGATTACCCCGGAATTCGTCCGCGACGAGATCGCCCGCGGCCGCGCCATCATTCCGGCGAACATCAACCACCCGGAATCCGAACCGAGGATCATCGGCCGCAACTTCCTGGTCAAGATCAACGCCAACATCGGCAACTCTGCCCTCGGCTCCTCGATCCAGGAGGAAGTCGAAAAGATGACCTGGTCGATCCGCTGGGGCGGCGACACGGTGATGGATCTGTCCACCGGCAAGAACATCCACGAGACGCGCGAATGGATCGTCAGGAACAGCCCGGTGCCGATAGGCACCGTGCCCATTTACCAGGCCCTGGAAAAGGTCAATGGCAAGGCCGAGGACCTGACCTGGGAGATCTTCCGCGACACTCTGATCGAGCAGGCCGAGCAGGGCGTGGACTATTTCACCATCCATGCCGGGGTGCTGCTGCGCTATGTGCCGCTCACGGCCAAGCGCATGACCGGCATCGTCAGCCGCGGCGGCTCGATCATGGCCAAGTGGTGCCTCGC
>CAIVDC010000030.1 GCA_903904605.1 uncultured Sterolibacterium sp.
CCGATACCGCTTTCACCTCGTCGGTGGCAAAGGCGTTGGGCGGTAAAGCAAGCAGATGTTCCTTCTCCTGGGCAAAGGCCGCCTTCACCGTCAGCTTCTCGTCCTCCGGGCAGCGCCGCTCGCTGGCGGGCCCGTTCGTCCAGGCATCAGCCTGGGCATTTAGGTCGTCGAGGTCGGTGTAGCTACGGCCGGCGAAGAAGGCGTCGCGGATGTAACGAATGGCCCGCTCCACTCTCCCTTTCTCATTTCCTCGCGCGACGGCTACTGGGCGGGGTTCGAACCGGTAATGTCCGGCCAGGGCCAGCAGGGTCGGGTTGAAACGAATGGCATGGCCCTGACGTTCCAGCACTGCGCTCTTGAGATTGTCGTAGAGGGCAACGCGAGGAACGCCGCCCCACGCTTCAAAGGCGGCGACATGGCCGCGCAAGAAATTCTCCATGCGGGCATCAAGATAAAAGCGCAGGAAGATCTGCCGCGACCAGGACAGAACCGTGACGAAACCCATCAGCGGACGGCGGGCTCGGCCGATTTCGATGTGACCGAAGTGCCCCCAGTCAATCTGGCATTGTTCTCCGGGCAGGGTGCGCAGCCGCAGATAGGCTTCTGTCCGCCGACGTGGCCGGTGACGAGCGATCAGATGCCGGAAGTGATCGGGCCGACCGGGGTACCCACGGCTTTGGACCATGCCGTACAGACGACTGGCCGTGAGGGTCGGAAATTGCTCCAGCGTCTCGCGGATGAACGGCAAATAGACATCAATGGCCGAGGGACGACGCACCGGGCCGATCAACGGCAGCCCAGCCTGGGCCAGTACCCGGGCGACAGTGTCGCGGTGCAGGCAAAGTTGGGTCGCAATGGTGCCGACGCGCCAGCGTTCAGCATGGTAGTAACGCAGGATCTGCGCTTCAATTTCGGGGGTAAGGACCAAAGGGAACTCTCCTGTCGGAATGGGATCGGCGAACCGAGGAACGCAGAAAGTCCTGTCGCACGAATTCCGGGAGTGCCCGATGGCAGAGGTGACATTGCCAGGGTGGCGGCATGGATTTCGTCGCTGTCGATTCGGCCACCAGTTGAACAGGCAGGACCGGTGGTGGGGAACCGTGATGCGTCACTTTCTGTTGCCGAACCCGGTATTGACGCTGGCGTTCGGCGTGGGCACGGCGGCCGCGATGCGTGTCCTGATAGCGGTGGCCAGCGGCTCGTACCGACTGCTGCCGTGCCTGCGGCGCACATCCCCCGCTGCAATAGCGGTTGCCGCGATCACAGTGGCTGCAGATCAGCACGGGGATGCGGCAGCCTGCGCACAGGTAGCGTCTTCCGGGTAGTTCCATTGGCAGCTAGGGCCAATGGGTAGTCGACGGCGACGTGCGCTTCGTGAAATACTATGCAGGCAACGCCGCCCGTCGGGGTTGTGGGGCGCGACATCGGGTCTGGCTTGGCGGTTGGGGCCGGTGTCGCGCCAGCGTTTCCACCGGCCGGTCGACTTTCTACCTCATCGGCGACGGCGGCGCTACCTAACCCCTGCCGCGCTTCGCTTGCCAGACAACGATTGCTGCGCAATCCGCCCGCCGGAAGCCCTGCGGGCAGCAAATCGCAAAACCGGCATATTCATGCCTGACATGCAAAAACCAAAATCACCCCACCGTTTCGCCACGTCATCCCGTGAACGCCAGATTTCTACGCTAACTGGGCACCGTTAACATCAACAGCAGATCGCCAACGCTGTGCCCGTGGGCATCGTTCAGCGGCTTGAAATTGTCCAGATCGATGAACATCAGGGCACCATAGGAAGCGCTGCGCCTGTTGGCAATCATTTACTGGAGCAGACGGTCGTTGAGCAAACGACGGTTCGGCAACTTGGTGAGC
>CAIVDC010000031.1 GCA_903904605.1 uncultured Sterolibacterium sp.
AGCCGAACCGGGTCTACACCGAAGGCAAGGGCAAGAAGCAGCCCGTGACCAAGCCGGGCGAGTGCAAGGGCAAGAAGAGCAAGAAAGTGATCGAGTGCCTGCAGCCCGATCGCCGCGTCGAGATCGAAGTGATCGGCACCAGAGAGTCAAAGTAAACGGGTCCCGATCTGAAAAAAGCCCTGCATAGCAGGGCTTTTTTTTCTGATGGAAGAAGTGTCCATGAACGAACAAGGCAACGTCGACCCCAGCGAACTCGAGAAATTCGGCGACCTCGCGCACCGCTGGTGGGATCCCCACTCGGAGTTCAAGCCACTGCACGACATCAATCCGCTGAGGCTGGACTGGATCGACAAGAGCGTCGGTCTCGCCGGCAAAAAGGTGCTCGATGTCGGCTGCGGCGGCGGCATTCTCTCCGAGAGCATGGCGGTGAAAGGTGCCAGCGTCACCGGCATCGACCTCTCCGAACGACCGCTGGGCGTTGCCCGGCTGCACCTGCTGGAAAGCGGCCAGAATGTCGACTATCGCAACATTTCCGCAGAAGCCCTGGCCGCAGAACTGCCGGGCGCATTCGACGTCGTCACCTGCCTGGAAATGCTCGAACACGTACCCGACCCCGAGAGCACGGTGCGCGCTTGCGCGGCCCTGGTTAAGCCGGGCGGCGAGGTTTTTTTCTCGACCATCAACCGCAACCTGAAGGCCTATGTTTTCGCCGTGTTAGGCGCCGAATACATTCTCAATCTGCTGCCGCGCGGCACCCACGACTATGCCCGTTTTCTGCGCCCCGCAGAACTGGTGCGCTGCTGCCGCAAAGCCGGCCTTTCCGTAACGGAAATCATCGGCATGAGCTACAACCCGTTCAGCAAGACTTACACGCTCGGTCGCGATACCAGCGTCAACTATCTCATTCGCGCGACCGCTCCGACGCAATGACGGCGGCGGTCCTGTTTGACCTCGACGGCACCTTGGCCGACACCGCTCCCGATCTCGGCGCCGCATTGAACCGCCTGCTCGCTGAAGAAGGCCGGAAGCCGCTTGCGCTGTCGCAGCTAAGGCCTTATGTCTCCGGTGGTGCGCGCGGACTGATCAGGTTCGGCTTCGGCCTCCCGCCTGACAATGAGGTCTTCGCCGCGCTGGTGAACCGCTTCCTCGCGCATTATCAGGAAGCACTGTGCGCCGAAACGGCATTGTTTCCGGGCATGATGGAACTGCTCGACGCCCTCGAAGATCGCGGCATCAAGTGGGGCATCGTCACCAACAAGGCGCAACGTTTCACCCTGCCCCTGGTACAACAACTCGGTTTGAGCCACCGTACTGCCTGCATCGTCAGCGGTGACAGCGCGTTGCGGCCGAAACCGGATCCGGCGCCGTTGCTCCTGGCCTGCGCTGTGCTGCAGGTGGCGCCAGGCCAATCCATCTACGTCGGGGACGATCTGCGCGATATCAATGCCGGCCGCAGCGCCGGCTTCTTCACCGTCACCGCCGCCTACGGCTACCTCGGCGGGGATGATCCCTTCGAGACTTGGCGGGCGGACGCCATCATCAACGAACCCTCGGAAATCCTCGGCCTGCTCGGGCCTCGTGCTAGAATGAACTGAACTTATTTGCCGGATCTTGTACTAATCCGGAGTAGTACCACTGGGGGCGACTTGGCTTCGACGTGGGTTGCGAAGCAGAGCAGTGCATACCGAGGACCAGGTTACCTCGTAAATCCATCTGGAAAACCACAAACGCCAACGACGAGCGTTTCGCTCTAGCCGCTTAATACCGGCTGGCTCTGCACCGGTTTGCTGATGGGCCGGGTTGCGCAAGCAGCAGCAGAGTCATTCACATCAGCTAAGGACCTGCCCCGCCGCGTGGCAGGCCACGAAAACTCAGCGGATCGCTTGTGGTCAGCCTGCCCGGCGGCGGACCACCGGTTAAATCAAATGACGAGGCTAAGTATGTAGTACTGCCTGTAGAGAACTTACGGACGCGGGTTCGATTCCCGCCGCCTCCACCAATTCAACGCCAATGCCCTGAAAGCATTGGCATTTTTCTTTCGGCTTGACGGTTTTTCCACTCAGGTGTGCCACTTTGGTGTGCCACCGCGCGCGGAGTCAGCCATGTCAATCAAGCTCGCCACTCACCTATACCGCAACCGCCACGGCACGTTCTATTTCAGATTTGTCATACCGCGAGACATACGCGGCACGGTGCGCCAAAATGAAGCTCGTTTCACGCTCAACACAGAGCAACGGCATGAACCGCCTGCTGTCGAAAGCAACAGCAAGCCGCGTCTTGATGCGCGCATCGAGATTCACCTTGGGCTGGCTCGCCCCGAGCGTCATGCCAAGTTCAATTTTGATCGGTGCCGAGGAGGAGATCTTTCCGGTCTTCAAGTTAAGCCCGTTCATGGTGTATTTCGCGCCGCTGCCTTCGTCGAGGTAGCTCAGGCTGGCATTATCGACCAGCACATGATCAATATTGAACCGGATCGGCCGCCGCGTTGCCGCGTCATCGCCGCCTTCCGGCCGCTTCTGGCCGAAGCCTTCGCTTCCGGCAAGGACATCCAAGTTGCTGCCGTCCTTACCTTTCACCAGATTCACCCGCAGTCCGCGCAACTCGATCTGGTTGACCACCAATTCTTGCGATAGCAGCGGCATCAGTTGCAGCGCCACTCGCGCCCTCCCGATGGCTGCGAACTCCTTTTCGCTCGCCGGTTCGGACAGCGAAACCCCGCCGAGATCAACGTCAATTTTAGGATAAAACAACAGCCTGATGTCGCCCTCGATCGTGAGCGTGCGATTGAGTTTTGCCTTGACGAGTTCCACGATTTGCGGCTTGTAATCGTTGGGATCGAACGTCATGGCAAGGTCGGCCGCCACGGCAATCAGGACGGCGCCGACGCCACCCACCCCCAGCAAGAGGTATTTCAGGATCTTGTTCACACGCTTCATCCTTGTCTGCACGGTCGGGCAAGATGCGTCAGTCATCCAGACCCAAGAGGACCATGTACTTCAACTAGGATCGCCTAAGTTATGCGCGCTTTTGCGACGACCTTGGCCGCCCATAGACCTATCTCCCGGCGACGGCGCCGAAGACTTTCCGCAGCAAGGCGCTGCCAGCCTGCAAGGGATGGGCACGCAGTGCTCGTTCCTGCGCGCCGATCACCTTATAGAGACGATCGAGGGCCTGCTGGGTCACATACTGCTCGACCGTGGCCTGATTCTTGTCGATGGCGCCAAATCGGGCCGCCGCCCCGGCATACTTGTCGTATTGCTGGGCAAGGCCGACCCGGTCGGTAGCCCGTTTGACGATGGGACCGAAGCGGCCGGTCAGCGCGGCTTCGGTCTTTCGCCGAAAGAAATCCGTGGCCGAGGTATCTCCTCCGGTGAGAATGCCTCGGGCGTCTTCCAGCGTCATTTCCTTCACCGACTTGACCAGCAGGGCCTTGGCCTCCGGCACGGCCGCTTCCGCGGCACGATTCATCGACAGGATCAGTTCGTCTGCCTGTTTGCCCATGCCCATCGCGCGCATGATTTTCTCGGCCTTTTGGAGACTGGGCGGCAGAGGGATTCTGAGCGCATCGCTGCCCATGAACCCGTCCGGCCTGCCAAGCTGGGACACTGCGGCTTCGGCGCCTCGGCTCAGCGCCTCCTTGATGCCTGAATTGATCTCCGTGGCCTTGAGCTGGCCTGCGTCCTGGCCGGTCGAAGCCGGGGCAGCGGCCGACTGGCTGGCGGCGTTTTTCTTCAACGTATCCTTGAGCGCGCCTTCCAGGTCAAAGGCATGGGCGGTGGTGCAGCAAGCCAAGGCGGCGATAGCCAGCGTCACTCTGTTGATCATGATGTATTCTCCGTCGAGCGTGAATGTCCTGAGATAGGGCTGTTGGACGTGAAAAATAGAATGCGCGGAGATCTCCGCGAAAGGCATGGCCTGCGGCGGCTATGGCCGGTGATGCCGTCGGCGATCATGCGCTTGGGCCATATGCGGCCGGCGTTGCGGAAAGGTGGGTCGCGAATTCCTGAGCCGGCATCGGTCGGGAGAAATAATACCCTTGGGCCTCATCGCATCTGAAGATGCGCAGGTATTCCAGTATCTCCTGATTTTCGACACCTTCGGCAAGGGTTTTGAGGTTCAGGTTGTGCGCCATCTGGATGATGGCGCGAACGATGGTGGCGTCGTCCGGATCGGTCGCCAGGTCGCGGATGAAGGACTGGTCGATCTTCAGCTTGTCGACAGCGAAACGCTTGAGGTAGGAGAGGCTCGAATAACCGGTGCCGAAATCGTCGATCGACAGTTTCACGCCCAGGAGCTTCAAGCGCTTTACCATGGAAAGCACACTCTCGACATTCTGGATCAGGATGGATTCGGTTATTTCCAGTTCGAGAAAGGCCGGATTGAATCCCGATTCTTCCAGTGCGCCGATCACTGTCTGCTCGAGGTCGCCACGCTTGAATTGCACCGGAGAAAGATTCACGGCCATGGTCAACTCGGGCAATCCATCCTTCTTCCAGGCAGCGGCTTGACGGCAGGCCTCGCGCATCACCCACTCGCCGATCGGCACGATGAGGCCGCTTTCCTCGGCGACGGGGATGAATCTTGCCGGATGGATCATGCCCAAGTCCGGATGCTGCCAGCGGATCAGCGCCTCGGCACCCACCACGGCACCGCTCGCCAGGTCGATCTGGGGCTGGTAATGGAGCACGAACTCGCCTTTCTCCACTGCCCTTCTCAAGCCGTTTCTCATCGAAAGATGCTCGACTGCCTCGACGTTCATTTGCTCGTCGAAGAACCGGTAGGTATTCCGGCCAGATTCCTTGGCCCGGTACATCGCGGTGTCGGCCTTCTTCAGCAGCGTATCGAAATCCCGGCCGTCTTCGGGGTAGATGGCGATGCCGATCGACACCGTGGACGTCAACTCGTGGCCGTCTGCGTCAAACGGATCCAGCAACCGTTCCCTGATCTTGACCAGCACCGGCGCGATGGCATCGGCGTCGGGCAGTTCCGGCAGTACGAGCAGGAATTCGTCGCCGCCCTGGCGGCTGATAGTGTCGGTGTCGCGCACGCAATCGCCCAATCGGACGGCGATCTCCTTGAGCAGCGCATCGCCCACGGAATGGCCGAGGGAATCGTTGATGGTCTTGAAACTGTCGAGATCGAGAAACAGCAGGGCAACCTTGCTCCTGGTGCGCTCGGCATGGGCGCTTGCCTGTTCGAACCGGTCATGAACCAGCAGCCTGTTGGGTAGGCCGGTCAGGGCATCGTGGTAGGCGAGGAATTCGATCTGCTGTTCGGCCGCCTTGTGTCCGGAAAGGTCGGAGAAGATTGCGATCCGCTTGTCGATCGAGCCATCGGCCCCCTTAATGGTGTTGATCGATAACCATTGCGGGTATATCTCGCCGCTCTTGCGGCGATTCCAGATCTCGCCCTGCCAGTAGCCCTTGTCCTGGATCGACTGCCACATGGTCCGGCTGAAATCCGCGTCGTGCCGGCCCGAACTGAGCAGGCGTGGGTTGCGGCCGACGACTTCATCCGCCGCGTAGCCGGTGATCGCGGTAAACGCCGGATTGACCGAGACGATATTATTCTGGGCGTCGGTCACGAAGATGCCTTCCTTGCTCGCGTCGAAAACCGCCAACGCGGTCCGCATCTGGTTCTCCGCGAGCCGGCGGTGCCTCAACTCGGCGACAGCAAGTGTCGCCAATTGCCCGCAGCCGGTCAGCAGCAGCAGCGCCAACGCGAAGAGCAGCGGGCTCTGCAACTGCCACCAGTAGATCATACCGAGATTGGCGGCGTACGCGAGCGCAGCCCCGACCAGCAGGGTCGCTCCGATGGTCGCCGGGTTCGGCGGCCGCCGAACCGACCAGGCGACGGGTACCGTCAGGGCGAGTAGCAGCAGCAGCGCTGTCGCCAGCCGGTCCGGCGGCTTCAGCAGCAGATCGCTGGCGAGGTTCTCCTGCGCCACGGCGAGCAGGTAGACGCCCGGCATCAGACCGCGCGGCGTCTGCACGGCATCGCTCTGCAGCGCCGTGCTGCCAATGATCACCGTCCTGCCCTTGAACCCTTCGCGGTCGAGAGAAATTCCGCTAGCCCCCATTGCCGCCAGCGCCAGCACATAAAAGGGTATTGATTTCACGGCATTCGCATTGCGCGGAAAGCTGAGCGCAACTTGTCCATCATCACCGACAGGCCAGACATGTCCGCCCAGCTTGAGCGCCCGTTGCGCGGGCAGGTACTCGAAACGCGGCGGTTCGCCGCCGACCGTCGCGGCCAGGGCAAGCGAAGGCAGCACCACCCCCTGGGCTCGATGAAACAAGGGAATCCGGCGAACAGTGCCGTCGAGGTCGGGCCACAACGATACGACGCCGACCCTGCCGGACGCGCCCTGCCCTGCCAGGAAGGCCGGCAGAGCGAAATCCGCCCAGGGCTCGACCGCGAGGGACGCCGGCACGGTCCACGAAAGCAAGTCGAGCAAGGCACGACGCTGGCCATCGACGGCAAGCGGATATGACGAGACGCCGGCGCCAAACACCGTATCCGGATTGCGTGCAACCGCCAGCGCGAGTTCCTGATCGCCCGGTCGACGTTCGCTCATCAACACGTCGAAGCAGACCCCATGAGCCCCCAGTTCACCGAGATAGTCGAGCACCAGAGCAAATACGTCTCGCCGATAGGGCCAGACGCCGAGAACGGGTTCGAGCCGGCGCAGAGATTCCTCGTCGATGTCGACCACCAGCGTATGCGAAAACGGCATCTCTCGTGCGACCAGACGCTGCTGGGCGTCGCCCAGCCAAAGTTCGGCACGGCGAAACAGCGATGTCATGGACAGCAGCGCCGTCAGCAGCAGCGCGACGGCAACGACCAGCGCCGAATTCAGGGCCGGCCGGGCGGACAAGATCAATGGACGAATGGCAGCAACAGCAACAGAAGCCACCAGGGCAGCGTTCCCGGCACGGTGATCCGCTGGGTCGCGCCGAAAGGTCCGGCGAATCCATCGGCATCGATCGCCTTGACCCGCATGAAGTACTCGCCCGCATCCGGACGCGGCATCGCGACTGCGGCCTTGTCGGTCGTCTTCTCAAGCAGCGGCTGGGCGAAGTCCGGCGTATTCGCCAGCTGCAGCAGATAGTGCTGGCCCGGCTCCCCCTCCCGCCAGCGGAAACGAATCTGGTCGTCGCTGATCTCCGACTTCTCCGTTTGCGGACTGGCGGGCACGGCCCGCTGTTCGAAGCTGGTGACGTCACCGAACGGGCCGTGATCGCCCCGCCCGTCGATGCTCGCAACGCGCCAGTAGTAGCGGCCGGGACGGAGCGCCCGGGTGATCTGGTGGGTCGTCAGGGCTGGTTCGTCGGCCAGCAACTCTGAAAAGCTGCTATCGCGCCCCAGTTGAAAATGGTAGAGGCCGATGCCGGCGGCTTCTGTCCAATTGAACTGTGTTGAGTCGCCGTACGACTTGCCCGTCGGCTCGCCGGAGAACGGCGGTTCGGGGCGTGCCTTGAGCGTGAAGCCCTGCTCGGCGTCGAGACCTTCGAGGAAATCATCGCCGATGCTGCGGACGCGCAGCACATAGTGCCCGTCTGGAAGGTCCGCCCATCGGGCCGCATTGTCCTTAAACACGCCGTCGAGCATCAGGTTCGCGGCGCCGTCGAACACCTGTGCCCGGTAGCCGTGAGCCGTCTGCACCGGCTTCCAGGTAAAGCGCAGCGGCAGGCGTTCGTAGAGCTGCTGAAAGCCGCCGAGGTCCGGAGCCGGCGCCAGTCGCCGAGGCGTCTGCGGCGGCTCGCCCGGAGTCGCGTAAGAGCCGAATCCCTGGTCGAGGATGACCGCCTTGCTGGCCCCGCTGACATTCACCCTGCCTGCCAGGACTTCGCTGCGCGATTGACCGCTGCCCGGATCGGCAGCAGCGCGAAAATGCGTTCCGCGCACCGCCATCCGTAGCGCCGGTGTCTTGATCTCGTACTGACTGGCTCCGCTCGACATGGGCGCGACGCTAGACTCGACGCTGCCCTCAGACATCTCGATCCGGATGCGTTGCACGTCGGTGCGGCCTAGGCGCTCCGCACGGATCAGCTTGAACCTGCTTTTTTCGAGCACTAACAGACGCGAGCCATCGGGGAAACGCAGACTGAGGTTGCTGCCGGCCTCGACACGAACGCTGTCGCCGGCATGCAGGCTTGCTCCTGCCGCCAGGGTCTGGCCCTGCCCGCCGCCGGTCGGTGTGCTGCTCGCCTGTCCATTGACCATCAACACCTCGGCGACGACCGGGTCGGTGCGCAGCAGTTCGGAGGGAATCCTCAACTGCCTGCCAGGCTTCAGCTTGTACGGATCGGCGACGTGATTGCGCGACTGGACCCGCCGCCAAGCCTGCGCATTGACCAAGTAGCGTTCGGCAATGCCGATCAGGGTATCGCCGGGTCGGGTCACATATAGCCAATCGTCATCTGCCGAAAAAGCGCTGCCCGCGGCCAGGCAGGTGGCAAATATCACGATAGCGCAGCGAATGCGCTGAACAACAACATTGCGATCTTTGTTCATGAACATCCTCGCTTTGGATATCTTTGCCGTCTCCGGGGAACAGCCGCCCTCGCCTCGCCAGAGCTCGACAAGCAGCGATATTTGCAGCGCCCGTCGGCATTATGCCACCGACCTAGGGAGTATTCCCGATTGGACGGCGGGCACAACCAAGTGAGAACGCGCCTTATTTCACCATCGGCAAAGCGATACGAGGGCCGGTCAACTGCGAGGCCTGCGCAAGCCCGGACCGGCCGGACGATCTAATGTTGAAGTGCTTCAATGCAGGAACTGCGTTCGGCAACGCTAATCGCCGCGCAAGGCGCCCAGCGCCGGGCGCCTCAGAACGCCGACCGTGCCCAGCCAGCCGGCCAGGGCCACGCCGGCGGCACCTGTGGTCAAGCCGAAGAGCAGCAAGGCCGGTGCGGGGCGGTAGTCGAGATGGAATACGAAGTGCGCAAGGGCCCAGCTGATGCCACCGGCACCAATTCCTGCGAGCAGGCCGGCGATCGCCCCCAGGGCCGAGAACTCGGCCAGCAGGGCACCCTCGATCTGACGACTCCGGGCGCCCAAGGCTCGCAACAAGGCCGACTCGAAGAAGCGTTCGTCGTGGCTCGCCTGCAGCGCAGCGTAGAGCACGGTAAGGCCTGCCAGGAGCGCAAAGCCGAAGACTACCTGGACGGCGTTGGCGAGCTGGTCCAGGGTTGTCTGCAGCTGACGCATCAGGGTGGCGACATCGATCACGGTGAGGTTCGGAAACGCCCGCACCAGCCCCGTGATGAAGCCCGCCTGGCTGTCCGCCAGGTGGAAGCTGGTGATGTAGCTCGCCGGATAACGCTCAAGCACGCCGGGCGGCGTTATGACGAAGAAATTGACGCGCATCGAATCCCAGTCGAGCCGGCGCAGCGAGGCAATTTTTCCGACGAGTCTGATGCCGCCGATCTCGTAGGTGAGCGTGTCGCCCAGCGCGAGATGCAGGGTCTCGGCCAGACCCTGCTCGACCGAGAACTCGCCCTGCCCGGCCGGCGCGGGCGCGCCGGACCAGCGCCCTGCGATGATGCTGTTGCCCGCCGGCAGCGCTGCAGCCCAGGAGAGGTTGAACTCGCGTTCGACCAGATGCTGGGCGCGCTCGTCCGCAAAACTCCTGCGGTCGATGGGGCGGCCATTGACCATGACCAGACGCCCGCGCACCATCGGCAGGAACGTCGGCGGAGCCACGCCCTGGGACGCGAAATAGGTTTCCAGCGACCTCAGCTGTGCCGGCTGGATGTTGATCACGAAGCGGTTGGCGGCATCCGGCGGGACCTTGCGGCGCCAGCTCTCCAGCAGATCCTGGCGTGCCACCGTCAGGAGCAGCAAGGCCGTGAGACCCAGACCCAGCGCCGTCGCCTGGAGCACGCTGGCTTTGCCGTGACGGCGCAGACTGGCCAGGCCGATCCGCCAGCCCGCGCCTCCCCCCGAGCCAAGACGGCTGGCGGCCAGGAGCATGAACTGCGCCAGCAGAACATAGACGATCAAGGCTGCGGCGAAGCCGCCGAGGACGATGCCGCCCAGGCGCAGATCGCCGGCGATCCAGAGCATCAGCGCCCCCAGCGCCGCGCAGCCGAAGGCATAGGCGGCCCAGGACAGGGACTCCCCCGGCGCCCATTCGCGGCGCAGCACGCGCAAGGTCGACACCATTCGCAAGCGCAGCAGAGGCGGCAGGGTGAAGCCGGCCACCAGCGTGAACCCGACCAGCAGACCCTGGCCCCAGGGCTGCCACCCCGGCGCGGGCAAGGCCACGACGAGAACGCCCGAGAGCAACCCCTGCAGGAGCCATTGCGTGCAGTAGCCCAGGCCGCAACCGGCCAGCGTGGCGGCCAGGCCGAAGAGCAGAAACTCGCCGCCATGCACCGTGAGCACCTGAAGCTGGCTGGCACCCAGGCAGCGCATCACGGCACAGCCGTCGAGATGGCGGCGCATGTAGCGATCGGCGGAAAAGCCCACCGCCACAGCAGCGAGCACCACAGCCAGGAGCGAGGCCAGACTGAGGAAGCGCTGGGCACGGTCAAGCATGCTGCGGATCTCCGGCCGGGCATTGGAGAGGTCCTCGAGACGCTCGCCGGGCTTCAATCGGGCCACCTGCCAGTTCTTGAAGGCTTCGACCTGTCCGGGCGCGCCGGCCAGATGCAGGCGATAGGCCACCCGGCTGCCGGCCTGGATCAAGCCGGTGGCGGCCAGATCGCCGAGATTCATCAGCAGGCGAGGCGCGAAACTGAAAATATTGGCGCCGCGGTCTGGCTCCAGGGTCAGCACCCCGGCGACGGTGAAGCGGCGCTCGCCGAGTGTCAGGAACTCGCCGGGTCGAGCCGCCAGAGCGGAGGTGAGACGCTCGTCGAGCCACACCGTTCCCGCCGCCGGTATCTCGTGAGTCTCGGCATCCTGGGCATTTTGCTCGGGCGCACGGCGCAGGGCGCCGCGCAAGGGATAGCCCGGAGCCACCGCCTTGACATCCGCCAGTTGGCTGGTGCCGGCACTGCTGACCATGCTCGGGAAGCTGACGCTATCGACCAGCGCCAGGCCGAACTGCCTGGCCTGCCGCCGGACGGTCTCGTTCCAGGGGTGATCGGAAGTCAGCAGCAGGTCGCCGCCCAGGAGTTGGTGCGATTCCTGGATCAAGGCATGTCCGACGCGGTCTGAGAGAAAGCTGACGCTGGTCAGGCTGGCCACCGCCACCAGCAGCGCCAGACCCAGCACCGTCAGTTCGCCGGCGCGAGAGTCGCGAAGCAGCATGCGCAACATCAGGCGCACAGTCGTCACGATCAGAACTCGAACAGCTGGTCGACCGCCGTGCCGACGCGATCGACGGCGATCACCGTGAGTCCGGCGATCGGTTGCTTCGGCGCATTGGCTTTCGGGATCAGGGCATGCGTGAAACCAAGCTTGGCCGCTTCCTTGAGGCGCTCCTGGCCGCGTGGGGCCGGGCGGATTTCGCCCGCCAGGCCAACCTCACCGAACGCAATAAGTTTATCGTGTAATGGCTTGTTTTTCAATGACGATACGATCGCAGAGAGCACGGCGAGATCGGCTGCAGGCTCGGCGATACGCACGCCGCCCACGGCATTGACGAAGACGTCCTGATCGAAGCACACGAGACCCGCGTGACGGTGCAGAACCGCCAGGAGCATCGCCAGCCGGTTCTGTTCCAGACCGACCGTAAGTCTTCTCGGGCTGGAACTATGACTGGCATCGACCAACGCCTGGATCTCCACCAGGAGCGGCCGGGTGCCTTCCTGGGTGACCATAACGCAACTGCCGGACACGGCCTGTTCATGTTGCGACAGGAACAGCGCGGAAGGGTTGGAGACGCCGCGCAGTCCGCGCTCGGTCATGGCGAACACGCCCAGTTCATTGACCGCGCCGAAGCGGTTCTTGACGGCGCGCACCAGACGGAACGAGGAATGAGGATCGCCCTCGAAGTAAAGGACGGTGTCGACGATATGCTCGAGCACGCGCGGCCCGGCCAGAGCGCCCTCTTTCGTGACATGGCCCACTAGGATAATGCAGGTCCCGGTCTGCTTGGCGTAGCGGGTCAGCTGCGCGGCGCACTCCCTGACCTGGGCCACCGAGCCTGGCGCCGATTGCAGCGCCTCGGAATACATGGTCTGGATCGAGTCGATCACGGCCACCGCGACCGCCGGCTTCTGGCCTGCCAGGGTCGACAGCACCCGCTCCAGGCTGATCTCGGCCAGCAGCGCCAAGCCTTCGGTGGGCACCTGCAGACGTCTCGCACGCAACGCCACCTGCTCCGCGGACTCCTCGCCGGAGACGTAGAGCACCACTTGTCGGGCGGCCGCCATCTTCGACAAGGCCTGGAGCAACAAGGTCGACTTGCCGATGCCCGGATCGCCGCCGATCAGCACCACACCGCCGGCCACCAGGCCACCGCCCAGGACCCGGTCGAACTCTTCGACGCCGCTAGGCAGCCGCGGCTCCTCGCGCGGACGGATCTCGGAGAGTTGCTGCAGGCGGGCAGTAGTGCCGGCACCGGCGTACCGGTTCGCCGCGGCGGAAGTCTCGGCGAGGGTCTCGACCAAGGTATTCCAAAGACCGCAGCCCGGGCACTGGCCCTGCCATTTGGGTGACGCGGCGCCGCATTCGCTGCAGCAGTAGACGCTCTTCGCCTTGGCCATTCAGCGCTCCGTCACCGGCACCCGGGCCGACAGGGCGCAAAACAGTTCGTAGCTCACCGTACCTGCGGCACCGGCGACTTCGTCGGCGGGCAAGCCGGTCAGCGGATCGCCTCCCCAGAGGAGCACCCTCGATCCGACCCTTGCCCCGGGAATGCCGCTCAGATCGACGCAGATCTTGTCCATCGAAACACGACCGAGCGTGCGCGTGCGCTGGCCGCAGACCAGGACCGGCGTGCCGGTCGGGGCGGCCCGCGGGTAGCCGTCGGCATAGCCGCAGGCGACCACGCCCATCCTCATGTCCGCCATTGCCGTGAACATGCCCCCGTAGCCGACGCGCTCGCCCCGTGCGATTTCGCGCACCGCGATCAATTCGCTCTCCAGGGTCATCGCCGGCCGCAGGCCCATACTTTCGGCGCTTTTCATCTCCGGAAACGGGGATGCGCCATAAAGCATGATGCCGGGGCGCACCCAGTCGCCGCAATGCTCCGGATAGGCGAGAAGTGCGGCGGAATTGGCCGGACTGACCGGCCAGCAACCGATCAACGACCTGCGCATCGTCTCGAATCTCGCCAGTTGGGCAGCGATGCCGCGCTCGGTATCGGCATCGGCGAAATGGGTCATCAGGGTCATGCCGGCCACCTGAGGGGCCGCGGCGAGCGCCGCGAGAGCGGCTGGAAGCTCGTCCGCGTTGAGGCCGAGACGGTTCATGCCGCTGTTCAGCTTGAGATAGACCGGCAACGGCCCGGGCAAGGCCGCTGCCTTGAGCATCATGACCTGCTCCATAGAATGGACGGTCGGCGTGAGCAGGTATTGCGCGAACAGCGGCAACTCGTCGGCGCAATAGTAGCCTTCGAGCAGCAGGATCGGCTGCCTGAAACCGGCCCGGCGCAAGGCGATGGCGCCTTCGAGCTCAATCAGTGCGAAGCCGTCTGCAAGCCCATCGAGGGCGCGCGCGACGCGCAGCAGGCCATGTCCGTAGGCATCGGCCTTGACCACGCTCCAGATGCGCGCGGCGCCGGCATGGCGGCGGGCCACGCCATGGTTGTGGCGCAGGGCGGCAAGATCGATGGCGGCCTTGATCGGGCGGGTCATGCCCGGCAACTCACTTCAAGGAGAACTGTTTGAGTTTTGCCCCGGCAAAGTCAACGAATGCGACAACCAGCCGCGAGCGGAATTTTTCCTTCGGGTAGACCATCGACAAGGTGCGGGTCAGCTTCGGTGCGAGCGGGATCGCCACCAGGTCGCCCAGGCGCAGTTCCTTCACTACCGCGGCGCGCGAGACGATGGCAAACCCGAGGCCGGTTTCCACCACGCCGTTCAAGGCTTCGGGGCTGCCCAGCTCCATCACCAGCGCAAGCTTATCGGGATCTATCCCGGCCGCCCGAAGGTAGGTGTCGGTATTCTCGCGCGTGCCGGAACCCGGCTCTCGACTGACATAGGGCTGATCGACGAGCTGTTGCGGCTTGAGCACCTTGAATCTCGCCAGCGGGAACTTCGGACTGCAGATGACTCGCAACTCGTCGTCGCAACAGGCCTCGGTATGCAAGTCCGGCTGGTGGGTAGGCGACTCGATCAGACCGATGTCGAGGGTATGCTCGGCGACGCGCGTCTCTATCGTTTCCGAGTTGGCAACGATCAGGCGCGGCTTGACCCCCGGATGGAGCGACTTGAATTCGCCCAGGATGCGGGGCAGCATGAACTCGGCGATGGTGGTGCTGGCACCGACCAGAAGCGAGCCGCCGATCTCTCCGGTCATCTCGGACAGCCGCACGTCCATTTCCGCCGAAAGTCCGAGAATCTTCTTGGCGTAGTCGAGGACCAGATCGCCTGCCGGCGTCAGGGCGATCTTGCCGTGGCCCCGATCGAACAGGCGGGTGTTGAAGTGCTCCTCGAGTTGCTTGATCTGGAAAGTGACGGCCGGCTGGGTCATGAACAGGACGTCGGCAGCCTTGGTAAATGAAAGCTGCTTCGCCACAGCATGAAAAACTTGCAGCCTCCGGTCTGCCATACCCTATTCCCCATATCGTTGCCAAGACGCGTTATTCAAACACAATTAGCGTGCATAAGATAGTCTGATGAGCCGGGTCGGCCGGCACCCCGCAACGGCGGCGTTCCGGGCAAAAAGGCATAGACTGACAGGCGTCGGCTGTTCGTGGTATAAACCGTCAGCCTTGAGCAAGCTCACCACCATTTCCCGGAAAATTCCGATTACGCCTCACTCCTCCGACCGGATGAATTTCGGCTTCTACGTCATCATGGCAGCGCAGTTTTTCTCCGCGCTCGCCGACAATGCCTTGCTCATCGCCGCCATCGCCATCCTCCGCGAAATGCATTCGCCGGCGAGCTACGAGCCGCTATTGAAGACCTTCTTCACGGTTTCCTATGTGGCCCTGGCGGCCTTCGTCGGCGCCTTCGCCGACTCGATGCCGAAGTGGCGCGTGATGTTCATCAGCAACGGCATCAAGATCCTCGGCTGCGCCCTGATGTTCTTCAATGTCCATCCGCTCATCGCATACGGTGTCGTCGGCCTGGGCGCCGCCGCCTATTCGCCGGCCAAGTACGGCATCCTCACCGAGTACCTGCCGCACCGCCTGCTGGTGGTCGCCAACGGCTGGATAGAAGGCCTGACGGTGATCGCCATCATTCTCGGCACCGTGCTGGGCGGCATGCTGGTCAGGCCGGATATCGCCCACTCGCTTCTTGCCTTCGACTTCCCCTTGATCGATACGGGGATCGACACCATCGCGGAAATGAACCTGGCGGTGATCGGCTCCTTATACCTGGTTGCGGCGCTGTTCAATCTGCACATCCCGGACACCGGCGTTGATCACAAGATGCTGAAGAAGAATCCGCTCTATCTGCTGCACGATTTCAACCACAGCCTCAAGCTGCTCTGGCGCGACAAGCTCGGCCAAATATCGCTGGCGGTGACGACGCTGTTCTGGGGTGCCGGAGCGACGCTGCAGTTCATCGTCATCGAGTGGGCCAAGGTTGCGATGGGGCTCTCGCTTTCCAAGGCGAGCATGATGCAGGGGGTGGTGGCGGTCGGCGTCGCGGTCGGCGCGGTCATGGCGGCCCGGATGATCACCCTGAAGAAGTCGGTCAGGGTGATTCCGCTCGGCATCGCCATGGGTATCGTCGTGATCGGCATGGTCTTCATCCGCGACATGAGGATCGCAGTGCCCCTGCTGGTCCTGATCGGAATCCTCTCGGGCTTCTTCGTGGTGCCGATGAATGCCCTGCTGCAGCATCGCGGCCACATCCTGATGGGTGCGGGCCACTCGATCGCCGTGCAGAATTTCAACGAGAACCTGTCGATCATCGTCATGACCGGCATCTATTCGGCGATGATCAGGGCTCAGTTGTCGATCTACACCATCGTCGTGCTCTTCGGTCTCTGCGTCGCAGGCCTGATGCTGCTCATCAAGCGGCGCCATGAATTCAACCAGCGCCGGTTCGACGACGTCGCCTCTCTCGACGACAAGCGGCTGTAGGTCGGGCCCAAGCCGGAAGACCTCGGCTTCGTCCTGAAGGGAGACCTACAGGATCAGAGGCCGGTCCGGAAGCTCGTTTTGCGGCTGCGCAGGTTCGCCCGGCTGCGGCGGGAAATGCGCGGCCAGAAGTTCGCCGATGCGGGCGATCGCGGCCACCGCGCCAGGGCCGTAGGCACCGCTGCGGAAGGATGCCTCCATGCCGCGGCAGACTGCCTGCCATTGCTCCTGCGCCACATGCGCGGCGATGCCTCGGTCGGCGACGATCTCGACGCGCCGGTCGATCAACTGGACATAGACCAGCACGCCGCTGTTCTGCGCAGTGTCCCAGACGCGCAGCCGGGAGAACAATTCGGTGGCCCGTTCGCGCGGGGTAACGCCGCGCCAGAGATCGACAAAGGGCAGGCCGGCCTCGACAACGAAACGCAATTCGCCGGCATGGTGTTTCTCCGAAGCCGCGACCGCTGCCTCGACCGCTTTCAGGCTGTCCCGGGAGAAGGCCCGCCGCGCGAGCCAGTGCGGTGCCGCCAGATGTCGAAATATACGCGCCAGTTTCATCTACCAGTTCCCCGAAGCGCCACCGCCGCCGGCGCTGCCGCCGCCTCCGCCTCCGCCGCCCCAGCCCCCGCCTCCGCCGGAACTCCAGCCGCCGCCGCCCCAGCCGCCGAAGGGCGAGCCGCCGCGCCCGCCCCTTGCCAGGACGAAGAGAAACACCATGAACGCGGCGGCTATCGCGGCGAACAGGGAACCGCTCATGAACCAGGCGATGGCGCCGACGACGCCGCCGGTCGCAATGCCGCCGAAGAAGCGCCCCAGCAGCAGGCTGAGCACCCCACCGACGATGGTCGCGGCGACCAGGCCGACGACCAGCAGTTGATCGAGGCTGCCGGACGTGCTTCGGCCTGCCGGCGCCGGCAGCTGCTCGCCGGCGATCAGCCGGCCGATCTGTTCGACACCGGCGACGATACCGCCGTAGGGATCGCCGGCACGAAACTTCGGCGCCATGGTTTCCATCACCACGCGTTTCGCCACGACGTCGGGGATAGCGCCCTCGAGACCATAGCCGGCATCGATGCGCAGCGCCCTATCCTGCGCCGCGACGACGATCAGGATGCCGTCGTTATATTGCTTGCGACCGAGCTTCCAGGCGTCGAAAACGCGAATCGAATACTGCTCGATGGCTTCCGGCGCGGTCGTCGGCACGATCAGCACGGCGATCTGGCTGCCATGCGCTTCCTCGAAACGCATCAGACGCCGATCCAGGTCGCTGGCCTGCGCCGGTTGAAGCAGGCCGGCCAGGTCGACGACATGGGCGCTGAGCGGCGGTATCGAAACCAGCCCGTCGTCGCCGGAGACGGCCGAAGCCACGCCGCCGGCGAGGAACAGCCAGAAGAGCGGCAGCAGGCGGAACAGCCGAGCCACGGGGGCGACTACCTGGCCGGCTGGTCGAACTTGATGCTGGGCGGCGCGGCCATCGCCTTCTCGTCCTCGACCTTGAACGAGGCCTTGGGCTTCCAGCCCATCACCATCGCCGTCAGGTTGTTGGGGAAGGTGCGCACCGAGACGTTGTATTCCTGCACCGCCTTGATGTAGCGGTTGCGTGCCACGGTAATGCGATTTTCGGTACCCTCCACCTGTGCCTGCAGGTCGCGGAAGTTGGCGTCGGCCTTGAGTTGCGGGTAGTTCTCGGAAACCACCAGAAGCCGGGCCAGGGCGCCACCCAGTTCACCCTGCGCCTTCTGGAACTTGGCGAAGGCTTCGGGGTCGTTGATCAGTTCCGGCGTCGCCTTGATGCCCGCGACATTGGCCCGCGCCTCGGTGACCCGGATCAAGACCTCCTTCTCGTGCCCTGCGTAGCCTTGCACCACCGAGACGAGATTCGGGATCAGGTCGGCGCGGCGCTTGTACTGGTTCAGCACTTCGGACCAGGACGCGCTGACCGTTTCGTCATTGATCTGGATCTGGTTGTAGCCGCAGCCCGAGAGCAAGCCGGCAACGACGAAAAGCAGGACAGGAAGTCTGAAGCGCATCGCAACTCTCCTTTGCTTGGGTTATGCCGCCTAGATTGCGGCGGCCGGGCCCTTTTGCAAGCCCTCGAACGTAGTCCGCGCGAAGCAGAGGTCCTCCCAGGCCAGGGCCTTGTCGGCCGGATTGCGCAGCAGATAGGCCGGGTGATAGGTGACGATGAGCGGCACGCCGCGGTAATCCGCCAGCGTGCCGCGACAGGCGGCGATCTTCACTTCCCGGTGCAGCAATGCCTGAGCCGCGGGCCGGCCCAGCGCAACAATCAGCCTGGGCCCCAGCAGTTCGACCTGACGCTCGAGATAGGGCCGGCAGGCGGCGATTTCGGCCGGTTCCGGAGTGCGGTTGTCCGGCGGCCGGCACTTCACCGCGTTGGCGATATAGACGCGCTCGCCGCGCCGCAAACCGATCGCGGCAAGCATCGCATCGAGCAAGCGGCCGGCCTGGCCGACGAAGGGCTCACCTTTCTTGTCTTCTTCCACGCCAGGTCCCTCACCGACGAACAGCCAGTCCGCCTGCAAGTCTCCGACGCCGAGCACCGCCTGCTGGCGCGTCCGGCAAAGCTCACAGGCGCGGCATCCGGCGACGCTCTGGCGCAGTTCGTCCCAGTTCATGGCGGCGATGGCGGCGGAACGGTCGGCATCTGGCGGCTGCGGCGCCACAGTGCGGGCGGCGCGCAGCTTCCATAGCGGCGCCAGACCCATTTCGCGCAACACCCCGTCCCGCCTCTGGCTCATAGCGCCCGCGCCAGCACCAGCGCGTCCTCCCTGCCTTGCTCGGCAGGGTAGTAGCCGCGCCGCTCGCCGATCGCGGTGAAACCGTGACTGCGGTACAGGGCAAGCCCAGCGCTATTCGATCGCCTGACTTCGAGCAGCATCCGCTTTGCCCCGCGGGCTGTCGCCGATGCGATAAGATGGCGCAGCAGCGCGCCGCCGAGGCCGGCGCGGCGACGTTCCGGCGCAATACTGATATTGAGCAATTGGACTTCGTCATGCGCCTGCATCATTACCGCGTAGCCGAGAAGACTGCCACCTTGCTTCATCAGCCACGCGCCATGGCCGGAGTCGAGGGAATCGCTGAAATTGCCGCGCGTCCAGGGGAAAGAATAGATGCGGCGCTCCAGCGCCATCACCTCGTCGAGATCGAGCGCGCACATCGACGTGAATTGCGGCTGGCGGCTGAGCACGGCGCTCATTTCGAGCCACCGCGGAGGAAACGTTCGGCTGTGGTCAACGCCACCTTGTTGCGCACATAGAACGGCGCCGCCAGCGCCGCATCGACTCCAGCGCCAGCCGCGAGACGCGGCGCGGCTAGGCGTGCCACGGCGGCTGCGCTTGGCCGGATGTCGGCGCGAACGCCGACCAGTGCGGTACCCAGTGCGGCCGCGAGAAGCTCCGGATAGGCGGAAAACCCGTCGCCGCAACCCAGCCAGCCACTCCCGAAGGGTGCCGAGAGAACGGCCGGCGGGGTGCAAATCGGGGCCATCACGGTCTCCGGCGAATCGCCCCGGACGACATAGAAAGCGCAATAAACTTCATTCATCCGCGCATCGAGACAAGCGCAGACCTTCTCCACCCCGGCCGAGAGGGCCAGCGCTTCCAGGCTCGACACGGCAAGCACCGGCCGGTCGAGACCTACGGCCAAACCCTGGGCCAGGCCGCAGGAGAGGCGCAGCCCGGTGAAACCCCCGGGACCGGCACCGAAGGCTATGCCGTCAAGAGCCGAGAGCGCCAGGCCCGACTCGGCCAGCAGTTCGGAAAGCCAAGGCAGCAGACGGTCCGAGCCGCCGTTGGGAAGGTCTGCGCAGCGCTCGCTAAGCGCGCCGTCCTGCCAGAGCGCGACGGACAAGTAACGGGTGGAGGATTCGAGGGCGATCAGCTTCATCGCCGGATTTTACCCGATCCGCTGCGCCAGTCCTGCGGACATCGGGGAATCGATTCAGAAGCGCCGGGACTCGTGCCGATATAGTTCGCGACCAGCTTCGTTGATGTCCTGGCGCAACCTCTGCCGCTCTTCCGGGGTAAGACGCTCGCGTTTGACCGGTCTTGGATTTTCGAACAGCGGCTGCAAATCCATGCCTGTCGGCCGCGCCAGCGGCCACTGGATCGGCGGCAACTGGACCGGCGGCGGCAGCTGTGCCGGCGCTGCCGGAGTCTGCGGCACTTGGACCAGGCGTTCCTGTTGAGCCTGCGTCGTCTGTGTCATTGCCAGTATCAGCAAGGACCCGGCGATCCAGGCAGGCGATTTCATCAGGTATTCCTCCGCGCGCGTCGAGCTTCGGGCAGGATCGGTGGCGAAAAATGCGATGACTACGATCGATACCACCCCTGCGATCCCGGCAAAACTCTGCTCGATCATTATAGGCGTCGCTTGGTGCCGGCAACTGTAACGAACTGTAAAAGCCGGGCGCAGTCTGGCGCAGAAAGGCGGATGCGGTTACGATCACGCCATGAACGATTCGACAAAAAAAATCCTGGTCGTCGACGACGATCTGCGCCTTCGCCAGCTGCTTAACCGCTACCTCAGCGAGCAGGGCTTCACCGTCAAGGCTGTCGAGAACGCCGCAACGATGGATAAGTTGCTCGAGCAGGAGCGCTTCGATCTCATGGTACTCGACCTGATGCTGCCGGGCGAGGATGGCCTGACCATCTGCCGTCGCCTGCGCGGTTCGAACAATGAACTGCCGATCATCATGCTGACGGCCAAAGGCGACGACATCGATCGCATCGTCGGCCTCGAAATGGGCGCAGACGACTATCTTCCCAAGCCCTTCAATCCGCGCGAACTGGTCGCCCGTATCCATGCCGTGCTGCGCAGGCGAGGCGCCCCGCAGCCGCCTGGCGCACCGATGGGCGAGGAGGAAATAGTCAGTTTCGGCGGCATCCGCCTGAATCTCGGCACACGCGAGATCGTTCGCGGCAAGGCCGTCACCCAGCTGACCACCGGCGAGTTCGCGGTGCTCAAGGTGCTGGTGCAGCATCCGCGCCAGCCGCTCTCCCGCGACAAGCTGATGGAGCTCGCGCGCGGACGCGAGTATGACGTTTTCGACCGCGCCATCGACGTGCAGGTGTCGCGCCTGCGCAAACTGGTCGAGGAAGATCCTTCGCATCCGCGCTACCTGCAGACGGTATGGGGCTTCGGCTATGTCTTCGTGCCGGATGGCACCCGGAGTTGAAGCCCTGGCCCAGTACCCTGTTATGGCGTACCTTCCTCCTGGTCGCCTTGTTGATGTTGCTGTCGGTTCTGGCCTGGTTCGTCATCTACAGCGCCTACGAAAATGTGCCGCGCGCGCGGCAACTGACACAATTGATGGCGAGCGTGGCGAATCTCACCCGCAGCGCCCTGATCAATGCCTATCCGGAAAAGCGCCATGAACTGCTGCGCGAACTCTCCGACCGTGAGGGCATCCACGTCTATCTTTCGGAGGAAAACGAAACCGTCGCCCCCTTGCCCGACAAACCGCTGCTGGCCAGCGTGCTCGATGAATTGAAGACCCAGTTGGGTCCGGAAACGCGCATGACCCTGGAGCGAGACGGCGAGAGAGCGGTATTCGTCAGCTTCCGCATCGACGACGATGAATATTGGGTGGCGCTGCCCAGCGAGAGGCTCGAGCGCTCCATTCCCTGGCAATGGATAGGTTGGGGCGTGGCCGCCTTGTTGCTGTCCCTCACCGGCGCCTACCTCATTATGTTCCGCGTCACGCGGCCGCTCAAGTCGCTGTCCTTAGCCGCTGCCGAAATCGGCCGGGGCGGCGTGCCCTCGCCCGTAGAGGAGAGCGGGCCGGTCGAAATTGCCATGCTGGCCCATGCCTTCAACCAAATGTCGGCGGACCTGGCGCGGCTCGACAGCGACCGCGCACTGATCCTGGCGGGCATCTCGCACGACCTGCGCACGCCGCTGGCACGGCTGCGCATGGGCATCGAACTTTCCGGGGCGGATCCGGCGATGCAGGATGGCATGGTCGCCGACGTCGAGGAAATGGACCAGACCATCGGCCAGTTTCTCGATTTCGCCCGCGAGTCTTCCGGCGAAGCCCTGCAGGAGACCGACCCGGGCCAGTTGCTCGCTGATATCGCCGCTCAATACGAACGCCGGGGCATCAGGATCGCCACCGAGCTGCCGATCGTGCCGCCACTGGCCCTGAGGCCGAAGGCCGTGCGCCGCGCAGTCGCCAACCTGATCGACAATGCGCTCCACTATGCGGGCAGCCCGGATGCGCTGGCGCTCAGCCTGCGCCATGTGCGGAATGAAATTCAGATCGATGTTGCCGACCGCGGGCCGGGGATTCCCCAGTCGGAAGCCGAACGCCTCAAGCTGCCCTTCACCCGCATCGACGCCGCGCGCAGCAATACCAGCGGCGCAGGGCTCGGCTTGGCCATCGTCGAGCGAATTGCCCACGGCCACGGCGGGAGGCTGGATTTGCTGCCGCGCGAGGGTGGCGGACTGATTGCCCGCATCACCATCCCCGTGGCGGCGCAGATTTCGCTGTAATATTCCTTCTCCGGAGCTTTCTTTCATCGGCCGCCGCCGACACGCCGCGGCGGGCACATGGTGGAAGCTGATTGACTTGTTGTCAGAGGAGAATGAGCAATGCAGTTTTCAAATATCTCGGCGGGCGCTCTGGTAGTCGCTTTGATCGCGGCAGCCGGCACGGACACGGTGTATGCACAGCAGGAAGACATGTCCTTTTTCGTGACCAGTGCCGGCAGCGGCAAAGGGGCCAATCTGGGCGGTCTCGAAGGGGCCGACGCGCATTGCCGGTCGCTTGCCGAGGCCGCCGGCTCGAAGCGAACGAACTGGCGCGCCTACTTGAGCACCACCGCTCCGGGCGGCGAGGCCGGGGTCAATGCCCGTGATCGCATCGGCAAAGGGCCGTGGACCAACGCCAAGGGCGTTGTCGTCGCCATAAATGTTCAAGACCTGCATTCGGATTCAAACAAGATATCCAAACAAACTGCCTTGACGGAAAAGGGTGACGTCATCCCAGGCCGCGGCGATGCGGTGAATACCCACGACATGCTGACCGGTTCTGATCCATCGGGAAACTATTCGACGGCAGGCGGCGACACAACCTGCTCCAATTGGACCAGCAGCGGCGAAGGCTCAGCCATCGTCGGCCACCACGACCGGCTGGGGCTGAAGGACACCCGCCACATGAGATCGTGGAATTCCGCGCACGGCACGGCGGGCTGCAGCCAGGACAAACTGAAAAGCACCGGAGGCGCGGGTCTGTTCTACTGCTTCGCCGCCAATTGACCGAAATTTTCCGGCCCGGATAGGCGGGCCTGAGCGCGGATCCCGGCGCCTGCCAGACGGCCACTCTGACCGACCTTCTTTGCTGCGCGGCGCTACCGGCTGCGCCCGGCCACGGGGTCACGAGCTCCCAGGAACTGCAAACCGCGGTGTCGGGACCGCCGTGCGGCTGTGAAACCGGAGACTCGAGCGTGCTCGCCATCTCCGCACCTCGCTACGTTCATTTTGCCAGGGAGAAATTGTCATGATCATCGGGAGCCAGCAAGATGTCACGGTTGCCGTGCTGGCGGAGCTCGGCCGCGCGCCAGACAAGCGATTCAGGGAAATCATGACCGCGGCCGTGGTCCATCTGCATGACTTTGCCCGGGATGCGCGACTGACCGAGGAAGAGTTCCACCAGGCCTGTTCCCTCGTGGCAAAGCTGGGCCAGCTCACCACCGATTCGCACAATGAAGTGATACTGGCCGCAGGCTCGCTGGGCTTGTCGTCGCTGGTCTGCCTGCTGAACAATGGTGACGGAGGCCAGACCGAAACCACCGCCAATCTGATGGGCCCGTTCTGGCGCAAGGATTCTCCGCGGGTCGAACCTGGCGGATCGATCGTGCGTTCGCCGTTACCGGGCCTGCCGATCTTCGTCAATGCCTGGGTTCGTGACGCGCAGGGCCGTCCGGTCGAAGGTGCCGAGGTCGATGTCTGGCACAGTTCAGGCGAAGGCTTTTACGAAAATCAGGATCCGGCGCAGGCCGACATGAACCTGCGCGGCAAGCTCAGCACCGATGCCCAGGGACACATCGCCTTTCGCAGTATCAAGCCGGCCGGCTATCCGATCCCGCTCGATGGCCCGGTCGGTGCGCTGTTGCGCGCACAGGGTCGCCACAACATGCGGCCGGCGCACATCCATTTCATGATCAACAAGCCTGGCTACAAGACCCAGTTTTCCCAGGTCTACTCCAGCGACGATCCCTTCCTGGAGACGGATGCACAATTCGCCGTCACCCGGGCGCTCATCGGCCAGTACGTGCTGCACGCCGATGAACGGGCGCCGGCGGACGACGTGACCGGTGACTGGTACTCGCTGGACCATCACTTTGTCATCGAGACCGGCGACAACCGCCTGCCCAAGCCGCCTATCACAGCCAAGGCGAGCGGCGGGCGGCCGGTGCGTGCCGTTCTGAAGCGCGGGCCATGAGCGACTGCGGGAGGGGCCCTCAAACGACTCGCATATGCCTCTCTATGCAGGTGTCGAGGACATCCCCGCCGGGCTTTTGCCACCAGGTCTCGGAAAATATCTCGACCTCGGAAAAGCCCGAAAAGCCGGCCTCCTCGACCCAGCGACGACATTTCTTCAGTTCGATCACCCCGTCTCCCATCATGCCGCGGTCGTTCAGAAGGTCGCGGGTCGGCAGCAGCCAGTCGCTGACATGGTAGGCCAGCAACCGCTCCGTCCCGGCGCGGGCGATCTGCGCCTCGAGCTTCGGATCCCACCAGACATGATACAGATCGACGGCAACGCCGAGCGCACCGCTGCCGCCGCGATCAAGTTCGTCACACAGGTCGAGCGCCTGTTCCAGGGTATTGACGCAAGCCCGGTCCGCCGCCTGCATCGGGTGCAGAGGCTCGATCGCCAGCGGCATGCCTGCCTGCCGGGCATATTCGAGCGCGGCGCCAATGCCGTCGCGCACTTCGCCGCGGGCACGGGAAATATCGCAATATGCCGGGCTGCCAGTCAAGGCCCCCGGCAATGATCCCACCACCAGCACCAGGCAGGGCGCGCCGAGCATCAGGGCTTCATCGACGGCTCGCCGGTTGTCCTCCAGCGCCGCCAGGCGTCCCGCGGCATCGGCCGCCGGGAAGAAGCCGCCGCGGCAGTAGCCGGACAGGACGATGCCGGTTTCCTTCAACTGGCGCGCGATCTTGGCTAAGCCCACCGTCGCCACCTGGTCGCGCCACGGACTGATCGCGCGGACATTGCGCCGCGCGCATTCATCGATGATTCGATCCAGCGGCCATTGCTTCCGTACGGTAGCGGTGTTGATCGAAAGCAGTTCATGTCCCGCAGAAAAGTCGCGCATCAAGAGACTCCGTGTACGGCCAACACCGCGCGCATCCGGAAGCAGGCAAGCTCGGGGTCGGCAAGCAGCCCGGCCTGATCGGCCAGTCGGAACAGTTCGGACAGGTGTTGCAGCGAACGCGCGCCCTGCTCGGCCCCGACCATGGTGAAATGGCTTTGACTGCCGGTGAGGTAAGCCATGAACACCACGCCGGTCTTGTAGAAACGCGTCGGCGCGGCAAAGATATGCCTTGACAGCGGTACCGTCGGCGCCAGGATGGCGTCGAAAGTATTGCGGTCGCCGGCCGCCAGCGCAGCCAATGCCGCCGCCGCGGCCGGGGCGATGGCATCGAAGATGCCGAGCAGCGCATCGCTGCGTCCGTGATCGTCGCCGGCGATCAGTTCCGCATAATTGAAATCGTCGCCGGTGTACATCCTGACGCCCGGCGCCAGACGTCGCCGCATGGCGATCTCCCTGCCCTTGTCGAGCAGCGAAATCTTGACGCCGTCCACCTTTGCGGCATTTCGGTTGCAGATGGCGAGGCACACGTCCATCGCCCGGCTGTAGTCGGCAGACCCCCAGTAACCGGCGAGGGCGGGATCGAACATGTCGCCGAGCCAGTGAATGATCACCGGCTCCCTGACCTGCGACAGGATGCGGTCGTACACCCGGTGGTAATCGTCCGCCGAGGTCGCGACACGGGCCAGCGCGCGGCTCGCCATCAGGACAATGCGGCCGCCGAGATTTTCGATTGCGCCGACCTGTTCTTCGTAGGCCCGGATCACGTCATCGACCGACCTGGCGTCGGCCGGCAGCAGTTGGTCGGTGCCTGCGCCGCTGGCCAGCATGGCCCCGGGCATGTCCCGCGCGGCATCGATCGAGCGGCGGATCAATTCGAGGGAAGTCGGCCAGTCCAGGCCCATGGCGCGCTGCGCCGTGTCCATGGCCTCGGCCACGCCGAGGCCGAGTCGCCACAGGCTGCGCCGGTGTTCGAGCGTGGCCTGCCAGTCGATGGCGCAATCCAGCCACGGATTGGCCTCGGCCATCGGATCGGCCACCACGTGCGCCGCGGCGTAGGCGACGCGGTTGAAAGGAAGCACGGGGCGGGCGGGAAAGCAGCGCGGCTCGCTCAAGCGATATTCGGTTAGCTCGCCGCCGGGCACCGGCAACCGGATGCTGACGCAGCCGGGTAGGGAATGATTCATCCGTTTCTCCTGAACAAAGGGGCCAAGATCAGGCGGCGAGCTTCGGCACATCGACCCAGCGCCGTTCCTTCCAGGATTGCAGGGCGCATTCGACCAACTGCACGCCTTTAGCGCCTTCGAACAGATTCCATTTGAACGGCGCATCCTCGACCACATGGCGGATGAACATCTCCCATTGCACCTTGAAGCCGTTGTCATGGACTTGAGTGTCGGGGACCGGGCTCCAGCCTTCGAAGAAATCGATCGGCTGCCGGGTGTCCGGACTCCAGACCGGCTTCGGCGTATTGACCCGCGCCTGGGTCAGGCAATCGGAGAGGCCCGCGACCGCAGAGCCGTGGGTGCCGTCGACATGGAAGGTCACCAGGTCGTCGCGACGGACGCGGGTCGTCCACGAACTGTTGATCTGCGCAATGACGCCGCCCTCCAGCTCGAAGGTCGCATAGGCTGCGTCGTCGGCGCTTGCCCGGTATTTCCTGCCGCTCTCGTCGAAGCGCTCGGGAATATGAGTGGCGCCGATACAGGACAGCGAGCGCACATTGCCGAACAGATTGTCGAGGACATATCGCCAGTGGCAGAGCATGTCGAGGATGATGCCGCCGCCGTCCTCGGTCCGGTAATTCCAGGAGGGTCGCTGGGCCGGCTGCAGGTCGCCTTCGAACACCCAGTAGCCGAATTCCCCGCGCACGGAAAGCATGCGGCCGAAGAAGCCGGAATCCTTGAGCAGCTTGAGCTTTTGCAGGCCCGGCAGAAACAGCTTGTCCTGCACGACGCCGTGCTTGATCCCAGCGCGCTTGGCCAGCGCATAGATCTCCAGGGCTTCCCTGAGATTGGTCGCGACCGGCTTCTCGCAATAGATGTGCTTGCCCGCCGCGATCGCGCGGGCCAGCAGGGTCGGACGCATCTGTGTCGTGGCGGCATCGAAGAAGACGGCATCGTCCCGGTTCGCCAGCGCGCCGGCCAAGTCGGTGCTCCAGCGCTCGACCTGGTATTTTCGTGCCAGGGCCGCGATCTTTTCCTCGTTGCGGCCGATCAGGATCGGGTCCGGCATCACGCGCCCGCCGTCGGCGAGCAGGACGCCGCCCTGGGCGCGGATCGCCAGAATGGAACGGATCAAATGCTGGTTCATGCCCATCCGGCCGGTCACGCCGTTCATGATGATGCCCAGTCGCTGTGTCGCCATTGCCTGCTCCTCGTATTGAATGCTGTCCAAATTGATGTCACCGAGCGAATCATCCTTGTCAGTGATCGAGCGAGCCTTGCGTAAAGAAATGGCCGCGGATGCTCTGGGTGTATCGCGCAAACTCGGCGGAGGACATGACGTCGAGCGGGCGTGGCCGCGGCAGATCGATGTCGTAGATCGCGGCGATCGACCCCGGCCGCTCGCTCATGACCAGCACCCGGTCCGACAGGAACACCGCCTCGGGAATGCTGTGCGTGATCAACAGCACGGTCTTCTTCGATCCCATCCAGATGCGCTGCAACTCCAGGTTCATCTTTTCGCGGGTCATCGCGTCCAGAGCGCCGAAGGGCTCGTCCATCAGCAGCACCGACGGATCGTGCAGCAGCGCCCGGCAAATCGAGACGCGCTGCTGCATGCCGCCGGACAATTGCCAGGGATAACTCTTTTCGAAGCCCTCGAGGCCTGCCGTCGCGATCAGTTTCAGCGCCCGCTCGCGCGCCGCCGCCATCGGCAACTTGCGCATTTCAGCCTGGAGCAGAATATTGTCCAGCACGTTGCGCCAGGCGAGCAACACGGCGCTCTGGAAGACGATGCCGACATTTCTTTGCGGGCCGTCGATTCGGCTGCCGGAGAGCGTCAGTTCGCCGGCGGAAACCGGCAGCAAACCCGCCACCAGTTTCAGCAGCGTGGTCTTGCCGCAACCCGACGGTCCCACCACCGAAACGAATTCCCCCTCGTCGATATCGAAGCTGAGCGGATCGAGGGACGCCATCGGGCCATCCTTGCCCGGATAGCTCTTGGCGACGCCGCAAAGCCGGATCAACGGCCTGCGCGCGGTCGCGCCACGAGCAGATGCTGCGGCAGAGGAGAGCCCTTCCTGATCGTCGCTGGACATCCGCTCGATCTCAGGGGAGGAACTCGTTGGTATAGAAATTGGTTGCAGGCCCGGCATTCTTGTCCACGCCGGCAAATTCGATCATCAGGTCCAGGGTCTCGTTCATCGCCTTCGGGCTCACCTTGAACGGTCGCTCCTTCTCGGTATCGCTGGTGTGCAGCAGGGCGAGGGTGGCATTGAGGCCGTTCAGCAAGCCCTCCCGCGTGCCGGCCTTCGGGTGGCTCCTTTGCACCAGGGCGACGTCGGCTTCCGGATTCTTCTGTGCATCCTCGAAGGACCTGATCGATGCACGCATAAAACGCCTGATCAGGTCCGGATTCGATTTGATCGTATCGCGGTGAACGACGATGCCCAGACCGACCGGATTGACGTCGTAATCGGCGAGCATGATGGTCTGCACCGGCTTCTTGGTTGCCTGCCAGATTTCGTTGGGCTGATCGGTCGAAAACCCGACCAGCGCATCCGCCTGGCCGCTGATGACCGCGTTAACCTTGGTCTTTGCATCACCGCTGACGGTCTTGAAGTCGCTTTCCTTCAGGCCGGTCTTCTTCACGAACAACTGCCACATCTGCGACGGCGCATCGCCTGGCGTCAGGGCGACGATCTTGCCCTTGATGTCTTCCGGCTTCCTGATGTTCTTTTCGGCCAGGCTGATCACGGCGATCGGGCTCTTCTGTATCGCGATGCCGACCGCCTTGACCGGTGCGCCCTTGGCCGCGATCTTGATCATAGTGCCGATATCGGCATAACCGAATGCGACATTGTTGGCGGCGACGGCCTGGATCGTCGGACCCGAGCCGCGGCCTTCCTGGATCTGCAGGTCGATGCCTTCCTGGTCGAAATAACCCTTGTCCTTGCCCGAGTAAAAGGCCAACTGGGCCCCGGTCAGATACCAGTTCAGCATCAGCGTCACCTTGTCCTTCTGCTGCGCCCCTGCGGGGCCCGAGCCTAGCGCCAAACCCAGCGTCGCCACAGCGGCGACGGTGATCAATGCTCTCCGTTTCATGAGTCTCTCCCAGGTCGTTATTGAAATCGTTGCAGCAACTATCTCCAGCGCATCGTCGAATGGACAGTGCCGCGCTGCGACACGTGCCAGGGGATCGCCAGCCGTTCGATCGCATCGATGGCGAGGAACAACAATACCCCGATCAGAGACAGGAATACCAGGGCGGCGAACATCAGCGGCAGATCGAAGTTGCCGTTGGCTTTTTGCAGCACGTAGCCGATCCCCGCGTTCGAACCGACGAATTCGCCGACCACGGCGCCGACCACGGCCAGCGTGATCGACACTTTCATGCTCGAGAATATCGACGGCAGCGCGTGCGGCAGGCTGATCTTGAGAAACATGTTCAGGCGCGTGCTGCCCATCGAGCGCGCCAGGTCCACCATGTCGACCTCGACCGATTTGAACCCCATGACGGTCGACACGACGATCGGAAAGAAGCCGAGCAGGAAAGCGACGATCACCTTGGGCAGCAGACCGAAGCCGAACCATACGACGAACAGCGGCGCGATGGCGACCTTGGGGATGCTCTGGGAAAAGACCAGCAGCGGATAGAGATAACTTTCGATCAGGCGCGAGTATGCGATCATCATCGCCATCGGCACCCCGATCACGACCGAAAGGGCGAAGCCGCCGAGCGTCGCGTAGACGGTCGGCAGCGACTCGCCGAGCAGCATCGGCCACTCATTCCATATCTGTTCGGCCACGGCGAGCGGTGCCGGTACGAGGTACTGGGGAATCCCGAAGACCAGGATGGCCAGATCCCAGAGAACCAGCACGATCAGGATCAGCAGGAAGGGGCGCGCCCATGTTGAAGAAAAGAGTTTGCTCAAGATCGCGCGGTCCTTCGCGTCTTCAAAGACAATGGCGGTCCGGCGACCGGGGAGGTGGACAGTGCCAACAATTCCCGCCGCCCGCAAGTGGCCAGCGGCCGATGAGCGCATAGCCCGCTCCTTGCGCGGAGCGCCCCGATTCGGCCAGGACGAATTCGCCGACTGGCCAGGAAACGGCTTCGAACCCCGGCAATGACAGGCAACGCGCATTGCGCAGCAGGGTCAGATGCGCCGCAAAAGCGCGCAGCTCTAGCGCGAAACCGCCAGCGGACAGACGCTGCGCGAGTTGCCCGGCGAGCGCGGCAAGCTGCGGCGGCGGGTCGCTGCAACCGGCCCAGACGATCCGGTTGCGGCGCCAGCAGCCAAAGCGGTCCAGGCTCAGCGTGAAAGCTTCGCCGGTGACCAGCGAAGCCGCCCGACGCAAGTTTTCGATGCGCGTCTCGGCGACGTCGCCGATGAAGGCCAGGGTCAGATGGAGGGTCGCCGGCCGCATCATGCGCCCGCCGCAGCGGGCCTGCGCCGTCAGGGCCAACTGGGCCAGCCTCGCGGCGACGGCCGGGCCCGGCCAGAGCGCAAAGAACAAGCGGTGGCAGTCACTCGCCGCCATCGGTCTTTGCCGTGCCCCCGGAATCAGGCACGCGCGCCAGCAGCACCACGGCCTGTGCCGCGATGCCCTCGCCGCGCCCGGTGAAGCCCAGGGACTCGGTGGTCTTGCCCTTGATATTGACGCAGCCGACGTCGATACCGAGATCTGCCGCGATATTGGCGCACATGGCGGGAACATGCGCCGCGATCTTCGGCAGGCGGGCCACCACCGTGGCATCGACGTTGCCCGCGCGCCAGCCGGCGCCGGCCACCCGACGCATCGCCTCGCGCAGCAGCATCCGGCTGTCCGCGCCGGCCCAGCGCGTTTCGCTGTCGGGGAAATGCCGGCCGATGTCGCCCAGACCCGCCGCGCCCAACAGGGCATCGGTGATTGCATGGAGCAGCACGTCGGCATCGGAATGCCCGAGCAGTCCGCTGTGGAACGGGACAGCGACACCGCCGATGACCAGGCGGCGCCCCGGCACCAGCGCATGGACATCGAAGCCCTGGCCGACCCGGATGTTCATGGCGCGGCGCCGGGTCGTTCGTTGTTCATGTCATCCCGTTGCTGCAGGATCCACGCGGCGAGCCGGAGGTCGAGCGGATAGGTAACCTTGAGGTTGGTCTGGTCGGCCGCCACCAGTCTGGGGCGGAAGCCCTGCGCTTCCATCGCGCCGGCCTCGTCGCTCACGCCGGTGTGACTCTCCAGGGCGCGTCGCAAGGCTCCATGGCGGAACATCTGCGGCGTCTGTGCCTGCCACAAGTCCTCACGTGGAACCGTAGCGCTGATCCGGCCGTCGGGGTCCGCGCGCTTCAGCGTGTCGGCCAGCGGCACCGCCAGCAGGCCCCCGGCTTCGTCGTCGCCGACCGCATCGATCAGCGCCTGGACATGCCATCCGGCCAGACAGGGCCTGGCCGCATCATGCACCAGGATCCAGTCGTCGCTCGACACCTGGCTCGCCGTGGCACGCAAGCCGTTCCTCACGCTCTCGGCGCGCGTCGCTCCGCCGCAGAACAGCGGAGCGAGCTTGGGCCCCAGTGCCGACCGGTCGTGGCGGCTCCAGTGTGCGTCATCGGGCGCCAGCACCACGAAGACGCGGACTATGCGCGGCACGGCGCAGAGCGCAGCGAGCGCGTGATCGATCAGCGGACGGCCGAGCAGAGGCAGATATTGTTTCGGCACTTTGCCCTTGGCATCGTCGCCCATGCGCGAGCCGCTGCCCGCAGCGGGAACCAGGGCGAAGTAGGAAGGAACCGTCATCCCGCGATTGTAAGGATTTGAAGCAATCCGTGCCAGTCCGGCGAAATCGCACGAGGCGCCTGAGGATACCGTCACGACGGCATTTGCGCTATGCTTCCATCATCGCGCTTGCGCCTCAGTCAATGGAGGGTTGCCATGACCGATGAACTCAGCCTCAGCATCCGGCCTCCGGCGGTCGCCGGGATATTTTATCCGGCGGCAGGGCCGGCGCTCGCCCGGGAGCTCGCCACGCTGCTCGCCGCCGCCGCCCCGGCGGCCGCCGAGGCGGCCGGTTCCGTGCCGAAGGCCTTGATCGTGCCCCATGCCGGCTACGTCTATTCCGGCGCCGTCGCCGCCAGTGCGTACGCCGCTCTCGCTCCCGCCAGGCACAGCATCCGCCGGGTGATCCTGCTGGGGCCCTGCCACCGCGTGGGGATACGCGGCCTGGCGGTGCCCCGGGCGACCGGCTTTGCGACGCCTTTGGGCACGGTATTACTGGACGCAGCGCTGACCGATGCGGTACTGGCTCTGCCCCAGGTGACGCAAAGCGATCTCCCGCACCAGCAGGAGCATTCGCTCGAAGTGCAACTGCCCTTCCTGCAGACGGTGCTGGAAGACTTCACCCTGCTGCCGATTGCCGTCGGCGATGCGACGGCGCAGGAAGTCGCGGAAGTTCTCGACCTCGTCTGGGGGGGGCCGGAAACATTGATCGTGATCAGTTCCGACCTCTCCCATTACCACGCTTACGCGGAAGCGCGAAGGCTCGATAGCGCCAGCGCCAAGACCATCCTGGCGCTCGCGCCGCTTGAAGACTTTCGCCAGGCCTGCGGTGCGACACCGGTCAATGGCCTGATCAGTTGCGCCAGAAAGCGCGGGCTCGTGCCGCGACTCCTCGACCTGCGCAACTCCGGCGACACCGCCGGAGACAGGTCGCGCGTGGTCGGCTATGGCGCCTTCGCCTTCGCCTTCGCCGAGAATTCTGCCGATGAGCGATGAACTGGGCAGGAACTTGCTCGCCGCCGCGCGTAACGCCATAGGCGAGCAGTTCGGGCGAGCGCCGGGTCCTGAAGCGGAATCCCCGGAACTTGCACGCCCTGGCGCCTGCTTCGTCACACTCACCTTGCACGGAAAACTGCGCGGCTGCATCGGCAGCCTCGAAGCCTGGCGACCTCTGCGCGAGGATGTCCGGGCCAACGCCTGTGCGGCCGCCTTCCGCGATCCACGTTTTCCGCCGCTGACCGGGCAGGAATATGAAGACGTCCTCATCGAGGTTTCTCTGCTCACCCCGACCCAGCCGATCACCTTCGCCGACGAGGCCGGCGCCCTCGGCCAGTTGCGTCCGGGCATCGACGGCGTAGTGCTCGAGCACGGCAGGCATCGCAGCACCTTTCTGCCGCAGGTCTGGACGGACCTTCCCGAACCTCGCCAGTTCATCGCGCAACTCAAGCTGAAGGCCGGCCTGCCGCTCGGCTTCTGGTCGGAGGAACTCAAGCTGTCCCGCTACCAGGTCGAGAAATGGCGGGAGGAGAAGCCGTGAGTAATTTCCCGCCCTCCCGGTCCCGTGCAAGGGGGCGATTAATGCCCGCTTTGTTCGCAACGCAACGGCTGTCGCTCCTTGGGGTTCCCCACGGGGACTCGCTTCGGGGCGCGGCGCTAAGGAGAAATCATCATGACCGTTCCTGAAAGCGACTATCCCGCACGCTGGTGGCATCCTGTCGAAGACCAGCGCATCCAGTGCGACCTCTGTCCGCGCGACTGCAAGCTGCACGAAGGCCAGCGCGGCGCCTGCTTCGTGCGCAAGATGAGCGGTGGGAAAATGGTGCTCACCACCTATGGCAGAAGCTCCGGCTTCTGCATCGATCCGATCGAGAAAAAACCGCTCAACAACTTCTATCCCGGCAGCAGCGTGTTCTCCTTCGGTACCGCCGGCTGCAACCTCGCCTGCAAGTTCTGCCAGAACTGGGATATTTCAAAATCGCGCGAGATGGACACCCTGATGGATGCGGCCTCGCCCGCCGTTATCGCCGCCGCCGCCCTTGAGCACGACTGCCGGAGTGTCGCCTTCACCTACAACGACCCGGTGATCTTCGCCGAATATGCCATGGATACCGCGGACGCCTGCCACGAACGAGGGATACAAACCGTGGCCGTCACCGCCGGCTACATGCGGGAAATTGCCCGGCGCGAGTTCTACGCCAAGATGGACGCCGCCAACATCGACCTAAAGGCATTTACCGAGGACTTCTACTTCAAGCTCTGCGTCGGCCACCTGAAGGACGTACTTGATACGCTCGCCTATGTGCATCACGAAACCGAATGCTGGCTGGAAATCACCACGCTGTTGATCCCCGGACACAACGACTCGGACGCCGAAGTCACCGCGCTGTCACAATGGGTGATGAAGGAACTGGGGCCGGACGTGCCCTTGCATTTCTCCGCCTTCCATCCCGACTACAAACTGCTCGACGCTCCCGCGACGCCGCCAGAAAGCCTCTCCCGCGCCCGCCGCATCGCCCAGGATGCCGGCCTCCACTACGTCTATACCGGAAACGTTCATGACATCAAGGGCGACACGACATTCTGCCCGGGCTGCAAGACGCCGGTGATCGAGCGCGACTGGTATGAGATCCTGCGCTACCAACTCGGCGACGACGGCCGCTGCAACAGCTGCGGTACGGCCATCGCCGGCCGCTTCGGCCATTTCGCCAAGCCCTTCGGCGCGCGGCGCATTCCGGTGCGGATGGAACTACCTGCTTCGACTTAGGAAGTGTTACGCTCGCCCCTCGGTCGAATCCAGGCGAGGAATGAACAGCAAAAATGAACAGGATTCTCTTCAGCGCGCTCCTGGCGTTCGTATCGGTGCTGCTCAGCATGAAGCTGCTGGATCTGCCCCTGGCTTCCTGGATTGCCGGTTATCTGCGGACCTATGGGCTGGACCAGGACAATACCCAGGTGCCCGATCTCCTGCTGATCACCGTCGTCATCATGAGCGTTCTTTGCTGGACGGTTTATGTCCTTTTGCGGCGGCGAAACATTCATGACCGGCTGAGCACTTTTTGCCTAGTCACGGGAACAGTCCTGCCCCTGTCCTTTGTCCTGAAAGATTTCCTGAAATGGGTGTTCGGCAGAGTGGAAACGCGCACCTGGCTGTCTGACCGGGGTGCGGCCGGCTTCCACTGGTTTGCCGGTAGGGAAGGGCTGAGCGGCTTCCCGTCGGGCCACATGCTGGTCTATACCCCGCTGCTCCTGGCCTTGTGGCATTTCTATCCACGCTATCGCAACTATTACGGACTGGCCTGGTCCGGCCTGTTCCTCGCCCTCATCGCGACGCAATACCATTTTCTCAGCGACGTCATTGCCGGCGCCTATTTAGGCGCGCTGCTGTTTCTCGGCGTACGACACGCTTACCGGCGAACCGGCTGGAGATAGTCCGTGGCCCGATTTCTCGAAGCCATCGACACCGAGCCGTCCGATGTCGAGAGGCTCGCCAGTCTCGGCCCGTTGCGCCGCGTGGCGGGGAGCTGAGGTCTTCGCGGCGCGGAAATCCTCAAAACGCCTTGCTCATGCCGACATAGAGCGTGCGCCGCGGCCCATACTGCGGCGCCCCGACACCGATGCCGGTGCCGTCTCGCAGCTCGTACGACTTGTCGAAAAGATTGATCATCGAGACACGCCCGTCGAGCTTGCCGAGTTCCGGCGTGTTGAACTTGTGGGTCAGGCCCACGTTGACCTGGACGTGCGCCGGCAGATGGTCGGTATTGGCGAAACCGCTGCGCAATCCCGAGCCGAAGATCAGGTCCGCCGTGGCGGCGGACTCGCCCAGGCGATAGGAGACACCCGATGAGGCCGACCAGCGCTGGTCGTGGTCGAGATAGACCCAATGGCTGTTGATGTAGCTGATCTCGGCCGGCGAAAAATTGAACTGGCCGGTCTCCAGACCCTGGCCCTGAGCCACCGAATAAGCGGCATTGAGATAGGAGGAGAAATTGCCCTGGCGATACGAGCCCGAGAATTCGAGTCCGTAGATTCGCCCCAGGGAATAGTTGAAGGCCGAGAAGATCAGCGCATTGCCGAACTGGCCTTCGTCCTGCAGGTGGCGCACGTCCCGGTAATAGCCGTCCACGCCGAGCGTGATCTGCGGGGTCAGCTGATGAATCAGGCCGAGGTCGTAGTAATTGGAACGTTCCGATCTCACCGCGGTATTGGCGTCCGACGGCAGTGCGTTGGTGGTCAGGAGGAATTTCTGCACCGAAGTGGTATCGATGACCTCGGTCGGCGGCGGCGTGAAGTAGCGGGCATAGCCGGCGTGCATCCGGGTCCGGGCGCCCAGATCATAAACCAGCCCGATGCGCGGACTCAGCTGCCCTTCCCGCACGACCGTGGCGACGGCATCGTAGCGCGCGCCGTAATTGACCGTCAGATCCTTCATCGGCTTCCACTCGTCCTGCGCATAGACTCCGTAGGTGTGCCCGGTGAGTTGCGAATTATCGACGATGCTGATAGGCGTGGAACTGGTCTGATTGCCCGAGGCATCGGCGGGAAACACCTGCGAGGTGTTGTTGACCGAGAAGCGCTCCTGGCTCGCGAAAAAACCGGTGCGCAAGGTGTGCGTCGTTGCCATCTTGACGCTGAAGTCGCCCTGCAGACCCGACATGTCGTTCTTGCGCAGGATCCGGGCGGCGATGCCGTTGAAGACGAGATCGCCCTCGGGATCGGGCTGGTAATGCACGTCGGTGTATCGGTGCAACAACGACACCTGGTAGTCGATGTTCTCGCCCACGGAGCGCTGGTAGGAGAGAGTCTGGAAATTGTTGGTTTCGTCCTGGTTGGCATTGAGATTCTGCGACAGGACGGGCGGAGCACCGGCGAGCGTGAAATTCGGCGTGAGGCCCGGCCGCGTTGGTATCTGGAACTTGTTGTCCGAGCTGCCGAAGAGAAAGCTGAGCCGGGAGTCGGGATCGATCACATAATCCAGGTCGCCAAAACTCTTGGCCTGCCGGGTGGCGTCATGGATGGCGCTGCGTCCGGAGGTCGGATTCTCGATGCCCAGATTGTTCTGCAGCAGGGAGCCGGTCAGAAAATAACTGAAGGCGCCCTTCTTGCCGCTGAGTTCCCCCCCGACTTCCCTATCGTCATGGCTGCCGCCCGAAACGCTGAACTGTCCGCCGGGCTGGGCGACCACTTCCTTGGTCTGGATGTCGACGATGCCGGCGGTGCGGTAGCCATACTGCGCCGGCAACGCACCGGTCAGGATGTTGATCTGGTCGGCGAAGCGGGTGTCGAGCGCCTGGCCGAAGCCCGACATCGCATCCGGAATGACCACGCCATTGATCCGGTACTGCAGATTGGCGTGGTCGCCGCGCACGTGCAGCTGCCCGAGGGAATCCTCGGCCACGCCAGGCGAGCGGATGATGACCTGGTTCATCGGCGTGTCCTCGCCCAGGGGCAATGCGGCGATGTCCTTCTTGTCGAAGCGATAGACCGAACTGCCGGTATCGGGCGAAAGCCCGTTGCGGGCGAAATCGAGCCGCTTGCTGACCACCTGGACGGTTTCGATCGTCTGTCCGGGCGCCGCGTCTAAGCTGGCGGGACCGGCCTCGACGGCATAGACCGATGCCGGGAAGACGCCGGCCACGGCCAGGGCCAGGGCGCGGATGGGTGATGCGATCATGATATTTCCTCAGAATTCGAAACGAAATTTGCAGCCGCGGCCGGGCCGGGACTGCTAAAGCGTGCTGCGGGAAGCGCTCAGAGGAAGACGGGAGGACCGCGGCTGCGCGGAGAGGAGATTCGCCCCGCGATGCTGGCGACGGACTGGTGTTGCGGGCGCTCAAATAGCAGATCCGGCGTGGCGATTCTTGCCGCTTCGGAACGCACGGCGCCCGCGATCTGGGCAAAGACCAGGCATCTCTCGCAGGACTTGCTCTTGGGGACATGCTGGTGGGATGAGCGCGCCTCTTTGAGCGCTTCGCCGTAGTGGCTGAGTTCATGCACCGACGCACCCTGCTGGGCGAGCAGCAGCAGCAGGGGCAGAAGATAGCTCAATAAACGCATGCGATCGGCGGCAAGAATTGGGACGGCTGGCGGCGATTATAGCTCGTCGGGCAACATCTCCGGCAGGCCGGAGAGATCGGTAATTTCGCCGTCGGGTGTTGCGGGAATGCGCTCCGGCACCTGCCCGTGACGGTTGCACCAGAGCACCCGGTAACCGAAAGCCTTTGCCGAATACGCGTCCCAGCCGTTTGAAGAAAGAAAGCAGACCTGATCGGCGGTGATGCCCAGCCGCTCCAGCGTCAGGCGATAGACCGACGGATGCGGCTTATAGACACCGACCTCCTCCACGGAGAGCACGGCGTCGAACAGGCCCGACAGGCCGGCATTGGCGACTGCGGCCGCGAGCATGGCCGGCGTGCCGTTGGACAGGATCGCCAGCTTCATGCCCCGGCTCTTGAGACGGCGCAATACCGGCGCCACCTCGGGATAGGCGCCCAGACCCAGATAGAGGTCCATCAGCCGTTGCCGCAACGCAGGATCGTCGATCCCCTGGGTCGCCATGGCGAAATCGAGCGCCTCGCCGGTCACCTGCCAGAAGTCGGCGTGGCGGCCGGAGAGTCCCCGCAACCACGAATATTGCAGCTGCTTGGTCCGCCACAGGTCGGCCAGCGCCTGCCAGCGATCCCCCAGCGCATCCCGGGCTTCACGGGCGGCGCTGGAGACATCGAACAAGGTGCCGTAGGCATCGAAGACGCAGGCCTTGATGCCGCTCAGCTTGACCTGTTTCATGGGCGGCTCCGGGAGTGGCGAAGCGGCCGAGTATAAGCCATAGGCTGATGCCGGAACCGCCCCGGCCCGTCGGCGCTGCCGATCGGCGGCTCGTGCCGCCCACGGCAGGTCCGGCCGCGGCTACAATCGAGGCCTTGCCTTGAAAGCCCCCATGTTTCCTTCCTTCCCTCGTGGCAGCGCTTAAGCATCGCCGGCGCTGGCTTGCCCTTCTTGGCCTGTCGCTGCTGCTGACGGCAGTCCTGGAATGGGCGGCCTTGCCGGGGGCGCTCCTGCTCGGACCGATGATCGCGGCGATCGCCTTCGGCGTCGGCGGCGCCGAGCTGCGGTCACCGCGCTGGAGCCTGATCGGCGCGCAGGCGATCATCGGCTGCCTGATCGCGCGGACGCTCACCCCGTCGATCCTGGGCTCCGTCGCGCAAGACTGGCCGACGATGCTGCTGGTCGTGGCCAGCACCGTCATCGCCGGCGGCATCGTCGGCTGGGCCTTGCTCAAATCCGGCACGCTGCCGGGCACGACGGCGGCCTGGGGCTGCTCTCCCGGGGCGGCCACGGCGATGATCGCCATGGCCGAAGAATTCGGCGCCGACGTGCGGCTGGTCGCCTTCATGCAATATCTTCGCGTGGCGATCGTGGTCCTCTCCGCCTCGATCGTCTCGCGGCTGCTCCTGGGCCAGGCGCCGCCGGCCGCCGCCTTGCCGACCCTGGCGGCATGGGTAGCCGTGGCGCCGCTGCCCTTCGCGGCGACCCTGGCCATCGCCGCGTTAGGGGCCGTAACCGCGCGGCGTCTGAAGCTTACCGGCGGCGCCGTGCTCGTGCCGATGATGCTGGGAACCGTCCTGCACGTCAGCGGCCTGGTCGAGATCACGCTGCCGCCGTGGCTGCTCGGCGCCGCCTATACCGCCCTGGGTTGGTACGTCGGCCTGGGCTTCACCCGTGCGGTGTTCCTGCATGCTTTTCGGGCAATCCCGCAACTGCTGCTCTCGACCCTGATGCTCATCGGCTTGTGCGGGGTTTCCGCCTGGCTGCTCACCCTCCTGCTCGACACCGACCCGCTCACGGCCTATCTGGCCACGACTCCGGGCGGTCTCGACGCCGTCGCCATCATCGCCATCACGAGTCACGCCGATGTCTCCTTCGTGATGGCGATCCAGACCATGCGCCTGTTCGTGGTCATGCTCACCGGGCCGCAGATTGCCAGACTGATCTGCCGCTACGCCTGAACCTGCGCTGGCATTTGCAGTCTTACTCTCAGAATATATCGGCCGGCAATGGCCTGGCACAGGGAGGATTCGACATGGAGAAGGCGGAAGATTTCGCTCCTGAAGTCCTGCAGCTCTTCGACAAGTACGTGCATGGTTTCATCGATCGCCGCGGCTTCCTGGCCAGCGCAGGCAAATACGCGGTCGGCGGCGTCACCGCCGCGATGTTGCTCGACTCGCTCAATCCGCGCTTTGCCGAGGCCCGGCAGGTCGCCGAGAACGACCCGCGAATCAGCGCCCGGTATGCGGACTTCCCCTCTCCCGAAGGCTACGGCCGGATGCGGGGGCTGCTGGTAAAGCCTGCCAGGGCCGGCGGCAAGCTTCCGGGCGTGCTGGTCGTGCACGAGAATCGCGGCCTGAATCCGCACATCGAGGATATCGCCCGGCGGCTGGCCCTCGACGATTTCCTGGCTCTTGCGCCGGATGCCCTGTTCCCCCTGGGCGCTTATCCCGGCGACGAAGACCGCGCACGCGAGCTCTTCGCCAAGCTCGATCAGAACAAGACGCAGCACGACTTTCTCGCCGCGGCACGTTTTCTCCAGGGCCTTCCCGAATGCAACGGCTGGATCGCCGTCGTCGGCTTCTGTTACGGCGGCGGCATCGCCAATATGCTGGCCACGCGCCTGCCGGATCTCGCGGCAGCGGTTCCCTTTTACGGCAGCCAGCCGGCAGCCGCTGAAGTCGTAAATATCAAGGCGCCCTTGCTGCTTCATTACGCCGAGAACGACGAGCGGATCAACGCCGGCTGGCCGGCTTACGAGGCGGCGCTGAAGAAGGCCGGCGCGCGCTACCGGATGTTCAAATATCCGGGCACGCAGCACGGCTTCAACAACGATACGACCCCGCGCTACGACGAGGCGGCCGCGACGCTGGCCTGGACCCGGACCATAGCGTTCCTGAACGCGAACCTGGGGCGCGGATGAGCGAAAACGCCGGCTGGCGGCGCTATGCCCTGGGTTTCCGGACCAGTTGCCGCGCGAACTCGGCTTCGTTCTTGGTGATGCGCGGCGCTTTTTGAGGACCCATGGCATCGACGAAGCGCACGAACTCATCCAGGGAAAGAGCACCGGAGCGCTGTTGATCGCCGCCTTCGATCCGCTCGCGCAACTTGAACAGGCCGCTGCCGGTGATCGCCATCAGGTAGTGGCGGCCTCCGCTCCGCTCGTTCAGCCTGGCCAGCGCGGCGGTGGCGCGAGTCGAGCGCATCGGTTATTCCTGGAAGTCTTTCCCTGAAGGGCGAAACGCGCGCGGTCCATGCGTCTTCAGATGTTCCCGGACTGGTCTACAAAGTAGCAGACCCGTTTGCGCGGACTCAGATACGCGTGAATGACCTCCGGCAAAGCGGCGGGACGCAAGGTGCGTTCGATGGTGTCGTCGAGGTCGCGCTTGAGATTGACAACGGCGGCGTCCTCCTTGGGGATGCTCGGATCGTAGACCATCAGATTCGGGTTCAGCAGGTTGCTCGGATCGGCCGACATGACGATGCCGACATTGCCGCTGGCGAGCTTCACGATGGTTCCCGGCGGATAGATCCCGAGCGCCTTGATGAAAGCCGACAGCGCAACCTTGTCGTACTTGGCCAGTTCGTTCTTGTACATGTGGGAAAGGGCTTCGGCGGGCGTCTTCGACCGTTTGGCGACCCGCTGGTTGCACAACTCGTCGTAGCTGTCGGCGATGGCGACGATACGCACCGCCTGGTCGACCCCGTTGGCCTTTATGCCATTGGGATAACCGCTGCCGTCAACCCTTTCGTGGTGAAACAGGATGATTTGCCGCACCAAACTCGACAGCGCTTCCGCAGGCTGCATGAGCTTGATGCCATAGGCCGGGTGCATCTGCATGAGCTTGGTTTCCGCCATGGTCAGATCCTCGTCCTTGAGCAGCAACTGGCTCGGCAACGCGGTCTTGCCGACGTCGTGCAGCACAGCGCCCTGGGCAATGGCCCGCATCGTTTCGGCATTGTCGATGCCGACGGCACGGGCCAGGATCAGCGACAAAACGGTGACGTTGAGGCTGTGGAAATAGGTATTCTCGTCGGTGACGTTTTCGCCCATCAAATGGATAAAGACGTCTTGTTCGGAGAGGAAGATCTCGGCCAGTTCGCCTGCGATCTCGCCCGACAGCTGCGCTGCCTGTCGCGGATTGTTGTTGGCCTGGCGCATGACGTTCTTGACGTTATTCGCCGTCTTCAGGTAGTTGCGCTCCGAAGCGCGAATGCGCTCGCGCTCCTTGTTCAGGTTGTCAATGCGCTCCTGCTTCTCGCGCATCAGCACTTCCAGTTCCTTGGCGTTATAGTCAGAAGGCAGAGCGGGGTCGACCTGCGCCGCGGGGTCATAGCCGGCAGGCAAAGGCACCGGCTTGGCATCGCTCTTCCCGGGCAGATACTCGATGTCGATCAGGCCCATCGATTTCAGGGCCGCGATCTGCTGCTCGTTCTTGATCTTGAAGCTGCTCAGCAGGAAAGGATGACCAAGCCAGCTATCGAGCTTGATGTGCAATCCGATACAGACCTGATCGATTTTTATCCGCTGCTGCCCTTCGCCGCCACTCGCCATAAGGTCGCATTCGTTTCCTGAAATACCGGCACCCCGAAGGGGTCCAGAGCCGGACCTGGCCGGTGCTCCGCCTCGATCGCTCGGGCCGGGTGAGGCGGCTGTCTGGCGTTGAATTCTAGCACGTTATCGGCCTGCCCTGCCGGCGCACTATCCCGCCGGGCAGGGCCCTCGCGGAGCGGCGGAAGAATGCGCGGCTGATGCGGGAGCGGGCGGACCGATCGATGCGATACCGGCCGCTGGCTGCGCCGACCGTCCCGCCGCGCCCGGTTCGGCCATCGCAGGATGACGCCGGTTCAGCGCCACTTGTCAGCCAGCGCCTTGATGGTCACCTCGTCGTTGTCGAAGGTGATGATCAGCTTGAGCTGCGTACCCTGCGCATCGGCGCGAACCTGGGCAAGCAGTTCCGGCGTGATGATGGTCGTGAGATCGATGCGCTTTGTGATATGGGGAAGCTTTGCCCACTCGCTATGATATTCGGAGAGCCTTGCCGCCGAATATTGCTCGGCCTTGGACTTGAGTTGATCGCGAGCCGACCACTCCTTGAATTCGGGCGTCAGCACCAGCCAGTCCAGGACGACAAATTTCGGCACGCCTTTCCCGCGGTCGCCGGGCATGAAAGACATAATTGCGCCGCCTCTCGGGAATAGGCCTCCCACGGCTCCCGGCACCGGGCCGCGCGCGCCGTCCGGATCGAAGCGCTGCACCACCACTTCCCTGTCGGCACTTTGAAACAGCAGGCTCATGCCGACGGCGCGGTCATCGGCTCCGGCCGAAGGCAGCAGGCCGGCCAGCAGCCCGGCCGTCAGGGCGCGGCGGAGAGAAGCTCGAAACCATAGTTTTGTTTGAGCCATGCGCCATATTCCTCCATGTTGACCTCGCCGACAATCCTGGAGGAACCGTCGGCATCCATCGTCGCTTCGGCGTAGAAATTGACGTAGCTCGCCGTCTGGCTCCAGTTCATCCCGCCCGGCGACGCCTGCCGCTGTTTCTGGCAATTGCTCGCCCAGGCCTCGTGGTTGGCGCGCAGGCAGAAATCGCGGTCGCCGCTGCCGTTGCTCTTGTCGTGCAGCACCGGGTCGGTCACGACAGCCCATTCTTCATGCCCGACTTCTTTCCATGCTTTCATCTTCACTCCGGATTTCTTCGCCTGATCGACGATCCAGTTCAAGGCCGCGTCGGACAGGTCCCCCGTGCCGTAACTGCCGCCGATATCGGCATGGCTGCCGATGAAGCCTTTTTGCGTTCCGGCACCGATCGATTCGCCCGGGAACAGGTAGCGGTGTTCGTTCAGGGCCACCGCCTGGAACACGTGCTTCGCCGCCGCCGGGATGGCCAGTTGCCACGAGCCGTTGTCGGCGCCGTTCAGGCCGAACTGGGCCACCGTGTCCCATAGGCCGAGAAAGCGGATCTGGATGCAGGCGCCGCTGTCCCGGTACGGCTGGCTGTCGAGCCGGGTCGCCACCGCGTTGCTGAAATCCCGCGCCATTGCCGCGCCGCGCGAGAAGCCGACGATATCGATGTCCACCGGCCCGCCTTTCCCGACGCCGCCCGTGCGGACGTACTGGTCCAACTGCTGCAGCATGTAATCGACCCGCGCCCGGGCGGTATTGGCGTTCATGTCATCGAGCCAGTTGGTCTGGATCCTGCTCTCGGGATCGTCGCGGCCGACGCCGTTCATGTACCATTTCGGGCCATTCTGTGCGGCGTCATAAGCCAGATAGAACTTGTAGACATTGGAGAAATCGTCAACACCCGGGGGCGGATTCGAATTGTTCGTTCCGTCGAACGCAAACAGGATCAGGCCTTCCGGGTCGACATATTTCAGCGGGTTGTCGGCGGCATAGCGGTAGCCGTTCAAACCGGCCACCAGGCCGAGCGGGTCGGGAGTCAGGTACTGGCCGCGTTCCGGGTCGTAGTAGCGGCGGCCGTTGTAATGCAAGCCCGTCTCTTCATCCTCGTACTGCCCGGGCAGGCGCAGGTTGAGCCTGAAGTGGTCGCTTCGCTCCGCGGCGCCGGTCCGCGCGACCCTGCCGAAAGGCGCGTAAGCGGCCCTCCAGAGCGGATTCGCCGCGGCATCGGTGGCCAGTTCCGGCGCGCCCAGATGGTTGCTGTGGAGAAAGACGACGGCCTCGTCGCTGAAAAGCCAGGCCCTGATGACCGTCACCAAGTCGGCCGCGATCTCGCCGAGGGGCGTGCGCTCATCGGCCAGATCGCGGCCGCCGGGCGTATCGATCAGCGCCACCGGCTGTTCGCCCAGATAGACATACTGCCGCGTGATCCGGCCCTGCGCGTCGAGCTCCGCGATGAGCCGGCCCGCCTCGTAGAGAAAGTGCGTGCGGCCCCGGCCGGTCGCCTTGGCGATCCGCTCGCCCCTGTGGTTGTAGCGATAGCTTGCGACGCGGCGGCTGTCCTTTTCGTGCGCTGCGCGGGCCTCGCGCACTTCGCTCAGCCGGCCCAGGGCATCCCAGCGGTACTCGCGGCTGCCGATGAGTTGCGACTGACCGCCGGCGTCGAAGCGTACGACGCCTCGGGCGCTCTTGGCCGCCGGCGCATCGATCCTGCGGTTGCTCTTCTCCGCGTAAGCCGCCCTGATGGTTCCGCTCCGGAGGTCGGCCTGGTCGCGGAGGTCTTCCTGCGAGAGCAGCCGGTTGCCCGCGCCGTCGTAGAAGTAGCGGGCGTAATTTGCCGGGGCGCCGGCCCGAAGCACGGCGGCGGCGATCAAACGGTCCTGCGCGTCGTAGGCGTAGTCCGCGCTCCCCTGCGGAGCGGCCAGTTCCTGGCTCTTCAGCAGATTGCCTGCGGCATCCCACCAGTAGCGGCGATCGACGAGCGGCCGGGATTGACGATAGACGACACGGGCCAGGGCGCCTTCCCGGCTGCGCCGGTAGTTCGCCTCGATGCCGTTGCCGTAGGTGAAGCGGCGAATGCCCTTGATGTCGCGCTCGATGTCCGTGACGAGGATTGCGGCGGGCATGAGCCAGGCCAGCCAGGTCGTGCGGACCAGGCGCCGGGCCAAAGCCACGACCTGGTTCTGGCCGTTCCTGCGGTATTCGAGCGTGCTGCCGTCGGGCAGGCTGAGGGCACGCTCCTGCCCCAGGGCGTCGTAGGAATGGCGGGTGAGGCTGCGCGCAGTCCCGCCGTCGACGAGTTGCAACTGCACCGTCCTGCTCGCCAGGCGACCGCTGCTGTCGTAGGCATAGGTCTCGCTCTGCCCGGGATGGTCGATGGCGGCGAGCTGCGCGCCTTGATAGCGCCAGGTGGTCACGAGCGGCGGCGCAGCCGATGCCGGACCGCCGCCGGCCGCGAGGATTTCCTGTTTGACGATGCGCCCGGCGGCGTCGTATTCATAACGGGCGCGATTGCCCCTGGCATCCATGGCGGATACCAGCCGGTCGGCGGCATCGAAGCCGTTTCTCTCGGTGCCGCTGTCGGGGCTCGAGACACTGAGGATGCGGCCGAAGTCGTCCCGGATGATTCGGGTAACGGCGCCATTGGCGGCGATCAGCGCATTGATTCGATGGAGCGCATCATGCTCGAAACGGACCGTGGTATTCATGAGCCGCGCCTCGACGCCGCCCATGCTGCCGGCGGCTGCGACGATCTGGCTGATCCCGCCGTTGGCGGCGTAGCGGTAGCGCGTCGCGCGCCCCAGGGCGTCGGTGATCGTCTCGGGGCGGCCCTGCGCGTCGTAGGCGATGCGCCGTTCTTCGCCCTCACCTGCGCCAGTGCTGACCGCAGTCAGGCGGCCCAGGTCATCGTAGGCATACCGCTCGCTGAGAGCATGGCTGGCGGACTGGCTGCGCGCCTCCAGCAAGCGGCTCTCGCTGTCCAGGCGCCGTGAGTCGAGGATGCCCAGATGCGAAGCGCGCCAGAGCGGCCGACCGGCGCCGTCGTAAGCGAAATGAGCCAGCGCGCGATAGCCGCTGCCGGCGTCATAACCGCCTTCGACCGGGTTGCCGAAGGCGTCGTAGAGATAGCGGTAGCGCACGCCGTCCTGCTCCCTTTCGATCAACTGGTTGCGGGCGTCGTAGGTGAAGGAGGTCGCGTGGCCCGACGCTTCGGCAAGCCGGGCGATGCGCCCCGCCTCGTCATGGCTCACGGCACTTCTGATGCCGCCCGGCGTGGTCACGGCAATGACGAATGCGCCCAGGCCATCCCATTCGATCCGGGTGGTGTCGGCGTCGGCCGAACCCGGACCGGGCCGCTTGGCGCGGAGCCCGCCGAGTTGGGTGAGCAGGCTGCGGCCGTTGATGACCGAGTATCGGAAGCTGCGGCTGCGTTCGATCGGACCGGCGGGTGTCCCGCCGGTGGCCAGCGCCCAGCCGCTCTCGCGCACCTCGAGCGGCTGACCGGCGCTGTTGTAGTCGATGCGCAGGCTGTGCTCCCTGCCCGGCACGACGCTCGGCCCGGCGATCAGCGTCGGCCTGTCGCCGGGCAGTGCGTCGCCGCCGGGCGCAGGATATTCGTAGCGAACCCAGCCATTGGCATGTCCCGCGCCGGCCTCGCCATGGACGATCCGGCTGACCCTGACGATCCTGCCGTGAAGATCGCGTTCCGTTTTTGTCTGCGCGATCGGCCGGCCTTTCGAGTCGAGCCGTGTGGCGGCCTGGATCCTGCCGAGCCTATCGTAGACATAACGGACATTGACTTCGCCGCAGCGGGCGCAGCCGGCACCGCGCGCTTCGAGCAGGCGATATTCGCCGGCGATGATGGCATGACGGTAGGTGGTGGCCTGTCCCAGGCTGTTGGTGAGGCGCGTCACGCCCGGCCTGGGGAACTGCAGTCTCACTTCCTCGATGCCGGTGCCTGAGACCGGCCGCCCGTCTGCGCCCGGTCGGGCCGGCTCGCCCCTGGCACTCAGCACGGCCCTGCCCGCCTTGTCGTAGCGGTAGGTCGCGATCCGCTGATTGACCCTTTGCTGGTCGCTGCCGGCGCCGCCGACCGTGATGCCGGTGAGGTGCATGGGAAAATCGGGGTTTTCGTAGTGGTAGAGGCGGCTCACCGAACTGCCGGTGATACCGCGCTCGGTATAGGCATGGAGCCGGGTGCGGCTGTCGTAATGCGTGGGGATGTCGACCTTGATGAGATTGCCCGGACTCGGCCCGGCCCCGGTAAGATCGCCGCTATGCTCGTACTTAAAGCGGCCCGCCGGCGTGTCGATGGCCACGATGCCGCGAAAGCGGCCGGGATTCTTCCCGGCGCTGCCTCGGTCGGGATAGTGGAATCGCAATTCGCGCCGCTGCGGATCGGTGACTCTGAGCAGTTCTCCGCCCGGTGCACGGGTCAGGGTCAGGAAGGCGCCGCTGGGGGAGCGGATCTGCTCGAGACGGCCCTGGGGGTTGAAGTCGAGCTTGCGGCCGTTGGGCCATTCCCAGGTGAATTCCTCGCCTCTGGCCGTGCTTCTCACGATCACCCGGCCCTGCGCCGGGTTATGGCTGCTGCACAGGCCGCGCCGATCGCGGCTGAAGACCAGACGGGCGCCGTCGGCCTGCAGGATCTGGATGCTCCGCCCCAGCACGTACAGGTCTGTCTCGTAACTCAGGCGCCAGCCGTTGCCCAACAGCCCGACCACTCGACTGGCGCTGCTGTTGTAGTGGCGCACGATCTCCACGCCCAGTTCGCCGGGCAAAGCGGCGAGATCGGTTTCCCGCTGGTACTTGTTGCCGTTGGTGACATTGATCGGATTACCGGCACCGGTATCGACCCCCGCCCCGCTATCCTGGCTGGCTGGCCCCGCAGCAGCGCAGGCGGTGGTGGCACCGGCCGGATTGGCGCTGCAGCTTTGGCTGGCCTGGGGGAACCCGACTCGGACCAGGCCGAATATCAGGATCACGGCCAGAGCGGCCGGCAGGGAACGGCGCGGGATGCTGGAAATGAGCACCTTGAAATCTCCAACCCGGAGGGTCCTGCACGCTTGAAATGCCATTAGCATACATGCCGGGCGGCACCGTGTAAATCCGTTGAAGCCCGGCTGCGTCCCCGACGGGGCATACAGTTCCCCCAATCAAGAACACAGCCTACAACGCCAGGTTGAAGATGGCCTTCAGTGTCCAGTCGTTCGAGCCTAACGTCCAGCCATGACCAATGCCGAAATTCACGGCGTGTCCCGACACTTCCGTGTCCAGGGTCAGATAGGTTTCCTGGACCTGGCTGCGCATGCGATCGACCGTGCCGAACTCGGAATATTGCTCGATGTTGATCCAGTCCTTTTCGGACAGCCTGCGGCTGAGCTTGAAGGCCGGAGAGAAGTCGGGCGTGTGGACAGTGCCGGACACGGCCGTGCCCACGATAGGATTCAGCGTCAGGTTCCAGTTCTCGGTCTTGTAGCCGACAATGGGCCGGAGCTCCAGATTCCAGTTGCTCTCTTCCGTGCGGTGGGAACTGAAGCCCAGTTCGCCGTTGACGCCCCAGTAATAGCCCTGTTCAAAATTGTCCGCCATGTATTTCAGGCGCACCTTGGTCCCTTCCAGAAACCAGTCGCCGCTGGCCGCGCGAATCACCGGAAGGTAAAGGCCGGCTTCCCAGTTCCTGTTCAGGCCATAAGCCCATTCCGGCGTCAGGCGGAAATCGTGGTGGGCCGGGATCTGACCGCTGTACTCGGGCACCTTGAGGCCGGAGACGACGTAGTTGATGTGCAGATCAAGGCTGGTTTCACCGGGCCTGTTGATGGCCTCGTCATAGACCTGGATCTCGTCGCTCGATGCGGCGCGGGCACCGACGCAGACAACCGCGGCGCACGAGAGAATTGCTGACCTGTACTTGAACATATGGCCTCGTTGCTCCGGCAAAACCCTGGAAGCCAGATTCTGGCACAAGCGCCGCTGCCGGCAAACCCGCTATAATCCGACTCCTTCCGGCGCGACAATCGCAACACTTGCAACCTCAGTGGCACCCCCAGTGACCTTCCCGCTTCCCGCGCTGCTGCAGCTCTCGGCCTTGCCCAAGCCGGGCATGCGCCTGGATCTGGCCATGCCCGCCGGCGCCGGCGACGCCCTGGCGCTGGCGCAGCTGGCCAAGCCGGGCCGGCTGCTTCTGGCCATCACCGCCAGTCCGGTGGAGGCACAGCGCCTGCAGGAAGAGATCCTCTGGTTCGCGCCGACGCTGCGCGTCCATCTCCTGCCCGACTGGGAGACCTTACCCTACGACAACTTCTCTCCGCACCAGGATCTGATCTCGGAGCGGCTCGCCACGCTCTATGCCGTGTCCCGCAAGGAATGCGACATACTCCTGACCGCGGCGACGACGGCGCTGACCCGGCTGTCGCCGCCCGCCTTCCTAGCCGCCCACACATTCTTCCTCAAGCAAGGCGAGCCGCTGTCGGTCGACAAGCTGCGCGCGCAGCTGACGCTGGGCGGCTACCAGCACGTGACGCAGGTGGTGGCGCCGGGCGAGTTTTGCCTGCGCGGCGGCTTGATCGATCTGTTCCCGATGGGTACCGCGCTGCCTTTCCGCATCGATCTATTCGACGAGGAGATCGAGAGCATCCGCACCTTCGATGTCGACACCCAGCGCACCCTCTATCCGGTGCCGGAGATCCGCATGCTGCCGGCGCGAGAGTTTCCGCTCGACGAAGCCGGCCGCACGCATTTCCGCCAGCGATTCCGCGACACCTTCGAAGGCGATGCGTCGCGCGTCGCCCTGTACAAGGACGTTTCCAACGGCATCGCCGCAGCGGGCATCGAGTATTTCCTGCCGCTGTTCTTCGACGCCACGGCCACGCTGTTCGATTTCCTGCCCGACGATGTTCTGCTGCTCCTGCACGGCGACGTACCCGGCGCCATCGAGGAGTTCTGGCGCGACACGCGGAGCCGCTACGCTTTTCTCGGCGGCGACAAGAGCCGGCCGCTCTTGCCGCCGCAGGAACTGTTCCTCTCGGAGGAGCAGTTGTTCCTCGCGGCGCAGAAATTCCCGATGCTCAGGATCAGGGCGGCTGCTGGCGCCGAAGCTTCCGCGACGGTCACGGCTGCGGCTGTGGTAACGCCGCTGCCGACCCTGGCCGTGGATCGCCGCGCCATCGAGCCGCTGGCCGAATTGCAGGGATTCCTCTCGGTCTTTCCGGGGCGCGTGCTGCTGCTCGCGGAAAGTGCCGGCAGGCGCGGCACCATCCTCGAATACCTGACGGAACACGGCCTGACGCCGTCGCCCTGCGCCGACTTCGCGGCATTTATTGCCGGCGACGAGCGCTATATGCTCGCGACGGCTCCCCTCTCCGGCGGCTTCATCCTGCCCTCGGCCAAGCTCGCGCTGATCACGGAAAACGAGCTCTACGCCGCCACCGCCAGGTCGAGGAGCGGGGCGCGACGATCCGAGGCGCGGCGCAGCAATCTCGAAGGCTGGCTGCGCGACCTGTCGGAACTGCGCATCGGCGACCCGGTCGTCCATGAGCAGCACGGCATCGGCCGCTATCTGGGCCTTGCCCACCTTGACCTGGGCGAAGGCGAAACGGAATTCCTCCATCTCGAATACGCCGGCGGCGACACGCTCTACGTGCCGGTGGCGCAACTGCATCTGATTTCGCGCTACAGCGGTGCCGATCCCGACACCCTGGAACTGCACCGCCTGGGCAGCGGCCAATGGGAGAAGGCGAAGAAGAAGGCCGCCGCACAGGTGCGCGACACCGCCGCCGAACTGCTCCACCTCTACGCCCAGCGCGCAGCGCGGGAAGGCCACAAGTTCGACTTCAAACAGCACGATCTCGACGCCTTCGCCGACGGCTTCGGTTTCGAGGAGACGCCCGACCAGCTGGCGGCGATCAATGCCGTGATCGAGGACATGAAGTCGGGCAGGCCAATGGACCGCCTGGTTTGCGGCGACGTCGGCTTCGGCAAGACCGAGGTGGCGCTGCGCGCTTCCTTCGTCGCCGTGGCCGACGGCAAGCAGGTCGCGGTGCTCTGCCCGACCACGCTGCTCGCCGAACAGCACTTCAACACCTTCTCTGACCGCTATGCCGACTGGCCGGTGAAGATCGCGGAGATATCGCGCTTCCGAAGCGAGAAGGAGCAGAAGCAGGCCATCCTCGACTTGGCCGCCGGCAAGATCGACATCCTGATCGGCACCCATAGATTGCTGCAGAAGGACGTTTCTTTCTCCCGGCTGGGCCTTCTCATCATCGACGAGGAGCACCGCTTCGGCGTGCGCCAGAAGGAGGCCTTGAAGTCGCTGCGCGCCGAGGTCGATGTCCTGACCCTGACCGCCACGCCGATCCCGCGCACCTTAGGCTTATCGCTGGAAGGATTGCGCGACTTCTCTGTGATCGCCACTGCGCCGGCAAGGCGGCTGGCGATCAAGACTTTCGTCGCACGCTGGTCACAGGGGCTGGTGCGCGAAGCCTGCCTGCGCGAATTCAAGCGTGGCGGCCAGGTGTATTTCCTGCACAACGAAGTCGATACCATCGCCAACATGGGCGAGCGACTGCACAAACTGTTGCCCGAGGCGCGCATCGTCATTGGCCACGGTCAATTGCCGGAGCGCGAGCTGGAACGCGTGATGCGGGAATTCACGCAGCAGAAGCACAACCTATTGCTCTGCACCACCATCATCGAGACCGGCATCGACAATCCGCACGCCAACACCATCGTCATTCACCGCGCCGACAAGTTCGGCCTGGCGCAACTGCACCAGTTGCGCGGCCGCGTCGGCCGCTCCCACCACCAGGCCTACGCCTACCTGCTCACCCACGAGGACGCCAAGCCCTCGGCGCAGGCGGCAAAAAGGCTGGAGGCGATCCAGATGATGGAGGAACTGGGTTCGGGCTTCTTCCTGGCCATGCACGACCTGGAGATCCGCGGCGCCGGCGAAGTGCTCGGCGAATCGCAAAGCGGCGAGATCCACGAGATCGGCTTCGCGCTGTACACAACGATGTTGAACGCCGCGGTGAAGGCGCTCCAGGCAGGCAAGGAGCCCGATCTCGTTCAGCCCTTCGATACCGCATCGACCATCGACCTGCATGAGCCGGCACTCCTGCCCAGCGACTACTGCGCCGACGTCCATGAGCGCCTGACACTCTACAAGCGCCTGGCCAACGCCGGCAGCACGGAGGAGTTGCAGGAACTGCTGGAGGAACTGGTGGACCGCTTCGGCGAGCCGCCGGCGCAGACCCAGGCGCTCGTCGAAACCCACAAGCTGCGCGTCCTGGCCCGGCCGCTGGGTATCCTCAAGATCGATGCCTCGCCACACGCGATACAATTGCAGTTCATGCCGTTCAGCGCTTCTCCACCCCCTTTCGATCCTGCCCGCATCATCGACCTGCTCCAGAAGGATCGCAACTTCAAGCTTGCCGGACCGGAAAAGTTGAGTTGGAAGCACGAAAGCTCCACACCGAAGGAACGCGCACTGGCGGTACGCGAATTACTGAAGAAATTGAAAGGTTGATATGGCGCACGCCCAGCTCGAAAACCTCAACATCGAGTCCTTCGACTTGATGCCCTCGCCGGAGGAAATTCACGCCCGCCTGCCCCTGTCGGATGAGGTCGCGGCCACCGTCTCGGGCGGCCGCAGCGCTCTGCAGAATATCCTCGACCGGGCCGACAAGCGCCTGTTCGTCGTCGTCGGCCCCTGCTCGATCCACGATCCGGTCGCCGGTCTCGACTACGCCAGGCGCCTGAAGCGACTGGCCGACGAGGTGGCCGACACGCTGTTCCTGGTGATGCGCGTCTATTTCGAGAAGCCGCGCACCTCGATCGGCTGGAAGGGCTATATCAACGATCCGCGCATGGACGATTCCTTCCACATCGAGGAAGGCATGCTGAAGGCGCGCGAGTTCCTGATCCGCATCAACGAACTGGGCGTCCCGGTGGGCACGGAGGCGCTCGATCCGATCGCGCCGCAATACCTCGGCGATCTGATCAGCTGGACGGCGATCGGCGCACGCACCAGCGAATCGCAGACGCACCGCGAGATGTCCTCGGGATTGTCGACGCCGGTGGGTTTCAAGAATGCCACCGACGGCGATTTCACGGTGGCGATCAACGCCATCCTCTCCGCATCGAGTCCGCACAGCTTCCTCGGCATCAACGCCGCCGGCAACTCGGCGATCATCCGCACGCGCGGCAACCGCTATGGTCATATCGTGCTGCGCGGCGGCGGCGACCGGCCGAATTACGATTCAGTCAGCGTCTCCATGGCCGAGCAGGCGCTGGCCCGCGCGGGCTTGAAGCGGAACCTGGTCGTCGACTGCTCCCACGCCAACAGCTACAAGAAACCGGAGATGCAGCCCCTGGTGATGGCCGACTGCGTCAACCAGATCCGTCAGGGCAACAACTCCATCGTCGGCCTGATGCTCGAGAGCTTCATCGAGGCCGGCAGCCAGCCGATTCCCGCCGACCTGTCGCAGCTGAAATACGGCTGCTCGGTGACCGACCCTTGCATAGACTGGCCGACGACCGAGAGAACCGTCCGCGCGGCACGGGACGCCGTGCGTGACATCCTGCCCAAACGCACCGCCTAGGAGACCCCGCCATGTCCCTGCCAAAGCCTCTCGTCCTGCCTTTTCGCGGCCTGCGCCCCGCACCCGGTCAAGCCGCAGCGGTCGCCTCGCCACCCTATGACGTGCTGTCCACTGAGGAGGCGCGGGTGCGCGCCGCAGGCTTGCCGTGGAGCTTCCTGCACATTTCCAAGCCGGAAATCGACCTGCCGCCGGGCACGGATCCGTACGCCCCGGAGGTCTACGCCCAGGCGGCGAACAAGCTCGCGCAGATGATCAAGGCCGGCATCCTGCGCCGGGATGAAGAGTCCTGCTACTACGCTTACCGGCTGGTCATGGGCGGCCGCGCGCAGACCGGCCTCATCGCCGTCGCGTCGGTCGCCGATTACGAGAGCAACCGCATCCGGAAACACGAGTTCACCCGGCCCGACAAGGAGGATGACCGGGTCCGCCAGATCGAGGCCGTGAACGCCCAGACCGGGCCCGTGCTGCTCGCCTATCCGGCATCGCCCGGCGCCGATCAACTGCTGCGGCAGGCCGCCGAGGGCGAGCCCGCGGCCGACGTCACCGCCGCGGACGGCATTCGCCACACTGTCTGGGTGATTCGCGATCGGGAACTGATCGCCGATATCTCCGCCACCTTCGACGCCATGCCGGCGCTCTATATCGCCGACGGCCATCACCGTTCCGCGGCCGCTTCACGGGTCGCGGCCGGCAGGTTCGGCGCCGGCGGGTCCGACTATTTTCTGGCCGTTATTTTCCCTCACCACGAGATGCGCATCATGGATTACAACCGGGTCGTGAAGGATCTGAACGGCCTCACCGAGGCCGGCTTCATCGAGCGGATAGGCGAACGCTTCGCAGTCCTGCCGGCGGCCGCGCAATGCCGGCCGGGCAAACCCGGCGAGTTCGGCCTGTATCTGCCCGGACGCTGGCTGCTGCTCACGATCCAGCCGGACCTGATCCCGCGCCACGATCCGGTGGCGCGGCTCGATGTCAGCCTGCTCTCGGACAATCTCCTGGCGCCAGTCCTGGGAATCCAGGATCTGCGCCGTGACAAGCGGATCGACTTCGTCGGCGGCATCCGCGGCCTGGCCGAACTCGAGCAGAGGGTCGACAGCGGCGAGATGGCGGCGGCCTTCGCGCTTTATCCGACGCGCATGGAAGACCTGATGGCGGTGGCCGACGCAGGCTGCGTGATGCCGCCGAAATCCACCTGGTTCGAACCCAAGCTGGCCGACGGACTGGTCTCCCACGTCCTGGATTGAAGAGTCCGCGAGGCGCGCAGGTCGGTCCGACGTCCTGGCGGGGGATCAGACGCGCTGTCGCTCGGCGCGCCAGTTGAGGAACGAGAGCAGCGCCAGGCCGCCGCCGATCAGCAGCATGCCGGCCAGTTCCAGCGGCGCCACGGCCTCGTCCAGTTGCAGACGCGAGGTGAGAATCGCCACCACCGGTATCCCCAGCACCGACAGGCTGGCCTGCCATGCCGGCAGTCTCTCCAGCACGTAGAACCAGAGGAACCAGCCCAGCGCCGAACTGAACACGGCGATGAAGGCGAGGATGGCGATGAACTGCGGCGTCCATTGCGTCGCAGGCTCGGGCACCAGGGCGGCGACGGCGAGCAGCGCCAGGGTGCCGAAGACCATCTGCCAGGCCGTCAGCGAGAGCAGATCGGCGGCGAGATCATGACGCCAGCGCTTCAGCATGATCGTCCCCAATGCCCAGCTGATGCCCGCCAGAAGGCCCAGGGTCTTGCTGAAAAGGCTGGCGTGCAAGGTCCAGGGCGCGATGATCAGCAGCAATCCGGCCAAGGTGGCTGACGCCGCCAGCCATTGCCCGCCGCGCACCCTTTCCGCCAGGAAGGCCCAGGCCAGGAAAAGCGTCCAGATGGGCATGGTAAAGATCAGCACCGAGGTCTTGCCCGGTCCGCCTTCGACCAGCGCCCAAGTCTGGAAAAGCAGGAAGGCGCCGATGTTGGCGACCCCGAGCAGGATGGTCTTCCGCGGCGCCACCAGCCGGAGCGGCCGCCGCATCAGGATCAGGGCGAGGAAGATGGCGACGGTGCTGACCAGGGAGCGCAAGGCGGAGAAGGTGAACGGTCCGACGTAGCCCAGCGCGAGCTTGAGCAGCACCCAGGTGTAGCCCCAGATCAGCGTGAGCAGGACGAGTGCCAGGAGCGCCCTGGCGCGCATCAGGACCCCGCCAGCCGCGGCAGCGCCGCCCTGGCGTTGGCGCTCGTCGCCTGGCCGAGCCGCTCCAGCGTGATACGGCGCAATTCAGCCAGCGTCGCCGCGATCCTCGGCAGCTCGCCCGGCGTGTTCCGACCGCGATTGAGCCAGGCCGGGGGAATATCCGGCGCATCGGTTTCCAGCACGATCGCGTCCAACGGCAGGGTCGCCGCCAGTTCGCGGATGCGCGTCGCACGCGGCGCCGTCAAAGTGCCGCCGAAGCCCAGTTTGAAGCCCAGTTTGATGAATTCATCGGCCTGCTGGCGGCTGCCGTTGAAGGCATGCGCGACGCCGCCGGGCACCGGCGTCAGGCGCAATTGCTTGAGCACCGCATCGGCCGCCCGGCGGACATGGAGCAGCACCGGCAGCCCCAATTCGCGGGCGATCTTCAACTGCTCGACGAGGAAAAATGTCTGCCGCGCAACATCATGCGGGAGGACGAAGAAGTCGAGGCCGATCTCGCCCACGGCCACGGCCGGATCGCTGCGGAGCTTCCGACGTAAGGCTTCCAGGTCCTGTTCGAGGGCGCGATCGACCCGCAACGGGTGAATCCCGAAGGCGGCGACGCAGCCGGGAATGTCCCGGCAGACGGCGGCGACGGCGTCGAAGTTGTCGCGCGCCACGGCCGGAACGACCATGGTACCGACGCCGGCCGATCGCGCCTCGGCGGCCACCGCTTCGCGGTCGGCATCGAACTCCGCGGCGTCAAGGTGGCAGTGGGTGTCGATCAGCCCGGGCGGATCGATCATTCCACTTCGTCGATCCAGGCTAGCTGGATGGCTTCGAGAATCTTCTCGCCGCAATGATGCTCGTCTTCCTCGAAACCGGGGAGCGCCAGCACCCATTGCATGAGATCGGTGAAACGCACGGTCTTGGGGTCGGTATCGGGATGCCGGTCGGCCAGTTCGATGGCGATGTCGAGGCTATCGGTCCATTTCATTTCGCCGTCTCCGCCGGGCCGGCCCAGGGAAACGGCGAGTCGGCAAACCGGTACGGGCAAGACCCGCGAACCGGGATCAGCCCCTTGCAGGGGAAGGAGGTCGGGGGGAAAGTCGTCATCGCTTGCCTTCCTTCGCCATGTTGATGGTGTATCTGGGAATCTCGATGACCAGCGGCACATCGCCGACCACCGCCTGGCAGGACAGGCGCGAGTTGGGCTCCAGGCCCCAGGCCTTGTCGAGCAGATCCTCTTCGCTGTCAAGCGCAGGTTCGAGCTGATCGAAACCTTCGCGGATCACCACGTGGCAGGTCGTGCAGGCGCACGATTTCTCGCAGGCATGTTCGATGCTGATGCCGTTGTCGAGCAGGCTGTCGCAGAGGCTCTTGCCCGGCGTGGCTTCGATCACCGCGCCGTCGGGACAGAGTTCGATATGGGGTAGTACGATGATCTGGGTCATGGTGCCGACTGGATATTCATAATTCAATTTCCTCGATGTTTCTTCCGGAAAGCGCCCGCCTGACGCTCTGGTTCATGCGGCGCGCCGCGAATTCCGCAGTGGCCTGGCCGAGCTGGGCCATCGCCTCATCGATGGCGTGCCGGTCATCGCCGACCAGCACGCCCTGGAGTCGGGCCACGCAGCTATCGACGTGCGTTCGTTCGGCCACGGAGAGCAAGGCGGCGTCCTCGACCAGCGCCGACTGCGTCGCCTCGAGCAGACGCTGGGCTTCCACCTGGGCTTCGCGCAGGGCGCGCCGGAAGGCATCCGCGGAAGCGTGGGTGTAGCTGTCCTTGAGCATGCCGGCGATTTCGTCGTCGCCCAAACCAAAGGAGGGCTTCACCTCGACGCGCGCCTCGATGCCGGTGGTCTGCTCGCGCGCGGAGACCGAGAGCAGACCGTCGGCATCGACCTGGAAACTCACCCGGACCCTCGCCGCGCCTGCCACCATCGGCGGAATGCCGCGCAATTCGAGGCGCGCCAGCGAACGACAGTCGGCAACGAGTTCGCGCTCGCCCTGGACGACATGAATCATCATCGCCGTCTGGCCGTCCTTGAAGGTGGTGAACTCCTGGGCACGCGCGATCGGAATGGTCGAGTTTCGCGGAATGATCTTCTCGGTGAGGCCGCCCATGGTTTCGAGTCCCAGCGACAGCGGGATCACGTCGAGCAGCAGCCAGTCTTCGCCGGGGGCGCGGTTGCCGGCCAGGAGATTGGCCTGGATCGCGGCGCCGAGCGCCACCACCTTGTCAGGATCGAGATTGTTCAAGGGCTCCTGGCCGAACAGTTCGCCGACCGCGTGCTGGATCTGCGGCATGCGCGTCGAGCCGCCTACCATCACGACGCCCTTCACTTCGGCGGTGGCAAGAGCGGCATCGCGCAGCGCCCTTCTGGTCGCCGAGATCGTCTTCTGCACCAGCGTGCGGGTGATCTCGCTGAAGACGGCCGTGGACAGATTGACATCGACGTACTCGCCGCTGCCCAGGCGCACCGTGATCGGCGCCTCGCCGTGGATAGTGAGGTATTCCTTGGCCTCGCGCGCCCGGGTCAGCAGCACTCGCGCATCGGAAGCCGAGAGCGGAGCCAGGCCCGCCTTCTCGATGATCCAGCAGAACACCCGCTGGTCGAAGTCGTCGCCGCCCAGGGCCGAATCGCCACCCGTGGCCAGCACTTCGAAAATGCCCCTGGACAGTTTCAGGATGGAGATGTCGAAGGTTCCGCCGCCCAGGTCATAGACCGCGTAAATGCCTTCCGCGCCGTTGTCGAGGCCGTAGGCGATCGCCGCCGCGGTCGGCTCGTTCAACAGGCGCAGCACGTTCAGGCCGGCCAGCCGCGCGGCGTCCTTGGTGGCGGCCCGCTGGGCATCGTCGAAGTAGGCGGGCACGGTGATCACGGCGCCGGAGAGCGGACCACCGAGCGCACCTTCGGCGCGCTGGGTCAACACCTTGAGGATTTCCGCCGAAATCTCGACCGGGCTCTTCACGCCGCCCGCGGTGCGCAGCTTGACCATGCCCTCCTCGCCCTTAGCCCCTTGCGCGGCCACGAAATCGTACGGCATGGTCTCGATGTGGGCGATGTCCTTGATGCCGCGTCCCATGAAGCGCTTGACCGAAACGATGGTGTTCTTCGGATCGACGCTCTGCTTCGCCTGCGCCTCGTAGCCGACCTCGATGCATTCCCGGCCGTAACTCACCACCGAGGGCAGGAGCGGGCGGCCCAATTCGTCGGACAGGACCACCGCCATGCCGCTTCTCACCGTGGCGACGAGGGAATTGGTGGTGCCCAGATCGATGCCGACAGCCAGCCGATGTTGGTGCGGCTCTGTCGATTCCCCGGGTTCTGATATCTGGAGTAAAGCCATATTGTTTTCTTTAAGGTGCGCTAGGCTTCGACAGCCGTCAGCGCGTCGTCGATTTCGGCAAGGAGCTTTTCCTGGAACATCAACTGGCGCAAGAGATCGGCGGCGGCGGCCGCGGCGGATTGTTCGAACTGCACCTGCAACTTCTGGTACTGCAGGGCCATCTCGCTCTTCAAGCGCAGGTGCAGGCGCTCGAGTTCTTCGCCGGCCAGGGCAGCACGCGCCTCGGCCACCGCTTCCCGCCACTCCATCTGCTGCATCAGGAATTCGGACGACATCCTGCGCTCCTGATCGACCTCGATGCCGCCAAGGGCGAGCAGATATTTGGCGCGGCTGAGCGGACGGCGCAGCGTCTGGTAGGCCTCGTTGATCTGAGTGGACCATTGCATCGCCAAGCGTCGCTCGGCGTCGCCGAGCAGGACATGCCGATCGGGGTGGACCTTCGCCTGCGCCTCTCGGTAGAGACGATCCAGCTCTTCCAGGTCCAGCGCATAAGTTCGCGGCAATCCGAACAGGGCGAAGTGGTCTCGGGAAAAATCCATGGCCGGCGGGACTACTGAACGTTGAAGCTCTCGCCGCAGCCGCATTGATCCTTGATGTTCGGGTTGTTGAACTTGAAGCCTTCGTTCAGGCCCTCGCGGACGAAGTCCAGTTCAGTACCGTCGATATAGGGCAGGCTCTTGGGATCGACCAGCACCTTGACGCCATGGCTCTCGAAGATGTGATCCTCGGGATTGACGTCATCGACGAATTCGAGCTTGTAGGCCATGCCCGAGCAGCCGGAAGTGCGCACGCCGAAACGCAGGCCGATCCCCTTGCCGCGCTTGGCGAGAAAGCTGGCCACATGCCGGGCGGCCTTTTCGGTGATGGTAATCATTCAGTTCATGCCTCGTGCTTGGTCTTGTAGTCGGCCACCGCCGCCTTGATGGCATCCTCGGCCAGGATCGAACAATGGATTTTCACCGGCGGCAAGGCCAGTTCTTCCGCGATTTGAGTGTTCTTGATATCGAGCGCCTGGTCCAGCGTCTTGCCCTTGACCCACTCTGTGACCAGCGAACTCGATGCGATCGCGGAACCGCAGCCGTAGGTCTTGAACTTGGCGTCCTCGATGATGCCGTCCTTGCCGACCTTGATCTGCAACTTCATCACGTCGCCGCAGGCGGGAGCGCCGACCATGCCGGTGCCGACGTCGCCGTCGTCCTTGCCGAAGACGCCGACGTTGCGCGGATTTTCGTAATGATCCAGTACTTTTTCGCTATATGCCATTTTCAGACTCCTGTGATTGCGCAGTTCAATGCGCGGCC
>CAIVDC010000032.1 GCA_903904605.1 uncultured Sterolibacterium sp.
AACGTTTCGCCGTCGACAAATTGAAAATCGATCAGTCCTTCATCCGCGACCTGGCGACCGACCCCGACGACGCCGCCATTGTCCGCGCCATCATCCAGATGGCGCGCAGCCTGGGCCTCAAGACCATCGCCGAAGGCGTCGAGGAGGAAGGAATACTGAATCGTCTGCGGGTCTTCGACTGCGACCAGGCGCAGGGCTATCACTTCTCACGGCCCATGCCTGCCGATGAATTCGTGGCCTACCTGTCGCGGCCAGGGGAGATATCCTAAATGAGGTTGGCCACCCCGCGACCAAGCTTTGCAAAGGCATGACAAGGTGTAGAATCGAAATCGTGGGAGCTGCGACTAAGTCACATCCGATGACCTAATTCTCTTGGGGAGTGCGCAATGAACAGGCATGGCAGAAATATTTTGTTCGGCATCCTGGCGCTGGTTTTTGCCGGCGGCGCAGCGGCACAAAAGATGGCCGGCAGCGAAGTGAAAATCGGCGTCGTGGTTCCTGTCACCGGTCAGGCTGCCGACGTCGGCAAACGCGAGGCGATCGGCGCCCAGGCGGCGGCGGATGTGATCAACGCCAAGGGCGGGGTCGGCGGCGTGCCGATCAAGCTCTACTTCGCCGATGAGGGCACGAATCCGCAGGAGTCGATCAGCGCAGTGCGCAAGGTCGCCGGCGACGACAATGTGCTCGCCATCGTCGGGCCGCATTACAGCGGCACGGCGGAAGCGACCTTCCCCCTGGGCAACCGCCTGAAAATCGTCCAGGTTGCCGTGGCCTCGGCCAAGCCCGGGGTGGCCAAGGCCAACAGGCCCTACGCTTTCCGCAATACCTTGACTTCCGACATCGAGGCCGCCGCCGTCATCAAGGCGGCCAAGCAGCGCTACAATTTCAAGCGCGTGGCCATCATCAGCGATACCAAGGACGCCGTCGCCAGGTCGGTGGGCATGGGCGTCTTGCCTGCCGCCCTCGCGGCCGCAGGCGTCGAGGTGATCACCGGCAAGGATCCGGTGACCTTCCAGAACGGCGACGCGCAATTCACTGCCCAGGTGACGCGTCTCAAGGCGCTGAATCCCGATGCGATAGGGCTGGGGGCGCTCGGACCCGATGCCCTCAACATCATACTCGAGGCGCGCAAGCAAGGCATGACGCAGCCCTTCTTCGGCGTCGCGCCGCTGATGGAAGGCAATATGCCGGAGCGGGGCGGCAAGGCGGTGGATGGGACCTTCGCCGGCGCCATCTGGGACGTCTCCCTCGATGACCCGCGCAGCAAGGAGCTCAAGGCGGCCTATGCGGTCAGGGCCAAGACCATGTATCCCGGCGCCTTCACCCAGACCCCCGACTATTACGTGGCCAATGCCTACGATGCCGTGTTCATGATCGCCGAGGCCATGCAGAAGAAGGGCGTGCAAAACCGCAAGGAGACGCTCGAGGCCGATCGCGACAAGATCAAGGACTACTTCACCACGCTGCACGAATTCAAGGGCGTGGCCAGCAAGGGCTTCAATGCGGACGGCGACGGCCTGAAGGACGTCATCGTCATGGAGGCGAAGGGCGGCCACTGGCAGCCGGTAGGGACGCGCTAAGGCGCGCGCGTGCGGCGAGAGGATCCGACCGTACCGTGTTCGAACAACAAGTCATCAACGGCATCACCCTGGGAAGCACTTACGCGCTGGTCGCGATCGGCTATACCCTGGTTCTCGGTGTCCTGAACAAGCTCAATCTCGCCCACGGCGAATTGTTCATGGTCGGTGCCTTCACCGGCATCGCGGTGGCGCGGCTGGGTGCGCCGCTGCCCGTCAGTCTGGTCGCTGCCTTCGCGGTTTCCGGACTGGTGGCGGTGGCCATCGAGCGCAGCTGCTTTTACCCATTGCGCAATGCCAGCTTTCTCTCGCCCATGCTGTCGACGATCGCCTTCGGCATCCTGCTGCAGAATCTGGTTTCACAGTTCTTCGGTTCGGATCCGTCGCGCTTTCCCGACACCGGCAGCTCGTTCCAGCTCACGCTCGGCACGCTGACCGTCTCCGCCATACATATCGTGATCCTGGCCACGGCCTTCGGGCTGATGATAGGCATAGACCTGCTGATCAGGAAGACGCGCTGGGGCATTGCCGTCAGGGCCACCTCGGACGATGCGGAGACTGCGGCGCAGCAGGGCATGCATCCCTCCCGCGTGACCATGACCACGTTCTTCGTCTCGGGCGCCCTGGCCGGCGTCGCGGGCATGCTGACCACCCTGGTGTATTCCCAGGTCACGCCGCACATCGGCATACGCCAGGGACTGATAGGCATGGTGGCGATGGTGATCGGCGGCCTGGGCAATCTGCGCGGCGCGATGATAGGCGGCCTGGCCATCGGCCTTGTCGAGACCATGAACGACGCCTATTTCTCTGCCGGCTACCGCGACCTGGTGATATTCGCGATTTTCTTCGCCTTCCTGATCGTCAAGCCCGAAGGCTTGTTTCCTGCGCACCATAGCAGATGAACATCTATCTCGAGGGTGTTCTCGCGGCTATGGGCATCAATATCCTGCTGGCCCTATCCGCCCGCGCTATCCTCGCCACCGACCGGCTCTCCCTGGGCAACGCCGGATTCATGGCGATCGGTGCCTATGTCTCTGCCTATCTCACCGTGAGCCTCGGCTGGGATCTCTATCCGGCCATCGCCGTCGGCGGATCGGCTGCCGCGGCGATCGGACTCCTGGTCGGGCTGCCGGTATTACGCTTGCAGGGCATTTACTTCGTCATGGGCACCCTGGCCTTCGGTGAGGTGGTGCGGACCTTTTTCCAGAACTTCGAGCCGACCGGCGGTGCCTACGGCATGCGCGGCATGTTCGGCACCACGCTGACGATGATTTATGTCTTCGTCGCGGCATTCCTGGTTCTGTTTCTCGCTCTGGGCCGGTCGCGGCTGGGCTATGTCGCGGATGCCTTGCATGACGACGACGAAGCCGCCCGTTCGATCGGCATCAATGTCGATCTCCTGAGGCTCCTGGCTTTTGCCTGGGGTGGACTGATCGCGGGCATAGCCGGTGCGCTGTTCGCGCATTACGCGCTTTACATCGAAAGCGGCAACTTCAATTTCCTCGTTTCCGCCAACGCGGTCCTGTTCGTCATCCTGGGCGGCGTGCAGACGGTCTGGGGGGCGATACTCGGTGCCGTGATCTTCTCTCTGCTGCCTGAAGGTCTGCGCTTCCTCGCCGATTGGCGTCTTTCCGCCTACGGCGTCATCCTGGTCGGATTGATGATACTGCGCCCGGAAGGCATTCTTACCCGTGCCATGCTCCGGCGTCTGGCAGGTTTCTTCGTGCGCAAGCCATGACCGCCCTGCTCGAATTCAGTCAGGTCAGCAAGGCCTTCGGCGGCGTGCTTGCCGTCGACGAGTTGTCATTCACCCTCGATCGCGGCGAACTCGTCGGACTCATCGGTCCGAATGGCGCGGGCAAGACCACGGTGTTCAACCTGGCCAGCGGCGTCCAGCGCTTGAGCCGCGGCGAAGTGCTTTTCCGGGGCGTGAAGATTTCCGCAACAAGCCCGACCCGGATCGCCAGAAGCGGCATTGCCCGTACCTTCCAGAACATCCGCCTGTTTCGCAGCCTGACCGTGTTGGAGCATGTCCTGGTGGCGCAAAGCTGCCGCAGTGCCAGCCTCCTGACCCAGATGCTGCCCTTTGCCAGCGCAACCGACAGGACACTGCGCAGACAGGCTCTGGCAGTACTCGAAGTGTTCGGTCTTGCCGATCGCCGCGACGAACTGGCGGTGCATCTGCCCTATGGCGGGCAAAGACGGCTCGAGATCGCACGGGCGATCGCGACCGCGCCCGAACTGCTGCTGCTCGATGAACCGGCGGCGGGATTGAACGATTCCGAGACGGCAGAACTGTCCGGGATACTCGAGACCCTGCGCGCACAGGGATATACCATCCTGCTCGTCGAACACGACATGAATCTGGTCATGCGCCTGTGCTCGCGCATCCTGGTGCTCAACTTCGGCCGCTTGATCGCCTCGGGCACGCCGGCCGAAGTGCGTGGCAGCCAGGAAGTCATAGATGCTTATCTGGGTGTCGCCGACTGATGCTCAAGGTCGATTCAGTCTGTGCCGGCTATGGCCATATCCAGGTGCTGAGCGAAGTGTCGCTCACAGTCATGCGCGGCGAGATCGTCACTATCGTCGGTGCCAACGGTGCGGGGAAGTCCACCCTGTTGCGCACCATCATGGGATCTCTGCCGACGCGCCTGGGCGCGGTGAGTTTTCTCGATCAGCGTCTGACGGGCTTGCCGCCAGACCGGGTCGCGGCGGCGGGCATCCGGCTGGTTCCGGAAGGGCGTCGGGTATTTGCCACGCTGAGCGTCGAGGAAAACCTTCGTGCCGGCGCCTACCTGCGGCCAAAGGCCGAGGTCACGTTGGCGCTGGAGCGGGTCTATGCGACTTTCCCGGTGCTCGGGGAGCGGCGCCGCCAGCTGGCCTCGACCCTGAGCGGGGGGCAGCAGCAGATGCTTGCACTGGGGCGAGCGCTGGCCGCCGAGCCCAGGCTGCTGATGCTCGATGAGCCTTCACTCGGGCTGGCGCCGAAGGTGGTGGAGGAGATTTTCGAGCACCTGACGGCTCTGCGTGGCGCCGAAATCGGCATCCTGCTGGTCGAGCAAAATGCCCGAAAAGCGCTGGCTATTGCCGATCGGGCCTATGTCCTCGAGCATGGTCGCGTCGTCCTCGAAGGCGCCGCACGGGATTTATATCGCAACGAATCGGTGGTGAATGCCTATCTCGGCGGCAAGTCATGACCGGCGCATTGCCGACAAATGAAAGCCAGCAAGGCTTGAAGTATCGCTTGAATTGCTATGCGCAGATTCGCTGCGCTATAGTAATATGTCGCACTATATTTGATGTAACCTAGCTGGGATATTGTCAATGGCAGATGTTATCGAGATCAAGCCTGTCTCTCGGAACGCTGGAGTCGTTTAGCACGGTAATGTAATCTTTTCCGAAACGCTTCCCCTGCGAAGCCAAAACAAGCAAAGGATGAAAAATGGCCAGTCACAGCACCGCACACTATCTGCTCGAAGGTCTGATCGAAACCGGCATCGAATACCTGTTTTCCAACTTCGGCACCGATCACGTCTCCATCATCGAGGAGCTTGCCAAATGGAAGCTCGCCGGACGGACCCATACGAAGATCGTGATCTGCCCGCATGAGGTGGTCGCGGTGCAAATGGCGGGCGGCTATGCGGCCATGACCGGTCGTGGCCAGGCGGTGATGGTGCATGTCGATTCCGGGACGGCGAACGCCGCGATGAGCATGCACAACCTGTTTCGCGGCCGGCTGCCGGTGTTCCTGATGGCCGGCAAGGCGCCCTTTACGTCGCATGGGGAACTGCCGGGGTCGCGCGACAACTATGTGCATTACATCCAGGATCCCTTCGATATCGCCAGCCTGGTTCGGCCCTACGTGAAATGGGATTACAACCTGCAGTCCGGCGTGACGACCAAGGAGGTTCTGCAGCGCGGCAACGCGATGATGAACAGCGATCCCCAGGGCCCGGTCTATTTGACGCTGCCGCGCGAAACGCTGGCGGAGGAGTGGGAAGAGTCCGCCATCAGGAAGTTTCCCATCGAGCGCTTTGGCCCTATCCGCATGGGCGGCACCGATGAGCCGCGAGCAAGAGCCATCGCCGAGAGTCTGATGGCCGCAAAAAATCCGATCGCCCTCACCTCCTACCTGGGGCGCAGTGGCGAAGCGGTGGCGGTATTCGACGAGTTGGCGCGTACCTGCGGCATTCAGGTGGCCGAGTTCAACGCCGGCTACCTCAATTTCCCGCGCGATTCTCCCTGTTTTGCCGGCTTCGATCCTGCCGTCGTGCTGCCAGGGGCCGACGTCGGACTGCTGCTCGACGTCGATGTGCCCTGGCTGCCGTCACTCGTGCGCGACAATCCCGCCACGCGCTGGCTGCAGATCGATGTCGATGCCATCAAGAAGGACTTGCCGCTGTGGAATTTCCCGGCCGAGGTTCGCGTGCAAGGGGATTGCGCGACGGTGCTGAAACAGGTCCTGGAAATCGTCCGTGCCGAGGCGACTGCCGAGTTCCGCACCCGGGTCGCGGCGCGCATGACGGTACTCGAGGCGGCAGCCAAGAAACGCCGGCAAGCCTTGGCCGAACTCGGGGCGAAGCCAGGCAAGCGCAACGCCATTTCGCCGCATTATCTCTGCGCCCTGATCAACAAGGTGATACGTCCCGAAGACGTGGTCATCAATGAGGCAATCAGGAATACCCCGGCCGTGGTCAATCAGATCATGCGCACCCAACCCAATACCCTGTTCGGGCTGACCGGCGCCGGATTGGGCTTCAGCGGCGGTTTCGCCCTCGGCGTGAAACTGGCGCGGCCAGAGGCCCGGGTGATCCAGTTCATCGGCGACGGCGGCTATCATTTTTCCGCGCCGACTGCGGTCTATGCCGTCGCCCAGCGCTACAAGCTGCCGATCCTGACCGTCGTCGTCGACAACGGCGGCTGGTCCGCGGTGAAGGAAGCCGTGCTGCGCGTCTATCCCAACGGGGCGGCGGTGGAAGCGGACGAGTTCCAGTCGCTTCTGCTCGGCGAACAGAAGCGCTTCGAGCAGGTCGGCGAGGCCTTCGGCGCCTATGGCGAAGCGGTGTCAGATCCGGAACAACTGGAGGCGGCGATTGCCCGTTGCTTCGCCGCAGTCGATAAGGGACAGGCCGCCGTCCTCAATGTGCAGGTCAGTCCGCTCTAAAAAATTATTTGATAAGACCAGGGGGAGGGGGATACATGAAGATTCGCGATCCGCAGGATTTCTGGGCCGGTTTGATGTTCGTTGTTTTGGGGGCAGCCTTTATGTGGTTTGCCCGCAGCTATGATTACGGCAGTGCCGCGAAAATGGGACCGGGGTATTTCCCGACCATGCTCGGGGGAATCCTCGCCGCGCTGGGCGCGTTCACCTTGCTGCGCGGACTGGTGTTCCA
>CAIVDC010000033.1 GCA_903904605.1 uncultured Sterolibacterium sp.
CTTCGTCAAGTGCGACTCGGAGACCAATCCGCCGGAAGTCATCGACGCCGGCCAGATGATCTGCGAGATCGGCATGTGCCCGGTGAAGCCCGCGGAATTCGTGATCTTCCGCATCGGCCAGATGCCGGCCGGCGGCGACGTGTCCGAGTAGTCGGACGCCGCATGAGACGTGACGGCCGCCTGCGCGGTGGTCGTTCAAGTGTTCGAGTTCACAGTGTTCTTCAGTGTGCGACGGTCATCGGCAGGCTCTCCCTCGGGCGGGCCTGCCGGTGGCCGAAGCCAGGCCACACAGTGCCGCGGCGCCAGATGGCGTCGTGGACTGACCAGACGCTCGATTGCCGGTTCGCCGGTCGTTTCGCGTAGTTCTGGGTGGCGATGCGAAGTGCGGGGCGGGGTGCCCGGCGGTTCGCGAGTGTCTGCCAGCGAAGCCACACGAAGCCCTGACGGGGCTTCAGGAGTCCTTCCATGCCGAATCGTAGACCATTTGACCACATCGGAAATTTTAACTTCAAGGTTGAAATCGAAGGCGTGACCCAGGGTGCTTTCCGCAACGTCGAAGGCCTCGACAGCGAGACCGAGATCGTCGAGTACCAGGACGGCGACGACCTGATCCTCCGCAAGCGCCCGGGCCGCACCAAGTACACGAACGTGACCTTGAAGCGCGGTTACATCAACAACACCGAGCTCTGGGAATGGCGCAAGGCCGTGATCGAAGGCAAGGTTCAGCGCAAGTCGGGTTCGATCATCCTGTGCGCGGATGACGGCTCGGAGATCATGCGCTACAACTTCTTCGAAGCATGGCCGACCAAGTGGAAGGGCTTCACCCTCGATGGCAAGGGCACCGACGTCAACGTCGAAGAGCTCGAGCTGGCCCTCGAGAAGATCGAGCGCGGTTAGCCGCAATCGGTTCTCTGGTGGACCCCGCTCCGGCTTTCGCTGGGGCGGGGTTCGCCGCTTTTGATGAATCCGCGCCGGAACCAGAGCCGGAGCCGGAACCGGAACCGGAACCGGCAATTGCGAAGGCTTGCCGCCAAGCCCCTGATGTGGTCTGCTTTCCTAGCTCTGCGGCCGCCTTGCCGCCCCAAGAAGGACCCCAACGATGTCATTCATCACCCAGTTCGAGTTCACGCTGCCGCGCGGTTACGTCGACAAGGACGGCAACGTCCACAAGAAGGGCGTCATGCGCCTGGCGACCGCCAAGGACGAGATCCTGCCGCTGCAGGACTACCGCGTGCAGAACAACCGCGCGTATCTCGTGATCATTCTGCTGTCGCGCGTGATCGAGACGCTTGGTTCGCTCAAGTCGATCAACCCGTCTGTCATCGAATCGCTGTTCTCGACGGATCTCGCGTACTTGCAGGACTTCTACCGCCGCATCAACGAGGAAGGCTCGGCGATGGTCAAGGCGAAGTGCCCGGAGTGCGGACACGCGTTCGAGGTGGACACCGGCGGTGACTTGGGGGAATCGTAAGCTACCCCCTGGACCGGCTCTACCAGGAGGTAGCCTACATCGGGTACCACTTCCACTGGTCCTTGGACGAGATCCTCGCCATGGAGCACAAGGAGC
>CAIVDC010000034.1 GCA_903904605.1 uncultured Sterolibacterium sp.
AGCCGAACCGGGTCTACACCGAAGGCAAGGGCAAGAAGCAGCCCGTGACCAAGCCGGGCGAGTGCAAGGGCAAGAAGAGCAAGAAAGTGATCGAGTGCCTGCAGCCCGATCGCCGCGTCGAGATCGAAGTGATCGGCACCACGGGAGATTGAACGGCCCATTTCCGCTGCGGCTTCAACCGGTGGGTGCAACATGTTCGACACTGCGCAGCACGGCTACCGGGCCGTGTTGCCCGTGGATTGGATGCCGGTTGGTAGCCTGTACCAGGCGCAGGCGGCGGTTTGAGTTCGAGCGACGGGCCCGGCGCCGCGAGAGTGCTCGGGTCACGCAGGACGCGATCATGATCGAATAGCGGCGCACTATCCTGCGCCGCATCGGGTTCGGCCCGGCTTCGCTCGGCCGAAGTGCTTGAGGAACCCATTCCTGGGCGGTTCAAACCATCCGGTCACGTTGCGCCAGAGATGGAAATAGCCGCCACCAAGCGGCAGCAATCAGCAGGGTTCCCAGGCCACCGAGCACCACGGAGCCAATCGGGCCGAATGCGGCGGCTGTTGCGCCAGACTCGAATTCTCCGAGCTGGTTGGACGCTCCGATGAAGATCGAATTGACGGCAGCGACCCGGCCGCGCATTTCGTCGGGCGTCTCCAGCTGAACCAGGGTCTGGCGAGTCACTACGCTGATGTTGTCGGCTGCGCCGGTAATGGCCAGTGCGATCAGCGACAGTCCGAAATGGGTGGACAAGCCGAACGCGAGGGTGGCTACTCCGAACAGCGCGACCGCCGACAGCATCCGGTGGCCCACTTGGCGGTGGAGCGGCCAGCGCGTGAGCGCCAGTGACATCGCAAGCGCGCCTGCCGAGGGCGCAGCGCGCAACAGGCCTAGGCCTTCAGGTCCCGTATGGAGTATGTCCCGCGCGTAGATCGGCAGCAGCGCCGTCGCGCCGCCCAGCAGCACCGCAAACAGATCCAGGGAAATCGCCCCGAGCAAAACCTTGCTTTGCCAGACGAAGGCTACGCCGGCGAATACCGTGCGCCAACCGGCCGGAGCTGCTAGATGTCGGGGGCGGTAATGGACGAACAGTGTAAGCACGCTGGACAGTAACAGTAGCACCGCACCACAAGCGTAGACGGTTGTAGCGCCGCTCGCATAAAGCACGCCCCCGAGCGCGGGGCCGCAGATGACGGCGGCCTGCACACTGCTGGCGTTGAGTGCAATCGCGCGCTGGATCAATTCCACTGGTACCAGCAAAGGGGCCAAGGCCTGCTGTGCCGGCATCTGGAAGGCGCGAGTCACGCCCAGCACCACCGACACCCCTAAGATCAGTCCTCGAGTGGCAAATCCGCCTTGGCTCGCCGCCACCAGAAGCAAGGCCACTGCGGCCTGCGTCAGCATGCAGGCGGCGAAGATGCGGCCGCGATGGTGCCGGTCGGCCACATGGCCTGCCGGCAGGATCATCAAGAGCGCCGGCACGAACTGAAACAGGCCGACCAGACCGAGGTCCCAGGCGCTGGAGGTGATGTCGTACATCTGCCAGGCAACCGCCACCATGAGCATCTGGTTGGCCATCGTGCCGGCCAAGCGCGCGAACAGGAAACGGACAAACTGGCGCTGGCCAAGCAGACCGGACAGGCGGGTTGTTGACATGGGCTGAGTTTAGCAGTGCGCGACCATGGCGGCGGTGTCATTCGGCTCATTGCGGTTCATCGAGTCGCGGCAGAGAAAGCGACTAGGAAGCCGAGACTTCTCGGGAAATGCGGAAAGACAATGCGACTGTCGCCGAGCCTTGAGCCTCTTCAGCGCTCCGAGATCCGTGCGGAATGGAAGCCTTCTGCTTCGTTCTGAAAATGTGAGACGATACCGTACCTTATCGGCTGGACATGCCATGAACCCAAAAATAGCGGCCGCGATTGCCACGACCCTGTGGGGTTTCACCTATGTCGTTTCGACGACTCTCTTGCCCCACAACCCGCTGCTGATCGCCGCGGTGCGGGCGCTGGGCGGTGCGCTAGCCCTGCTGCTGTTCACTCGACAGCTGCCGGTCGCCGCCTGGTGGGGCAAGCTGGTCGTATTGGGCACGCTTAACGCCGGCCTGTTCTTCGCATTGCTGTTCATCTCCGCCCTTCGTCTTCCCGGTGGCGTTGCAGCGATTTTTCAGATGCTCAGTCCCTTGTGTATCATACTGCTGGGCTGGCTCATCCTGGGTGCGCGGCCGACGGTGCTGAAGATCACCAGCGTGCTGATCGGTGTGGCCGGCGTGTCCTTGGTGGTACTCAAGGGCGATGCCAGCATCGACGTGATCGGCGTCGCAGCGGCGCTGGGCAGTGCGCTCTCGATGGCGCTGGGAGGCGTCCTGATCAACAAATGGGGCAAGCCGCCGATGTCGATGCTGTCCTTTACCGGATGGCAATTGCTCATCGCCGGCGTCGAACTATCCATTCTTGCGCTGCTGGCCAAGGATATTCCGGTCTTGATCACGGGGATCAACTTCGCCGGTTTCGTGATCCTGGCGCTGCTGCTGACGGCCGTACCATTCATGCTGTGGTTCAAGGCCATCGCCAGTGCGGGCGCCGTCGTGGTCGCGCCGTTCATCCTGCTGGTGCCGATCACCGCGTTCGTGCTCGATGCCCTCGTCAAGGGATTCATCCCCACGATTTTTCAGACCATAGGGGCGATCATCGTCATTGCGGGCCTTCTGCTTAGCCAGTGGACGCCACGGGAACGGCAGAAAGCCTCTGTCGACCGTTACAAGCAGGATCTGCCGCCGCTCAACTTCAAGGGTTCCGAATGATGACCCGACTGTGAGGCCGCATATTGCCGTGGTCGCCCGCAGCGGACCATGAACTGGCTGGCCGGTTCTCGACGCGGTTTCCGGTTCGTACTCGCTATCGAAAAAATAACATGGGCGTAAGGCCAACACTGGAATGACGAAGCTCTTCATGCGCCCGGACATGCGCTGCTCTCTCGGCATGCTCGTTACGCTCGGCGCATTCAGCTCGGCAAGCAGGGCAGCAAGCGACGAACCGCTGATACTCGAGCAAGTCGTGGTCTCCGCCAGCCAGACGGAACAGCGCGTCTTGGACACGGCGGCTTCAATCGACGTGGTGAGTTCGCAGCAGATCCATGACGGCCAGGCGGAGGAAAATCTGTCCGAGCCACTGGAGCGTGCGCCCGGAATCTTTGCGCTGAATCGCCAGAACTATGCCCAGGACCTGCTGATTTCCTCGCGCGGTTTCGGCGCCAATTCGGCTTTTGGCGCACGCGGCATCAGGATCTTTGTTGACGGCATACCAGGCACTGCGGCAGACGGCCAGGGCCAGATCTCCCATATCGATCTTGCTTCCGCCGATCATATGGAGGTGCTGCGGGGTCCATTTTCAGTACTCTATGGCAATTCGGCGGGCGGAGTCGTCAGCGTGTTTACGGAGAACGGTAAGCCGGGCATCGAGGCGACCCCTTATTTCTCCGGCGGTTCTTACGGGCAACTCAAGTATGGTATTAAGGCCGCCGGGGAGCAAGGCAAAATCAATTATGTTTTCGATACCGGCTCCTTGCATACCGACGGCTACCGGGAGCATAGTACTGCCGACCGCAAAAATGATAATGCCAAACTGAGGTTCATGCTTGGCGCGGATACGTCGGTCAATGTGGTCGCCAACAGCGTTCATCTGAGCGCGTTGGATCCGCTGGGCCTGACCCGCGAGCAGTTGCAGAGCGACCCGCAAGCCGCGGGTAGCGGAACTGCTACCTATGACACGCGCAAGCGCGTCGATCAGACACAGGGCGGCATCTTTGTAAACCAGCGTTTCGGTTCGAGCGATTCGGCAACCTTCTCTTTGTATGATGGCGAGCGACAAACCAAGCAGTATCTTGCTTCGGCAGTTAATGGCGTGGTGAATCTGCATCGCGAGTACTATGGCATAAGCGGCAAATGGCTCCATAAAGGGGAAGTCTCCGCCATGCCGGTGAAACTGGTTGCCGGCGTGGATAGCAACGGGAACCAGGATCGCCGCTTGACTTTCGCCAATTCTGCCGGCCAGGCACTGGTCGCGGCAACCGACCAGGATTACGCCATGGCAGCCCGCAATCTCGACGTCTTCTTTCAATGGGAATTGCGTCCAAGCGAGCGTCTCGCTGTTATAACCGGGGTAAGGCGATCGGGAACCACCTTGACTGCAACCAGCAACAACGCATTGCCCGCCTTGGGCTCACATACCTATCGAGCCGTGACCGGCATGGCCTCGGCGCAATACTACGTGCAGCCAAACACAAATGTGTACCTCTCCTATGGGATCGGCTTTGATACGCCCACCCTTAACCAAATACTCTACAGCCCGAGTTATGTGAATTTTGGTGGGAAGAATACCGGCAACATCGGACTGCTGGCGGGTCGCACCGAACAGGTGGAAATCGGATTGAAGAGCGAGCTTTCCCGCACGGCACATGCGAGAGTCGCGCTGTTTCATTCGGAGACAAGCGATGATGTGGTGATCGCTGCCAGCAATGGTGGCAAGACCGCGTACATGAACGCTCCCAGGACGCGTCGCGAAGGACTGGAATTGAGTGCGCAATGGCAACTTCCTTATCAGTTGCAGGCTAACGTGGCCTATAGCTATCTGGAGGCAAAAGTTCGGCGGGCCTATATGGAAAATGTGACCGACACCGCGAACGTGACGACTGCCACTATAGTCAATAGCGGCAATCGCATACCGGGCGTGCCCAATCATGGTTTCTTCGGCGAAATGATCTGGCGCAGGATCGATCGATCTCTTGAATTTGCCGTCGAGGGCAGGGCCGCAGGCAGCATGGCGGCGAATGATTTGAACAGAGCCGCTGCGAGTGGCTACGGGATCGTCAATCTGCGCGCAATTGCCAGACAGGGCCTCGGAAATTGGTCAATCACCGAATTTGCAAGGGTAGATAACGTGCTCGACCGATCCTACGTGGCTTCAGTCATCGTCAATCAGGCAGCCAGCCAGTTTTACGAAGGAGCGCCCGGACGAAATTGGCTGGCTGGAGTGAAGGCTGCCTACAGGTTCTGAGCCGGATAGTTCGGGCGCGGCCTGGAGGTGTTTCCGTCGATCCGAAAACGGGTCTTGGCGAAGACCCGCTTGCCTCCGCTTCGAAGGTGATTGGCCCGATTGCGGTCTCACTTGCCGTTGACAGCGCGCAGTCCGGATCGATATTTCCAGCCGACCACTATCGCGGCGAGGGCTAACGGGTCCCTGTTGAAAGCCTCGCAATATGGCTCGTTGATACGGGCGCCGTCCCGATGGCTTGCCACGACGGACAACGCCTGCAACGGCCGCTTGCCAGCGATGTAGAATGCCGGACATGTCGAATCCGGCGTATCCCATAGGCAATCCCGAAATCCTGGCCAGACAGACGGCGCTGCTTTATCGCAATGTCCGTCTGGGGCAGGCAATCAATGTCGTGGTCGCGACGCTCATCGCCTATCTCGGTTACATCAGCCGTCCGGGAGCGATCATCCTCGTCTGGTGGCTGTTCATGATGGCGCTGGCGCTTGCGCGCTACGTGCTGGTGCGGCGCTACGAGACCACAGCGCCAGGCGTGACCGAAGCGGACATCTGGTGTACTCGCTATGTTCTCAGCATTGCGTTGACCAGCACGCTCTGGGTCGTCGGCGGCGGCATCATCATGTGGGGTAACACCGACTCGTACCGCTTCCTGACGGCGCTGGCCTTGGCCGGCCTGGTAGCCGGGGCGGTTCCCGTTCTTTCCGCAGTGAAGGCGGCATTCACTTTCTATGCGGTGCCGATGCTGCTGGGGGTTGCGCTGATCGTTTTTGCCGGTGCCAGAGTGCCCGTCGATTGGGTGTTCGGCGTCATGACCCTGGTCTTTCTGGGCGGGGCGCTGCGCAGCGCCAACTATCTCCACGACACCCTCACGGATGCGCTGACTCTGGAACTCGAGAAGGGCCGCATGGCCGACGACCAGGCGCGGGCACGCGATGCGGCGGAGGCCGCCAACCGTGCCAAGAGCACCTTTCTGGCCAACATGAGCCACGAGATCAGAACCCCGATGAACGCCATCATCGGTCTCACCCATCTGCTGCGCCGCGCCATGCCGACACGCGAGCAGGCCGAACGGCTGGGGAAGATAGACACCGCCGCCACCCATCTTCTGGCCATCATCAACGACATCCTGGATATCTCGAAGATCGAGGCTGGCAGACTGGAACTGGAACAGACGGACTTTTCCCTTTCGAGTATTCTGGACAACGTTCATTTCCTGATCACCCCTCAGGTCAAGGCCAAGGAACTGACGGTAAAGGTCGATCCTGACTCACCTCCCCTCTGGCTGAGGGGGGATCCGATGAGATTGCGCCAAGCGCTGCTCAACTATGCGAGCAATGCCGTCAAGTTCACCGAGAGGGGTTCCATCACCCTGCGCGCGATTCTGCTGGGCGACGGCGGCGACCAGTTTCTGGTGCGCTTCGAGGTGGAGGATTCAGGCATCGGCATCGCTCCGGAAAAGATCTCCAGCCTGTTTCATGCGTTCGAGCAGGCCGATGCCTCGACCACCCGGAGATACGGCGGCACCGGCCTCGGACTTGCCATCACCCGGCAACTGGCCGAACTGATGGGAGGCGAAGCCGGAGCGGAGAGCGTGCCAGGCAAGGGCAGCAAGTTCTGGTTTACCGCCCGCCTGCAAAGGGGGCAAGGTGCCCTGCCGGTCGCGACCGCCCGTGCAGAGAGCGCCGAGGCCGAACTGCGCCGGCATGCCGGCGCACGGCTGTTGCTGGCCGAAGACGACGAAGTCAACCGGGAAGTCGCGCTGGAACTGCTCCATGAGACGGGTCTGGCCGTGGATATCGCCTTCGATGGCCGCGAAGCCGTGGACAAGGTGCGCGTCAACACCTACGACCTGATCCTGATGGACATGCAGATGCCGCGGATGGACGGCCTGCAGGCAACCCGCGCAATTCGCGCGATGCCTGGCCGGGAAAAGATTCCTATCCTGGCCATGACCGCCAATGCCTTCGACGAGGACCGCCGCGCCTGCCAGGCGGCGGGAATGAACAACTTTATCGCCAAACCGGTCGATCCCGACGCCCTCTACGAGATGCTGCTGAAGTGGCTGCCGAAGGCCCAGGAGCATCCCCGCGACGCCGGCTCACCGGCGCCGCAGGCTGTCCCGGGCGGCGTGGCCAAGCCATTGGCTGAAATCGCTCAGGTCGCGGATCCGGCCGAATGGCGTCACAGACTGGCTCTGGTTCCAGGACTGGACATCGAACGCGGACTGGACCTGGTGCGCGGCAACCTGGTCACTTATAAGCGGATCCTGACTTTATTCGCCGAAGGCCATGCCCAGGACGCAGCGCGACTTTCCGAGGGGCTGGCCGTTCATGACTTCGACACTCTGAAGAAAATCGCCCACACGCTGAAAGGTTCCGCCGGCAACGTCGGCGCGCTACCGTTATCGGAGGCGGCGGCTTCGCTTGATTCGGCAATCCGCAACGAAGCGGGACGGGACCGGATCGACGATTACTCCACTGCACTGCTCTCACAACTGACTCCTCTGATCGAGGGGCTTCGAACTGTGCTCGGAGAGAAATAGCCCTCAGGCAGCGGCGGCACCGTGGGCTGCCAGTGGCCGAGCGAAACGAACGGCAGAAAGCGAGGATGTACGAAGCATGCCCTTCGCTTCATGTGGCCATGAACAAGAGGTGGAAGGCCCCCGAAAGGGGGAACGGGGGCCTTCCTGGCGAACCGGCTTGGGGAAAGGGGAGTGGGTGCCGGCCGCCTTAAACGGTTATTGCTCCAAATACCTTCTTGAGTCGGACAAAAAGCGTTCGAGTACTTCGTTGTTCAGCAGGGTCATATTGTGAGGTTCCTCCATAAATGCTCTTACTCATACGAGATGCCAAATCGCGGGTCCATCGGCTTGGCTTCGGGCTTGGCTTCGGTCATCGGTATTCAAAAACGCTTCACCTGCGCTCAACGGATACCAATGTATAGAAAGGGTTTCCGGAATCTGGTTCCCTATTCATTTGCAAGAAAATGTTTCGGAAGTCTCCTTCCTTCATCATGCTTCATCTGCGTCATGCGGCGTCTTGCCGTCCGGCTTCGGGAGATCGCGTATGATGTTGCGGTGAAAGAGGGCGCGGGATTTCTCTTCTGGACTGTCGCGCTCCTCGGATTTTCCGCCTCACCGGGGAGCCGGGAGGCCGGCGGATGGATCCGGTCCGGACAGGCGCGGTGGCGGGTGCGACGAAGAGCGGAACTTCCGAAATGAACCAGGGGAAAGACGAAAAGCCGTTTTCCGGCCCGGGCAAGCGCCATATGGCCCGCGCGGCGGCGTCGACCTTCGGTAGCCTGGGGCAGGTCCTGATGCTTGGTCCGAGGGTCTGGAAAGGACGATGGAACCGCCTGGTGCGCTCTGTCCAGCACCAGGAGATCATCGGGCGCGCCCAGCAGGAAGCAGCGCTTTCCTTCAACTACGTGTTCATGGTGGCGATGGCCGCGGGCATCGCCACCATAGGCTTGCTGCTCAACTCTCCGGCCGTCATCATCGGGGCCATGCTGATTTCCCCGCTGATGGGGCCGATCGTCGGCACCGGCTTCGCCATCGCGGGCTTCGACGTGGAACTCGGCAAACGGGGCGCGCTTGCGCTGTTGGTCGGCGCTCTGGCTGCGGTGGGATTCGCGGCCGCAATCGTGTGGATTTCTCCGGTCAGGGAATTGACTTCGGAAATTCTCGCCCGCACCCGGCCCAACCTGCTCGATCTGGCGGTCGCCATCCTTTCCGGCGCTGCGGGTGGCTATGGGATGATTCGCGGCCGCGGCGGCGCCATCGTCGGCGTCGCCATTGCCACTGCCCTGATGCCACCGCTGGCCGTGGTCGGCTACGGTCTGGCAACCTGGCAATGGACGGTAGCCCGCGGTGCGCTATTGCTGTTCGTCACCAACATGGTCGCCATTGCTCTGGCCGTCGCGGCCATAGCCGAATGGTACGGTTTCGGGCGCGGCGGCTTGCGCAAGCGATTTGCCGCGCAGGCAGTCGTTTCGCTGCTGGTCCTGGCCCCGCTGGCAGTACCGTTGTACCTGTCGTTGAGGAGCATCGCCTGGGAGAGTCGTGTCCAGACGACGGTTCACGATATCCTCGAGGCGGGTGCGGAGCATATGAAGAACGGGCAACTTGCCCAGATGCGCATCCGCTTTAACGGCGGCGAACCGCCTTTCGTGGAAGCGATCATCGTCAGCGACCAGACCCGTCCCGGGTTCGACGTCCAGCTGCGCAAAGAGATACAGGCATCCTTGGGCGTTCCGGTGGCTTTGCACCTGACCCAATTGCAGGCGGACGATCCGGAAGCCCTCGCCGTCGCCCGAAATCGAATAGCGGGCAAGTTGGATGTCGCCCGGCTCGGCGTCGACATGGTCGCAGCCCTGCGCTCGGAGCTCCCGTTTCCGCTCGCCGCCGTCGAAGTCAACCCTGAACGCAAGACCGTGGTCATCGTCCCGCGTATTCAGGCCGGGGTCGGCCTTGCCGCCTGGCACGATATCGAAGCGGCCTTGATGCGCCGTTACCCCGATTGGCATCTCACCGTGGTGCCGCCGGTCACAGACCTTCCTCCGGTGGAGTTTGCCTCAGGCGCATATACGCTGGACGCGGCGGCCGCGGCACGGTTGCGGGAGATCGCCTGGGCTCTGGCGCGCTGGAGTGTGAAGGAAGTCCGCCTGACCGGCCACGCCAGCAGCACCGCCGGCGGCAGCAAGGTACTTGCCCGGCGGCGGGTCGCGGCGGTCGGTCGATGGTTCACGGGAAGCGGGATCAAGGTGCAGGAGCTCGCCATCTACCCGGCACCCCGGCAAACCGCCCGGGAACGGGAAATCGGCGAAGCGGCGTTTCGCAGCGTCGAGATCGTCATGGTCGCCCCGGCACAGCTGCCTTCGCCGGCAGGGAAGCATTGACCGGGGGCAGCCATCAACCACCGGTCGCCATACCGAACCGCGTTGCACGACCGAACCGGTCAATTATCTCGGACCAGCATCTTGGCCTCTGCTTCGGCGACCCTGATACCTTCCTGATTAGTGCAACTGCCGCTCAAACTGACTATTCCGCCTTGATGCTTGGGTTTGGGATCTTTTTGGGTGATGGTCCAGCAGGTTTTCATGGTGTCGCCCGCGCGTACCGGTGCCGTGAAGCGGCAGCAATGTTCAAGGTAGGCGATGGCCGTGCCATGAAAGATCATGCCCAACTGCGCCGCCATCACGTTGCTGGTCAGGTAACCATGGGCGATGCGGCCGGCGTAACGCGAGTCTTCGGCGAAAGGCTGGTTGACATGGAGTGGATTGAAGTCGCCGAAGAGGCCCGCACCTAGCACGATGTGGGTTTCGGTCAAGGTCAGGGCGCCGTCGTAGCGGTCGCCGATGTTTACTTCGTTGTAGCCGCGGCCGGAATACATGGATACATCTCCATGGGAAAAGGGAATGGCGGAGTATAGCTTGCAGGAGACTTCCGAAAAACGGCGGCGAGTCGCCGCGGTGCCGACATTGCCTGGCTGGCCCTTATAATAGCCACATGCCGCTAAGCCTCGAAACCTGCACCGCCCAGCACATCGGCGATCGCCAAGACCAGCAGGATCGCGTCGCGCTTTTGCCGCATTCCCGGCGTCCCGGCATGCTCCTGGCCGTGCTGGCCGACGGCATGGGCGGGCGCTCCGGCGGTGCGATGGCGGCCGAGCAGGTCCTGCTCACCGCGAAGAGCGCCTTCGAGGCCTACGGTCCGGCGCAACCGGTGCGCGAAATGCTGGCTACGGGTATCGATGACGCCCATGATGCCATCAGCCTGACGCGCTACACCAGCGAGCAGGATCCCCACAGCACGGCATGCCTGCTGATGCTGCATGGTGACCGCGTCGATTGGGCGCACTGCGGCGACTCGCGGATCTATCACTACCGCGACGGCGTCCTGATGAGCCGCAGCAATGATCATTCGCTGGTCGCCGATCTGGTGAACAAGGGGCTGATCAGCGAGGCCGACGCGGAATGGCATCCCGAAAGAAACATCCTGCTTTCCTGCCTCGGCGCCCAGGAGCGGCCGCAGATTTCTTTCGGCGGGACAGCGCCGCTGGTCGCTGGCGACGCCTTTCTGCTCTGCTCCGACGGCCTCTGGGCCCATTGCTCGGATGCCGAACTCGGCAGCGTGCTGGCGCAGCATCCGCCCCGCGCGGCCGCGGAGATCCTGATCGAAGAAGTGCGCCGACGGGCAAGAGGGCAGGGCGACAATATTTCGGCGGTGATCGTGCGGCTGGTCGAGCGGAAGGAATCTGCACAGGCTGCTCCACGTCCGGGCTGATGGCACGAATTGATCCAAATCAAGCAGGGCAAGGCGCTTGGAAGTATCATTAGGCCCCCCCGCGCAAATGCCCAGCGCGCTGCGCTACGCGGAGTCCGGCTCGCTCAACCACAATGGAGTGAAGAAGTATGGCTTTGATGATAGGAGTACCGAGAGAGGTCTTCCCGGGCGAAAAACGCGTTGCCACCGTTCCCGAGGTCGTCGAAAAACTCATCAAGCTGGGTTTCGCGGTCGCCGTAGAATCCGGCGCAGGTGATGCGGCCAATTTCAGCGACGATACCTACCGCGCCGCCGGCGCCCGAGTGATCGAAGGCGCGGCCAATCTGTGGGCGGCCGCAGACATCGTCTTCAAGGTGCGCGGACCCACCTCCGAGGAAGTCTCCCTGATGCATGAGGGCCAGACGCTGGTCTCCTTCATCTGGCCGGCGCAGAACCCGGAATTGATGCAGCAGCTCGCCGCCAGGAAAGTGACCGTGCTGGCCATCGACGCGCTGCCGCGCACGCTCTCGCGCGCCCAGAAGATGGACGCATTGACCTCCCAGGCCGGCGTCGCCGGCTACCGCGCCGTGATCGAGGCCGCCAACGCCTTCGGCCGCTTCTTCAACGGCCAGATCACCGCCGCGGGCAAGGTGCCGCCGGCCAAGGTCTTCATCGCCGGCGCCGGCGTCGCCGGCCTGGCGGCGATCGGCACCGCTGTCAGCCTGGGCGCCATCGTGCGCGCCAACGACACCCGTGCCGAGGTGGCCGACCAGGTCGTCTCCCTGGGCGGCGAATTCGTCA